>DATKNN010000031.1:0-20278 GCA_035541355.1 Puia sp. | reverse complement strand
CCTGTCCTGAACCTGCAATAGCCCAAAACGCAAATGCAAATGCTGGGATAGAAATGATTATGGAGGAAAGCCAGTTTGTGTTATCGATTTTCTTTTGTTTGATCCTAACAACGATGTATGATGCCATAGAAAACAGGTAAGGCACAAGGGATGTTAGTGTAGAAAGAAGTATCAAAAACTTAAACTGTTCAACCAGGCCTTTAGTATAATTCATCATCATAATCAGGGAAACCAGCAAACTTCCGATTAGCATTCCACTTGCCGGTGCGCCGTATTTGTTTTCTTTCCCAAAAATGCCCGGGAATAATTTATCTTTTGCAATAGCATAAGGAATTTGTCCCTGTACCAGTATCCATCCGTTCAGAGCGCCAAATGCGGCAATAGCGACACCTGCGCTTATCCAATACCGTGAGTTACTGCCGAAAATTTTTGTGGCAGCGTCAGCAAAAGGGGTTACGGATTTTTGCAAACTGGCTGCAGGAATAATGCCGAGCACACTTATGGTTCCCAGAATATAAACAAACGTGGTGATGAGAGTGCCGGCAATCGTTGCGCGGGGAATTGTTTTTTCAGGGTTATTCACAGTGCCAGCGGGAATTGTTGCGCACTCAATACCGAGAAATGCAAACAACGTCATGGTCGCCGTCGCCGTGATGGCATTAAAATTTGAGCCGCCACTGATATTGAATGGGATAAAATTTTTTGTATTGATAAAAAATAAACCGGCTATGGCTACCAACACCAGCGGAAGCAATTTCAATACAGTAGTAATCAGCTGCATGTTACCGGAAGCGACAATTCCCCGTGTATTGATCCACGTTAGAAACCAGATGACAGCCAGGCCGGTGCCGACTGCCGCTATCTCATTAGTCATTTGTGTTCCGTTAAGTACTGGAACGAAAGTGCTCAAAGCGCTTACAAATGAAACAGCGATTGTCGCATTAGTACACCAGGTAGAAATCCAGTACCCCCATGCAACCAGGAAACCCATAAAGTCACCAAAGCCTGCTTTGGTATATGCATATGGTCCTCCGTTAATGCCGGGCAGTTTTTTTGAAAGCCTGCTAAAAATTATTGCCATTAAAAAAGCGCCGAATGCGGAGAATATCCAACCTAATAAGCTAATACCGCCATATACAGCTAATGCTGACGGCATTAAAAAAATGCCTGCGCCAATCATATTGCCAACTACTAAAGAAGTGGTTGCCCATAAACCCAGTTTGGTTTTTGAAGAAGATATTTCAGGCATGTTTTGTTTAATGAGAATTTAAGATACGATTTATAATTGACCTGCTCTAAGCCAGAAAAAATAGTTTAGATTTTATTTGCGCCAGGTGTACCTGATTGTTTATAGTAACAGAATTTAAAGTCTGAGAGACATTCTCCTGATAACTTTAATATCTAATTTCCAAACGAATTAACATGCTGACAAGGCAGTAACAATTTTGGATGCCGGTGAGTACTGCATTGATATTTTCGATGCTCGATTTAAGTTGAAGCGGCTACATTGGATCATTTGATATCCGGAATTTTTTCTGCCGTTTGATGATGCGATATACGCCGCGTCGACTTCCTTATCGTTAAGTTTGAATATTTCGGAAGCTCTCATGTCGTTAAGGTTATATGTAATTCCCCGTATTTGGCAGTTTTTGCTCCTTAATTGTTTTAAAAAATGACTTGAAAAGCGATGGTCTGTTTTATCATCCGATAATACGAATAAAGAAACGCCATGTTGTACGGAAGTTGGTTCGTCGGATGGTGGTTTCGCTCTATCAGCTTTGTCTATGGCTGGTTTTGAAAATAACGGTATTGTATACCTGAAATTTATTACTGAACTTAATTGTATCTGTAAATATTAACCCGCCTTTATCGGTTGAGCTAATGCTGCCATTCACCCATGATACCTAGCCTTCTTTGTTTTTGAATTGATATTAAAAAAGAGTTCCGGCCTTTATACCGGGCACATACTTTTGTGACTGTAATGAACAATGGAAAAAAAGTGAGCGGATAATGTTGAGGCATTGGGTTTTCATGACCTTATTAAATTATGGTACAGTTATTCCTAAACGTTACAGTTTCTTATCTGTGAAATATTTTCACGTTTTGCGGTGTTGCATTATACAACCAGGATAAAAGCGAAAGAAAATGCATTGGCAGTTTAAAAGCCAGCTATTTATTCATTCGGTGAATTACGAATGAAATTGGTAAAAATACTGAAGCTTTGGTGGATAAACCGGATGCTTATGCACGGTTCACACTAAAGGAGGCGGAATTTCGTTTTGTTAAGAGTTGCTCCTGATAAACGGGCATAAAATCCAGGCCATTATGAACCAAGATTATCCTTTTTGTACCTTCCTTGTTGATGATGATCCCTTCAGCCTTCAACTAATACATTATCATTTGAAAAATATCGGGTTGAAAAATATTTATCTTTTTGACAATGGAAAAGATTGTATCAATAGCCTGGTGCTTCAACCGGACCTTATTTTGCTTGATCACTATATGAAACCGATGAATGGATTTGATGTGCTTGCTGAAGTTAAAGAATTCAGCCCGGATACTTTTGTGGTATTCATTTCAGGGCAGGAAGAAATTCATATACCGATTATTGCAATGGAAAACGGGGCATTTGATTACCTCGTAAAAAATGACCTGACCGAAGATAAACTGCAATTGATTGTAGAAAAGATACAAACTATAAAAAGGCTGCCCAACTGACACCCACTATCCCTATTAACCTTGGATTTCATTTCCATTTTTTGGGAATCAACACTTCAATAATAGGAATTTGTTATATTGAAGTATGAAAAGAACCTTCCTATCAATACTAACATGTTTTTTACTTTTTTCTTCGCTGTCGGCACAAAGCTATAAACCCGATCATGATACCACTTATTATAAATCGTACAAAGGTGTTTTCATAGTGCGTGCGTATTTGTCAAGAAAATATTCAGTATTGAAACTGGTGCCGGGCACAGATCTGAAAAGTATGAGCTATCATGCCAATACTGTGCCCAGTCTTGGATTGGGTTTTACTTATCGTTCTTTATCGTTCAGTTATTCACGGGGATTAAATTTTCTGAAATCTGAAAGCAGGAAAGGCCCAACGAATTTCACAGATCTCCAGTTAAGGTTATATAAGAGAAAATGGACGATTGATGCAGTAGCCAGCTTCAGCAGGGGATATTATCTTACCCCACAAGGTACGGGCACTGCTAATGGTGATGGATACTTTATTCGCCCGGATGTAGGCTCACAAATAGTTGGGCTCGGTTTTTATCGGGTGTTGAACGATAAGAAATTTTCTTATGGTGCAGCCCTTTCGCAAAACGCATGGCAAAAAAAATCGGCAGGCTCATTCTTGATAGGAGCTGAAGCTTGTTACGTTGCTATCAATGGCGACAGTTCTTTTATACCCAGTCTGGCTGATTCAAATTATTCAAAGCTCCGTATTCGCAAAATGCATTTGTTCGAGATTGGCCCAAGCTTCGGTTATGCATACATGTTAGTGATTGCACGCAATTACTTTCTGCTTGGTTCATTTAATGTAGGGGTTAATTACAGTTATTCGAGGGAAATTGGTAACAGTAAGGATACTAAAATAGGCGTATGGGGCAATTATATTTTCAGGCTGGCAGCGGGTTATAATGCTGCCAAGTGGAATATCAGCATGGCCTGGCTTGGGGCACGCATTAACACGGAAGGGAGGGCTTCTGCCTATAAATATCTTTTCGATGCAGGAGGTTACAGGCTGGTGTATGCAAGAAGATTTGCTATCGGCCATAAAATGAAGGAAATATTAAACCAGTAGATGACTAACAAATATGGATACCCGTAATGCATATAATAATTGGTCTTCCCAGTACGACAGTAACGAGAATAAGACAAGAGATATGGAAGCGGTTGCTTTACGCAAAAGCCTGGAAAATATTTTTTTTACTACCTGCCTTGAAATGGGATGTGGTACAGGTAAAAACACCGAATGGCTGGCAAAAAAGGCAAGGCACGTTACTGCTGTTGATTTTTCCGATGAAATGCTTGTGAAAGCAAAACAAAAAATTACTTCATCAAATGTTGTTTTCAGGCAGGCCGATATTAATGGGGTATGGCATTTCGCAGAGGGGAAATATGACCTGGTTACTTTTAGCCTGGTATTGGAACATATCGAAAACCTTGACCACATTTTTGAAAACGTTTCCGCAATGTTGAATGCAGATGGGCATGTTTACATAGGTGAACTACATCCTTTCAAACAATATTCGGGATCCAAAGCAAGATTTGAAACTGAAACAGGCTTGCACATCGTTGAATGTTACACGCATCATATCTCTGATTTTATTCAGTCCGCTAAAAAGCAAGGCCTGGAAATTGCAGATATAAATGAATATTTCGATGATGACGACAGGACATCTGTTCCCAGGATACTGGTGATTATGTTAAAGAAGTTATAGGGCATGGAGTTATTTTCATGGCGTCTTCAATTTTTTGCCGGTTTTATCAGTATCATATTCTTGAATAATGGCGCTGTTCAGTAGCTTTGCAGGCTTATGACCAAAACGGCAAAAAATAAATTTTACCTGATTCTTATTCTCGGGCTTCTTTCTGCCATCGGGCCGTTTTCAATCGACATGTACCTTCCCGCCTTTCCCGATATCGCTAAAGGATTACATTCAACCGTTGCACAGGTTTCACTTTCATTGTCGAGCTTTTTTATCGGCATTTCTGCCGGGCAATTATTATATGGCCCGCTGCTGGAGAGATATGGAAGAAAGAAACCTCTATATTTTGGTTTGCTTGCTTATCTCGTAGCTTCTGTTGGTTGTGCTTTTGCCACTTCTGTAAATGCACTGATAATATTAAGGTTATTGCAAGCGCTTGGCGGATGCGCAGGTATGGTGGCTGCCCGTGCGGTTGTACGCGACCTGTTTGAAGTAAAAGACAACGCGAAAATATTTTCTACCCTAATGCTGGTGGTTGCAGTGTCTCCGATTATTGCTCCTACATTAGGTGGTTATGTAACAGCGATGTTAGGATGGCGATATGTTTTTATGATGCTCATCCTGGTGAACATTATTATATTAACTGGGATTTATTTTTTGTTGCCGGAAAGCAAAAAGCCGGATCCGGCTTTTTCACTGAAGCCAAAACCCATACTCAATAATTTTGCAGGCGTTATAAAGCATCCGCAGTTTTACACTTATGCATTGACCGGTGCCATTGCAGCTTCAGGATTATATGCATATATCGGTGGTTCGCCATATGTGTTTATGGAAATTTTCAGAGTGAGTGAAAAGCAGTATGGATGGATATTTGCATTAATAGCCATGGGCCTTATCGGCTCCAGCCAGCTTAACAGTGTTATGCTGAGAACATATCAAAGTGAACAGATTATTAATGCAGCATTATTATGTCAAAGCGTTACGGGTATTATTCTTTTTTTACTGACGCTTTTTGGGTTGAGTGAATTATTCAGTACCATTTTCCTGATATTTGTTTTTCTGTGTTGCCAGGGGTTCACTTTTCCAAATTCTTCCGCACTTTCATTGGCACCATTCGGACATAATGCCGGAAGCGCCTCTGCATTAATGGGCGCCATCCAGATGGGTATTGGCGCATGTTCATCAGCGTTAGTGAGTTTTTTGCAGAACCATACGGCTTTGCCGATGACAGGGGTGATGGCCTGTTGTGCCATTACTGCATTTTCAGTTTTCAGGTTCGGACGAAAATCCATCGCCTATCAGGCTTCTGTAGAAAAAGTAGAAGAGGAAGACGTAGAAATGATAAGTACGCTCTGATTTTTTTAGTTGATTCTTTTGCGGCCGGCATTGGTAACGCTGTTCCTCTTCAGTTGCGTCGCACACTTGTGCTACAGTAATGCTGCTCGGCCTGCTGCTTATGGAACATGAATATATTTGTGCAGTTGCAAAGAAAACTCCCAGTGCGGGTTTTGCTTGATATAATCAATAATTATCGGAATAACGACCGATGATTTGCTCCATTCTGGTTGCAGGAACAACCTGCATGCAGAAGAAACAAGCGATGCATTTTTTTCTGCCCATTCAAAATCACTTTTGTTATAGATTACCACTTTTAATTCATCAGCGGACTTATAAATTTCAGGTAACGGTGATTTAAATTTTTTTGGGGAAAAGCAAATCCAGTCCCAATCGCCGCTCAATGGATGTGTGCCTGATGTTTCGATATGAGTTCTTAAGCCGGCATTATGCAAGGCTTTTGTGAGTGCCGTACAATCGTGCATCAAAGGCTCGCCACCTGTTATTACTGCAATGTTAGCTGTTGGATGACTGTTTTCTGATGATCCGGAACTTCTGATCTCAGACTTGAGGTTGCTGACAAGTTGCGCTATAATTTCATCAACTTCCAACAATGGATGCTTGTTTGCTTGCCAGCTTTCTTTCACATCGCACCACACACAACCTACATCACAGCCCCCCAGGCGGATAAAATACGCAGCTTTGCCCTGGTGAAACCCTTCACCCTGTAATGTATAAAAGGCTTCCATTACAGGAAGCACTTGCATTTTATTGCCGGTGATAATTTGCATTGGTTGCAAAATAAATGAATTTTAAAGATTTTTGTCTTGGAAAACCCCGGGTAAAAACAACAGTTGCGCAAAGGATAAAAAGACGAAGTGATTGCGACGCAACGATGATGCTATGAAAAACTGAAGCTAGTATCCTAAAGTGTCAAACTTTCAATTACCACCCCTTATTGTAATTACAGTGAATGGCATATAGCCATCAGCTAATTATTTTCCACACAAGCTTTAAAAGTATTTTTCATCAGTGCAGCAATTGTCATTGGCCCCACACCTTTGGGAACAGGGGTAATATAACTGCATTTAGGGGCTACTTCATCAAATTTCACATCGCCTTTTATAGAGTAGCCGCTTTTTTTGCCTGCATCCGGAACACGGGTGATCCCTACATCAATAATGATAGCCCCATCTTTTACCATATCGGCTGTAACGAATTCGGGTTTCCCTAAAGCGGCAACAATGATATCTCCCTGAAGGCATATTTCTTTCAGGTTTTTTGTGTGCGAATGACAAACAGTAACGGTACAATTTCCCGGGTTTGAATTACTGTTTAATAAAATGCTGATTGGCCTGCCAACAATATTACTACGGCCTACTACAACGGCATGCATTCCTTTAGTGTCAATTTTATAATGCTCGAGCAACAGCATAATTCCATGCGGTGTTGCGGGTATAAAAGAAGGCTGCCCCTGCACCATTCGCCCGATACTGACCGGGTGAAAACCATCCACATCTTTGGCAACATCAATTGCATTAATCACTTTTTCATCTGAAATATGCTTTGGCAACGGAAGCTGAACCAATATGCCGTCTACATCCATATTTTTATTTAACTCATCAATAACGCCCAGCAATTTGTTTTCGCTGATGTCTGCTTCTAAGCGTATTAATGAAGATTTAAAGCCGATTTCTGCGCAGGCTTTTACTTTGGCGCCCACGTAGGTTTCGCTGGCGCCATTATTGCCTACCAGAACTGCTGCAAGGTGAGGCACTTTTTTACCTTCAGTAATCAGTTGCGCTACCTTTATTTTAAGCGCATCCTTTATTGCGATTGATGTGGATTGCCCGTCTAAAATTTGCATGGCGCAAAGGTAATATTCATTGCTATTGAAACGAAAAACCATTAACCCTAAAAGGGTATTGTTGAAAACTTTAGCACAAAATAACTTTCCACAAAATTAACTGGGTGAGAAAAATATTCTCGCAGTTAGCCTTATCCGTTATTTCGCTACACTGCTTTGGACAAATTGTTCATTCGCCTGTTCGTGCACATTACGTTCATGCAACAACCTACAGCAAAGCATTTGCCGATGCTTTTTCGTTTACCGATAACCAGGCTGAATTATCTTCTTATCAAAGCATAAATATTGCTGTTTACAGTGAGCAAAGGTTCTTATTGAAAGAGACCAGTTTGTATTCTTTGGCGGTGACATTCCCTTTTTCGTCAGGCGGTATGGGTTTACAGGCAAATTATTTCGGTTATAGTGACTATAATGAATCAGAAATCGGGATTGCTTATGGCAAGGTGCTTGGGAAAATGGTGGATATAGGAGTGCAGTTCAACTATTACCATGTGCTCATAGCAAATTATGGTTCCATGAGTACGGTGAATTTTGAACTTGCTTCGATGTTCCATGTAACAGAAAGAATACATCTCGGAATACATGCTTACAACCCGGTTGGTGGCAAATTCGGAAAAGCAACAGGAGAAAAGCTGGCCTCATTATATAATATTGGACTAGGGTATGAAGCTTCAAAGCAGGTTTTTGTAAGTGCCGAAATAGCAAAAGAAGAAAATAAAACGGTCAATGTAAATGCAGTACTGCAATATATTTTTGCCAAACAGTTTTTTGCCCGTGCCGGTGTTGAAACACAGACGGCTTCTCCTTATGCTGGCATAGGATTATTGTGGAATAATTTCAGGATAGATATTGCCGTTAGTTACCACCCCCAGCTGGGTTTTACCCCGGGTTTCTTAATGATGTATCAATTCGGAAAAAAAGGATAATTTGATAAAGAAACAATTCATCATATTATTCTTCTGGTTACTGGGCATTAATTCATTTGCTCAGAATAATGAGCTTTCATCACCAATAAAAGAGCAGGAAATTGAAAATAGTACGGAGAAAAATGATGCGGAAACGAATGATGATTTTTACTGGCAGCGGCTGGAAGCGTTCAGAAAACATCCGGTCGATTTAAACATGGCAGAGGAAACAGACCTGGAAGATTTACAGTTATTAACAGGCTTGCAAGTACAGAATTTTTTAAGTTACCGGAGAATTTTTGGAAAATTTTTGAGCATATACGAACTACAGTCAATTCCCGGGTGGGATATTAATACCATAAAAAATGTACTGTCATTTGTAACAGTGAACAACGAAAACTTTTTGCAGGAAACCCTGAAACAAAGATGGAAACAGGGGAATAATTCATTACTCGTAAGGGTTTCGCAACAGATTGAGAAGGCCCACGGCTATTTTAAACCGACTGATTCATCCTCTTATTATCTTGGAAGCCCTCAGAAAATTTTCTTTCGGTATAAATATGAATACAAAAACCTCATGCAGTTTGGCCTGCTTGGCGACAAAGATGCCGGTGAGCAGTTTTTCCGCGGGGCGCAGAAATATGGCTTCGATTTTTATTCCATTCATTTCTTCACGAAAAATATAGGTATTATCAAATCGCTGGCATTGGGTGATTTTACCGTAAACCTGGGGCAAGGGCTAATACAATGGCAGAGCCTTGCTTTTACCAAAAGTGCGGATGTACTGGCAATAAAAAGGCAATCTGCAGTTTTAAGGCCCTATAATTCATCAGGGGAATTTAATTTTCATCGCGGTGCGGGCATCACTCTTTATAAAAAAAATTGGGAGATCACTGTTTTTGGGTCATTCAGAAAAATTAGTGCTAACCTGGTTGCAGATACTTTGAAGAGCGATGAATATGTTAGTTCATTTGAAAGTTCGGGTTACCACAGAACTTCAGCAGAGATAGCTGACCGAAATATTCTCACTCAAATCGCATTTGGAGGTAATCTTGTTTTTGTGCAAAAAAATTATCGGGTGGGTATAAACATGATGAATTATCGGTTTTCAAAAAATATTCAAAAACAAGACCTGCCATATAATTTATTTTCATTACAAGGTAAGACATGGAATAATGAAAGCATTGATTACGGTTTTGTATTTCAGAACATACATTTTTTTGGCGAAACTGCCGTAGATAAAAATTTTCATTATGCCATGGTTAATGGAGCTTTGATTAGTGTAGCACCTGTTATAGATGTTTCGTTCATTTACCGCAACATCAGCAGCGCATACCAATCGTTATACGCAAATGCTTTTACAGAAAATACAGCAGTAAACAATGAAAAAGGGTTTTATTCGGGTATTTCAATTCATCCTTTTGCGGGGTGGTCTGTTGAGGCGTATGTTGATATTTATAAATTTCCCTGGCTAAAATACCAGGTAGATGCGCCGGGTTCGGGACGGGATTATTTCATCCAATTAGAATATAAATCCAACAAAAATTTCAATATATATACCCGGTATAAAAATGAAAGTAAAAATCAAAACTTGTCAGATCTAAATTTTATGACACATCATGTTGTATTTATACCCAAGCAGGACTGGCGGACTGAAATGCAAATTCGTATTAATAAAAAATTAGAACTGAGAAACCGGATTGAATTATTATGGTATGACCGGGATGCGGCTGATTATGAACAAGGTTTTACCATACTAACAGATTTTTTCTATTCCCCATTTTTAAAAAGTGTTTCAGGCAATTTGAGGCTTCAGTATTTTGAAACTGATGGATATAATTCGCGCATTTATGTATATGAAAATGATGTTTTATATAACTATTCAATTCCTGCTTTTTACGGAAAAGGATTTAGGTATTATATTAATCTCAATTATAATTTTAAAAAATTATCTCGCAATAAAAAACTGGAAAGGATACATATTGAAGCTTGGTTGAGATGGTCGCAGACGATATACGCTAATCAGAACACCCTGGGTTCAGGTTTAGATGAGATTCAGGGAAATAGGAAGTCCGAAATAAAATTTCAAACTATTTTTGGCTGGTAATATTTTTTCTTTTTAATTGCAGCAATTTTAACAAATGTTTTGTCTTTTAGGGACAATAATAACTTATTCTTTGCTAAACCAAATTTCAGTTAGTGCATTAAACTTTATTCTACCACCTAATTGTAACCTACTAAAAACATCGCTGATTTTTTGATCAGTTTAATTTGGCTTTTATCAAACGATAGATAGGGAACTAGTCTATTGTTGTTTTCGAATATTTAACTAAAACACACATTACATGAGAAAATTTCTATCACTCTTTGCAGTGTTGATGTGGATTTCAGTATCAACATTTGCACAGACCAAAACGATTACCGGTAGAGTTACAGATCAGCAAGGTCAGCCAGTTCCATTTGCAACAGTTAAGATAAAGGGATCTAAAGCTGGTACTGCAGCTGATGCAGACGGTTATTTTCAGATGAAAGTACCTGCCTCTGCAACTTTAGTGGTTAGCGGAACAGGGTTTACTGACCTGGAAGTTCAGGTAGCAGGCCAAACTAACCTGGCAATTAAGGTTTCCCGCAAAGAGTCAAATTTGGCTGAAGTGGTCGTAACAACTGTTGCCGGTACAAAGGTTAGTAAACGTCAACAGGGTTTTGCTTCTACAACAATAACTGCAGCCAATATTACTGAAGCCAAACCAACAACACTAGCCGGGGCCCTGGCTGGAAAAGCACCGGGACTACAGGTTATGGCGACAGGTGGTGGTGTTAATCCTAGTTTCAGAATACTTCTTCGTGGACAAAGATCTTTTACTGGTAACAATCAGCCCTTGTTGATTGTAGACGGAAACGTGGTAACCAGTGATTTGTTGACCAATATCAGTCCTGAGGATGTAGATAATGTTAATATCTTAAACGGTCCTTCTTCAGTTGCACTTTATGGTTCTCAGGCTTCCAACGGAGCGTTGGTCATTACAACGAAACGTCCGGCGCCTGGCACACAATCCATACATTTAGGCCAAACAGTTACTTTTGAGCAGGTGGCCTTCTATCCAAAAACACAAAAACAATATGGATCCGGGGGTAGCGGATATGGTACCGATACTTTAGGAAATCCTTATTATTCACCTCTTGAAAATGAATCGTACGGACCCAAATTTGATGGTACCATGCGACCTTTGGGAAATCCATTGGAAAATGGTGACCAACTGATGGCCCCTTACCAATATTTTAATGACAGGAATAAATTCTGGCAAACAGGATTAAGCAATCAAACTGATATTTCATTGGCTTCTTCCGATGACCGGTCTTCTTTTTACCTTGCCGGCCAGTACCTGAAAACTACAGGCACCATGCTTGGAGACAAGTTTACCAGGGCATCGGTAAGATTTAACGGTATGAGAAAGGTTGGTAATAAAGTTCGTGTCAATTACAGTTTGTCGTATTTACAAAACAGGTATGATGTTACCCCTGCCGTAGCGGCTATTTACGACCAGTTTTTGAACATGCCGGGAAATGTTCCCATTACTAAGTTTAAAGACTGGCAGAACAATGAATATGCCAACCCCAATGGCTATTATAACCCATGGTATCCTAATCCTTATTTTACTGCTGCTAATAACCGCGAGCTTACAAATAATGATTATATAACCGGTAGCCTGGAATTACATTATATGCCATTCAGCTGGTTGGATTTGATGTCTTCTACAGGTCTTACTATGAAGACAAGCACCAATAAAGTATATACTAATTCTTTTGTATATACTTCTTATGCAACTGCATCCAGCGGTGGTTTTAAAACCACTATTGCTGGTAGCTATGCCGAGTCAAGCCAATATTACAATGAGGTAACACAAAATCTGAAAGCAATTGTACAGAAAAGGTTTGGTAATCTGTCTCTTAATGCAATTGGAGGTGTAGCTTTCCAACAAGATGCCCAGGATAATTTAGGGGCATCAATAGGAGGTCTTGTACAAAGTGGTCTATATAATTTAAGTAATACGTTGAACTATCCTTCAGCCGGTAACAGTTATTTCAAAGCAAGACAATTTGGGGCTTACTATGATGTTCAGTTAGGATGGGACGAATTCCTTTTCCTGCATACATCAGGCCGCGAGGATATAGTTTCAGTTTTAAACCCCAACAACCGTGCTTTCTTCTATCCTGAAGTGGATGCTTCTTTGATTGTTACTAACGCTGTTAAGTCATTAAGTGATGTTAGCTGGTTAGATTACTTAAAAATAAGAGGTAACCTTTCTAAAGTGGGCCAGGTTAATTTAGGCCCTAACGCTAATCCTTATGGGGCATATTCCTTGCTGCCTACTTTTGGCCAGGGAAATGGGTATCCATATAATGGAGTAGCCGGTTATGCAATAAGCTCTTCCTTAATATCTTCGGACTTAAAACCAGAGTTCACAAACAGTTGGGAAATCGGTACAGACTTCAGGTTATTCCACAACCTGCTTGATGCGTCTATTACTTATTATGACGAGCGTACTTCCAATCAAACATTAACAACCAGTGTCTCTTGGTCGTCTGGATTCGGTAGTTTGTTAACTAATGTAGGTGAATCAGAATCCAAAGGGTTGGAAACATCTGTGAAATTTAATTTAATTAATAACAAATCATGGAATATCAGCCTTGGAACTACTTACACTTATAACAGTAATGTGGCTTTATCTATTACCCCGGGACTTGATAGGCTACCATTAGCTACTTATGGCGCAACTGGGTCTTATGCAGTTCCTCACTTTCAATGGCCAGAGCTTTATGGATATGATTATGTACGACACAACGGAAAAGTGGTTGTAAATTCTGAAACTGGTATGCCTGTTGTTAATAGTGGCGTGTTGGTTCCATTAGGCAATGCTAATGCAAGAAATATATTATCCTTTAACCCGTCCATTACTTATAAAGCATTTACACTTGCTGCTGTTCTTGAATATAGAGGAGGGTATAAACGCTATAATAACATCGGGTTTGATATGGATTGGTCGGGAATGGGTATCCGTACAGTAGAATTTAACCGTCAACGGTTTGTATTCCCTAACTCTACATACCAGGATGGAACAGGAAAATGGGTAGATAATACAACTGTACTGATCAGCGAGAATGGAAATGGGAATAGTGGTTTTTGGACAGATGCTACGGAAAATTATAATGTAAGTTCTAACTATATTACTAACGGGGCATTCTGGAAATTAAGGGAATTGACTTTGACCTATAACCTGCCACAATCAGTGCTTAAAGCAACAAAAGCAATTAAGTCCGCTTCATTAAGCCTGGTAGGCCGCAACCTGCTTATTTGGTTACCTAAGGATAATTTATATACAGACCCGGATTACAGTGATGCCGGAAACCAATCTAATGGTATTGGATTAACTGGCTATCAACCACCGCCTTCAAGGTATTTTGGTTTCAACCTGTCTGTTAACTTTTAATTATTACTTAATATTATCGAATATGAAAAAAATATTATTGTTTCTGATTATAATTATTGGATTGTGGGGTAGTTCTTGCAAAAAATACCTGGATATTAATAACAATCCTAATTCCCCTACAAGCTCGAGTCCTAATTTGATTTTGCCTTTAGCAATTGTAAATACGGCGAGCTTAGTTTCTTCTTTAAATGACTACGGGTCGCAAACCGTAGGTTATGCAGCCAATGCAGGGGGTTATGGAGGGTTTGGCGCTTCATGGACTTATAATTATACTACTTCTGCTGGAGATGGTTATTGGAGTTTTGGATACACTACTTTGGAAAACTTTCAGACTATTATTAACTCTACACAAGGTAGTGATGCAAATATTTATTATAATGCAAGTTCCAAAGTGATGGAAGCTTATATTTTCCAGTTGCTGGTAGATGAATTTAATGATGTTCCATATACTCAAGCTTTACAAGGTAATAATAATTTAAGACCTACATATGACAAGGCCTCAGATATTTATGTGAGTTTAGCGTCACTCTTAGATTCAGCTATTATAGAAATCAACAATGGTCAGGCAGCTACAGTTGCCCCAACTGCCCTAACTTCGGGTACAGACCCTTTGTTTGGTGGTAATATGACAAAATGGAAACAATTTGCAAATACACTAAAGCTTCGTTTAATTGTAAGAGCGTCTGCTGCTGCCCAATTTGCTAATACTAATTTCTCTTCAGATGGTTTTTTAACTGATGACGCTGTTGTAAACCCTGGATATAAATTGGCTTCAGGACAAGTTAGCCCTTCATGGAATTCTTGGGTAGCAAGTTATACTGGGTCAAGGCAAGGGAACGCTTGGATTCCATCAACCTATGTTTTTGGTTATTACGATGGACACAAATTACTGGATACATTCCGTGGGAAAGCTATTTATTATGCTTTTCCTCAAACTCCTGTAAACTCATTGGGATTTTTGCCTCCAAATAATACGCTTACTTCTCCTTCTAATGCCGGAGCCTGGTATTCAGGTGGTGGTAGCGGCACTGGTTTGGGAGGTGCAATTGGAATCATGAAAGGCCCTGATATGGGAGAACCATTGATGTTACTGGCAGAAAGTGATTTTTTGCAGGCAGAAGCAGATATCAGGGGTATCTTAAATCAGGATGCAGCTACAGATTTTAATAACGGTATCCTGGCATCCTTTACTTACTTGTATAAAGACCCATCTAATAGTGTAGCTTCCAATTTGAATCCAGCTGCGGATGAAGCTCAATACCTTGCTGATAATGCTTCCAGTTATTTGGTGAATTTCAATTTAGCAACAACAGCAGACCAGCAGACTGAAGCCATCATAACGCAGAAATATATCGCTTTAAACTTTATTCATGGTCAGGAATCCTGGAATGAATATCGCAGAACCGGCTATCCGGCAACTTCGGGGCCTACTTTTAATACTCCTTCCGGATCAAGCGATCCCTATGGATCGTTTACATCAACTCAATCGCAGGGTACCAGGCCTGATAAGCTACCTACTAGGTTGCCTTACCCGGATACTGAAACACAAACTAATGGAACTAATGTTCCTCAAGGTATAAGCGTGTTTACATCCACCATTTTCTGGGCACACTAATTTCAGAACTGTAAAAAAAATGATATGCGAAAAAATAGAGTAATAGAAAAATATATCGCTTTTTATAGCATACTAATAATGCTAAGCATCAGCTTTTCTTCCTGTTTAAAGGAAAAAGATTCGGACCTTCCTCCTTTATATGGTCGTAACACACCCAATGTAGTTGCTTTTCAGGATAATGGAGGCCCTTCGGGTGGTGGAGCGGGGTATGGGGCTACAACAACACCATTTCCATTGTATCAGTTTTCATTTACAGGAACAGATTTTTTTGGAGGTACCGCAGGCTTTGATGCTATAGTAATTTACGGACCTGGTGGACCTGCGTCTCAAGATATTACAGTGAACGTTTCTGTCAGTCCACAAGCGTATCTGGATTCCTTTAATAATGCTAATAATACAGATTATCAGATACCCGATGCATCAAATTATAGTTTTCCGTCTTCTGTTATTATCAAAAAAGGGCAAACGCAGGCTTATGTTCATGTATCATTGCTGAATTCCTCAGCATTTGATTTTAGTGCCGATTATGCGCTTCCTTTAACAATTACTTCAGCTTCATCTGCATCAGTTAGTTCAAATTTTGGGACAGAAATTAACTTTTTTGCAGTAAGAAATAAATATGATGGGCATTACAAAGTGACAGGAACAATGGTTGATAAAGCTAATAGTGCACTTACTGGTAACTATCCTATGGATGTTTATCTTATAACTGCAGGAGCAAATAGTGTTCAGCTTTTTGACAAAGCTATTGGTGGTGTTTATCATTCTATTTTAAATAATGGAGGACTCTCTTACTATGGAGCTTTTGGTGTTCAATTCAATTTTGATCCATCAGGAGACGGAACAATAATAAGTGTAGTTAATGTGTACGGGCAGCCTTCTAGCAACGGACGTTCTGCAGAAATAGATCCAAGTGGACTTAATAAATGGAATTCATCAGATGGCAGCATGGATGTGAATTATTGGATGGACCAACCAACTGTTATAACCCCACATCGTACAAGCTTTCAGGAGCATTACAGCTATGTAGGACCAAGGTAAATAAATGATATTTATTTTGTGAAAAGCTACTTAACGCAATATTTGTTAAGTAGCTTTTTTTATAAGCTTGGAGCATACTTTTGCCTCAAGATGAAAATTTATATGGATTCAAAAATTGCCAAATACATACTTTTTACATTTGAATTTTAAAGTCTAAATATTACTGACATGAATGCCTTAGTCATTTTGTTTCCCTAAAAGAGAAAGAATTTTATATATCTTGCCTTAAATATTTTCTATGTCGGAACAGCAACCCAGTAACCAGCTCAATATTGAACTTTCAGAAGATATGGCCGAAGGGGAGTATGCAAATCTTGCTATCATTACACACAGCCATGCTGAATTTGTGATTGATTTTGTGAATGTAATGCCCGGAACGCCGAAGAGTAAAGTGAAATCAAGAATTATTTTTACTCCGCAACATGCGAAGCGTTTTATGAAGGCACTCACGGAAAATATATCCCGTTTTGAAGCAGCAAATGGAAAGATACAGGAACTGGAAGAAGTTCAACTGCCTTTGAATTTTGGCGGACCGACTGCACAGGCGTGACAATTTTTAGATACCTCTTTTTAAAAATTTTCATTATAAAATACCCTCATCTGCAAAGCTGAAATAGCCATCTTCGCTTACAATGAGATGATCCAGTACCCTGATATCTAAAAATTTTGCTGCTTCTTTTATTTTCAAGGTTAGCTCTTCATCTGCTTTGCTCGGTTTTAAATTTCCGGAAGGATGATTATGGCAAAGAATAAGGCTCACGGCTTCCTGCTCCAACGCTTTTTTTAATATAATACGGGGATCGGCAACCGTACCGGTAATTCCGCCTTTACTAATAATTTCAATATGATTTATTTTATTTGCCCTGTTTAAAAACACTACAGCAAACTCTTCATGGTTATGATCCCGGAGAAGAGCTTGTAAATATTCTGCAATATCCCTGCTTTCACGAATAATTGGTTTTTCAAGAGAACCTGCCGCTTGCCGTCTTCTGCCTAGTTCAAGGGCTGCAGCAATAGTAATGGCTTTGGCTTGTCCAATACCTTTAATCTTCATAAAATCCTTTAAGGAAAGCTTGCCGAGTTCAGCAAGGTTATTCTTGCTTAATAAAAGAAGTTCTTTTGCAAGATCAACAGCTGTTTTATTCCTGGTACCATTTTGAATAAGAATGGCTAATAACTCTGAGTCGCTAAGGGAAATAGGGGTTTTACTTAGTAATTTTTCTCTTGGGCGATCATCTTTTGCCCAGTTTTTAATCGAGTGTTTATTCTCTTGCATGGATAAGGTGAAGTAATTATTTTTAACAAACAGATAATACTTTATGTATTACTTCGTTAATAAAAATAAGGTTTATCTGCCGAATGCATAACCTTTTGAAAACTGAAATCTAAATTTCCATGAAAACTAAAACATTTTCAGCCATAGGTGGATGGCAATCTTTCTTGTTCTGCGTAGGTATGTATATAGTTGCTTTATTTTTTTCCATTTTTGTTTGTTCTGCTGTTTTTTATGCCGCTAATGGTCGTGGTTCATCTTCCAAAAGTGTTGCTATCGAAAAAACCGGAGTGGAAAAGGAAGCGATGGCCTCTGTTACCAAATAGAGACCTTCTCCGACATTAAATTCCACTTGTCTTAGTTCAGTAATCGTCTTAATTAAAGGGATTTGAATTATTGTTTCCCTTTATAGCTGTTAATTTAATCGGATTCTGTAGTATCTATTATTAAAAAGATACGATTTGCAACGAGATCGAAATTTAAAACCATTAATGTCCGAGAATTCAAACTGATCACACTCCTTCGTTTTATTCACAGCCTCGGTTAATAATTTTCTTTTAGCTCTTTTTCTCTATTCTCTTTTCATTTATATCTTCGCCACACATACCATTTTTATGCAAAGCGGAGCTAAAATATTTTCAGGCACAGAATCCAGATACTTAGCCGAGAAAATTTGTCAGCAATTCGGAAACGTACTTGGAAAAATAACCCTCCAGCGCTTCAGTGATGGCGAAATACAACCTGTGTTCAATGAAAGTATTCGCGGGGATATGGTTTTTCTTATCCAAAGTACCTGTGCTCCGGCTGAAAACCTGCTGGAACTTTTACTCATGATTGATGCAGCCAGGAGAGCTTCTGCATATAAAGTAGTTGCTGTTATTCCTTATTACGGATATGCACGTCAAGACAGGAAAGATAAGCCGCGTGTGGCAATAGGTTCGAAGCTGATGGCGAATATGCTGGTGGCAGCCGGGGCTGATCGGGTAATTACCATGGATTTGCATGCTCCTCAGATTCAAGGTTATTTTGATATACCTGTAGACCATCTTGATAGCTCCGCAATTTTTATTCCTTACATAGAACAACTTAAGCTGGAAAACCTTACCTTTGCGGCCCCTGACGTGGGTAGTGCAAACAGGATTCGTGAAATTGCCTCTTTTTTTAATGCAGAAATGGTGATTTGTGATAAACACAGAAAAAGGGCAAATGAAATTGCCAGTATGGTAGTAATAGGTGATGTAACAGACAGAGACATAGTTCTTATAGATGACATTTGCGATACTGGCGGGACACTGGCAAAATCTGCCGGTTTACTCAAAGAAAAAGGGGCAAGAAGTGTGAGGGCTCTCTGCACACACCCCGTTCTCAGCGGAAACGCTTATGCGAATATTGAAAACAGTGTGCTGGAAGAGCTGGTAGTTTGTGACACGATTCCGCTTAAAAATGAAGCATCAAAAATCAAGGTGCTGAGTGTAGCAGAATTGTTTGCTATAGCAATCAGGAATGCTTATGAAAATAAAAGTATAACCAGTTTGTTTATTCACTCGCAGATGAGAAACAGATAGTGTAATCTTTAATTAAAATATAAAATGAAAACAATTACAATCGAAGGACAACTCAGGACCGAGATCGGCAAAAAAGCCACCCGCCATATCCGCTCTGAGGGGAAAGTGCCTGGTGTAATTTACGGGGGTGCACAGGAGGTGAAGTTTTCAGCGCCTGTTGCGGCTTTTAAAAACATCGTATATACACCGGATTTCCAGTTAGCGGATATTAAACTGGATGGAAAATCTTACAAATGCATTTTAAAGGACCTGCAATTTGATAAGGTTACTGACGAACTTATCCATGTTGATTTCCTGGAACTTGTAGAAAACAAAAATGTAATCGCTACTATTCCTATTAAGTTTACAGGCTCTCCTGCAGGGGTTAAAGAGGGGGGGAAGCTGATTACAAAAATGAAATCACTTAAAATAAAAACACTCCCCAAATATTTGCAGGAAAATATCAAAGTGGATATCACTGACCTTCAGTTAAACGGCAATATACGAGTGGAAGATGTGAAAGCGGAGAATTATGAGATACTGAATTCCCCGCGTATTCCCATTGCATCGGTAGTATTGACGCGTGAATTGAAACAGGAAGAATCAGCTGCTGCAGTACCTGCTGCCGGGGCTGCTTCCCCAGCCGCTGCTGCCCCAGCCGCTGCACCTGCTGCGAAGAAATAAGCAAGAAAATTTTTTGTTGAAAGCGCCTGATTGAAGATCAGGCGCTTTTGTTTTAGAGGGCTTTGTCAATACTGATAAACAGAATA
>DATKNN010000030.1:0-62038 GCA_035541355.1 Puia sp. | reverse complement strand
TACACAGCCTGTGGATATTTAACATTAGCAAATCATCCTGCTTACTTCGAAATTTATCAGGGCATTTGCAATAAATTTTTATGGTAACCGTATTATTATTGCAAGCCATCTTGTACTCTACCTCAAACCCATTTTTGTATGGAAGAAACAAAAGAAATATCCGCACTCTTTCATTTAATTGATGATCCTGACCACGAAGTATTTTCGAGCGTAAGTGATCGTATAGTCAGCTATGGAAGAGGTATCATCCCTAATCTTGAACATTTATGGGAGAATACCATTAGTGAAGAAGTGCAGCAACGCATTGAATTATTAATCCACAAACTGCATTACCGCGACCTTACCGAAGATTTTGAAAGGTGGAAAAACAGCAGCTATAAAGACCTGCTTACTGCAGCCATGCTGGTTGCCAAATTTCAATACCCCGAAATGGCTTCAGCGCCAGTACTCGGCGATGTGGAGAAACTGCGCAGGAATATATGGCTGGAACTGAACAATTATCTTACCCCGCTGGAGCAGATCAATGTCCTTACAAGTATTTTATACAACTATTATGCACTGAAAGGAACTGAAGTCGGTTATCAGCATCCTGATGAATTCCTGATGAATAAAGTGCTGGAAACAAAAAGGGGTAATGCTATTGCCAACGGAATACTTTACCTGATCCTGGCAGAACTGTTGGACATACCTGTGAAAGCAATTAATATCCCAAAGCAATTCATACTTGCCTATATCAAACCTGAATACATCAATGAGAAACCCTCGCATGAATCCGGGATGAATAAAATTGAATTTTTTATTGACCCGATCAGCGGACAGGTATTTACGCATAAAGATGTCGAGAATTATTTCAAACGTATTTCGGTACCGCCTGTACCCTCCTATTTCCATCCCATCGGTCATGAACGCATCATTCAAACTTTGCTTGAAGAATTCAGCAAATGTTTTGACAATGATAAAAACATGTATAAGCATGAAGAGTTGATGGCCTTATCAGCTATGCTGGGAAAAGATTAGGGAGCGGGCTGTTTCGGTTTCACAGTTAATGGCTGAATCTGCTATTAATTGTAAACTCAAGACTGCAAACCAGGCAAGCAAATGTGGTTATATCCCCGGGAACCATGGCCTTCCTATGATATGCCTGAACGGCCATGGAACAGTAGCCAGGATAATGAACAGAGCGACAAAGAAAAACCAGAAGGCTTTTTTGAATTTTGTTTCATCGCTGACCGGTTTTTTTGCCATGCCATAACCCAATGTTATCAGGATAACTGATACGACCATACCAAAAGGATGTTCAATCCAAAAGAAACGATAGAAAGCATCTTTCATTAGTTTTGTTCCTTCCGGCAAGGTGGTGGTAAAAATGCCATACCTGCCAACACATAATTGGTATAAGCCAATCAGTAAAGTGATGTGTGCGCTGATTAATGTAAACAGCCATATTTTTTTGTCGCCATTGCTGAAGGCTTTTTTGCTTTTCCATCCTGAAAAACTTTTTATTATTGACAGTACCAGCAAAATCAAAATTACCCAGCGCAATACATTATGAAGTGTGAGCAAAACTTTATCCATTGTAAGTATTTTTGAAGAATGAGCATGCAATCTACCCCACAAACAACAAATTTCAAACTACAAACTAATTCACCCAGTCTGCAATAAAAATATTAATATCTCTTCCGCCACCGTTTTCGCGGTTGCTGCTGAAAACGATTTTCTTTCCATCCGGGCTAAACATCGGGAATGCATCAAAACCATTATCATGGCTCACTTTCTCAAGCCCGTTTCCGTTAATATCTGTAACATACATATTAAAAGGGAAACCTCTTTTATATTCATGATTGCTGCAGAAAATAATATGGTTACCATCCGGCAAAAAATTGGGTGCCCAGTTAGCCTGTCCGTAGCTGGTAATTTGTTTGGCATCACTTCCATCAGCATTGGCCACAAAAACTTCCATGTTTGTAGGAGCAACCAGGTTTTGTTTCAACAGATTTTTATAATCCGCAATTTCTTCCGGTGTTTTCGGTCTTGATGCCCGCCAAACGATTTTCTTTCCATCCGGGCTGAACCATGCGCCACCATCATACCCGAGTGTATGCGTGATGCGTTTTACTTTATAAGTCTGCAAATCCATCATATAAAGATCCAGGTCACCATCACGCACAGACGTAAATAACATTTTATTTCCGTCTGGAGAAAGAGTAGCTTCGGCATCATAACCTTTAGTACTGGTAAGCCGCTTAACGATTTTCCCATCCAGGTCTGCCATAAAAATATCATAGTTGTCATACACCGGCCAGATATATCTTTTCAGTTTCTGCCTGTCAGGAACCGGCGGACAACTATCGCCACCAAGGTAAGTGGACGCGTAAATAACATGCCTGCCATCTTTTGTAAAAAAGCCGCAGGTGGTTCTTCCCTTTCCACTGCTGATCATTTTCGGTTCAAACTTTTCTGCGGGGGATGTTGGGATCTTCCCGATATACATCTGGTCGCACATCACCCCTTCTTTTTCATCTTTATGCTGGAATATGAGCCATTTTCCATCATAGCTGAAATACGCTTCAGCATTATCTCCACCAAAAGTAAGTTGCCTGATGTTTCTGAAATGTGTTTCGGAAGGATATTGTAAAGTGTCAACAGCTTTTACGGACAAGTTATTAATAACACCCTGATTTTTTCTGAATGCCATTAATAATAAAAAAAGCAGCCCGGAAATTAACAAATTTGCAATCAGTTTTTTCATATCCTCCCGTTTTATAAAGTCTGTTTAACAATTACCAGATTAGTTCCAATAATAATCGGGTTGCAAAATAAGCAAATCGTTTAGTTTTGTTGTATGAAAAACTTATTAAGGTTCAGTTTCATATGTGAAGGGTTGATTATTTTTTGTTTTGCTGCCTGCCATTCGTCAGACAGTGGAGATAACAACACAGAAAATATTCTGAAGAAAACGCCTTTTGCAACGCTAACGGACAGCATTAAACGCTTTCCCGGTAATGCCATGCTCTATTTCGAAAGGGCTGAATTGCTGACACAAAACAATTTTCATGAAATTGCCCGTTCAGACTATATTAAATGCTGGGAACTACAAAAAGACCCTCAAATAGCTTTAAAATACGCATCTAACCTGTCTATTCTCGGTAATGAAAAAGAGCTGCTGCATTTCCTGCAAAACTGCATTGCTCTTTTTCCACAGGAAATGGAATTTAAAAGACTATTGGGTGAAGCATATGTGCAGTCGGGCGATATCCGACAGGGGATTGCTTTGTATGATTCCCTCCTGAAAAATGATTCCTCAGATTTCGAAGCCTGGTTTGAAAAAGGAAGATTGTTGGCACAAGCGAAAGATACCGCTGCCGCTATATTATCTTTACAGAAAGCATATTCCCTTCAACCGGTAAACACTTTTGCATTAGAGCTTGCCCATTTGTACGCCGAAACCAAAAATCCCAAAGCAGTAACCATTTGCGATACTGTTTTGTCAGGCGATTCTACCCGTTCACTTATCGATCCGTTTTTCATCAAAGGAATTTATTATTCTAATCTGGTCCAATACGAAAAGGCCATCATAGCATTCGATTCATGTATCAGCCGCGACTGGAAATTTACAGATGCCTATATTGAAAAGGGTATTGCTTTATACAAACAAAAGAATTATGATGCAGCCATGAATATTTTTCGTATAGCTGCTACCGTTAGTAATACAGACCCTGACGCATATTTCTGGATCGGGCGTTGTTATGAAACAATAAATAAGTTACAACAAGCTGCCGAATATTACCAGCGTGCTGTGGAACTTGATAAAGACTTTCCTGAAGCCCGGGAGGCACTGAAGAGAGTTGAAAAGTTGATTGATTGAGAGGTTGATTTGTTCATCAGTTAACAAGTGGCTAATTTTGCCAAGCAAGAATCCAACATTTCAACTCAATCAACTCATCACATCAATGGCAATAGTAGCTCCTTCAATACTTGCGGCAAATTTTTTGAAACTGGAAGACGAATGCATGATGGTAAATGAAAGTGAAGCCGACAGGTTTCATTTAGATGTTATGGATGGACGTTTTGTGCCAAATATCAGTTTCGGCATCCCGGTAATTGAACAAATAAAAACAGTTGCACAAAAGCCATGTGAAGTACACCTGATGATTGAGGAGCCCGAAAAACTGACTGAAGAATTCAGAAAGGCAGGCGCCGATATACTCATCGTACATGTTGAAACCTGCAGGAACCTTCACCGGAATATTCAACAAATTAAATCACTGGGCATGAAGGCCGGTGTTGCCCTTAACCCGCACACTCCTGCAAATGTACTGAGTGAAATTCTCCAGGATATCGATCAGGTTTGTGTAATGAGCGTGAATCCGGGTTTTGGAGGACAGAAATTTATTGATCATACTTTTGAAAAACTCCGCGAATTAAAAAAAATGATTATCCAAAGAGGTTTACATGTGCTAATCGAAATTGATGGAGGCGTTACCACTGAAAATGCACAATCCATTATACATGCAGGAACTGATATACTGGTTGCGGGCAACACAGTATTCAAATCCACTGACCCCAAAAAAGTTATTTCGCAGTTAAAAGCTGTTATGCATTTTTAAAAGAATGCTGATCTTTTTCATTTTAAGTATGAGACAAGTTCTTTTTTTATATAAATCCCAGCAAAAGAACCATTGAGCGAAAATTAATCGTTACCTCACAGCGCAGCTCGCCTGCAAGATATCAAGAGAAGTATTATTACAAAAACCTTATCAGCATTCACCACATTATTGTTATTTTTCTGCTTTAACGCCAATGCCCAGTTAGAGGGTGCAAGCGACAGCAAATTTCTCCATTCAGCCCTAATCAATACCATTAATTATTTCTACGAGAATAGTAAAAATATAAACAGGTGTTATAACGATAAAGAATATGTTGGCACAATTTATAAATTTTCAGAAGGATTTCCTTTTTTCATGTCCGATGAAGCGAAACCCGGATCGATCTTTTATGACAATGTTTTTTATGCCTACGTACGATTGCTTTACGATGGGCTCCTTAACCAACTGATTTTTTCAGACAAAAACCACCGTATATTATTATTGAAAGAGAAAGTAACTGGCTTTTTCTTATCAGGCGTCAACTATATCCGGATTGATCATAATGACACGCCAAATCATCTGTAGCTGCAGGTTTTAGCATGTTTTGTTTATGGGAAAATTCACTATCCGTAAAAAGGAAACAAAAAAATCAAGGTGCCTGATACAAAAACAAATTATTATATAAGAAAAAACGATGACTTTTTTGAAATAAACCGAAAAAAAATCTTTAAACAAAGTGATAAAAACTTTTACCCGTCAGGCAAAATCTGTTTGTGTAAATTATATTGTACTGATGTATAGCTTCACAAGCTAATTGCTCTCAGTAAAGTCGCCTATTTTGAATTACTGGATTGTTTTAGCAAACCGGCAGCACAATTAAAAATTGTTTTAAATAATGGTTTTGGAAATGGTTCACTATGATGGAGGAGGATTTGCGTGAATATATTCAACCGATACATGTCAGGAACAGCGGCGGCAGTTATGATGTAAAGGTATGGGACAGGCAAAAACGAGCATGTGCTGTTTAAATCCGACCCGTTAATATTTTTGGATGCAGTTCTTGTTGAATTAATAAAATTATTAATTACGATCCGTTAAAAATTAAACGGCTTGATATTGTGGCAGAAGCTTATTATTATGCAATATGTCATTCGGCGGTATTTTGAATTTGGTTACTTAAGATGGTAACATACCTAATTTGTAACTGGGTCCTCATCCAATAATAATTGAGTATAAAGGATTGCAAGCTCAAAGAGAATTCTATTCTCGGCTTAACAATAGTCAAGAGCAGGCTGAAAAGAGGCTTCCCGATTTCCAGAGGCTGCTGTATTGTTCGCCGGATACAATTATTTGACCGATCAGGTAAAAAAACTGAGTTTCTTTTCTTCAGATTTACCTGGTAAATATGCTGTAGTTGTTCAGGGTATTTCGTCAGATGGTAAAATTGGTTGCCAATTAAATATTTCGAGGTAATGAAAAAAGAATAAGTTAAACAGATTTCACAGCGCTTATTGCTTTAAAATATTAGGTTATCAGAAGCGCTACAATTTATCGTAAACCTGATCCAATATTTCATGTGTTTCTTCAATCCAACTTGCCGGATGTTGAGGCCAAACCAACACATGCTTTTCAATCAGGGTTCGCAAAAGATGATAACCTCTTAATGCTTCTTTGTCAGAATAAAAACAATCTATCCATCTTTTATCAAGATCAGGCTCCTGAGGAACACCAATACCGCCATTGTACCATTCAAAACAATTAGGTAACCCGGAAAATGAAATTTCAGTAGCCGCACGTTGATGATTATCTGCAAAAAACAATGAATAAAAATGAACACATTGCTTTAACCTGGTCAGAATTTGTTCATCAGTTTCTGAATGTGTCGGTTTGATGCGCCAAAGATTATTGTCAGGATAAAACGGATCATTCTCTACATTCTTTTGCAAAAGTCCATCAGCAATAAAAGTTATTTCAACATCGGTACCTTCAATCTTTTTTGACACCACCATTTTCTGTAATGAGAGTTTTTCGATAACATATTTCTCTTGAGTACCATCGGAAAAACTAATCAGCAGTTCTCTTCTTTTCTGATCCACCTTCCATTTTCCCATTCTTATTCTGCATCGGGCATTTTCTGTTACATTAAAATCTTTATACAGCGCCAGTTCGGGGTATTTTCTTTTGTCTTCAGCCGAGTCCCACATCAGATAATTCCAGTATTTCTGATCTGCATCATCCATCTTCCAAAGCTGACTAAGTGCTTCATGAAGAGGTGCAGCGCTTAGTGATTTCAATGAAAGAATAGCAGAAGTATCCACTCTAATACTATCCATGACAGTAGTAATACCAGAAGTTTTGGCTTTATCGGAATGCGTTGCTTTTTTTGTTTTACAGGAAACCAACGCCAGAAATATTATGCCATAGCAAAGCAGAAATTCCTTCATAGGCAGTAATAACCGGTTCAGTAAAATTAATTAGAGCAAATAAACATAATTTCCCGGTTATTACGTTTTTTCATTGAGTTCAAATCTTTTAATTTCGGCCATTGTAAAAAACTTTGATTGAAAGCCCTCAGAACCATTTTACTGCTTTCCTTAATTCTTTTTGTACAGGAATTACCGGCCCAGAAAAAATCTGCTTTCATTTCCGGTAAAATAATTGATGATAATGAAAAGCCACTTGCAAAAGTTTCAATAGTTATATTAGGAAAACAAACCGGTACTGCCACAACTGATTCAGGTACCTTTCGCATGAAAGTGCCTGCAGAAAAGGCTTTCGCCCTGGTATTCTCTTTCACAGGCTATAGAACTGAACAACGGAATTTTCTGCTAAATGAAGCCGAGGAGGAACAAGTTATAGTAAGGCTGGAAAAGAATGAACAGCCATTGCAGGCGGTTATAGTAACAGAACAACGCGACCGGAAAGAAGCCGGGTTAATAAGAATCAATCCAAAAGATGCGATCAACATCCCGGCACCTGTAGGAGGCATTGAGAGCCTGATTAAAATTTTTGTCGGCTCGAATAATGAATTGACCTCACAATATTCAGTTCACGGCGGAAACTACGATGAGAACCTGGTTTATGTTAACGATTTTGAAGTATTCAGGCCATATCTGGTAAATAATGCACAGCAGGAAGGTCTAAGTCTAATTAATCCTGAACTAACCAAAAATGTGAGCTTTTATAATGGTGGCTTCCAGGCAAAATATGGAGATAAAATATCTTCTGTCCTCGACATTCAATACAGAAAACCTAAAGAATTCGGAGGATCGGTATACCTGGGCTTGCTGGAACAAGGGATACACCTCGAAGGAACAACTGCAAAAAATAAATTTACATACCTTATCGGGATTCGTAACAAAAGCAATAAAAGTTTATTGGGAAGCCAGGAAACAAAAGGAAATTATTCCCCTTCCTCATCGGATATGCAGGGGCTTTTCAGCTATGAAATAAATGATAAAAATATTTTAGAACTGTTTGGAACATTTTCTCAAACCAGTTTTCATCTTATTCCACAATCAAGTCAATTAACATCATCAGTTTTCTCCCCCTTCCTTACCGAAAACCTTGGGCTTGACATTTATTTTGATGGCCAGGAAAAAGACAACTATCAAACCAGCATCATTGGATTATCATTTACCCAGCAGTTGAAAAAGAATTTAAGAATTAAATGGATGATCTCAGGTTTTGGGGACAATGAAAAAGAATCTTATGATATCACAGGGGCTTACCTGTTTGGCGAAAGAGATTTCGACAAAGGAAGCGCAACTTTTGGTATGATCACCAATCCGCTTGGCGCTGGTCTTTACCAGGATTATGCGAGAAATCGGTTAGGCATTAACGTTTGGAATATCACTCATAAAGGTTATTGTGATATCGGAAAGCATTTTCTTCAATGGGGAGTGAGCGCAGAAAGACAAACCGTAAACGAACACCTGCACGAATGGCAGTACCAGGATTCTGCGGGATATTCCTTGCCCTACTCGCCCGGATTGTTAACGATAAGCAATTATGTAAATGGAAATGCAGATATAGATATTACCAGATTAACAGGTTTTGTTCAGGACAATATGGTATTGGGTAAAGCAAAAAATATTACATTACAGGCAGGAGCCCGATATAATTATAATACACTTAATCATCAACTTTTTGTTTCTCCCCGTGCCGGTTTTTCCTGGAAACCTAAAAACGCAAATAAAGATATCATCTACAAAGGAGCAATTGGCATTTATGATCAACCTCCTTTTTTCCGTGAGATGGTTAAGCCCGATGGCAATCTGAATACAAACATAAAAGCGCAACGAAGCTGGCAGGCTACAGCCGGGTTCGATTATAATTTCAAATGGAACGACAGGCCATTCAGGATTGCCACCGAAGCTTACTATAAATACCTGACAGATGTTGTTCCTTATGATATCAGTAATGTACATATTCAATATCTGGGAGCTAATAATGCCAAAGCTTACGCGGAAGGAATTGAAACAAGGCTTTTTGGCGAACTGGTGAAGGATGCAGAAAGTTGGATAAGCATTGGTGTTATGAGAACGAGAGAAAAAATTAACGGAGCTTTTTATTATAACTACACATTGGATTCATTGAATCGTCCGGTTGATAGTACAAAAGTAGAACAAGGCTGGGTAAGAAGGCCTACTGACCGTCTCTTCACCATGGGCATGTTTATACAAGATTATCTCTCCACAAATAAAAATTTTAAATTTTATCTTAATCTGCTGTATGGAAGTAATATGCCTTACAATATTCCAGGAAGTGTGAAGTACAGAAATGCACTTATTATTCCTGCATATATAAGAGTTGATGTGGGCTTCAGCGCATTGCTGTTAGATGCGGAAAAGAATAATCGAAGAAGCCATTCCCCATTTAGAAATTTTGAAAATATCTGGGCAACATTGGAAGTGTTTAACCTGATAGACAGAGAAAACACTATTTCCTATATGCTCATTAAAGATTTTTCCAACACTACTTATGCCATTCCTCAGCGATTAACACCCCGGTTATTGAATTTAAAACTCGTCGCAAGATTCTAAATTGAAAATCTTTCCAATATTAAAGTGATCGTTCCCGCAACGGGATTCATTTTTATACTTAGGAATAAATAAAACACTGAAAACCAATAATTATAGTTTATGGCAAGCTATTGGCAAATATACTTGCGAATCCAAACAATTGAAAAACTGGTTTAAAGTCCAAATAATAGTAGAAAAATCCTGAGCCTTAAATCCTGAAAACCGAAGAAATCCAATAGATCTACAAAAACCATTTATGTCCTAAAATCCAAAGTCCAACCTGAATCCAACCCCATGAAAAAACCAGGCTTAGGTCCAATGCCTGTTGAAAAATCCAAAAAACCAAATCCTGAAAACCAAGGTCCAGTACATTAAGAAAACCGTCCTCTAAAATCCAATCAAAAGAAAAATCAGAATTTTTCATTCAAAAATTTGAAAAGAAAAATTAATCCTTAATCCAGTCCGGATGGAAAACATGATGTCCAATTTGTCTTATGTATCATCACATCCTTAAGAGCCGTTTTGCCTTTGACCGAAAGTTAATTTCGTCGGTTACATAAGATATTACAAACAGGTGTTTGGTAAAGGAGTCCAATCAGGGCTCTTTTATTTTTTGTAAGTACTCATTTTTTCATTCATGCTTATTTGCATGGCATGATAGCTGTAATATTATCTGATTTAAAATTGAACAAAAAATGTGTAAACATAACCGATGCTGCATTTCAGATAGCTGTTCCAACATTGACCAGTCAAATTCCCGCAAGGGGATAAAACTATGATGCATTAAAATAACAACTTTCTGAAAACCAATGTCAAAATTTTATGGCAGGCTATTGGCAATTATATTATCAAATCCAACTTAAAAGAAAACCAGGTTAAGATCCAAATTCTTCTGAAAAAATCTTACTTCCAATTCCTGAAAAGCCAAGAAGGAACCCGATAACTTATAAAAACCACTTAAGTCCAAATCCAAAAACCAGGTTAATCCAATCCGAAGAAAAATCTAAATTATTTTCATACTAAAACAATTCCAATGACTAAAATTTAACACCAGAAATCCGACCTGAGTGAAAAACCTGAAACCTTACCTTATGTGTACGTTTTGAAATAAATATTGTCCCTCACAATGCGAAACATCACTACATACATAAGATGCCAGTAACAGTGATTTGAATTAGAGCCCTCCCGGGCTCTTTTTTGTAATATCATTTAGCCAATACGTCAAATAATATTGCAATTTTAATAACCGATTTTGTCACATTGGAATTTTAGAAGTACTGCAAACAGGTAAATATGTGTTTTAGAAATCAGCTGTGCTGATTACAGCTTAATAAAGTTCCCGTTATTACATTCCATCCTTGACATAGAAGATTCCCGGCAAAGGAAATAATATTAAAACAAGAATACGCAATAACCTGATAACCATACATTATCTTTTTGGCAAGCAATTAGTAAATATAGTATTGAAATCAGCCTATAAAAAACTAAAATAAAAGTCCGATAAATAAATTGAAAACCATTAAGACAAATTCCATGAAAAGCCAGTAAAAAATCTGAGTATCCAATGAACCTTTAAATTCCGAATCCGAAAATGCAACTCAAAAGAAAAACCAAAAAAACCAATTTAGATCATTAAAATTATCAATGATTAAATTCAACACTACAAAATCCGGTCTTAATGAAAACCAATTTCAATCATCTTATGTATCGTACCCTTTGAACCGTTAGCAAAAAATGTTACCTAAAGCTACATAAGATACTACGGACGGTTATCTGGAACTGGAGCCCAATTGGGCTCCTTTTCATTTGATGCACTTTTGCAATTGCTTAATTAACTTTGACAGATGACTAAATTATCTGTAAATATTAATAAGTTCGCCACACTTCGTAACAGTCGTGGAGGGAATAATCCTGATGTAGTAAAGGCAGCTGTAGACGCACAATTATTCGGGGCCGATGGCATAACGGTACATCCACGACCAGATGAAAGGCATATAAGGTATAAAGATGTGTATGATATCAAAAAAATAATCAATACTGAATTTAATATTGAAGGCAATTCAGAGGAACTTAAATTTGTTGATCTGGTTTTAGACATTAAACCGACGCAGGTAACACTGGTGCCTGATGCTTTAAATCAAATCACCTCTAATCATGGCTGGGATACTATAGCAAATAAAAAATATTTGGAAGAGACTGTCAACATTTTTAAAAGGGCTGGTATCCGTGTTTCTCTTTTCATTGATCCTGATATTAAAATGGTTGAAGGAGCTGCCGAAACAGGAACTGACAGAATAGAATTATATACTGAAGGATATGCAACCGGATATTTAATTAATAAAGAAAAAGCTATCACTCCATATCAAGCTGCAGCAAAAAGAGCTGTAGACCTGGGTTTGGGATTAAATGCAGGCCATGACCTTGATCTTCATAACCTGAAATTTTTTGCACAAAACATCCCAGGGCTCGATGAAGTTTCTATTGGTCATGCACTTATATGTGATGCATTGTACCTGGGTTTTGAGAATACAATTCAACTGTATAAACGACAATTGTGTAATAATAAATAGTTTATTTTCCATTTCTGACAAAATTATAAGGCCATTTATCCACTTATTCCCGCTTCGCATCCTAATTTTCTGGCTTCAGTGTAGAAATTAAAAAAAAAGACTCTCTCTGGTTTAATTTTATCAGCTACACTTGTTTAATCTATAAAAACTTCCACATGAAAAGAACAATGAACAGGCTATCGGTGATGGCCTTTATGCAATTTTTTCTGATCCATTTTTCTTATTCACAATTAACCACGTTGCCCAGCGGCGGCAACTACAAAGCTTCCGTTTCAGAACGGGTAGGTATTACAGATGTAACTGTTGACTACAGCCGACCAGGTGTGAAAGGAAGAGAAGGACAAATCTGGGGTAAATTAATTCCTGTTGGTTATACTGACCAGGGTTTCGGAAACAGCAGGCAGGCGCCGTGGAGAGCAGGTGCCAATGAAAATACTGTGATCTCTTTTTCCAGCGATGTAAAAATTGAAGGTCATGATTTGCCCGCTGGTAAATACGGCTTCTTCATTGCTTATGATCCTAATGAATGCACACTGATTTTTTCCAGGAATTCTTCATCCTGGGGAAGTTTTTATTACAATCCAAAAGAAGATGCATTACGAGTAACCGTAAAACCCGTTACAGCAGACAAAAGCGTAGAAAGATTGAAATATGAATTTACAGACCAAACGGAAAACTCAGCCATCATTGCTCTGCAATGGGAAAAATTAATAATCCCTTTTAAAGTAGAGGTAAATTATGTCCAATCTCAACTTGAATCATTCAGGAAAGAATTGCAGAGCAACAAAGGCTTTACCTGGGAAACATGGGACCAGGCTGCGCAATGGTGTGCCCAAAGAAATACTAACCTGGACGAAGCTTTATTGTGGACTGATACAGCCATCAGTTTCAGCAATAAAAATATTTTTCAACCTTACTCAACAAAGGCGATGCTACTTGATAAATTAAATCGCAGTACCGAAGCTGCGGAAGTTATGAAAAAAGCATTGCCATTGGCCACTATGCAGGAAGTTCATCAATATGCAAGACAACTGGTTGCACAGAAAAAGCCAAAAGAGGCTTTTGATGCATTTAAAATGAACTATGATAAATATCCAAATGTCTTCACTACAAATGTGGGAATGGCAAGAGGGTATTCTGCAACCGGAAACTATAAAAAAGCGCTGGAGTTTTTACAAAAAGCGCAAGCACAGGTTGATGCTGTAAATAAAACCAATGTGGAAAGAATGATCAAATTATTGCAGGAAGGGAAAGACATTAATTAGCTAAAGAGATAAACAGGAAATGGGCAAGTATGAGGCCTGCTTTCCCATTTCCTGTTTATAGGTTATATAAAATTTTCCCTGAATAATAAACCAAACACAGAACAGCATTGTTGCTGTACCACTGAGTAACACAACTAATGTTTGCAAACATCATTCTGTTCGTCATCAAAATTTAGAACTCAGGTTGCAAAAGAATTTACCGCTTAGTTACATCCCAATAATTCACAAAGTTTTGATTGCAGTTCTTCACCACGAAGGTTTTTGGCAACGATTTTTCCATCAGGGCCAACGAGCATGTTTTGGGGAATTTGCTGTATATGATATTTAACAGCTACTTCATTATTCCAGAATTTAAGATCACTCACCTGTGTCCAGGAAAGATTATCGTCTTTTATTGCCTGGAGCCATGGTCCTTTTGCTTTATCGAGTGATACGCCTAGAATAGTAAAATTTTTACTTTTGAATTTATCATATGCCGCAACCACATTAGGATTTTCCATTCTGCAGGGATGGCACCAGCTGGCCCAAAAATCAACCAACACGTATTTCCCTTTAAATGAGGAAAGCCGAACAGGCTTACCGTCTGCATCGTTTTGTGTGAAATCCAACGCATCAGAACCCACCTCTCCGATTTTGGCATTCGCAATCTGTTCCTGTAAATATTTCCCAAAAAAGCCATTTTGCACTTCAGGTGCAAGCATATTCAGCCGTTTTTCCAGTTGGGTATTGTCTGAAAGCTGTGCCAGTACGGCGATTACAAATGGAGAAACATAAGATGATTTCTTTTCTGCAATGAATTTATCCTCTTCATTTTGTACTGCGGTTGTAACAACAGCATATTCTTTCATCAATGAATCGTTCCTGGAAATGTACTGTTGAGAATTGGCCATCTGCCCAAGCATATTCATTTTTGACATCAGCGGATTAAAAATTTTCTGGAAATCGGCAAAATCATTATTAGATGCGGAGCCAGATACCTGCAGGCTTTTCAAATCATTAATATCGCCGATCATAGTGATATTGTCGTTGCCGATAAACAAAGGATATTTCTTTTTTCCTTCATCAAGGTCTAACAGGTATAAATTAGGCTCTGCTAATTTACCTGAGAATTTAAAAGATCCCGCATTTACAACAGATCGGGCAATAGTATCTGTGAGTTTATTAGCATCAAGTAAATAAACTTTCGATTTTTCCTGAAGGCCTTTTAAAGAACCATTAATCACAAAACCTTCCGTTTTGGTTTGAGCAATTCCTAAAACCGGTATAATAAAAAATATCAAAACTGTTTTTTTCATCGCGATATTTATTTTATTTATGATGCCTTTTTTCTAAAACGTCGAGTACCCGCTGCAAAGTGTACCCCTTTGCATTCAGTAGTACCATATAATGAAACAACAAATCGGCCGACTCGTTCAAAAATAGTTCTTCGTTATTGTCCTTTGCCTCGATTACCATTTCAACGGCTTCCTCCCCTACTTTTTGTGCAATTTTATTAATGCCTTTTGAAAATAATTTTGCTACATAAGATTCTTCAGGTTTTGCTTTTTTGCGCAAATTTATGATGCTTTCAAGATAAAAAAGAAAATCATTACTGTGGTTTCGCTCGGCCCAGCAGGTATCAGCACCTGTGTGACAAACCGGCCCGAGAGGATGCGCCTTTATGAGCAATGCATCATGATCACAATCGATCGCTACAGATTTCACCAATAAAAAATTGCCACTCTCTTCTCCCTTTGTCCATAGCCTGTTTTTACTGCGGCTATAGAAAGTGACCTTTCCGAGCTCTTCAGTTTTTTTAAAAGCTTCTTCATTCATAAATCCAAGCATCAGCACTTTTTGTGTGCCATAATCCTGAACAATTGCCGGCACCAGGCCATCAACATATTTTTTGAAATCTATTTTCATCAGTTAAATAAATTATTTTTAAGGTTGATGCATAATCATGCTATTAATGAGTGCCTGAACTTCTGCAGGAGGCAAAGATTCTATTAAATAAGCCTGACCACTACCTTCTTTCACCCAATTATTTTTTCCGTCATCAGCTATTTCAATATGCCCATATTGCAGTGTATAAAATGGTGCAAAACCTTTGACCGCCACGAGCACCGCTGTTTCATCCCAACTCATCCTTCCCGCACTGTCTTCTTTAGACATCGGGATAGAAATCCGGAACACATCTTTTACCGGGCTGTTAATAATTTTTAGATTTCGGATAAGCGGTAACCCTGTTTTTATTTTCATTCCGATTTCAAAACCGCTGAACAAAATATTTGTCGGCCAGTTGGCATATACATATTGAGATGCAGGAATATCTTTATCAATATTAAACTCGTAACCTTCAGGAAATTTACCTGCCATGCAAACCAGTTGCTTTACTTTTTGTGCAACTAATGATTTTCCGTCAAGTGAGGAATATTTATCTGCTTTTGATTGCAGCAAATCAGAAAGATTAGTAAGAAAACCAACAGTAACAATAATTACACTGTGAGATGCCTGTTTTGATAAAACCTTTCTGTATAACTCTACTGCATCTTCGGCTTCATTATTATTTTTTATTTTATGCGGATAATTAGTCACTAATGTGTCGCTCCAGTGTTGCCAGTCACGAAGTATTAATGCTTTTCTTTTTGGCACACCAACTGGTATTTCCGGCTTTTTAAAATAGGTATTAAACACATCCAGCACACAGGCAACACAATTATACTGGGTGCTGGCCATGGTAGCCAGGATTTCTATCTTTCCACTATCGGCAAATGCATGCAGCAAAGCAATTGCGCCAACATCGTCATAGTCAGGCCCCATGTCGCTATCAAAAATAACAGCAGCTTTTTTTGTTTGGGCCGGCGACGCTATCGAAACCCAAAAAAAACAAAAGCAGGTAAGGACCTTTAAGTGCATATTTTTTATGATGCGGACATTGTTAATTCTATCCGGCATTGTTGCGTCGCACTTTTGTACTGTATAACCTATATTCATCTGCTCATTATTTCATGTTTCGCCTGTTCCTCATTATCACGGACGATTATAGCGCATATTAATTTTCCGTTCCGTCAAATAATTTTTTAATTCCGCAATTCCTATTTCATTGAAATGAAAAATGCTTGCGGCTAAAGCTGCATCGGCATTTGCTGTTTCAAACACGTCTGCAAAATGCTGCATCGCCCCGCCCCCGCCACTGGCGATAACCGGAACAGTCAGTTGTGTTGACAAAGTTCGTGTAATATCCAATGCAAAACCCTGTTTCGTTCCGTCATGGTTCATGGAGGTTAGTAATATTTCTCCTGCACCCAGCTCAACAGCCTGCTTTGCCCATGTAAAACATTTGGTATCAGTTTTGGTGCGCCCGCCATTTAAATATACATACCACTCTCCGTCATCTTCCTTTTTGGTATCAATGGCCAGCACCACGCACTGGCTGCCAAATTCTTTTGCGAGTTCATTAACCAACTGCGGTCTTTTAAAGGCAGAAGTATTCACTGAAATTTTATCAGCACCGCTTTTTAATAATGTATTTACATCTTCAACTGAAGAAATTCCGCCACCAACAGTAAAAGGTATATTTATATAATGAGCAATCCGGTTCACCAGCTCACTTAACGTTTTTCTTTTCTCAATGGTTGCGGTGATGTCAAGGAATACCAATTCATCAGCGCCTTGTTGTGCATATAATGCGCCCAACTCAACAGGGTCTCCTGCATCACGAAGATCCACAAAGTTGGTTCCTTTTACAGTCCTTCCATCTTTAATATCCAAACATGGTATAATTCGTTTAGTAAGCATACTTATTTTCTTGAGCTTAATGCCACTTTCATGCCTAATGCAATTAATATTCCACCCGTTATTCTTTTCTGCCATTCTGCAAAACCTGGAGACCTGTTCATCCAATATCCGATCTTACCAAATAATACTGCAACTATTATGTTCACCAATGTACCCCCCATATTGAACCAGAGGCCCAGGAAAAGGATTTGCGCAGTTGTATTTCCAGATTTTGTATTAATAAACTGGGGCAAGAAAGCCAGGAAGAACAAAGCAACTTTAGGATTAAGCACGTTAGTAAAAACCGCCTGCCAGAATATTTTTTGATAAGAAACTTCCTGAACGGAAGAACTAAAACTTAGGCCTTTGCTTTTACTCAGAACTGACTGAATGCCCAGATAAATCAGATAAGCAGCTCCGATATACTTGATAACACTGAATGCAAAAGCAGATTTTGCAATAATTGCCGAGAGCCCTGCAACAGCGGCAACCATATGTACCATGCAGCCTGCCATAATGCCCAGGGAAGAGATCATTCCGGCTTTACTTCCCTGCAATGAACTTCTGGCCATCACAAAAAGCATATCATTACCAGGCGTCAGGTTCAGCACTAATGCAGTTAAAGCGAATATCCAAAAATTTTCAGGCATTATTTGTCTGTTGCAGGTTATGATTGGTATTTTTTTAAATCACTGATTCGTATTCTTCCCTCATAAATCGCTTTACCTATTATTGCAGCCTTACATCCTACCATTTGTAAATCGTTCAAATCGCTCATAGAGCTGACCCCACCACTTGCAATAAAATAAAGCTCAGGGAATTTTGTCATGATATTTTTATACAGGTCGGTTGAAGGCCCCTCCAGTTTTCCATCTTTACTCACATCGGTGCAGAAAATTTGCTTCACACCATGATTGATATATTTTTCAATAAAATCATAGATCCATACATCTGTTTTATTCATCCAGCCATTGATGGCAATTTTCTCTTCTTTTACATCAGCCCCTAACAGAAATTTTTCCGCTCCGAATATTAAAAGCCATTTTACAAATTCTGTTTCGTCTTTCACTGCAATACTTCCAACAGTTGCCAGCCTTGCGCCTGAATTGAAAACAATTTTCACATCTTCTTCTTTTTTGATACCTCCCCCGAAATCAATAATGAGCGAAGTTTTACCAGCTATGGTTTCCAGCACTTTCCAGTTCTTTACTGCTCCTGCTTTTGCCCCGTCAAGGTCAACCAAATGAAGCCTCATTAATCCTGCATCTTCAAATTGTTTGGCTACTTCCAACGGATGTTCATTATAAATTTTCTTTTGTGAGTAATCACCTTCAGTAAGCCTAACACATTTGCCATCAATTATGTCAATTGCCGGAATAATCTCCATTACCTATTTCTGTTTTTTAGATTTCTGATATTCTGATTTTACAGTTCCAGAAAATTCTTCAAAATTTTTTCTCCGGTTGCTGCACTTTTCTCAGGATGAAACTGTACCCCATAAAAATTATTTTTATGCAATGCTGAACTATAGGGTTGGATATAATCAGTTGTTGCAATAGTATGCTCGCCTATAGCAGCATAATACCCATGTACAAAATAGCAATAACTATTCTCTGCAACTCCTTCAAACAAGTTTGATTTCAGATCATTTATATTATTCCAACCGATCTGAGGGATTTTTAGTAGTGAATTACTGTTGTCCGCTAAACGGTGGTTGAGATCAAATTTTTTAACTTGTTCGTTGAAAATACCGAGGCAATTAGTATCATTTTCTGCTGAATGTTTACACATGAGTTGCATACCAAGACAAATTCCGAGCACAGGTTGCTTTAATTCATTTATTAATACATCCAAATTCCTTTCTTTGAGATACTTCATGGCGCTGCTCGCCTCACCAACTCCCGGAAAAATTACTTTAGCGGCATTTTTTATTTCTTCATGATTGTCTGTGACGTTTGCAGAAACACCAATACGTTCAAGCGCATATAGCACTGATTGAATATTACCTGCATTATATTTGACGATTGCCAGATTCATACCGTAACCCTTCAATAAAGAAGCTTATTTTAAAATACCCTCTAAAAATAATTTTGCCGATTGTTCTACACTATCCGTTCCTTCAATAGCTTTAATAAATGCAGTGCCGATGATGGCGCCATTAGTGTATTTACATGCTGATTCAAATGTTTGTTTGTCTTTGATACCGAATCCAACCAAGATCGGATTGTCTAATTTAAAACCCTGCAATCGCTGCAAATATTTTTCTACTGATGAAAAATCCTTGTCCTTTCCCGTAATGGATGAAGATGATACGGCATACAAAAACCCGGTGCTTAATTCATCCAGTTTTCTTACTCTTGCTTCTGCTGTTTCGGGGGTTATCAAAAAAATAAAATCAAGGTGATGCTTTTTTATGATCGCCCTATACTCTGTTTCAAATTCATGTTCAGGCAAATCAGGCAATATCAATCCATCGATTCCAAGTTCAGATGCAGTTTGGCAAAATTTCCCAAAACCAAATTGCAACACCGGGTTCATATAACCCATCAAAATAACCGGAATATATATTTCCTTCCTGAAATCCTTCAATTGTTCAAACAGTTTTGCAATTGTCATACCATTGCCCAAAGCTTTGCCGCCACTGGCCTGTATTACCGGTCCGTCTGCCAGCGGGTCGCTGTAAGGCATGCCCAGTTCGATAATATCTGCCCCGTTTTGCTGCAATACTTTCATTACTGTTAAAGTGCTGTTTAATTCGGGATAACCTGCTGTACAGTACACATTTAAAACCCTTGTTTTCTTTTTATCGAACAAATTGCTAATCCTGCTCATAATTTTTTCCGAAGAATTATTTTAGTGAAACTGAACTAAAGCTCAATAATGATTTAACAGTACAAGTGTGCAACGCAAAGATGTTTAACAGAAACCTTATGCCCGCCTGCTATTAAACTAACGGTTACCATCAAACGCTTTCATATATGTACTAAGGTCTTTATCGCCACGGCCGCTTAAACACATTACCGTAACATCATTTGGTTTAAAATGAATTTGCTTCAGTGCTGCCAACGCATGCGAACTTTCCAAAGCCGGAATAATGCCTTCGAGTCTTGTCAACTCAAATGCGGCCTGTAACGCTTCTTCGTCCGTTGCACTTAAAAATTTCGCACGGCCGCTTTCATATAAATGTGCATGCATAGGCCCAATTCCAGGGTAATCCAAACCTGCTGAAATGCTGTGAGGCTCTATCACCTGGCCATCTTCAGTTTGCATTACCAGGCTTTTACTGCCATGCAACACGCCAGGCTTGCCAAGTTGAGTGGTTGCCGCACTATGGCCGCTCTGTACACCAAGCCCTGCCGCTTCAACAGCAAGCAACTCCACACCCAAATCGTCAAGAAAATGATAGAACGCACCCGCTGCATTACTGCCGCCCCCAACGCATGCAATAATTCTTGCCGGTAGTTCATTGCCGGTGTGCTCTTTCAACTGCCAGCGCATCTCCTCGCTGATTACGCTTTGAAAACGTGCTACCATATCAGGATAAGGATGCGGCCCGACCACACTGCCGATTACATAATGCGTATCAGCAGGGTTATTAATCCAGTCGCGGATGGCTTCATTAGTCGCATCTTTCAAAGTCTGGCTGCCACTTGTTGCAGGAACAACGGTGGCCCCGAGCATTTTCATTCTCGCCACATTCGGCGCCTGCCGTTCAATATCTTTTACGCCCATGTACACCACACATTCCACCCCTTTCAATGCACAAACTGTTGCGGTAGCCACGCCATGCTGGCCTGCGCCTGTTTCCGCAATGATGCGTTTTTTTCCGAGACGTTGCGCCAGCAAAACCTGCCCGATGGCATTATTGATTTTATGAGCACCGGTATGATCCAGGTCTTCACGCTTCAGGTAAATTTTCGTCTTATAATGTTGGCTTAACCTTGTTGCAAAATATAACGGCGACGGACGACCGACATAATCTTTCAGCAACGCACGGAATTCTTTCTGAAAAGATTCTTCGTACATAATTTCGATGTACCGGTTTTTAAGTTCTTCCACATTTCTGTGTAACATCTCAGGAATATAAGCACCACCGAAATTTCCGTAATACCCAAAAATATCCGGTTGCTTATAAGTGCCTTTGTTCAGAGAGGTGATTCTGTTGATCATTTGTATGTTGAACGTTATATGCCAAATAAATAACTGCTTTTATTTAGCTTTTGGCATTACCATTAATAATATCTTTTTGTTCCAAATATCTGACACTACCATTTTTTTCAGTCTTAAGGCCGGGGTTAGTCAACCTATCAACCCTCAGTTTTCAATTTACCAACAAACTCCCTTACTTTATCCATATCTTTCACACCTGCACTTATTTCAAACTTGCTGTTGATATCTGTCGAAAATAATTTTTTTGCCACAGGCTCATTAGCAAAAGCTTTTAGCTTCTCAGTATCTCCCGGTTCAATGCCCCCGCTTAAAAAGAAAAGTTTATTGATGGTTTTATTTTTCAATAAATCCCAGTTGAATTTTTTTCCGGTGCCTCCATAGCCCGCCCCTTCCGTATCGAATAAAAACATGTCGCAGGCATCTTCATAAGGTTTAATCAGCCATTCAATAGGGTCATCTTCCCCTAAGCGGAAAACTTTGATCACGCTAATATAATTTGCCACTTTTTCACAAAACCTGGGTGTTTCGTCGCCATGCAGTTGCACCATATCCAACCCATACTCGTCAACCTGTTTCATCAGTTCTTCATAAGTCGGGTTCACGAATATTCCCACTTTACCAAGGTGCAGTTTTTCTTTTTTCAGTTTTTCGCCACTTAAATGCTTTGCTATATAACGCGTGGATTTCTGATAAAAAATGAAACCGGCGAAATCAACACCCATCTGGTCAAGTTGTTTTACCTGGTCAAGCTGTGTCATGCCGCAAACTTTCACCCTCATGAGGAACGCTTTTTTAATTTGTTCACGAATGAGGCAAATGCAACCGCCGGATCTTCTTCTTTCATAAAATTTTCACCAATCAGGAATCCACGAAAGCCATTTTTTTTAAAGAGCAGAATATTGTCTACAGAATTAATACCGCTCTCAGCTACTTTTAATTTTTCAACAGGAATCTTTTCAGCCATACGCAAGCTTCTATCAATATCTACCTGAAATGTTTTCAGGTTTCGGTTATTAATGCCAACAATATCGGTTTCATCACACACGTGTTCCAGTTCATTTTCTCCGTGCAATTCCAGCAAAATTTCCAATTGAAGGCTTCTGGCAAATTTCGCTAAATTTTGCACTTGCCGGGGAGATAAACAGGCGGCAATCAACAAAATAATATCTGCGCCCATCGATTTTGCTTCCACAATCTGGTACTCATCAATAATAAAATCCTTCCGAAGTATGGGAATTCGATTTATCCTTGCTTTCACCAAGTCATCCGCAGTTCCTCCAAAATAGGTTTCATCAGTTAAAACCGATAAAGCCGAAGCCCCATAATCAGTGTACGCTTTAGTGATTTTCACAACATCAGCATGGGCATTAATCATCCCTTTCGACGGCGACTTTCTTTTGAATTCGGCAATAATGCCGGTGTGTGAATTATCCAAAAGGGATTTTTTCAATGACCATGTTTCCCGATCGAAAAAGACAGATTTTTCTAGATCAGCAATCCCAACTTCTGATTTCCTGCTTCTGACTTCTGATTTTTTGCTTTCAATTATCGTCTCTAAAATATTCATTAATTGTCTGAACCCGGATTTACGTGATTGTATTGATTTATCTCATAAGTTGTAAAAGTATTTCACTGTAATTCAACCAGCCTTTTTAAAGTGCTATATGCTTTTCCGCTCTCTAAACTTTCTACCGCTGCAAGATAAGCGTCCTCATAATTTTTATAATTGCCGGTACAGTGCAATGCCATGGCAGCATTAGCAAGTACTACTGCATTTTGCGCCCAGGTTCCTTCGCCCTTTAAAATTTTCAAAAATATGTTAGCAGCTTCAGCTGTGGTACTCCCCCCATAAATAGCAGATGCTTCCACCATTCTTTTTCCTAATTGCTCTGGTGTCATTATTTTTTCGCCATGATTAGTGATCACCTTTGTATCGTTGGTAAGCGATATTTCATCGTAACCATCAAGACTATGTATGATAGTAAATGTACCTTCCGTTTGCTGCAACAGGTAATTATAAACCCTCGCCATTTCAAGATTGTACACACCCACCAACTGAAATTTAGGGAATGCCGGATTCACCATCGGGCCGAGCATATTAAAAAATGTACGCACGCCCAAATTTTTTCGTATCGGGCCAACGGCTTTCAACGCCGGATGAAAAAGCGGGGCATGTAAAAAGCAGATATTAGCTTCTTCCACTTCTTTCCTTAGTTGCGCTTTATCATTTTTAAATTTATACCCAAGGTTCTCCATTACATTTGATGCCCCACTGATGGAAGTAGCTCCATAATTACCATGCTTGGAAACTTTCTGCCCGGTGCCGGCAACAATGAAGCAGGCAAGTGTTGAAATATTAAAGGTATTCTTTCCATCCCCACCTGTGCCAACGATATCGATGGTTTCGTTTCCATTAAGATCAACCCTGACACAAAGTTCAAGCAAAGCATCGCGGAAACCCTGTAATTCTTCGATGGTTATACTCCGCATAAGGTATACTGTTATAAATGAAGCAATCTCGCTTTCATTATATACTCCTTTAGAAATATTCATCAATACTTCTTTGGCAGCCTCCCGCGATAGCGTTTTATATTCGAATAAATATTGTAAAATTTTTTTCATACCCTTGTCTCCTGAAGGAGCACTTTATTTTAAATCAATTAAAAAATCAGATGTTTGTCAAATAATCTCATTTACTTTAAAAGTTCAGACAAGCCAGTTCCGCATAATTTTTTCTCCCAGCGGGGTTAATACACTTTCCGGGTGAAACTGCACTCCCTGCACGTCGAAAGTTTTATGCTGAAGCGCCATAATGTAATTATTATCATCACGTGCTGTAACTTCCAGTTCGGCCGGAAAACTTTCATCAGCCACCACCCAACTGTGGTAGCGGCCGACTTCAAATTTATCAGGCAATTCATTAAATAATTTTCGTGACACGTGCGATCTGAAATGTGCGCTTGGGGTAGCCGCTTTCATCTCCTCACGCTTCACCATTTCAACTTGTGTAGCTACCCCGTGATACACATTTTTCAGGTTCACCAGCTTCGCGCCAAATGCTTCTCCAATAGCCTGGTGGCCCAAACACACTCCCAGTATTGATTTGGTGGCTGCATATTCTTTAATCAAGGGCAATAATAAACCTGCTTCTTCAGGTATACCCGGTCCGGGAGACAAAATAATTTTATCGTACGCTTTCACATTTTCCAAGGCAATCTTGTCATTTCTGAACACATCTACTTTCTGCTGCAATATTTTCTCCACCAAATGCACCAGGTTATACGTGAAAGAATCATAATTGTCGAATACCAGTATTTTCATTTTAAGATTTCATTTGCTTTAATTATTGACAAGTTGAAATGCTGATTACTCAATTCAAACTTACCAATCCAATCAACTATTCAACTTAGCCCTCCTGCTACTTCAATTGCTTTCTTCAACGCGCCTAGTTTATTATTTACTTCCTGCAATTCACTTTCAGGTTTTGATGCCGCAACAATTCCGGCACCCGCCTGGTAATACAAAGTGTTTTGTTTGCTTAAAAAAGTTCTTATCATAATGGCATGAACGCAGCTTCCGTCAAAACCCATGAAGCCAATACAACCGCCATAATAGCTTCTCGCAGTTGGTTCATAAGCATCAATAAGCGTCATTGCCTTGAATTTCGGGGCTCCGCTTAAGGTGCCTGCCGGGAAGGTTACTGCCAGCAGTTCAAAAGGGTTGGTATGCTCTCTGACTTTGCCCTGCACTTCGCTCACCAGATGGATAACATGCGAATAATACTGCACCTGTCGGTAATGCACAACCGAAACTTCATCACATAAACGACTTAAATCATTACGGGCAAGGTCTACCAGCATTACATGTTCTGCATTTTCTTTTGCGTCATGCAAAAGTTTTTCCGCCATCTGCTGGTCTACTTCGTCATCACCTGTCCGTCTGAATGTTCCGGCTATAGGGTGAACAATTGCCTTACCATTTTGAATAAGCAGTTGTGATTCGGGTGAAGAACCGATGAGTTTGTAATCGCCATAATCGAAGAAAAACAAATAAGGAGATGGATTGATATTACGCAATGCGCGGTATACATTGAACTCATCGCCTGTAAAACCCTGTTCAAACCGCCTGCTTAACACGATCTGAAAAACATCACCACGATAGCAACTGGCAATACCTTTCTTCACCATGTCCTTATAATCATCATCCGTCATATTCGATTTTTCTTCTCCTTTTGCCTGAAAAGGGTATGCAGGTACATCCTTGCTCCTGATTAAAGATTCAACAACAGCCAGTTCGCTTTCAATTCCTGCCATTTTATTTTCGCAGATGAACAACTCGTCTTTGAAATGATTGACAGCAATAACGTATTGGTATAACCGATAGCGCATTAAGGGAATACTATTGGGCTGTAAGCTGCGGGCTGTAAATGAAATGGTATCAAAAAATTGCACAGCATCAAACGTAGTATATCCAAATAACCCCTGAGCGGCACGCACCGGTTTTTCTTTTGCTAACTCCACATGAAAACGCTGCATGAATTGCCACAATAGCTTGGGTACTTCATCAGGATGGTTTATCGCTATTTTCTCAGGATGTTCTACCGGCAGCTTGAACTCAATATTCCTTGTATCGGTAATTTCAATGCCCGCGATGGCATTAATGCCAATAAATGAATAACTGTTTTCAGCAACATGATAATCCGTACTCTCCAGCAAAATGGTATCGCGGAAACGGTCCCGCAACCGTAAGTAAATCCCTACGGGTGTGTACACATCAGATAAGATTTTTTTTGATTCTGTTTTGATTTCAATTTTTTTCATGGCCTCTTGGTAATACTTTTTTAATGCACCCGGTATCTGTTTGCTATTCATCAGCATCCCGCCTGAAAGCCGGAGCTTGTCGAAACGCTCATTAATTCATATAACCAGATATGCATACTTGTTTTGGCAATAATGAAAAAACCCCGATTTTATCGGGGCCTGAATATTTTTCATTCAATAAACAACAATAGCTGCCTACAAGCCCCGGTAAAGGTTTGTATGCCACCACCACTGATTATTGATTTTATTTTGTTTCATCGAAATGCAAATATGAAAGCTTTTTTGATAACTACCAACTTTATTCTTAATTTTTGTACTTCTAATTTTTCATCATGACCCAACCACTCACCCCCCCAACCAACCAACGATTGCTTTCTCTTGATTTTTTACGCGGACTTATTATGGTGTTGCTTGCCATGGAAAGCACAGGACTTTATGGGCATCTGTTTGATGCTACTAAAGACCAACACCTTCTTAACAATATTCTCCTGCAATTTTTCCATCATCCGTGGAACGGGTTGCGATTTTGGGATTTAATTCAACCTTCATTTATGTTCATGGCTGGTGTTGCCATGGCATTTTCATTAACTAAACAGTATGCCCAGGGAATAACATGGAACCAGTCTTTTAAAAAGGTTTTAAAAAGATGCTTATGGCTTTTCTTCTGGGGAGTATTGGATTATGCCGTGCGTGGAACTAAATTATCGTTTGAGTTATGGGATGTTCTGACTCAATTATCGTTTACCACATTAATTGCTTTTCTGATTTTCAGGTGGAGCGCTGTAGCACAAATGATCACCTGTATCGGGTTATTATTATTGACAGAACTATTATATCGCTTTACCAATGTACCTGGTTTCAATCAGCCTTTTGTTGACCAGCACAATTTTGGCAACTATGTTGACCTGTTGTTAATGAATAAAATCAACAAAGGCGGATGGGTGGCAATTAATTGTATCCCAACAGCCGTTCATACCATAGCCGGTGCAATGGCCGGTAAACTGTTAATCAATGGAAATAAAAAAATACAAAGGCTTTTAACCTGGGCCGGAATTTGTTTTGTGCTGGGATATGGATTGGATTATGCGCATATAACGCCCATCATTAAACGAATAGCTACCTCCTCATTTACATTGGCGTCATTAGGATGGTGTTTGTGTTTTTTATCTGTCAGTTATTGGTGGGTTGATATAAAAAACCACAGGAAACACCTTCAGTTCTTTACTATCGTGGGTATGAATTCAATCTTTATTTACTTGTTCTTTGAGATTGTTGGAGACAGATGGTTTACCGAATATATTACAATCATCAGCAGTAACCTGCTATCCTATATTCATACGCCAGAAGCTTTTGCCTTGATCCTGAGTTCTCTTTCAGTCTTTGCTGTAGAATGGTACCTCTGTTACTTTCTTTATAAGCATAAAATATTTTTCAAACTGTGATCAATTTGAAAATCTGAAAATGACCCAGTTGGCCGATAAAAACCGCTTTGCGAACAAATTGGCCAACCGGCATATTTTCACTTTGCATAATTACGTTTATTTTTCATCCGCACTTGGGCCATACATTCCGGGTACTGGAATATCAAGTAATCTTAAGTAAACCGACAACTGCCCGCGATGATGGATGGTGTGATTGAAGCCCCAACAGCGGATAGCCACTTTTTTAGACATTGAAAAAACGATTAGCTCGCCCCTTTTAACTGTCCAGCTTTTTTCAAGTTCTTCATCTGCTGCTTTTTCAAGTGCTGTTATTGAACGGCTAATATTTTCATTTAAAATTTGCAATAATTCCTCAGTAGAAGCAGCTACCCTTGGCTTGTACGGCGCTCCTCCGAAATCGTATTCATCAGCTTCTAAAATTGTATAAATCCAATGAGCTGTATCAGCAATATGTGTGGCCAACCGGCCAACAGACATAGACTTTTGATGAGGCTTCCAGTCTGCTTTTTCCAAAGGAACTTTTTCAAGTATTTTTCTGGTAGCAGCTGATTCGCTTTTTAACTCACCGATAAATGATGTTCTTAATGACATAAGTTTTAACTTTATCTGTAGTTCATAACATGTAGATAGGGTCAGGGGCAACACGATAATCCTCATTGAAAGTGTCTAACAAATCCATATCATCCCGGTTTATTTCAAAGTCGAAAATATGTATGTTTTCTTTCAACCTGTTTACATTTACCGATTTTGGAATCGGGGCAACATGATGCTGCACACACCATCGCAACATTACCTGAGCAGGAGAACGTTTATATTTTTCAGAAAGCCTCAGCAATTTCGGATCGCTGTTTTTATGCCCCCTGGCAATCGGTGAATAGGCTTGTAACTGTATTTGTTCTTTGCTGCAATAATCCAGCAAATTTTTTGAAAAAACGTATGGCGTAAATTCAACCTGGTTAGCAGCGGGAGTTATTTCGGAATAAGTTTTTAATTCTTCCAGAAACGGCACCAGATAATTAGCGACCCCGATTGCCTGTGCTTTTTTTTCAGCATAAATTCTTTCAAGTGCTTTCCAGGTTTCTTTTCTTTTGCCTTTCAACGGCCAGTGAATAAGATACATATCCACATAATCCATGTCAAGTTTTTTTAAACTCACCTCAAATGCTTTCATGGTCTTGTCAAAGCCCTGATCTGGATCGTTCACTTTGGTGGTAATAAAAATTTCCTTCCGGGGGATACCGCAGTTTTTAACGGCAATGCCTACTTCTTTTTCATTACCATACATGGCAGCAGTGTCAATCAGCCTGTAACCAGCTTCAATAGCATTAACAATGGCATGTTCTGCTTGTGTTCCATACATATCATAAGCCCCTAAACCGATTATGGGCATTTCTACACCATTGTTAAGGATTACGGTTGGGCTATAATACATTCTGCTTATTATTAAAGTTTATAAAACCCCTTTTGTGCTTGGAAGATAATTGCTTAACGGATCACGCTTAACAGCCATGCGTATGGCTTTTGCAAAAGCTTTAAAGATAGCCTCAATTTTATGATGCTCATTTTCTCCTTTGCATTCAATATTGAGGTTACATTTTGCCGCATCTGAAAATGATTTAAAAAAATGAAAAAACATCTCAGTCGGCATATCGCCTACCTTTTCTCTTTTGAATACCGTGTTCCAGACAATCCAGTTACGGCCACCGAAATCAATCAGTACTTTTGCATCAGCTTCGTCCATCGGCAACGCAAATCCATATCGTTCCATACCGCGTTTATCAGCAAGCGCTTTCGAAAATGCTTCACCTAATGCAATACCCGTATCCTCTATAGTATGGTGTTCATCTATATGGAGGTCGCCTTTGACTGATATTTTTAAATCTATTTTACCATGCCGGGCGATCTGTTCCAGCATGTGATCAAAAAAACCAATGCCGGTTTTAATATCAGCTTGGCCATTACCGTCGATATTCAGATCTATGGCAATTTTTGTTTCGTTGGTGTTGCGTTCATGCACAACATGGCGCAACCCTAATTTCAGAAATTCATAAATACTGCCCCACTCAGTTGTTTCAGTTATAATCGTTTCCTGCAGCTCCTGCACTGAATTGCTGATTTCTTTACCTCCCAGGTCAGGATCATTATTCAACCAGAAAGCTTTACAGCCGAGATTTTTGGCGAGCTGGACATCAGTTATGCGGTCGCCAATTACAAACGAATTTGGAATATCGTATTGGCTGTTGTTTAAATACTGTAGCAACATGCCAATGCCAGGCTTCCGTGTTGGCGCATTATCTGCCGGATAAGTCTTATCGATGTGCACTGCGCTAAAATGAATTCCCTCATTCTGCAAAGCCTGCATTACGAAATTCTGAACCGGCCAGAAGCTGTCTTCAGGAAATGAAGTGGAGCCGAGGCCATCCTGATTGGTAACCATCACCAGTTCATAATCGAATTCTGACGCAATCCGGCTCATAAACTCAAACACATTGGGATAAAATTCAAGTTTCTCAAAAGAATCTATCTGGTATGTCGGCGGGGCTTCTTTAATCAGTGTCCCGTCCCTGTCGATAAATAAAATCCTTTTCATCAGTTATTTTTACATCATCAGCCTGTGTTTAATTGATGGCTGATGAAAATTTATTTCAACCTGGCGCGTACTGTTTTCACCTCAGTTTCGGTTACTTCTTTGGCATTGTTCCCGAAACTATTGCGCAAATAAGTAAGCACATCGGCAATTTGCAAATCAGTCATATCCGGTGCCGGAGCCATGGCATTATTATACTTTACACCATCAATTTCTGTACCCGCAGGCATCCCTTTCAATATCATCAGCACTAAGGGTTCTGCATTTCCGAGCACCGATTTGGTTTTGATCAGTGATGGGTTAATGCTCGGAATACCTGAACCATTAACCAGATGGCAACTCGAACAACGTTGCAAATACAGCATTTTCCCACGATCAACTGATTCCTGTAATTTACCGTGCGCCGGTTTTGTTTGTGACATCAGCAATACAGAAGCAAAAAAAAGGATACATATTAACGTTAACAGTTTTATCATTTCAATATTCTATTTTCCCGTATAAGAAATTTTCCAGATCGTCCCTTTTTCATCATCAGAAACATAAATTGAGCCATCGGGCGCAAGAGCTATACCGCATGGGCGATGCTTTACGAGGCCGGAAGCTGTTTGTTGGGGGCCACCTGAAAAACCATCGGCAAAAACTTCCCACCCGCCCGAAGGCTTACCATTCGCAAAGGGGAGAAATGCAACGTTATAACCCATTTGCGGCTCGGGCGCCCTGTTCCATGATCCATGAAAAACTATAAATGCCCCATTACGGTATTTTTCAGGAAATGTATTGCCGGAATAAAACAAAAGTCCGTCCGGAGCCAAATGACCGGGAAATGCGTATACAGGATCCTGCGCATCTTCACCGGCAGTTTTTTTTCCGTCGCCTCCATATTCAGGCGCTAATATTTTTTTCCGCTGAAATTCATCATAATAGATATAAGGCCAGCCGCAGTTTGAACCTTTATGTAATTCATACATGCATTCTGCAGGCAGCTCTGCATTTTGTTTGGTCGTGTACATGTCAGGATATAAATCGTGCAACTGGTCGCGTCCATGTTGCATCACAAACAAAGAATTAGTAGAAGTATTCCAGTCAAGTCCAACCACGTTGCGCAAACCGGTTGCATAACGCACCCCATCACCATAGCTCTGGTTCAACTTATCAGTTTTGAACTGCCAGATACCTCCGGCAGAATCCAATATGCGGCAGGGCCTCATGCCTGGTGAGCCTTTAGACCTGTCCTGCACCTGGCACGCATTGGAATAGGCCCCGATATTCACATACAGGTTACCGTTATTATCGAGGGCAATAGCTTTTGCTTCGTGTTCTCCGCGAGAAATCAAACCGGTTGCAATTTTTTCCGGTTTACCGGTGTCTGCAATATTATTGCCGGCATCTAACTTATACCTGAATACTTCTTCATCAGATGAAGCATAGAGATACCCATTTTTAATAGCAATTCCGGTTCCGGTAAAATTGCCAAAACCAGTAATATCATCAGCTTTCCCATCTCCGTTGGTATCGCGAAGCCGGTAAATACCTTTACCGTTTTTCAATTCTCCCAATTTCACATACACATCTCCGTTACTATTTACGGTGAGGTGCCTTGTTTTTCCAAGTCCTTCTGCAAAAACAACTGCATGAAAACCTTCGGGCAGTTTCAAAGTTACATTGCCGGCCGCGGCAACATCAGCCGAGTCGTTCTTTTTTTGCATGCTGTCCGTGCTGTTTGCTTTCCCATTATTACTGTTGCATGCAAACAGGAACAAGGAACAAATAAATGCTGTCAGCATTATTGTATTTTGAAATTGTTTCATTAGCGTTGGTTATTTTTAAAATGAAGACTGAAGTTACGTTATATATCAGATTGAGAATTGCTTTAATGCCGTTATTAATTCTTTATTTTCATGTTCAGTACCTACAGTAATGCGCAGACAGCCCTCACACAATTCCACTTTACTGCGATCACGGACTACAATTTCTTTATGCAACAAAAAATTATATATTGCTTTGGCATTAACAACTTTTACTAATAAAAAGTTGGCATCGCTGGGATATACTTTTTTCACAATCTCCAGATTCTCCAGTTCCGCCTTCAATTCTTCCCGCATTTTTACAATAGCCCTGATCATGTCGTTTACCTGCCCTGTTTCTTCCAAAGCTTTCAAAACAAGTTCCTGCGTGGCCTGGTTGATATTGTAAGGTGGTTTTACTCTATTAAACACTTCAATAATCGCTTCACTGGCAAAAGCCATACCCATCCTTAACCCTGCCAAGCCCCAGGCCTTGCTGAGCGTTTGCATCACCACCAGGTTGGGGTAGTCGCCCAATTCCCGGATAAAAGATTTATGCCGTGAAAAATTGATATACGCTTCGTCAATCACCACCAACCCATTAAAATTATTCAGCACTGCTTCAATATCCGTACGGTTAATGGTATTCGCACTGGGGTTATTTGGTGAGCAAATCCAAATAATTTTTGTATGTGCATCGACCAGGTTTTCGAGGTGAACAAGATCCAACTGAAAATCATCCAGCAACCTGGCACGTCGAACTTCCACATTATTAATGTTGGCGCTCACTTCATACATGCCATAAGTTGGCGGATTAATGATCACATTATCCTTTCCCGGTTCGCAAAAAGCACGGAATAGAATATCAATGCATTCATCGCTGCCATTTCCTAAAAAAATGTGTTGCGGAGCAATTCCCTTTATTTTACTTAACGCTTGTTTTACTTTCCACTGTAACGGATCAGGATAACGGTTATACCATTTCAACAAAGGCGAACCAAGACTGTTTTCATTAGCATCTAAAAACACTTTGGCATTCCCTTTGAATTCATCACGGGCTGAAGAATAAGGAACCAACTTTTTAATATTCTCACGAAGGAGTTTCTCTAACTGAAACATGTTTTATTTTTTGGTAACCTGCATTGGTAATTCTATTTGGCATCGTTGCGTCGCACACTTGTGCGGGTGAAATTCTGTTCGGCAACTGTCTGAATCCTGATTTATCTGATTTTGAAAAGCTATTACAATTTGGGGCTTATTGTTTATCAACTGAGTCAGTAAAACCATACAAACCCCGGTTCAAACGAACCCTCACTGCGTTTGCATGGGCCGTTAAACCTTCTGCTTCAGCCATAGCTTCAACCGTTTTTGCTATTTCAGTTATGCCTGCCTGTGAAAGTTGCTGAAAAGTGATCTTCTTCACAAAACTGTCAACACTTACACCGCTGTAACTTTTTGCATACCCATTTGTCGGCAAAGTATGGTTGGTTCCGCTGGCATAATCTCCCACACTTTCAGGGGAATAATTTCCAAGGAATACTGAGCCTGCATTCACCACCTCTTCGGCCAATTTTTCTGCACTTTTACAACTTAATATCAAATGTTCAGGTGCATATCCGTTCAGAATTTCCATTGCCTCGTCCTCATTATTCACTATAACCATTTTACTTTTTTCCAATGCTTTTTTTGCCATTTCTTTTCTTGGCAATTGAGACAGCTGGCGTTTGATTTCATTTTTTATTTCAAGCGATAAACCTGCTGAATTAGTCAATAAAATTACCTGGCTGTCTGCACCATGTTCAGCCTGAGACAAAAGATCGGCAGCAACAAAGGAGGCCTTCGCAGTTTCGTCAGCGTATACGGCAACTTCGCTCGGGCCTGCGGGCATATCTATAGCCACCCCATCTTTTTGGATCAACTGTTTTGCACAGGTAATATACTGATTGCCGGGGCCAAATATTTTATACACAGCGGGAATAGTGCCGGTGCCGTAAGCCATTGCAGCTATGGCCTGCACCCCCCCTACTTTATAAACATCCTTTATACCTAATAAACCTGCAGCAAATAAAATTGCCGGGTGCAATTTTCCATCTTTACCGGGAGGGGAACAAACAACAATTCTTTTACAACCTGCAATTGTAGCAGGAATACCAAGCATTAATAAAGTAGAAAATAATGGGGCGCTGCCGCCGGGAATATACAAACCAACCTTTTCTATAGCTACCACTTTGCGCCAGCATTTAACGCCGGGCATGGTTTCAATTACTTCCTTGTTCTGCAATTGAGCTGAGTGAAATTTTTCAATATTCTTTTGGGCAACAAGCACCGCCTGTTTCAATTCGCTGCTTATCATTTTTTCAGCTAAAGCAAATTCCTTCTCGCTTACTAAAAAATTTTTCAGCTTCACCTGATCAAAATCTTCCGTAAATTTTCCGACTGCTTTATCTCCTTTCTTTTTTACTTCATCCAGTATTTTCTTCACTTTTTTTTCCAACAGGGAAGAATCAAAAGCAGGCCGCTGCAAAACCTTGGCCCAGTCTTTATTCTTCGAATATTTTATTGTTTCCATTGTATTCGCATTAATTTGCCCGAATCCATATTATATGATCATTTTCTCAATCGGCACTACTAAAATTCCCTGGGCCCCGTTTGCTTTTAGTTTCTCAATGATTTCCCAAAATTCGTTTTCGTTTAGTACGCTGTGCACACTGCTCCAGCCAGCTTGGGCTAAAGGCAAAACTGTCGGGCTTTTCATTCCGGGTAACAAACCGATGATTTCTTTCAGTTTTTCATTCGGGGCATTCAGCAAAATGTATTTATTATTCTTTGCTTTTTTAACAGCCTGTATCCTGAATAGCAATTTTTCCAGTAGTTTTTCACGGGCTTGGTCCAGGTTATTATTTTTAACGAGAACAGTTCTTGATTTGAGAATGGTTTCCGTTTCTTTCAACCCATTCATAAAAAGCGTAGAACCGCTGCTTACCAGATCGCAGATAGCATCTGCCAGGCCGATGCCCGGGGCAATTTCCACGCTGCCGCTGATTTCATGTATTTCAGCTTTTACACCGTGCTGATCAAGAAATTTTTTGAGCAGCACCGGATAAGAGGTGGCAATTTTTTTTCCATTCAACGAAGATGCGCTGATATACTCTTCTCCTTTCCTAACGGCAATACTTAACCGGCAAGTAGCAAAACCCAGTTCTTCTACCACGGTTACTTTTTTATTGCTTTCATACACCACATTTTCCCCAATAATACCAATGTCTGCCACGGCATCTTCTACATATTGCGGTATGTCGTCATCACGGAAAAAAAACACTTCCAGCGGAAAATTATTTGCTTCTGTTTTCAGCTTGTTTACCCCGTTGGCGAGATCAATGCCACATTCTTTGAGCAGGTTTACTGAGCCTTCATGCAGCCTGCCGCTTTTCTGGATTGCAATTTTGAGTTTTTCTTGCATTACCTGATTTTTTTGCCCTGGTTACATATTGTTACTCAGATTTTCCTATCTGATTTTTCCATGTAATTTTTGGCCATACTAAATAATTAAAAAAGGCTTACTAAAGTAAGCCCCGAACATTTTATATTGATTGCACAAATGCCATCGGCTTACCCTTGCAGGAAAGTGTGATGACGGTGTATGTGCAGATTGTATTTCATATTTGTGCCGCAAAAATAACAGCAAATAACATTGCCGCAAAATTTTATTGTTTTTGATAAAGAAACAAATGTAATTTCAACCCAAATTTAAAATATGACTGTTTTTCTTCGTTTCTTTTTATTTCTCGCTGTCATCATTTTTCTTTTCGCTTTTGCGAGCAGGCAGGTTAGCAAAGCAAGGGAATGGAAACTGATATGGAGTGATGAATTCAATTATAAAGGCTTGCCTGATGAAACCAAATGGAGCTACGATGTTGGCGGCAACGGCTGGGGCAATAATGAATCTCAGTTTTATACTTCAAAACGGCCGGAAAATGCCAGAGTGGAAAATGGCAATCTTATTATTGAAGCAAGAAAAGAAGATTGGGAAAACAAAAAATATACATCTGCAAGATTGGTAACCAAAGGAAAAGGCGACTGGAAATCGGGACGTATTGAGGTTCGTGCAAAACTGCCCAAAGGTTTGGGCACCTGGCCGGCTATATGGATGCTTGGTTCAACTACTCCTTTAAAATGGCCAGACGATGGTGAAATCGATATTATGGAACATGTAGGCTTTGATCCGGGAGCAATCCATGCATCGATTCATTGCAAAAAATATAATCACATCATCGGGACACAGAAGACAGCCATTACGCAGGTACCCGATTTTGCAGATGCCTTTCATGTATATTCTGTGGAATGGGATGACGACCATATCAGCATTTTTGTAGATGACAATAAATACTTCACATTTACGAATGAACATAAGGGTTATGAAGGCTGGCCGTTCAGCCAGGCCATGCATTTATTACTGAACATTGCTGTTGGTGGCAACTGGGGCGGACAAAAAGGTGTAGATGATTCAATTTTCCCTCAGCAAATGCTCATAGATTACGTTAGGGTTTATCAGAAATAATAAGTTAAATTATATGAAAAAGCAACCTTCACAACTTGCAGTAATAACTTTAATCATTGCAGTTCTTGCTATAAATAAATTTATTTCAGGTATAGAAAGTCATAAAACATGGAAGATAATTTTTGGCGCTGCAGGACTGGTTTTTTGCCTTGTGTCTGTCTTCCTTCTTATTAAAAGCAAAAAATCAGAAGATAAAAATCCTTCTGCTTAAAATAATTACCTCTTTGGCGTAGTACATGTTTATCAGATGAACTTCTTTGCGTCTTCCAGAAATTTGGCCAGCCCTATATCTGTTAGCGGATGTTTCAGTAACCCGAGAATGGAATCTAACGGGCATGTACATACGTCAGCACCGGCTTCTGCACATTTGATAATATGCAAGGGGTTGCGGATAGATGCGGCGAGTATTTCCGTTTCAAATCCCTGGATGGTATAAATCCGGGAAATCTGTTCAATTAACTCAACGCCATCCCAGCCACTGTCATCAATTCTTCCGATAAAAGGGGAAACATAAGTGGCGCCGGCTTTTGCGGCCAGTATAGCCTGCCCGGCGGAAAATACCAGTGTACAGTTGGTTTTAATACCGTTATCTGTAAACCATTTCAATGCTTTAATGCCGTCCTTGATCATAGGAACCTTTACAACAATATTCGGATGAATAGCAGCCAGCTTTTTACCTTCGGAAACAATACCATCAAAATCGGTAGAGATCACTTCCGCACTGATATCGCCATCTACCATTTCACAAATGGTTTTGTAATGATGCGAAACAGCTTCCTGCCCTTTAATGCCTTCTTTGGCCATCAACGAAGGATTGGTAGTCACCCCGTCAAGAACCCCCAGGTCATTTGCTTCTTTAATTTGTGCCAGGTTTGCTGTATCAATAAAAAATTTCATATGCCGAAGTTGATATTGTATAAATAAAAAATGGCAAGTTACTTACATCGCACCGCTACGACCACCTACCCTTGCTACCTTCCGGCCCTGGGGGAGTTCAGCAGGAGCTGGCCGTATAAGACTTGCCGCTGCAAATATAAGAGATTTAGACATAAATAAACGCTGAAGATTTGAGCGGAGAGATAGTGGCATATTACCGAATAGAGCACAGGAAAATTCAATAATAGTAAATATCACAATCTAATACTGATGAGTAGAATTGTTGAAGTACAAGAGTGCGACGCAACCATGTTGAGCAGATTATCAAAGCCCAATTCATAAAAACTTCTTCACATAAGTTTTGTAATTGCTTATATTCGGTAATCAAAACTTGCTGAATGAAAAACAAATCAGGCCGAAGGTCATTTCTTAAACAAATCGGTTTAAGTGGAACCGCCGCAGCAATTTTCCCTGTTGAAATATTACATGCAGAAAAAAAGGAACAAAAAGAAAATACCGGAGAAAATTTTTCTGATCATAAAAAAGGCAGGCACTACAATGGGCCTTATACTGAAGAATATCTTAACCGTGTGGCTTTCCCAATGGGCGGTATGGGTGCCGGCATGATTTGTATGGAAGGAACCGGAGCAATATCGCACGTGTCAATAAAAAACAAGCCTGATATTTTCAATGAACCGGGAATGTTTGCTGCCGTTGTGGTTAAAGGAACTGCTAACGGAGCAAAACTGCTGGAAGGGCCGGTTCCTGACTGGAAAAAATTCGGAAGAGAAAATGCAGGGAATGGTTCTGAAGGATCAACAACAGGGCTACCCCGTTTCCGCAATGCATCGTTCCTTGCAAGGTTCCCTTTCGGCTATCTTGATATTTCGGACAACGACCTTCCGCTGAAAATTAAAATAACAGGATGGAGCCCTTTCATTCCGACTGATGATAATAATTCCAGCTTGCCGGTTGCAGCCATGGAATATCATTTTACAAACACCGGCAATTCAGAGATCAATGCGGTATTCTCTTTCAACACAAAAAATTTTATAAAGGTTGATGACGGAAAGAACCGTATCAGTTCAATAAAAAATGGTTTTATTATAACGGAAGAAGGAACAAAAGAAAAAACTCTACGTACAGACATGGCTTTTTTTACAGACGATGATACTACTGTTGTTGATCATTGCTGGTTCCGCGGCGGCTGGTGGGATCCTTTGACAATGGCATGGAACGCTGTAAAAAATGCGGAAATAAAATCTGTAGCGGCTGTTGAGTCGAATGCACCGGGAGCATCTTTGTATGTTCCGTTTTCATTATCACCCGGCAAAGAAAAAACAATCAGGGTGATGATGTGCTGGTATACTCCCGAATCGGACCAGACTTATGGTGAAATGGGCACAAGAAAGGAAAACTGCGATCCTGACAGTGGTTGCTGTAACTCCCCTGCTGATATCGGCCTTGACAAATACGACAAAGATTTTCATGGCAAATATTATAAACCCTGGTACAGCAGCAGGTTTAACAACATTCAGGAACTGTCTGCCTATTGGTCGCAACAATATGAAGACCTCAGGAAAAAAAGCACTTTGTTTAAAGACGCATTTTATGCCAGCACCATCCCGGCAGAAACCCTGGAAGCAGTAGCCGCGAACCTGACGATATTAAAATCCCCAACCGTTATGCGACAATATGATGGCAGACTGTGGAGTTTTGAAGGCTGTGGTGATAATTGGGGCTGCTGTCATGGCTCATGTACACACGTATGGAATTATGCGCAGGCAATACCGCATTTGTTTCCTGCATTGGAACGAAGTTTGCGCGATACCGAGTTTTGCGAAAGTCAAAATGAAGAAGGTCATCAGACATTTCGGTCCACATTGCCTATAGAGCCGGCCAAACATGATTTTCATGCAGCAGCAGACGGACAACTCGGCGGTATTATGAAAGTATACCGTGAATGGAGAATCAGCGGAGATAATGAATGGATGAAGAAAATTTTCCCGATGGTGAAAACAAGTATGGACTATTGCATCCGCACATGGGACCCACGCGGACATGGGATGATCGAAGAGCCTCATCATAACACATATGATATAGAATTCTGGGGGCCCGACGGGATGCACACCAGTTTTTATATCGGTGCATTAAATGCCATCTCCGAAATGGGAGAATATTTGGGCAAAGATGTTTCGAGATACAAAGTGCTTGCATCGCTTGGTAAAAAAGCTATTGAAACAGAATTATTCGATGGGGAATTTTTCATACAAAAAATCCAGTTTAAAGGATTAAACGCTAAAGATCCCACCAAAGAACAATCTTTTGGCGGTGAATATTCTGAAGAAGCCAAAAAACTGCTCGAAAAAGAAGGGCCGAAATATCAATATGGCAAAGGTTGTTTATCTGATGGTGTACTTGGCGCATGGATAGCGAGAATGTGCATGCTGAAAGATCCGATGGATTCAGCCAAAATAAAAAGTCATTTATTAGCCATTCACAAATACAACCTGAAGAAAAACCTGAGTGAACATGCCAATCCTCAACGGCCTTCATACGCGTTGGGCAATGAAGGAGGATTATTATTATGTTCCTGGCCAAAAGGAGGAAAACTTTCCCTGCCTTTTGTATACAGCGATGAAGTTTGGACAGGTATTGAACACCATGTAGCTTCTCATTTAATGATGATGGGATACGTGAAAGAAGGACTGGATATTGTTCGTGCCTCAAGGAATCGTTATGACGGGAAGGTGAGGAACCCGTTTAATGAATATGAATGCGGCCATTGGTATGCTAGGGCATTATCCAGCTACGGATATATACAGGCATTAACGGGGTTGAGATATGATGCGGTAGAAAAAAAATTATATGTTGATTCAAAAATCGGTGATTTCACCGGCTTTCTCTCCTGTGAAACAGGATTCGGCACTGTTACGCAGAAGCTGGGAAAAATTACAGTAAATATTGTTTACGGAAAAATTGATATCGACAAAATCATTGTTCCCGGAAAATCATTAACGTAAAACAGATGATCATGAAAGTGAATAAAGAAAGATTTTTTTCGTTGGTTTCAAAATTTTCAGCGCAAAACCTTTTAACAAGCGATGAAGTAATGCGCATAAATAAAATAATCAAAAGTGATTTTGCCTTTCGGGAACAAATGGAAATCGCCGATAGTGTACATTTTCATATTCATGTTGCAGATATCAGCAGATTACCGCAACAAATTATTGAAAAAGAAAAAGGACGGATAGTGACCCGGGCAGAAGGCTATATTAAATATTCATTTGAAGGCGGTGTAAATTTTATTTTTTCACATATTAAAGCTGCAGAAAGTAAAAATGAAAACGATAAAGACGGCAAATCATACCTTGATCATATCGGCATTGATATCCGCACTGATAACAAAGCCGCATACATCATTTTTCAACAGATACCGGTGATATCATCACAGCATGATTACCTTTTCATAAGACAAGGTGACGGAAGAAATATTGTAAAATGCTGTAACATGCAGGTTAAAGAAAAATATTGGGTCTATCCGGATGAAAAATTGAATTATGAATTTGCATTCGGTCCTCTGACCCCAAACCCTGATGGCTTCGGCCCTGATCTCAGGCCCGCAAACCCACATGTTACACCTGAAGGAAATTCTTCCTGCTGCTCTTCTTCACAGGTTGTTTCCGGAAAAAAAGCGGCAATATTTATAAACTGATTTATATGAGAATTGAAAAGAATTCTGTTGTTTCTTTACGTTATACGATGAAAGACAAGGGGGGCGAAATTATTGATGATATTATGCAGTCTTTGCCTGTCGATTATTTGCATGGTTGCGGAAACATTATACCTTCCCTGGAAAGAAATATCGAAGGATTAGCACAAGGGGAGAAAAAATCTTTTGATGTTCATGACGAAGTGTTAAATAAACCATTACATTTTGATGTAGTGATTGATAAAATACGGGCTGCAACAACCGATGAAATTGAAAAGAAAAGGGTAATAAATGACTGCGGCCCCGATTGTTGCTGTTAACGGTATTCATCATTGATTTCGCCAATCAGTATATATCCGCAAATTTTCATACCTCCTTTCAGCAGTGTTGCCTTCGATGCTTTGTTATTTATATTGCACCTTGCAGCAGGTACCCGCTTCATTGAGTATGCTTCTGCTTTCAGGTATTGCACCATCAAAGCACCAAATCCTTTTTCCCTGAACGGTTCTTTTACCTCATAATACATATCAATAAACGGCAAATTATAATTGGTAACAAATCCCCCGGTGGCTACAATTGCATTATTATCCACTAAAACATATTCTCCCGAATCCTGGGCAACACTTTCCCCGTCCGTCTTCTTTCTGAAAATAGTATGGGCTGTTTCCAGTTCAGTTTTGAAATGATCTTCAAAAAGAATTCGTTCAGCAAAAATATTTTTGCCATGCTCATACATCATGGAAGTAAGCAATACATCATTTGTCTGACATTCGATAAAATTAACTTCAGACACTCTGATGAGTTTCTCAAAAATGGCAGCTGAATATTTTCTATGCGACGGCAACAGATAAAATTCAAAAATTGTATCCCTGTCTTGCCTCCGGTCTTTTCCCCAAACTGAACCATAACCAACAGCAGTTCCGTTCCAATTGCATAAATAAGTATCTGCCCACCCATTATTGTGGCATTTGTTATATATAAACTGAAAATTATTTTCGTGCAAAAACAAGTCCCTCAATGGTTGTATTACGGCAATCGAAACTTGGTTAATTGTTATATCCATACAAAGGGAAGTATAATTTATCTAAATATAATGTAATATTTTTTTAAGCTTTACACTTCGGATGCAGGGGCCATACAGTAGCACTAGCGAAGAACATAATGCGGCGCAACAATGCCAGAGCAGGAAGATAAATACCTGTATCACAGTAATGAGTAACCGAAAAAGGATCAGTAAGTTAACAGATTGCCAAAACGCTTCAATTGTATTTCTGCCGCCTTTGCAGCATAGCTGATATTAACCAGCAAATAGCCGGCATTCTCAAAACTTTGCTGTGCGTTCTTAACATCAACGATGGTTGCCTGCCTTAGCTGAAATCGCTTGATAACAAGATCAAGCAATTGTTGTGAAAGATTATAATTTTCAATGGCTGTTTCCAGCTGATGCAAATTACTTTGGTAAGCCTGCCAGCTTTTTACAGCATTTTGTTTATACCCCAGGGCCAGTGTATCCCGTACCAGCGATGCATTCAGTGTGTTGATGCCTGCAACCTGTTGCTGTCTTTTATATATTGTTCCATTAAAGATGGGAACAGTAAGATTGAGCATCGCAAAAGGGCCATAGCTTTGGTTGAGAAGCGAAAACCCTGCTGCATTTTGTGTGCGGCTGAAATTATAGCCACCACTAATTGACAATGAAGGATACCTGAGCGCCCCGGTTTCCTTTTCAATATATTTATTAATATTAACCTGCTCATTAGCTGCTACAATATCAGGATTTATTGACACCCCATTCAGTATTGATTCTAACTGAATGTTCTTATCAACTACTATGGTATCTTCAATATTAATTGTTGAATCGGGATTCAACGTAAGCAAAGTGAGCAAATCAGTTTTCCCCTGATCTATTATTAATTGCTGGGCTTTTAAATTTTGTGTTTGAGTATTGAGATCAACCTGGGCCTGGAAAAGATCTGCATTATTCGCCATTCCCACATTTTGCTGCACTTTCACAATATCCAACTTTTGTTTTGACGCATCAATTGACCGCTCAAGTGTCCTTGCATAACTCTGCTGCCGTATAATATCGTAATATTTCAGCATTACATTATATACCACTATCAGCGCCCTTGAATCCAATTGTTTTTTTGATTGTGATTCTATCTCCCCAAATCTTTTTTTGGCAGTTATTACACGCCCGCCGTTATAGATCAGTTCCGAAGCGTTAACACCTGCAGAAAAATTATTTGATCCCACGCCTGAACTGGTTTTATTATTTGCAGGGTTGGAATATTTTTGTTGAATACCTATTACCTGTTCCGTATTCGAACCGTTCCCTGTAACCAGTGGCAGCCCTCCTGCAATGCCATAGTTGTTATTTATGCCTGCAATTCTGACATTATTTTTTCCTATCTGGATATTAAGGCTATTTTTTAAGGCAATGGATATCGCATCATTTAATGTCAGGTTTTGAGCAATGGATGATAAAGTAAAAAAAATAAGTAGGCAGCAGGTACACCACATTTTTACTGGCGCCGGAAATAAAAAAAACTTTCGCTCTTGAAAAAAAATGCTCATGCTCTTATCAATTTGTTTTTGATAATTTTGTTTTATCCCGGTTATAAATGCCGGGATTTATCAAAACATTTCGTACATCATACCTTACTCCAGCACATCCGTCTCGTGTGCTTTATGCTTTGCAGAAAGATATGAATAGACAGCCGGTATCACAAACAATGTCAGCACTAATGAAAATATAATACCCCCTACCACCACAATGCCCAAAGGTATCCTGCTCGTTGCTGCGGCGCCAAGGCTAACAGCTATTGGCAAAGCACCTAATGAAGTAGCAAGGCTGGTCATCAGGATCGGCCGAAGCCTTTGCGCTGCTGCCTCAATTACTGCATCCATTTTTTTCAGCCCATGTTCCCGCTTCTGATTGGCAAATTCTACAATCAGAATACCATTTTTAGTCACTAATCCGATAAGCATAATCATGCCAATTTCCGAGAATATATTTAGCGTTTGCCCAAATAGTTTCAAGCTCAATAACGCTCCCGCCAGGGCAAGCGGAACAGTTAACATAATGCCAATGGGATCTATAAAACTTTCGAATTGCGCAGATAGAACCAGGTAAATCAATATCAATGCCAGTACAAATGCAAACATGATATTAGAGGAACTTTCAGCGTAATCACGCGACGCTCCGGATAAAGCAGTCTGAAAAGTGGGGTCAAGGGTTTTTGCAGCAATGGCATTCATAGCTTTAATACCATCGCCGATTGTTTTTCCTTCTGCCAGTGAAGCTGATATGGTTGCTGCTTTATACCTGTTAAAATGATATAATGTTGAAGGGTTACTGTTCTGTTCAATTTTTATCACGGCATCAAGCGGAATATTGATACCCTTGTTATTTCTTACATAAATATTATTAATATCTCCGGGTGCATTTCTGTAAGCACGATCAACCTGTGCTATAACAAAATACTGATACCCGTTCATATAAAAATAAGACAGTCTTCCTCCACTAAATGCAGCCTGCATAGCCGATACAACATCACTGGTCGATAACCCAAGGTCTTTCACTTTCATCCTGTCGATAGTAATATCTACTTCAGGTTTATTGAATTTTAGGTTTACATCGGCATTAGAAAAAGTTTTATCTTTTCTTACTTCTGCAAGAAACTTCGGTATGGCGTCTTTCAATTTATCTATATCCTGATTTTGCAATACGTACTGTACCGGCAAACTTGTTCTTGAACCAAACCCTACCGCAATAGTCTGCTCCTGTATAGCAAAAATTCTTGCATCATTAAACCGGTTTACTTTTTGCTGTAAATCATTAGCAACTTCGGCCTGCGTCCTTTGCCTTTCATTATGCTCAACCAATCCAATTCTTGCCTGGGCAGTATTTGTGCTTGTACCGGCAGGTGTACGTACAAAAACAAAATCTCTTTCCGGAACTGAATCATATAAGTATGAAACGACACTATCTGATATATTGGCCATGTAACTATAGCTGGCCCCTTCAGGTGCTGTAAGCGTGAACCGAACCGTATTCCTGTCTTCAAGCGGTGCCAATTCACTTTGAATCGAACGCATGACCAGCCAGATAATTGCAAAACAGACAAGGATAATCGGCAAAGCCATCCAGCGAACACGCATAAAGGCTTTTAGTAATCTTTTATATCCATTCTCCATGCCTTTGAAAAAAGGCTCAGTCATTTGATAAAACTTCCCATGCGAACTGTTTTTACGAGTCAGATAAACATTCAGCACGGGAGTAATAGTAAGCGATACAAACGAAGAAATTAATACTGCAGCAGCAAGCACCACCCCAAATTCACGGAAAAGCCTGCCTACAAATCCCTGCAGGAAAACTACCGGTAAAAAAACCACTGCTAATGTTAAAGAAGTAGAGATTACTGCAAAAAATATTTCTTTGCTTCCTTCCACGGCCGCCTTGCGTATGGGCAGGCCTGCTTCCAGTTTCCTGAATATATTCTCAGTAACCACAATTCCATCATCTACCACGAGCCCTGTTGCCAGCACGATGCCTAACAATGTCAGAATATTGATGGAAAAACCTGCGAGGTACATGATGAAAAATGTCGCGATCAAGGAAATTGGTATGTCGATCAGAGGGCGAAGTGCAATAAGCCAATTACGGAAGAAAAAGAAAATTACCAGCACAACCAATGCGAAGGCAATAATCAGTGTTTCCTGCACTTCATCCAACGACTGACGAATAGTCCTCGTATTATCGATCAATACATTGAAATCGATATCCGCCCTGTTTGATCTTTTAATTTCTTCCAGTTTCCTGTTGAACTCATCTGCAATCTGGATATTGTTAGCGCCCGGCTGTGGAATGATGGCCAATCCAACTGCATTTACCCCATTAAACTTCCAGCTTTGTTCCGGCGATTGCGGACCAAGCTCTACCCTTGCTATGTCTCCGAGCCTGACAATACCCGAGCTGTCCTGCTTGATGATTAAATCACGAAACTGTTTTTCATTGGTTAACCTGCCAAGGGCTTTAATGGTAAGCTCCGTGTTATTTCCATATACTTTACCCGGAGGAAGTTCAATGTTTTCAGTAGCAACGGCATTACTGATATCGTTGTAGGCAATATTGTAAGCATTCATTTTGTTCGGGTCGAGCCAGATGCGCATAGCATAGCCCTTATCGCCAAACACAAAAACTGAGCTCACTCCATCAATCGTCTGCAATTGCTGCTGCAACACATTATCTGCATAATCGCTTAACTCCAATAAACTTTTGGTATGACTTTGTATGGCGAGCAATAAAATGAAATCGCTGTTCGCGTCAGCTTTTGTTACCACCGGAGGTGCGTCAATATCCTGCGGCAAGCTTCGTGATGCCTGGCCCACTTTATCACGAACATCGCTGGCTGCAGCTTCCAGGTCAACACCAAGATTGAATTCTACACTGATAGAACTGTTGCCTAATGAACTGGTAGAAGTAATTGTTCGGATACCCGGAATACCGTTTATCTGTTTTTCCAGCGGCTCGGTAATCTGGCTCTCGATAATATCAGGATTAGCGCCGGTATAAGATGTGTTAACTGTTATTACCGGAGGGTCAATAGCAGGGTAATCGCGGACGGCAAGAAATTTATAGCCGACAACACCGAACAGGATGATCATCAGGTTCATTACTGTTGCCAGCACCGGCCTTTTTAACGAAAGCTCTGATATATTCATAAAGAAATACTGTAAGCCCAATTATTTTCCTGCAAGAGGAAATCAGAGCTCAGGTGGTTTATATTTTTTTGTAGCATTAAATATCCGGAACGTTCAACAGGTATCCTGCATCTGAACAGGGCGTCGCAACAATGTTCCATCGGAGTTTCAGTTGCTGGCATTATAATAGAAAAAAGATCAGTCATTATTACCAGTCGTATTATTATTAAGCGCCGCAAATTCTTCCAAAGTTTTGGCGCTCCTGATTTTTACCGGGAATTTAGGCCTTGCAAAAAGTACCCCTGTTACTACTACCGTATCTCCCGGTTTAACCCCGCTTGTTATTTCAACATTATTGGCTTTACGTACCCCAGTTTTCACATTCACAAAGGCCGCTTTTCCATCTTTCACTATAATAATCTGGTTATTCTTGTCATCGGGAATCAAGGAATTAGTAGGCACCATAATTGCCTTCTTGTCAACCCCGGCATTAATATGCACTTTCACAAAGCCGCCGGGGTTTGCGCTTGAATTTTGAAGAATGGCCCTTACCACAATATTCCTGGAAGACTGATTAATCTGGGGCTCGATGGCAATGATTTCCGCTTTATTTTTTTCCGTTTTGGAAGCATCGAGTTCTACATCGACAAAACTTCCTTTTTTAATAATCGGATTATATTGTTCCGGTAAAGTAAAATCAATTTTTATTTTGTCAAGTTGCTGTAAGGTAGCAATTAATGTAGTTGGAGATACATAAGCGCCAAGGCTAACCTGTCTTAACCCCATAACGCCGTTGAATGGCGCTTTTAACACCGTTTTTTCCAGCAATGCTTGATTATAATCAATATCAGCTTTATATCCGTTAACTGCATTTAATGCCGCATCATAGTCACTCTGATTAATACCATTCACAGCCAGCAATTGCTTGTAACGCTCTTCGGTTTTTTGTGCAAGGTCAAGCTGAACTTTACTTTTTTCCAACTGTGCTTTTATATCTGCATCATACACCCTGGCAATTACAGTGCCTGCTGTTACATATTTTCCTTCGGGCACATTCAGATAAATAAGCCGCCCGCTCGCTTCCGGATGCAGCTCCACATATTCATTGGCAACAACCGTTCCGTTTGCCTCCACTTCATTGCTTATACTTTGTGCAGATGCCACAAGCACATCCACTACGGGAGGAGGAGAAGCTTTGGGAGATTTCAGGCCATCGGCTTTGCCCCTGCACCCATAATAAACAAAAACCGGAATAGAAAAAACGAAGAGAAGTTTTAAACGTCTGATCGACATTAATGAGTTTGTTTGGTAATCAATTTTCAAATATAAAGAGATTTGAATTTGTTTGAGATGATTAATATTGTGTATTTGATGAGTGGGAAAAGTACCTACAGAAAGGATGAAAAACCTTTTTCACAGGGTGATTTAGTGTTTAAACAACGGGCTGGAAGGATTTAAAAATGAATACCTATTAGAATATGGAGCGGCTAAAATGGCGGGTCGTAAATATTATTAAAGAAACTGAAGAAGCATACAGCTTTATCCTGGTAAATGAACAGGGAATGGTGGTGCCTTATGAAGCCGGGCAGTTCCTGACTTTTATTTTCAGACATAGAGGTATTGAAATCAGGCGTTCTTACTCCATTTCATCTACTCCGGGAGTTGACAAAGACATTTCCATTACCGTGAAGCGAAAAACAAATGGAGAAATTTCACGACAATTAATCAATCATGTTCAGATTGGAGATCAGCTGACTTCCATTTATCCGGCAGGCAGGTTTATGGCAGAAACAAATGCTGCATTAAAAAGACAATTTTTTTTTATTGCAGCGGGCAGTGGTATTGTGCCAGTTTTCTCTTTGATCAAAAAAATATTGAAGTATGAGCCTTTAAGCAAAATCATATTAATTTACCAAAACCACCATCAAAACGATATTATTTTCAAGGATAAGCTGAATAAACTGGAAACCGAATATGCCGGTAGTTTTAAGTGCATTCATCTTATCAGTAACCCGGCTTCAAAGGAACACCTGCCTCAGAAACTAAATAATCATTTGCTCGAAAAACTCGTAACAGAAACTGCTATCGCTGTCATGGGAAAACTTTTTTTCCTATGCGGACCGGTATCATTCATGCGCATGGCTCAATTTACTTTGAGATGGATGGGATTTACTGTTGAACAGATTAAAAAAGAAAATTTCACTGTTGACCACATTCCGGCTCCGCCTGCCATTTATGACACATCGACAAAAAAAATTACCATTCACTTCAATAATAAGACTTATCAGATCGAAACCTCTTCCCAAATAAATATTTTGCAGGCAGCCTTAAATAAAAACATAGAATTGCCATATAGCTGTCGGTCAGGCAGGTGCTCGAATTGTGTGGCCAAATGTATACAAGGAAAAATAGTAATGAGCAACAATGAGGTGTTAACCGATAGAGATATTGAAAACGGGCTGGTATTAACTTGTGTGGCCTATGCTGAAACTGATGCGGAGCTGGAATGGTAAACGATTGCAAAAATTTATCAAACCTGAATGATTAATAGGAAATTCTAATTGAAAATTTTTTCTGTTATAAAATTATACGGGTCAATAGAGAAGAACCTATCGGCCACTTCAGGAAATTCGCTCAATTCAAGTTCAATAAACGAATCGGCTTCTTTTATCTGCCACAAATACATTTTATTCGTATTACCAGCTTGGCTGCAAATTTCAGGTAGCATATCATGAAGCAGCCCGTTCCAGCAAGCTTCTTCCAGGCGTTCTTTTTCGCTTAAATTTTTATTGCCGATGTTGTTATCATTTTCACAAAATGCTCTTGCAGAAAATGATGTGCCAGTCATCAATAATATTTCCTGTTGTGAAGATATTGTTGCCATATACCAGGTTTTAAAATACCTGATAATAGGACACGGATAAAAACCGAAAGCAACAAATAAAGAAATAAAAATTCTGTTAAAGCTGACCTAAGACTTATTATTGAAGCATATTTAAACCCGCAGAAACACCTTCTTTAGGTACATAAAATAAAGAAAAGCCCATTTCACAGCAACATAACAAAATGCCATTACCACGATGTTAAATGGGTTTCCTATTAACTGGCCAGCCCATTTAAAAAATCCGTCTGTTGTATATTCCCAATTCACGAAACGCTCCGACATGTATATCAATATCGAATTCATGCCGATAACTTTAAAAAAGAATGCCCATTTCTGGTGCCCAAGCACATCAATAATATAGTAGAATACTGAAAGCAAAACCAGGCTCCAGCCTCCTACATGGAGCACAAAAGAACTGGTCCATAAATTTTTGTTTATGGGGAAATTAAGGTTCCAGAGTTCAGATAACAGAAGAAATGCAATACCCGCTCCAAACATCCACAGCACTTTTTTGGTTTGCTGCATGGGGTTATTCTTTAAAAAATTTCCTGTCATGATACCCAGTAAACCCGTACCAATGGCAGGTATGGTCGATACTAATCCCTCAGGATCATGAATAGTTAAATAAAGATGTCCAGGAATCACAGATCGGTCAATATAAGAAGCGAAATTCCCTTCCATGGTCAGATCTCCCATTGGAAAACCAGGTGCAGAAGTAAACTTTAACAGTAACCAATAACCGATTAGTAAACAACAAAACCATATTATCTGTGCCCTTTGTTTGGTATAGAGATAAATAATATTGGCAAACATATAGGCAAGGCCAATACGGCCAAGCACACTGCCAAAACGGATTTCAGAAAGGGGTTTAATCTGCAGCCCATTATTATAAATGATACCGAATAATACCAATATTAGCCCGCGCTTTATAACACGCATCAGAAGTTTTTTCCTGGGTGTTCCTTTTTCGAGCTCTTTTCCAACAGAATATGGTGTTGCTACACCGGCAATAAAAAGAAAAAGAGGAAAAATAAGATCATAAAAATGGAAGCCATTCCATGCGGGGTGAGTAAGTTCCTCGGCTATGCCGCCCCAAAAAGGTGAGCCTGTTGATTTTGAAAGCGCATGAAAAATTTCTTCTCCCCCCATAATCCAGAACATATCAAACCCGCGAAGTGCATCTAAAGAATAAAGACGTTGTGATGTAGAAATCTGAGCCATGTTGGTTGTTAAAAGTGAATTGATGAAAAAATATATTCATCATAGAAAAGGCATGAAAAATTTTAGGGAATAAATATAAGCAATCTGCAAAATCAACGTAAAATTTTTTATTGCAGCTCATCGCCGGTAAATGCCAGGGGCATTAATGATGATGCAGCAGCAATTACAAACACTTTCCCCTTCATACCCCCAAGAATGAGGCGGATGGCAGATTTCTGGCGATGTTCATATTCCTGCAAAGTCTGGCGGCAAATACCGCATGGGGAAATGGGATGATTGCTTTTTCCGTTTTCATTCTGGTAAGTTATGGCAATCGTTTGAACAGCAATGCCCGGATATAAAGAAGAGGCTGTTGAAAGCAGCACTCTTTCAGCACAGATACCGGCCGGGTATGATGCATTTTCCTGGTTCGTACCTGCAACTATTTTCCCATTTTCCAGTTTTGCCATTGCGGCTACACGAAACCGTGAATAAGGAGCATAAGAATATACTGTTGCGTTGATGGCTTCATTCAACAACATGGCGTCATCATCATTTAATTCCGCAATCGAATCAAAAACTTCAAACAAAAATTTATATTCTTCCTTCATCATTGAATAAATGTAATAAAAAATCCTTCTGTGTGATACAGAAGGATCATTTATCATTATTTTATTATTATTGTTATTTTATCCTGTTAAACAACCGGCTCCATCGAATTCCTTTATCCCAGCTCATCCAGATCAATGATGCTTCTCCGACAATATGATCTTCCGGAACAAAACCCCAGTACCGCGAATCCTGTGATCCGTGCCTGTTATCACCCATCATCCAGAAATAATCCATCTTGAAAGTGTACTGATTGGTTTCTTGCCCGTTTATAATAAATGTATTGCCTTTACGCTCAAGTGTGTTTTTTTCATAGGTCCTGATCGCTCTTTCATATACAGAATAATTTTCTGAGGTCAATGTTATCGTTGCCCCTTTTTTAGGTATCCAAATAGGACCAAATTCATCCACAGTCCATCTGTGAATATTATCCCATGGAAAAACTTTATTTGTAACCAATGCAGTATCCATCTCAGGAATAATATTTTTTGCGAGGCCGTTCTTTTTCATTTTTTCTTTAGCCCGGTAAGTCAGCAACATTCTGTATTTATCAGTGCCTGCCTGTTGAAATTCATCTGTGTTATTCATATCCAAATCATATTCTTCTTTCATTACGGTTTCATCCAGTTGCTGGCCGCCTGTTTCTATATAATAATAAGTTTCTGATTTCGGCGGGAAATCCACTTCTTTTCCGTTAAGGTATACAACCTGGTCCCTGATGTGTAAGGTATCCCCGGCAATTGCAATACAACGCTTGATATAATTTTCCTGCTTATCAACAGGACGTACTACTAAGGGATAATCATCAGGATCATTCAAAATAATCTGCCTTCCTACGTCAATATTCCCGTTTCCCAATCTACGGCAAACATCGTAATAGGGATCTGCTGATTGAAATTCATCTTTATTAATAACTGTATCGCCTGCAGGAAAATTAAACACTACCACATCATTTCGGTGAACGGGGCTTGCAAACCAACGGGTGTAAGGAATTTTTATCCATTCCAGATAAGATTTTGAATTCGTAAATGGCAAAGTATGATGAACAAAAGGAAATGCCAAAGGCGTATTTGGAATACGAGGGCCATAACTGAATTTACTTACAAATAAAAAATCATTTATAAGCAACGTCTTTTCCATGGAGCCGGTAGGAATAGTATATGCTTCGAAAACAAATGTTCGGATAATGGTGGCTGCAACTACAGCAAAAACACCGGCATCAATCCATTCACGCGTTGCTGATTTTTTATGTTTTTTCACTTCTTCCGGGCCAATAAATTTATCCTTCGGATTGTAGCCAATGTAGATAAAATAAAGCCCAATGGTAAATACTGTTAGTGCATGCTGATAAAACCTGAACTTTCCGAACGTTTTTACAAATTCAATCAATATACCAATCGAGATAAACCAACCAATAATCGGTATGAATTGGAGAAAAAACCAATAAATGGGTCGTTTAGCAATTTTGACCATAGTCCATAAATTGTAATATGGAACAAAAGCTTTCCAACCAGCCTCACCTGCTTTTTTGAACATTCCATAAAGTCCAATAGCAGGCAACAGATTAATTAAAAGTGCAATAAGTATTAAATAAAAAACATCAGTAGAACTCATCAACTTTATTTTTAGAAGGCGTAAAAATACCACATTAATTTTCGTCCCAAAATATTCATCACGAAAGTTTTGCTAAAAGGGAAGATCAAAGCCAGGAAGACGGAAATCCGCAGGAAGGTTTGATTAGCCCCCACCGCCTTCTTGTTTTTACCTTTACTAATTTTCAGTATCATTTTTTCGGCAGCACGTAACTTTCCACGTCAGCTTTTGTAATTGTTTTCCCTGAAAGAATGATAAGCCTTTCGACAACATTCCTGAGCTCACGTATATTACCTGTCCAGTTATGGTTTTGCAAAGCTTTGGTTGCATCATCATCAATACCCTTCTTGGCAATTCCATAATCATTGCATATATCAGTCAAAAACTTGTCGACCAGTAACGGGATATCATCTTTTCTTTCATTTAGCGAGGGAATGTGAATGATAATAACACTTAAACGATGATATAAATCAAGACGAAAATTTTTATCCTCTACTTCTTTAAGCAAATCTTTGTTGGTCGCTGCAATCACGCGAACATCAACATTAATATCTTTATCACCACCCACTCGTGTTATTTTTCCTTCCTGTAATGCACGCAACACTTTTGCCTGTGCATTCAGGCTCATGTCTCCTATTTCATCTAAAAAAAGTGTTCCGCCATTAGCCTGTTCAAATTTTCCTATCCGTTGTTTTAAGGCAGATGTAAACGAACCCTTTTCATGACCGAATAATTCGCTTTCAATCAGTTCCCCCGGAATAGCTGCACAATTCACTTCAACCAAAGGGCCCCCGGCCCGGTTACTTTTTTCATGAACCCAACGTGCCACCAATTCTTTACCGACTCCATTCTCACCGGTTATTAATATCCTTGCATCTGTAGGCGCTACTTTATCAATAGTTTCTTTTATTTTCTGAATAGGAGCTGATGATCCAACCATTTCCTGCACTTTGCTGATCTTTCTTTTCAATACCTTAGTTTCCGCCACCAGACTGGTTTTATCCATGGCATTGCGAATAGTTATCAGCAACCGGTTCAGATCGGGCGGTTTTGAAATAAAATCATACGCTCCTTTTTTTACAGCTTCTACTGCTGTATCAATTGTTCCGTGCCCGGAAATCATAATAATCGGAATATCAGCATTGCTTTCTTTTGCCTTTTCCAAAAATTCAATGCCATCTATTTTAGGCATTTTAATATCGCAAAGAATGACATCATAATCTTTGTCTTTAAATTTTTTCAGGCCTTCTTCCCCATCACCAGCCTCATCAATCTTATATCCTTCATAAGAAAGTATTTCACCAAGGGTTTTGCGAATTGCTTTTTCATCATCAATAATCAAAATGTTCGACATGCTTTAACAATCTTTTGTATGGAAAAAAAAATTAACCTGATCATATGGCTATTTAACCTCAAAAATAACAATATGAAACCGAACCTGGGCATGGCAATTATTTTACCAGTTTTTGCAGTATTCTTTCAATCTACCTTTTCACAAGACAATCTTTATGCAACAATTAAGGATATCCCAATACCTGCCGGTTACAGCAGGATAACTACTGTCAAAAATTCCTTTGTGGACTGGCTAAGAAATTTGCCGCTAAAAAAAGACAAGACGGTTTATTTATATAACGGATATCCAAAAAGAAATCAAACGGCACAGTTTGCTGTAATTAATATTTCTGTAGGGAATAAAGATCTTCAGCAATGCGCCGACGCGATAATGAGGCTAAGGGCAGAGTATTTATACAAAGAAAAAAGATATGTCGAAATTGTATTTTGGGATAACAATCATCACGCCTTAAGACTGGGGGCAAACAAAGACCAGAAAGAATTTGATAAATACCTCGAAAATGTTTTTGCAAGATGCGGAACCATTTCATTGGAAACCCAATTGACAAAGTTGCAAAACTTAAATGATTTGAAACCCGGTGATGTGCTTATTCAAGGTGGTTCCCCGGGGCACGCCATGATTGTTATGGATGTAGCGATCAACAAATCAGGAAAGAAAATTTTTTTATTGGCGCAAAGTTATATGCCCGCGCAGGATATTCATGTTGTTATTAATCCGATGAATCATAGCTTAAGCCCATGGTTTGAACTGAATAACCATAATATTATTACCCCTGAATGGTGTTTTCAAAACAATCATTTTCGAACCTGGGAATAGTATAAAAAATTGTTTTTCATAGAATTACACAAATGCTCTTTAAAGCTTGCAAAAGCCATTATATTTTGTATTTTGTGTTTGAAAATATCCTTTTAAAACAAATTAATTAGTCCAATTACCGTTATGAAAGCGAATCAGTCTACCCCGAGCATTTCTGCAGGAAAAGTATTTTTAAGACTTACAGTTTTAGGTGGTTTTCTTCTTGGTTTTGTATATGCCTTTTTAATGATCTTCAATTCCGTGTTGAGCGCAATGCATTAACTATAAATTGAAAGTATTATACATGCAGCCGGGCAATATTTACCGGCTGTTGTTTTATTTATTTTATCACATCCAGTTCTATAACGGTATCTATTGGATCTGCAGATAAGGCTTTCAAGTCAATCATTACATAACCGTCTTCGAGCAATTTATATTTCAAGGGCTTTCCATCAGCAAACAGTTTTACTGATTGAATTTTATAAGGAACTTTGATAAAAAATTTATCTCCTGTGCTTTTAAAAATGTGCAGGAACACCCTCGTCTCTTTTTCAGTAACCGCCCCCCAATACTGAGGTTTAATAAACCCGGCATGTGTTCCATAAATGGTTTCACCATAAGTTTTCAGCCAATTCCCCATAGCATTCAGGCGTTCAGTGAACTCCGGTTGTATATTACCGTTAGGTAACGGGCCGATGTTCAATAAAAGATTAGCCCCCAGTGCTGCGTCTTTCACCAGCAACTGGACAAGTTCTTTTACAGATTTATAGTTGTTATCCGTGATATTGAACCCCCATGAATCATTCATGGTAATGCATGATTCAAGCGGCATTTTTGATGAGACCTCCTGGAAACTGAGGCCGGATTTATTTTCTCCCGGCAAATCCTGTTCAAACATCTGGAAATCTTCTCCTGGAAATGGATTCATATGATGATTATTACCAATCAGGCATTGAGGTTGCAATTTGTGTATGAGCGTATAAATTTCATCAAGCTTCCAGTTAATACGTGAGTTTCTGTCTGCAGTACCTTCAGGCGCGGTCTGGTCCCAATACCCATCAAACCACACTCCCGCTATTTCCCCATAATTGGTGAGTAATTCAGTTAATTGGTTTTTCATGAACTGTAAATAACCTGTATAATCGCCTTTACCGGTTCTTCCTGTGCCCTGACCAACACGGCCCGTTTCATGCGGATAATCTTCGCGATACCAATCTAACAGCGAGTAATACACGAATAGTTTAATTCCCTGTTTGTGACATTCATCGGCAAGCAGTTTCACAGCATCCTTACCCCAATGGGTATTGGTAATCTTCCAATCCGATTGTTTGGTGTCCCAGATACTAAAGCCGTCATGGTGCCGGGTTATTAAAGTAATGTATTGCATGCCCGCATTTTTCGCTGCACTTACCCACTTCTGTGCATCGAAATCATAAGGGTCAAAAATGTTCAATAACCTTTTGTATTCATTGACGTGAATATTCCTGTTGTTCATCACCCATTCACCATCACCTAAAACGCTAAATGCCCCCCAGTGAATGAACATACCAAAACGGGCACTATCGAACCATTTGCGGGCTTGTAAATTTTGTTGACCCGGCTGATAAAGTGACTGGGGAAAAATCTGAAAAGAAATAAGTGAAAAAGAAAAAATAATAACTATTTTTTTCATGAAAAGCATTTTAATTATGATTAACTAAGATAATCTGAAAGCAGGATTAAAAATAAAAAATCCCGAAGTGTTACTCCAGGATTTTTTTGTATAGACTGCGGACTAAACTTTATTTTTTTAAATACATCACTTCTTTAACCAACTTTACTGTTCTGGGTACATCAGGTAATGCGGCAGCAACCAGGTTTGGTGCATAATGCAAAGGAGCGTCTGCTGAAGTAATCCGGCGTATAGGAGCATCTAGGTAATCAAAACCATTTTTTTGAATATTGTAACTTAACTCCGAAGAAACAGAAGCAAACGGCCATTGCTCTTCCACAATGACCAGGCGATTGGTTTTTTTCACACTTTCCAAAACAGTATGCCAATCAAGCGGGCGAATAGTTCTCAGATCAATTACTTCAGCGCTGATATTTTCCTTTTCCAGTTCACCGGCAGCTGCCAATGCAATTTTCATCATTTTATTATAGGACACAATCGTAACATCCTTTCCAGGTTTTTTTATATCTGCTTTTCCTAATTCAATATAATATTCTTCGTCAGGCACTTCACTCTTATCGCCATACATCACTTCACTTTCCATGAACATTACCGGGTCTTCTTCATATCGGATAGCCTGTTTCAGTAAACCTTTTGCATCATAACCAGTACTCGGCGAAACAACTTTTATTCCCGGAATATTTGCATAATAGCTTTCAAAGGCTGTTGAATGCTGGGCCCCTAATTGACCTGCAGAACCATTAGGCCCGCGAAACACGATCGGGCAACCAACCTGCCCGCCGCTCATGGCCAGCATTTTAGATGCTGTATTCAAAATCTGGTCTAATGCCAGAACAGCAAAATTCCATGTCATATATTCAACAATCGGCCGAAGCCCATTCTGGGCAGCTCCGACAGCAACGCCTGTAAAGCCTAATTCTGAAATGGGTGTGTCAATAACCCGCTTTGGCCCAAATTCATCGAGCATTCCCTGGCTCACTTTGTATGCACCATTATATTCTGCAACTTCTTCCCCCATTAAAAAAACCCGGTCATCACGGCGCATTTCCTCACTCATCGCCTCTCGTAAAGCTTCCCTGAAAGCAATTTGTCTCATCTACAAAAATTTATAAGCTGCAAAAATATCCTGTCGCAGCCAAACCAGCAAATTGGATTTGGACCGGGCCTTGGCTCAGAATGATATATTCAAAACAGAAGTAACGACTCGAAATTATATGAATAAGCCAAAAGCATAGTTTTGTGAAGCACTTTCCAATATACCGTAAAGGGATATCATTGTGCAAGTGTGCGACGCAAGTAAAGCTCAACAGCAGCCATGCCGGCTGGAACAAAACAAAAAATTTTTCAATGAATGCTGTTTCAAAACAACTACAGAAAATTACCCGGGAATATTCACAACTATTAAAATCAGTTACCGAGGAAAAATATGTTTTCAAACCTTTACCCGGAAAATGGAGCAAGAAAGAAATACTCGGACATTTAGCGGATTCCGCGATGAACAATATCAGGAGATTTGTGGTTGCACAATATGAAAGTAACCCGAAAATAGTTTACAAACAAAACGACTGGGTTGCTATTGGTGGTTATCGAAATTATGAAACGGCAAATTTAATCGCGTTATGGCAATTGTTAAATGAACATGCTGTTATTGTACTTGCAAACATGAATGATGCAGCATTACAAAGAAAATGCAATACCAATGATATCCAACCCCAAACTATTGAATGGCTTGCCAATGACTATATAAAACACTTGCTCCATCACTTGCACCAGATCCTGGAATTACAACCAGTACCTTATCCCTGATCATCTTCAGAAATCAACGTTTGATCACCGGGCAATCCATATAATTTTTTTGGTGGAAAGTGTAGACGATCCCTAAAGATAAAGAATGATAATAATCTTTTTTAGAAGGATTGGCAGCATAGCTAAATCCATCCAGATAATCTGTGAAAGTTATCCGGTAACTCCATTCGGTAAAAATGGAAAAATGTTCATTAACAGCATATCTCACCCCTACACCTATTGGAAGTACGGGTATTGAATTTGACAAATGTTTTGTGGTGTCTCTTGCTAAGCCATTCAATGTACCAGTCTCCCCTGCAAAATAAGAGATGTTCATTCTACTCCAGTCTCGCTTTATATTCAGGAAAGAATAACCAACGCCTGCAAACAGGTATGGAGCAAAACCGTGATTATTCGCACTGCCGTTTTTACCCAGCACATTCCAAACAGCAAGTACAGAAGTTTCGAATAGAGGTGTACTGAAATTAAAATTCCGCTCTCTTCTCCAGACTGGACTTGCATAAAGTGCATCATCGCCCTTAAGCATGCCATAAGAAAAATTTGCCCTAACCGAAAATGAATGATTCAGGAACCGGTTTACTAAAATGCCCGCTCCCGGCCTTACCGTTCTTAACGAACCCGATAAGGAAGGTGTGAGATCTCCCTGATAGACAAAGGCACTACCACTTATGCCAATTTCATATTTCGAAAGATCAATTTGTGCAAAACTGACCTGGCAGCCAATAAGCAGGAATACGGATGTAATACTTCCCCAATGAATAGAATTCATGTACAGTAGTTTTAAATAAGGAACTAAAATTGACGCGCATGTAGAACTCTATTCGTTGTAGAAGTTTTAAATTGTTGAAACAGCGTGAAATTAGTTATTACCATACGATATTTAACTCCTTACGACTATTAGAGTTTTGTTAATTGATGGGAGCAATAATATCTTTACACCATTACCAATTGGAAATGATCAGAATAGGAGAATACAACCAACTTAAAGTAATTAAGCAATTTGCCTTTGGAGTTTATCTTGACGATGGCAAAGAAGGAATATTACTACCTAAAAGATTTGTTCCTACAGGAACAAAAATCGGCGATGAGCTGAAGGTCTTTCTGTACCATGACGGTGAAGGACGCATTATTGCAACCACCCAACATCCAAAAGCTGAGTTGGGAGATATTGTCAAGCTTCGTGCGGTGAGTGTTACGGCGCAAGGGGCTTTCCTGGATATGGGTTTGATGAAAGACCTGTTTGTGCCCAAATCACAACAATCGGGAAAAATGATACCCAATGGTGATTATCTTGTAAAAATATATCTTGATGAAAAAACCGGCAGATTGGCTGCTACTGAAAAAATTGATCAGTTTCTCAGCAATGAAAATCTAACTGTGAAGGAAAAAGATATTGTCGACCTTACGGTGTATCGCCGGACGGATATTGGCTATTTGATGATCATCAATGATAAACATACGGGAGTATTGCATTTTAACGAAGTGTACAGGAATATACAGGTTGGTGATCAATTCAAAGGCTTTATTAAATACATATCTCCCGATCATAAAATAGATGTGGTTGCGGGAAAACCAGGATACGGACGTGTTGAAGGAGAAACAGAAAAAGTTATCCGGTTACTGCATGAAAATAACGGCTACCTTCCTTATCATGACAAGTCCTCACCAGAGGATATTTATTCATTCTTTGGCATGAGCAAAAAAACTTTTAAAATGGCTGCCGGGAATTTATATAAGCAACATAAAATTGTTTTCACTGAAGGCGGTATTAAATTGATTGACCGATAGCTGTTCATTTTTTCAAAAAACAATTGAACATACACTGAATTTTCTGATTGGCTGAACAAGACAGCAACTCAAATCGGTTTCTTCATTAAAAAATCTGTTTGGGCATCATCGCCAAGCATAAAAATATGCGTGCCGAATTTCTCAAACCCAAATTTTGTGTAAAAAGAAATTGCCGTTGCATTATGTTCCCAAACGCCCAACCAGATTACCTCTTTATTTTTATGTTTGCCTACTTCAATACATTTCAGCATCAATGCTTTCCCAACACCCTTGCCAATCGTCATTTGTTCGGTATAAATTCTTACAATTTCAATTGCCCTGGCATTACCCAGTTCAACCGGATTTTTACTTTCACACATTTTCGCATACCCAACTGCATTGTTATCCAAAGCTGCAATTAAAAAAATATTTTCAGGGTTACTCACTTCATTCATCAACATTTTTTTGCTAAACTGTTCGTTCATGAACTTGTCCATATTTTCTTTGCTGTTGTATTTCGCAAAAGTGTCATAAAAAGTGTGTTGGCTTAATTCTGCGATAAATCCGGCATCAGCATCAGTTGCCAACCGAACAGTTATTAATGAATTGTTGGAGTTGTTCATATCGTGTTTCACACAAAAATAAAATCTTCCGATTGAGATTGAAGGAAGGTTTTATCCAATGTAGAAAATTTCAGTTTAAAAATTAAATGCAGCTCCAATACCAAAAATATTTGGTTTCTCATTGTTAACCCCTTTCATATATGAAGCCCTTATTTCAATAGTATGGGTACCTACGCCGACCCCAATTTGCACACCTGCATTGGCAACCGGTCCGTTCGACTTCAGTGTAGCAATTTCCGTATAGGTATCGCCGTAAGCGTCGCTATAAGTAACATTCGCTGTGCCATAATGATATCCGTCAACAGCTTCAGCAAAAAACCCGAACCTGCTTTCTGTTTCTTTTGTTGATCCACGTCCAACATTAAAATTCAATATTAAAGGAAGGTCAAAAACTAATTTCAGATTATGATCAGATTGTCCATTAGAGTTATAATTTGCATTTCCTGAAATACCTACTGTAAAAGCCCCCCACTGACATGGAAGAATTCTCCATTTCGAGGAAATTAAACCTTCGGGAATAAGTAATACCACCATTAGCTGTGATATCGTTGCCCGGAACAGACTCAATGAAACTCATGAACCCCACGCCATGCATAAAACTTTGAGCTAAGCTAAGCTTTGCCGAGAAAAAAGAATACCATGAGCAATGCTTTTTCATAAATAAAATTCTTATAAAATCAACCCTGAAAAAAGGTATAAAAAGCCAAAATGCAATGATGGCTTAGCCTTGTGCTTCATCCATTATCTATATATTTTCAATAACCATGGCGCTGGCTCCCCCCCCTCCATTACAAATTCCTGCGGCACCGTATTTGGCCTTCTTTTGTTGTAGGATATGTATTAGCGTTACTATAATCCTCGCACCACTGCAACCCA
>DATKNN010000029.1:0-520676 GCA_035541355.1 Puia sp. | reverse complement strand
TTTTATACCCGGATTCATTTTTGCTGCATTTACAGCACAAAAAAAACCTGCTGCGCCGCCTCCAATAACAATGAGTTTCTTTGACATGAGAATTATTTACCGGAAGCTATTGAGAGGGTTTGATCAGGTGGTTACCGATAAATCATAGGCTGTAAATAAATTAGCATTTGCTTTTTCAGCCCGCTCAATAATACTGTAATCAGAAAGTATATCGGCCTGATTCCTTTTTACACACACATCATGTTCAAAATGCACGGATGTTTTATGGTCTCTGGTACGTACGGTCCAGCCATCCGCTTCGGTATAAACATCCCTGGCGCCAAGATTAATCATCGGTTCAATAGCAAGAACGAGCCCCTCTTTCATTTTTAATCCTGTTCCCCGTTTACCATAGTTAGGAACCTGTGGGTCTTCATGCAAACTTTTTCCGATACCATGACCAACAAGTTCGCGGACTACTCCGTAACCATATTTTTTTTCAGTATGTTCCTGGATTGCGTAAGAAATATCCCCGATACGGTTCCCTGCTATTGCTTTTTCGATGCCTTTATATAAAGCTTCTTTTGTTACTCTTATCAACCGGATAATTTCTTCAGGTATTTCCCCTAACGCAAATGTATATGCGTGATCGCCATGATAGCCGTTTTTCACCACACCGATATCAATTGAAACCACGTCCCCTTCTTTCAATTCATTTTTATTGGGAAAACCATGCACCACTACGTCATTCACTGAAATACAGGAGTTAAAGGGATAACCATGGTAATTTAAAAAAGACGGGGTGCCACCTTGATCCCGTATAAAATCACCTATAAATTTATCCAGTGAAATACTGGTGATACCCGGCTTTACAATTTTTGCTGCCTCAGCAAGCGTTTTACTTACAAGCAAGGCACTTTGCCGCATCCGTTCAATTTCCGCCTGGGTTTTATAGTAAATCATGTTGTTCGTAGCAATAGATTATTTAAGATTTGGTATCTGCAAAATTATTACAAGAAATTTTAATCGAATTTACAACTACCTGCTGATAAGTTTTCGGTTGGTTCTGCACGACGTTGCCGCTTAGAATTGATTCAGTACAGGAATGCGGCACAACAATGCTTAATATTAGCATATTGCCAGTAACATAATAAAACCTTTATTACGTATAACTGATCACTTGCCTATCTATTACAAATAAACCTGTCAGCGGTTCGCATAACAGGCTTAACTAAACTATTTTTTTGACTTTTACCTTAACTGCTTATACAACAGCGCCGGATATAGTTGATGACTGACGTCCCTGAATCCTTCCGCTTTTCATGAGCCCATCATACTGGCGCATGAGTAATTGCGTTTCTATCTGCTGCAAAGTATCGAGGATTACGCCCACCATAATCAGCAATGATGTTCCGCCGAAGAATGAAGCAAATGATTGTGTAATTCCAAGACGTTGCGCAAAACCGGGAAGTATACCGATTACACCTAATAAAATAGCGCCTGGCAAAGTAATTTTATCCATTACCGCCCCGATATAATCTGCAGTGGGCTGACCAGGTTTAACCCCCGGTATGAAACCGTTGCTGCGTTTGAGGTCTTCTGAAATTTGTTTCGGGTTAAAAATTAAAGCAGTATACAGGAATGTAAATGCAATCACAATTACTGAATAAATAATCATGTGCAGGTAATCTTTTGGATCGGAAAATATCCTGGATATACCTTCTTTATTTTCAAAACTGGTATAAGAAATCAGCGTTGGAAGGAACATGATCGCCTGTGCGAAGATGATTGGCATTACCCCGGCACTATTCACCTTTAACGGAAGAAACTGTCTTGCACCGCCAAATTGCTTATTACCTACAATCTGCTTTGCATAATTTACCGGAACCTTCCGAACACCCTGGATGAGCACAATGAGACCAAGAATAATAGCAATAAGTATGGCGATTTCAATTACAAAAATCAATATACCTCCACTGCCTATTGCCAGTTTAGCTGTAAGCTCCTGCCTGAAAGCATTTGGGAGCCTTGCCAGGATGCCGATCATAATAATGAGTGAAGTGCCATTACCCAATCCTTTATCAGTAATCTTTTCCCCAAGCCACATTACAAATAAGGTGCCTGCAGTAAGAACAATCGGAGTAGTAATCCACAGATAAGCTGCAAAGGAATCGATCACTGCATCCTTGGCCATGGTTCTTAAATAAGTTACATAAGCATAAGCCTGAACGAAAGTAACTATTACAGTAAGATATCTTGTCCATTGATTAATCTTCTTTCTACCGCTCTCCCCTTCTTTCTGAACTTTCTGCATCTGCGGAACAAGAATGGTCATAAGCTGCATAAAGATGGAAGCAGATATATAAGGCATGATGCCAAGGGCCACAATTGAGGCTTGTAAAAAAGCACCTCCGGAAAATGCATCAATCAACCCAAGTGCTCCGCTTTTGGCACCAGATAAACTGCTGAGCTTATGCGGATCTATCCCGGGGAGTGTAATATAAGTACAAACCCTGAAAATAAATACCAGAAGCAGAGTAGTAAGGATCTTACTTTTCAACTCTTCAATAGCCCAGATATTTTTTAATGTTTGAATCAGCTTCTTCACAAGTGTTGTAATTTTTTTAGTTGGGAACCAAAATCAAAAAAGACACATTTTACGTGTCTTGCAAGTTACACAAAAATTACTTGAGAATTTCTACGGTGCCGCCTGCTTCTTCGATAGCAGCTTTAGCTTTTGCACTTACCGCATTTACTTTGAAAGCTATTTTTGTTTTCAATTCGCCGTTGCCGAGAATTTTTACCAATGCAGTTTGACTGATAAGACCGTTAATGTATAAGTTTTCAGGAGAAAATTCCTGGATGCCATATTTTTCAACCAGGTGATCGATTTGACCGAGATTGAAAACATTATATTCAACTCTATGAATATTTTTGAAACCACGTTTTGGCAAACGCCTTTGAATAGGCATCTGGCCGCCTTCATGTGCAATCCTGTTTTTAAAACCTGAACGGCTTTGATGACCCTTATTACCTTTTGTAGATGTGCCACCTTTACCTGAAGCTTCACCGCGACCTAAACGTCTTTCTTTGTGCGTAGCGCCTTTTGCAGGCCTGATTGTGTGTAATTTCATTTTATTTGATTTTAACTCAACGGGGAATCGCCCCTCGCTTATCCGAATAAAAAATTTGGAAACGACGTAATTTCTCTATTAGTCATTTCGCAATTTTTAAATTTGCTATTTAATTTCTTCCACTTTTACCAAATGATCAACAGTGCGCACCATACCCAGCACCTGAGGCGTTGCCTCTACTTCTTTCGATGCGTGCATTTTCTTCAAACCCAGGGCTTTCAATGTAAGTTTCTGGCGTTCCGGTCTGTCGATTGCACTTTTAACCTGAGTGATCCTGATCTTTTTCATTGTATTCTTATTATTAATCTGAAGATTGCCAACGGTTGATAAGGAGCTGTTGGCTATCAACTGAAAACTATCCGTTAAAAACTTTCTTTAATGATAAATGCCTTGTTTTAGCAACACTTACCGGCTCTCTTAATAAAGCCAATGCCTTAAAAGTTGCTTTTACCACATTATGCGGATTTGCTGAACCGAGGGATTTTGCAAGAACGTCAGTTACTCCGGCACTTTCAAGCACAGCACGCATGCTGCCTCCTGCAATCACCCCCGTACCATGGGCAGCAGGTTTTATAAGTACTTTTGCAGCCCCCTCTTTTGCAAGCTGATCGTGGGGAATAGTGCCATGCAGAATAGGAACTTTAATCAAATTCTTTTTTGCATCTTCAATTCCTTTAGTAATGGCTTCCTGCACTTCTTTTGCCTTTCCCAGGCCATGACCTACCACACCGCTTTCATTACCTACCACCACCAGCGCTGAAAAACTAAATGCACGTCCGCCTTTTGTAGTTTTTACCACACGGTTGATGGCAACCACTTTTTCTTTCAACTCGAGGTCGCCGGCTTTTACTTTGCTTAAATTTACTTTTGACATTGTATGCTTTGAAAATTTTTCGATTATTATTTTAGAATTTCAATCCTCCTTCACGTGCCCCTTCTGCTACAGCTTTTACCCGGCCATGATAAAGGTTGCCACCACGATCGAACGTGCATTCTTTAATACCGAGATCATTTGCTTTACGGGCAATGGCTGCACCTACTAATTTGCTTTTATCGGATTTAGTACCTTTACCAGCTGCAATATCTTTATCACGAGAAGAAGCTGCCGCTATTGTTTTGCCATCAATATCATCAATCAACTGCACATAAATATCACTATTGCTTCTGAATACTGACAATCTTGGCTTTTGTGAAGAACCGGTAATCTTTTTACGGATACGGTACTGAATTTTTTGCTTCTTAATAACTTTCTTGTCCATGATTTATATTTTATAATCCTGATACTGCCAGGATTTAATTTGAAAACTTCTGAATTGCCCGATATGCAGTCAATTGGAGCAATTGTATAATTTTCAGGTTATTCAATTATTTACCAGCGGCTTTGCCAGCTTTTTTACGAACCACTTCTCCCACATAGCGAACACCTTTTCCTTTGTAAGGTTCAGGTTTGCGCAGGCTGCGGATTTTGGCAGCAACCTGACCGATCAGCTGTTTATCGATTCCTTCCAAAGATATCTTCGGGTTCTCCCCTTTCTCCTGGGCTGTAGCCACTTTTAGTTCTTTCGGTATTTCGAAAATAATATTATGAGAATAACCTAATGAAAGATCTAAAAGGTTGCCTTGGTTAGAAGCTTTGAAACCTACCCCAATTAATTCCAGTTGTCTTTTATAGCCATCGGTTACGCCTTTAACCATATTGGAGATTAAAGCCCTGTACAAGCCATGCAATGCGCGATGGCGGATCTGGTCAGTTGGTCTTGAAAACTCAATATGGCCGTCTTTTACTTCTGCTTTGATATCGCGGTCAAGCGCCTGTTTCAATTCACCCTTAGGCCCTTTCACGGAAATTACATTATCTGCACTAACGGCAACGGTTACCCCGTTTGGCACCTGTATCAGTTTTCTTCCTATACGAGACATATCAGTTTGTAGTTTATAGTTTGTAGTTTTCAGTTCTTTGACCGGTCAGCCTTGATATGAAAGGCTTAATGTATCAGGAACTATTATCTCAAAAAATCCTTTTAATCCTGTAAATCCAGGTTCTACCCATTAATACACATAGCAAAGAACTTCGCCACCTACGTTCTGGGATTTAGCTTCCTTATCTGTCATTACACCTTTTGATGTTGAAATGATTGCAATACCCAGACCATTTTTCACACGTATAAATTCAGCAGGGCTTGCATATTGACGAAGGCCCGGACGGCTAATCCTTTCCAGTGATTTGATAGCCGGCTCTTTCGTCTGCGGATCATATTTCAACGCAATCTTGATCACACCTTGTTTACTATCATCCTCAAATTTATACTTCAGGATATATCCTTTATCGTACAAAATTTCAGTTATACGCTTTTTCAGGTTAGAGGCAGGGATTTCAACAATACGGTGATTAGCCATTTGCGCATTGCGCACTCTTGTCAAAAAATCTGCAATTGGATCTGTAACCATTTTTATCTCTTTGAATAATTTTAAAAATTTCTTTTGCCTCGGTTGTCAGTCTACAGACTGACAACAGCCGATTTTTTACCAGCTCGCTTTTTTTACTCCTGGAATTTTTCCGGCCAAAGCCATATCACGGAACATCAACCTGGAAACACCAAAATATCTCATGTAACCTTTCGGTCTGCCTGTTAACTGGCAACGGTTTTTTAAACGAACAGGCGATGCGTTTTTCGGAAGCTTATCCAGCGCCTGGTAATCGCCAGCAGCTTTTAATGCAGCACGCTTTTCAGCATATTTTGCTACCAACGCTTCTCTTTTTTTCTGCCTGGCTGTTACTGACAGTTTAGCCATGTTTATTCTCTGTTTTAAAATTTAGAATTAATTTTTTTTAGCTGCGTCCCTGAACGGCATACCTAATTCTTTCAACAACTCATATGCCTCTTCATTGGTATTTGCAGTAGTAACGAAGGTGATGTCCATACCCGTGATCTTTGTCACTTTATCGATATCAATTTCAGGGAATATGATCTGTTCTGTGATGCCCAACGTATAGTTGCCGCGACCGTCAAATGATTTTTCATTCACCCCTTTAAAGTCACGCACACGTGGCAATGCTGTTGATACCAACCTGTCGAGGAACTCATACATTTTCTCACCTCGCAGTGTTACCCTTGCGCCGATCGGTATATTTTTTCTCAACTTGAAGTTGGAAATATCCTTCTTCGACATCGTAGAGACTGCTTTCTGCCCGGTGATCAATGTTAGCTCATCCAAAGCTACATCTACTAATTTCTTATCGCTCACTGCGCCGTTCACACCACGGTTCAGGCAAATTTTTTCCAGCTTAGGAGCCTGCATAACTGTAGAGTATCCAAACTTTTTCATTAATGCAGGAACTACATCTTTTTTGTATTTCTCAACTAGCCTCGGAGTGTATTTTACTGTACTCATTATTTAATTACCCCCTCTGATTTTTTTGATATACGAACTAATTTTCCATTCTCCCGGGTACGTTTCACTTTGGTGGCTTCGCCAGCTTTTGCATCCCATAACATTACATTCGAAATGTGAATGGAGGCTTCTTTTTTCACGATTCCCCCCCTGGTATTTTGTGCTGAGGGCTTGGTGTGCCGGGTTACAATATTCACCCCTTCTACTAAAATCCTTCCCTTATCAGGAAAAACTTCCAGTACCTTACGGGGTTTCTTCACATCTTTATCATCACCGGCAATCACTACAACATTGTCGCCCTTTTTAATATTAAACTTTGGCTTAAATCTGTTACTCATATTTTTATACTTAACGCGAAACGCTTAAAGCGAACCGCAGGTTTCTAATTTTGATACTTCAGGTGTTTCACCTGATGCATAATAGTTAAAGTACTTCAGGTGCCAATGAAATAATTTTCATGTATCCCTTATCACGAAGCTCTCTCGCTACAGGCCCGAAAATACGGGTGCCCCTTGGTTCTTCCGCCTGGTTCAGCAACACTACTGCATTATCATCAAACCTGATGTATGAACCATCTTTTCTGCGCAGTTTATTTTTTGTGCGCACAATCACAGCTTTGGTAACGGTACCTTTTTTTATGCCACCGGAAGGCAAAGCATCTTTTACAGTAACAACAATCTTATCACCGATCTTAGCATAATCCTGGCCACTGTTGCCAAGCACACGAATACAAAGAACTTCTTTTGCACCGCTGTTATCTGCTACATTTAACCTGGTTTCCTGCTGAATCATTTTTTTAAGCTTTGAACTTATAGCTCCGAGCAATCAGTTTCGAGCTATGAGCAATTATTAATTCAATTTGTTCTTTTATTCTACGGCCCGAAGCTCGTAGCTTCTTGCTATTTTGCTTTCTCTACGATCTCTACCAGCCTCCAACGTTTTGTTTTACTCAAAGGGCGGCTCTCCATAATTTTTACAATATCCCCTACTCCGCACTCATTTTTTTCATCATGCGCATGAAACTTCGTTGTTTTCTTCACGAACTTTCCATAAATAGGGTGTTTAACTTTTCTTTCAACAGCAACAGTAATGGTCTTATCCATTTTGCTGCTTTTTACCACACCCGTTCTTGTTTTACGCAAATTTCTTTCAACCATTGTATTTAATTTGAAAATTTGAAAATTCCTCAATGTGCAATTAAGCTATTGAGCTATTTTCACATTATGCTTTTGCTTTCTTTTTATTCAATTCCGTTTTAAGCCTTGCGATGTCTTTTCTCAAAGAGCGGATGCTCATTGGGTTTTCTAATGGAGAAATTGCATGCGCAAATTCCAGTTTCTTCAATCTCAATTCATCTTCCTGGATGCGCGATTTCAAATCCACTTCATTTAAATCCTTCAGGCTTTTTACAAAATCAATTCTCTTGGACATTGTATATCTTTTATAAATTATTCTTACTTGGCAGCAGTGATAGCAACCACATCACGACGCACAACAAATTTTGTTTTAATAGGAAGCTTTTGTGCAGCTAATAACAACGCCTCTTTTGCTACCTGTTCTGTTACACCATCAGCTTCAAATAATATTCTTCCAGGTTCAACAACAGCTGCCCAATACTCAGGGTTACCTTTACCTTTACCCATTCTCACTTCAAGAGGTTTCTTGGTAATGGGCTTGTCTGGAAATATCCTGATCCAAACATTACCTTCACGTTTCATGTGACGGGTTAGTGCCTGACGCGCTGCTTCCAGCTGACGATTAGTAAGCCATATTGCTTCAAGCGCTTTCAATCCATAAGAGCCAAAGGCAATGGAGCTCCCTCTTTTTGCCACTTCGCGAATCCTTCCCTTTTGCGCTTTCCTATGTTTTGATCTTTTCGGTTGTAACATTTTATTTAATTTCTCAATTTGAAAATTTCTCAATTGCTCAATGCTGTGTCATTAAGCCATTTTCATATTTGTTAATTAACGCCTTCTCTCACCGCCGCGCCCACCTCTGTCGCCACCGCCTCTTCTTTCACCATGTCTGCCACTGCCTTCTCTTCTTTCTCCTCTGCCACCTTCTCTTCTTTCTCCCCGGAAATCTTCTCTTCTTCCACCATCCCTTCTGTCTCCACCTTGTCCGCCAACTTCTTTACCACCCACGAAGTTCGGGTTCAGGTCCCTTTTGGATAATACTTCGCCTTTACATATCCACACTTTCACACCTATTTTTCCATATACAGTTTGTGCAAATACGCTTGCATAATCAATATCCATGCGCAATGTGTGCAACGGAGTTCTTCCTTGTTTGATTTCTTCAGAACGTGCAATTTCATTGCCACCTAAACGGCCGCTCACTTTCACTTTAATACCTTCGGCGCCCATGCGCAATGAAGAAGCGATTGCCATTTTAATAGCACGTTTATAATTAATACGGTTTTCGATTTGTCTCGCGATCGTATCTGCAACAATGTTTGCATCCAGTTCTGGGCGGCGGATTTCCAGGATATTGATCTGTACATCGTCTTTACCGGTGAGTTTCTTCAATTCTTCTTTTATACGGTCAACTTCACCGCCACCTTTACCGATAATAATACCAGGCTTTGAGGTGTGGATGGTAACGATCAGTTTATTAAGCGTACGCTCAATAACAATTTTTGCAATGCCGCCTTTATTGATACGTGCGTTGAGATAAGTCCTGATTTTATTATCTTCAATCAATTTGGATGCATAGTCCTTTTTGCTTCCAAACCAGTTAGATTCCCAACCACGGATGATACCGAGTCTTGCACCAATAGGATTTGTTTTCTGACCCATATTATGCTTTAATGTGTTTTATTAATTTTTTGTTTCGGCAATTGCTTTTGAATCTACGATTACAGTAACATGGTTGCTGCGTTTACGCACACGATACCCGCGGCCTTGAGGTGCAGGGCGCATACGTTTCAATACCCTGGCCCCGTCAACAAATATCGTCTTGACAATAAGCCCCGCATCTGCAGCACTTTGCCCTTCATTTTTTTGCTCCCAGTTTTTTACAGCGCTCCACAATAATTTGTGAAGAGGGGTTGAGGAGTGTTGTGGATGATGTTCCAACAAAGCCAATGCTTTTTCTACATTCAAACCACGAATCTCATCAGCCAGCAAACGCATTTTGCGGGGTGATGTCGGGTAATTTCTCAATTTAGCTACTGCTTCCATTTTTATTAGTTTGCAGCTCGCAGTTATCATTTTGCAGCTATAAAACTACTGCCAACTGATAACCGTCAACTGTTATTATGCTATCTTTTTACTTGAGTGTCCTTTGAATTGTCTTGTAGGTGCAAACTCCCCGAGTTTGTGACCAACCATAAATTCCGTTACATAAACCGGAATGAATTTATTCCCGTTATGTACTGCCAATGTATGACCAACGAATTCAGGCGTTATAGTTGAACGGCGGCTCCAGGTTTTGATAACACCTTTCTTTGCCTTGCCTTCATTAATGTCACTCACCTTTTTTTCGAGGTTCACATCAACATAAGGACCTTTTTTAATTGAACGAGCCATGTTAATTTATGATTTGATAATTCGATAATATGATAATGAATCAGATTACCAGTTCAAAATTTTATTGTGATAGTTTTTTTCCGTTCTTTCTCTGGATAATGAACTTATCAGTTCCTTTTCCTTTGGTTCTTGTTTTCAAGCCCCTTGAGTATTGGCCACTCCTTGAACGAGGCTGACCGCCAGAAGCTTTACCTTCACCACCACCCATTGGGTGATCAACGGGGTTCATAGCAACACCACGGTTTCTCGGGCGAATGCCTCTCCACCTGTTGCGGCCTGCTTTACCCATGCTCTGCAAATTGTGGTCGCTGTTTGAAACAACTCCAACAGTTGCAAAACAGTTAATCAACACTTTTCTCAATTCACCTGAAGGCATTTTGAGAACAGCATATTTTTCTTCCTTGTTGGTCAATTGGGCGGAAGTCCCGGCACTACGTACCAATTTACCACCTTGTCCGGGCTGCATTTCGATATTATGTACGTTTGTACCAAGTGGCATAAACTTCATCTGTAATGCATTTCCTAAATCAGGGGCTACATCATCACCAGATATAACGGTAGCGCCTACCTGCAAACCCTGGGGGGCTATGATATATCTTTTTTCCCCATCTTTATAATTCAACAAGGCGATGAATGCACTGCGGTTCGGATCATATTCAATAGATGCCACATTTGCAGGGATATTTTTCTTGCTCCTTTTGAAGTCAATAACGCGGTACATTTTTTTATGACCGCCGCCAATATAACGCATTGCCCTTCTTCCCTGTGCATTTCTACCACCGGTTGCTTTTACTTTTTCAACCAGCGTTTTTTCAGGGGCATCCGTGGTAACTTCAACATATGCGTTGCCAATTCTCCAACGGGTTCCTGCTGTAATCGGTTTATATTTTTTCAGTGCCATATTCTGTTTCAACTTTTGCGGCAGTTGATGCCATTCATTATGTAATTAAATGTTAGAATACAAATCAATGGTTTCTCCTTCAGCCAGTGTAACCAATGCCTTTTTGTAAGATGGCTTTCTGCCTTCTACCACACCGGCCTTTGTAAAACGGGATTTGTGTTTTGCGGGAACAACTACTGTGTTCACATCTACGATTGTCACCCCGTAAAATCCTTCCACTGCTTTTTTGATCTCCAGCTTGTTTGCCTTTTTATTCACCTTAAAAGCATATCTCCTCAGTTTTTCCTGTTGGGAATTTGCTTTTTCTGTGAGTATCGGCTTTATTAAAACTTCTGACAGTTTCATTTGATTTTATTTGAAATTCTGATTGATTATTCTTCAGTATGATTTTCAGAGAAAACTTTTGCTGCACTTTCTGAAATCACCAGCACATCTGCATTTACAATATCATAAGTATTTACATCAGCCAATAATGCGCTATTCACTTTTTCCACATTGCGCAAACTCAGGTATACATTATCATTGTATTCAGGAAACACAAACAGTGTTTTCTTATCTGCTACTGAAAGACTTTTCAAAATGCCTGTAAAATCTTTCGTCTTTGGTGTATCGAACCTGATGTCTTCAAGCACCACAATTGCATTATTCTTTGCTTTATGGGAAAGAGAAGACATTTTGGCAAGATCTTTTACTTTACGATTTAATTTGAAATCGTAGCTGCGTGGTTTAGGACCGAAAATAGTACCCCCGCCTTTATACAAAGGATTGCGGATATTTCCTTTTCGGGAACCACCTGTACCTTTCTGTTTGTGCAATTTTTTAGACGAACCTTTTACTTCCAGACGCGTTTTCACTTTGTGCGTTCCCTGGCGTTGTGCAGCAAGGTACTGTTTCACGGCAAGGTAAACTACATGCTCATTCGGTTCGATGCCAAAAATTTCTTCAGGCAGTTCAACCGTTCTGCCGGTTTTCTTTCCTTTTATATCTAAAACTTCTGCTTGCATTTTCTTTTATTTAAAACCTTTGTGGTTTATTATTTCTGTATATAAACAATTGAACCGTTATGGCCCGGAACAGAGCCACTGATCAGGATGTAATTTTTTTCCGGGAAAATTTTTACCACTTTCAGGCTTTTGATCTTCACCCGGTCTGCGCCCATTCTTCCTGCCATGCGAACGCCTTTCATAACACGCGATGCATCAGACGAGTTACCGAGAGAACCCGGAGCACGTTGACGGTCGTGCTGGCCATGTGACTGCTGGCCAACACCATGGAAACCGTGACGTTTTACTACACCCTGGAAACCTTTTCCTTTTGTAGTGCCAACAACGTTCACTTTATCGCCTTCAGCGAAAATGTCAACTGTTATTGAGTCACCTAAATTTTTTTCTATTGAGAAATCGCGGAATTCTTTTACGAACTTTTTGGGGGCAGTGCTGGATTTTGCGAAGTGGTTTTTTTCTGCAGCGATAGTATGTTTTTCTTTCTTGTCTCCGAACGCCAACTGAAGTGCGCTATAACCATCCGTATCTTTTGTTTTCACTTGTGTAACCACACAAGGACCAGCTTCAATGATGGTGCAGGAAGTCTGCTTTCCATCTGGACTGAAGATGCTTGTCATCCCAATTTTCTTGCCGATAATACCTTTCATTTTTTTCTGTTTGCGCCGCAGGTATAAGGACAATCGTTGGCTTACCAACTGAATGGATAAGCAAGATTTCAATCCCTCGTTTGCTGCTGACCTTTTCTTTTATTGCCCTTCGCAAGGCTCAGGACTAAGAAGTACCAGCAGTAAACAAACCCGGAACGGCTTGTTCATATGTATCTTCCTTTCGGAAGTTTATAATTTTAAATCCAGCGCTGCTTTATTTGTGAATGCTCACAAGGTTTGCAGATAGATATATAAAGAACTTTAAATCTTATTCGTCAGGCTTTGATCTCAACATCAACACCACTTGGTAAATCCAGCTTTGAAAGCGCATCTACCGTTCTTGATGAAGAAGTGTAGATGTCCAGCAAACGCTTATGCGTATGCAATTGGAACTGCTCACGGGCCTTCTTATTTACGTGTGGTGAGCGCAAAACGGTGAAAATCTTCTTTTTAGTAGGTAAAGGAATAGGTCCTGTAACTACTGCACCGGTGCTGCGCACGGTTTTTACGATCTTTTCGGCAGATTTATCTACCAGGTTATGATCGTATGACTGTAATTTGATTCTGATACGTTGAGACATATGCCAAACCCATTTTTGGAATGGGAGTGCAAAGGTATGGGCTATAAGTTAAACGGACAAAGAATTAGGAGGTTTTTTTTAGGGATTTTCAAACGATTGAGTTTAGAGTCGTTTCAGGTTAACAACAAGCGAAGCAAAACCGCCCGAGGCAGCCTGTTCAACGCGGATGATATGCTGCCCGGCCGACAAATTCAGCTTTACCCTTTTATGCGGCGATTCATCAAAAAGAAATTTAACCGGCTTCCATTCGTCGATAGCTAATAAATCGTCTACATAAATTCTTACCACATCGTTCCAGGTAACATTCAATTCATATTTACCTTCCTCTACTTCAACTTTGCCGGTAGCCGTAGTCAGGAATGGAGAATATACTTTTCCTGATTCCTTTATTCCGCCCCACCAAGCATAATGTAAATCGGCCGTAGTTTCCTGTTTGAGAGATTGCTTTTCAACAAGAGCCTTCATTTTTTCAGCAGACTCGACCGGATCCGAAGCACTGTCAAAAGCAAACCAATTAACTGACCATGAAATTGGAACGAACGATTCTTTATAATTGAACCGATATGGGGTTCCCGCTTTAATTTTTTCTCCAAATTGAGTTGTGATTTCATCACCAATAAATCCCATTTCAAGAACTACCCCGCTTTTTTCTGCTTTATTTGTTATTACAATAATTTTCGAGGGAACAACTCCTTCTTTTATGGAAATATTTTTTATCCCTTTTGCATCAATCATTTTCCATTTCCCTTTTGGCCCCAGGATATCGAATTGCAAAGTATCAGACTGACTTTGAGGGTTTGTATTCCAGATCATGGGATACTTGTAATCATAAGGCCCCCATTCGGTAATGCGCATTTCTTTTTTTCCTTTCGGATGAGATTTTGAAAGAAAAGCATCCTGCGCATTCTTTATTTCAGGAAGATTGATATCATCTTCTGTTTCCCGGATCAAAACCGGCACATCAGTCATGTATGCATTGCTGATGGTTGTATCCTGCCTGAACAGTGAATCACAATTTTTATAATAATTATTCCTGCCAACCAAATCAGAGGTATTGGAAATATCATTCACCAAATGCTCGTGATTGAAAACATTATCGGCAATTTCGTATCGCATGCTGCGAACATCGCGATTTTGCGCATATCCCCAATCTTTCGGCTGGTCTTTTCTTGCCCAAAGTTTGATGGATGTGTTATTATCACGAAAAGTGTTGCTTAAAATTTTATTATCCTGGCCCTGTTCAATAGCAATGGCCGTTTTATTCCCGATGATTTCATTCTTTCTTATTAAAGTATTATAGCTATACCCGCCCCAAATGCCGTTATCGCATTCTTCAATTTTATTCCTGATGATTTTATTTCTGCTGAAGGTCAATTCAACGCCATTTGTAGGTGCGTAGGAAAAATCATTTTTATAGAGAAGATTATCGTTGCAGCCCCCTTTTCCGGTATCCATTGTCGTTTGACCTGCCCAAAGAAAAAATCCATCGCCTGAATGCGTTGCGGAGTTATAAGCGAAAACATTTTCGTTGCATTGTTCGAAAACCAGGATTGCAGCAGAATCCTGGCCACGATAATAAACTTCGTAACTAAAACCACGCACATTCCAATCGAGTTTATTATGCATGATCTTATTTCGGCTGCTTTTGTATAATCCAATTCCGATGCCGGAATTGAAAGAAAAATCATTGTTGTAAATCATGGCATCATTGCAGTCTGTCATCATCAATGCACATTGTCCGCCGTTTACCAGGTTATTATTGATGACAGCATTATTACATCCTCTTAAATACATTGCTGCACCATAACGCAGCCATTCATCATTTTCATTGTGATGGTAGCTCATCCAGTCACTTACATCTTCTTTTTGTTGAGTGCTATTCAAATGCTGCCGGTAATTATAACTGAAATTGCAATGTTCAATTATTAATCCCTGCACATTTCTCGCCATCAATGCCACTTTAAAACTTCTGATGTTTAAATTTTTTATTGTAATGTTTTTCCCGCTTTTAATCAGAACAGCTAAGCCATAGAACTCATCCGGCATTTGTTTATCATTGCTGCCTTTAATTGTTGCATCATTAAAATCAACAACAATATCGTTGCCTTCAATTTCTATTACAGGCGCTTGAAGATCTTTGCCCGCATCCAGCAGGTAAAAATCTTTTTTGATTTTTACAGATGAATGGATTTTCAGGCCATTTTTTAGTTCAATAACCTGGGAAAAAGAATGATTAGCAAAAGAGTAAATCAAAATATTCAATAACAGCAAATGTTTCATAGCAATCTCTCTGAAGTATAAAGTTCCTTATAAATAAGAAATGAAAATGATAAAAAAGAGACCAGAAAGGCAGAAACCTCTTTCCAATTCCTGATTTCTCATTTTTATCTTCCACCAGGTGGGCAATGTTCTTTCAAATAATTTGTGCAGAGGGTTTTTAAATGCTCATTTGTTCCGGTTCCTTCATTAATACTGTGTGTCCGGTTTGGATAAGCCATAAACTGAAACTGCCTGTTGTATTTTATTAATTCATTCAACAACATTTCAGCATTATTGTAATGAACGTTGTCATCACCGGTTCCGTGAATGTATAATAAATTGCCACGAAGGTTTTTTGCGTAGGTAATTGGAGAGCCTTTTATGAAATCTTCTTTGTTTTCCTGCGGCAAACCCATATATCTTTCCTGGTAAATATTATCATAGGTAAGTTGGTTACCGACTGCAGCAATGGCAATGCCTGTTTTATAAATTTCAGGATGCTGGAACATCAGGTTCAATGTTGCAGAGCCGCCGCCACTCCATCCCCACACAGCCACACGTGAAGTATCGATGAACGGCATTTTCAAGACTTCCTTAGCTGCCAATGCCTGGTCATTTATATTGATCAACCCGATCTTTCTGTAAACACATTTTCTCCATTCCCTCCCTTTGGGAACCGGGGTTCCCCTGTTGTCGATAGAAACATAGATATAACCGTCATCTGCCATGCTGCCATTATAAATTCTGTTATTCGCAATGCCCCAGGAATCTCTTACATTTTGGCCCGCCGGTTCTGTGTAAACAAAAAACACAACCGGGTATTTTTTTGAAACATCGAAATGTGTTGGCTTCTGCATCCAGGCATCCATTTCAATTCCTTCTTCTGTTTTTATTTTAAAGAAACTGATATTTGATTTGGCTGAATCAGCAGCTTCTACTGCATGATACACTTTGTGTCCATCCAATGCTGAATGATCCGGTAATGCAATCCATTCGGTTATTGTTGGTGTATAATGATTGGAAAAACTATGCCAGGCAACCCTTGCATTCGTAGAAATGATATAATCGTGTGTACCAACCTGGTTTAAGGGGGATAATAATTCTGCTTTGCCTTTACCATTCAATTTTGTTCTGTATAAATATTTCTGAGTAGCATTATCCGGCGATGCCATAAAATAAACATAGCCTCCTTTTTCATCAATACGCTTTATATCCATCACATCATAATTACCGGGCGTTATCAGGGTTTCTTTTTTCCCATCATGACTAATAAGATACAAATGCAACCATCCGTCTTTTTCACTCATCCACAAAAATGCGGATCCGTTATTCAACCAATCCCATCCACCCATTCTGTAATTACCATAATAACGGCCTTCAATATCGATCCATGCTGAATCTTTCTCAGTATAAATGATTTTTGAAGAACCATCAGCGACATTACACAACATCAGGTCACTTTGATTTTGTTTCCTGTTTAAATGCTGAATAATGAGTTCATCATTATTGGCGGCCCATTCCATGCGCGGAACGTAAGTTCCCCACACAGCATCGCCGGGGATGTTCATCCATTTTGTTTGTGAAGATGAGATATCCACTATCCCAATTTTATAAGGAGAAGGCTTCTCACCGGCAACAGGATATTCCACCGGGACAACTCTTGAATATACCGAATCAGTTAAGTTGGGCATCAGGTAATCCCTGGTATTATTTGCATCAATCTGCCAGTATGCAATTTTTTTACTGTCAGGGCTCCAGCGAAAACCATCACGGCAATCAAATTCTTCTTCATACGCCCAGTCGAAAGTGCCGTTAATGAGTTGGCGGGTACCATCAAATGTCAGCTGTTTGATGTTGTGTGTTAATAAATCTTCAACGAACAAATTATGCCCGCTTACATATGCCACTTTATTTTCATCAGGAGAAAATTTCGCAAACATCAGTGATGAAGCAGGCAATGATTTTCCCAGCTGTGTTAATGAACTGTTTTGTAAATTGTATATCCAATAATCTCCCCGTGTGTCATAGCGCCATACTTTTTTTGTATTGTTATAGATTAAAAAGTTTTGACCATTCGCAGAAACCAAAAATCTCCTGATGGATATCGGAGCATTTTGGTTTGGCGGAACTAATTTATCTTTTGGTACAATTACTGTTTCTTTATTGTCAGCGACCGATATAGAAACGACTTCTCCTTGCTTTACTTGGTAATAAGAATTTCCGTCCTTACTCCATTCATATTTATTTCCATATTGAGCTTTGAGCGAAGAACATGCAATAATGGTTATTAAAAAAAACCAGAAGGTTTTTGGGTTACACGCCATACATTAATTTTGAGGGAAATTAAATCATTCATCTGAAAAGCTGATCAGTTAAAAGAAAAATCCCGTCATATTGAAATTGACGGGATAAACAAATTATCTATTGAATAAGAGAAAATTTTAATACCTCCCTCCTCTTCTCCAATGACCAGGCATCCACCTCCAACCCCTCCGTGCATGTGTCCAACGGCCAGGTATCCAAACCCATCCCGGGTGGGGAGGTAATACCCAATGGCCGCCTGCACTTTCATAATGGTCGCCTCTGGCATTCCAGTCCTCTTCTATCCATACATGTGCAGGTGAGGGCCGTACAGGCCGGACAATAACCGGGGCCGGGGGCCTAACGGTAACATATACCTGAGCAGAAGCAGAAAATGAAACTGCCATTGCAATTACAAACAATATTGTTAAGCGGCTTACTATTTTTTTCATAACAGACAATTTTAAATTTACGATTAGAGTACATAAAATTAAAAAGGTTTAACGGAAACCGGTTTAATTATGTTTTACATACACCGCTTAAAAAAACAACCTCGCCGATTTGACGAGGTTGCATAAAATATAATTGCAATAAATAATTATGCATTCACTTTTCCTCTCACTTTGGCAATCACTTCTTCAGCAATATTATTAGGTGCTGGTGAATAATGAGAGAACTCCATGGTTGAAGTGGCGCGGCCCGATGAAAGTGAACGCAATTGTGTTACATAGCCAAACATTTCGCTCAACGGAACCTTTGCCTTAATCACCTGTGCATTGTTCTTGCTGTCCATTCCTTCAAGGATACCGCGGCGACGGTTCAAATCACCTGTAACATCACCCATATATTGGTCGGGGGTGATCACTTCTACTTTCATGATCGGTTCCAGCAAAACTGGTTTTGCTTTTTTAGCAGCTTCGCGGAAACCTTGTTTTGCACAAAGTTCGAATGACATGGAATCAGAGTCAACCTGGTGGAAGCTTCCGTCAAATACACGGACCTTCATATTTTCGACCGGATAGCTTGCCAGCACTCCGGCAGTCATCGAGCTTTCAAATCCTTTCTGTATTGCTGGAACAAACTCACGGGGAATTGAACCTCCGAATATGTCATTCACAAACTGGTAATGTCCTTTATCTTCTTTCAAAAACTCTTCATCAGCAGGCCCGAGTTCAAACACGATATCGGCAAATTTACCACGGCCGCCGGTTTGTTTTTTAAGAATTTCTCTATGCTCAACTGTTTTCTGGAATGCTTCTTTATAAGCAACCTGCGGAGCGCCCTGGTTAATCTCTACTTTAAACTCACGTTTCATCCTGTCCACGATAATTTCCAGGTGTAATTCTCCCATTCCGCTCAAGATAGTTTGACCTGTTTCTTCATCTGTTTTCACACGAAGGGTAGGGTCTTCTTCAACCAGTTTTGCTATAGCCATACCCATCTTGTCTACATCCGCTTGTGTTTTAGGTTCTACAGCAATAGAGATAACCGGCTCAGGGAAAGTCATGCTTTCCAGAACAATCGGATGATCTTCATTGCAAAGTGTATCGCCTGTTTTGATATCTTTAAAACCTACAGCTGCACCAATATCACCTGCTTCGATAAATTCGATCGGGTTTTGTTTATTGGCATGCATCTGCATAATACGGGAGATACGTTCATTTTTTCCTGTTCTTGTATTCAACACATAAGAGCCAGCATCTAAATGCCCGCTGTAGGCACGAAAGAACGCGAGCCTTCCAACAAACGGATCAGTCATAATTTTAAATGCCAATGCAGAGAATGGTTCTTTTGCATCAGGTTTACGCTCAAGTTCTTCTCCTGTTGAGGGGTCCGTTCCTTTTACAGATTCAATATCCAACGGTCCGGGCAGGTAACGAACGATTGCATCCAATGCTGTTTGAACACCTTTGTTTTTGAAAGATGAACCGCACATCATCGGGATAATAGAAATATCGATGGTTGCTTTTCTGATCGCTTCATGAATTTCATCTTCAGAAATACTGTTCGGGTCTTCAAAAAATTTCTCCAACAATTTATCATCATATTCAGCAACAGCCTCGATCAAATGTTGTCTCCATTCATTAACTTCCTCTTTCATATCATCAGGAATGGGAACTTCCTTGTAAGTCATTCCCTTTGTGTCCTCGTCCCATATAATCCCTTTCATCTGGATCAGGTCCACAACACCTTTAAAGCTGTCTTCAGCCCCAATCGGTAATTGCAAAGGAACTGCCTTTGCGCCGAGCATTTCTTTTACTTGCTTCACCACATTCAAAAAATCAGCTCCGGCACGGTCCATTTTATTTACAAAACCGATGCGTGGAACTTTATAACGGTTGGCCTGGCGCCATACAGTTTCGGATTGCGGCTCAACGCCTGACACTGCACAAAACAACGCCAGCAATCCATCCAGTACACGCAATGAGCGTTCTACCTCAACAGTAAAATCAACGTGCCCCGGAGTATCGATAATATTAAATTTATATTGTTTTGTATTGGCGTTTTTCTGTCCCTGTGTTGTAGGGAAATTCCAGAAACAGGTAGTAGCAGCAGAAGTAATGGTAATACCTCTTTCCTGCTCCTGCGCCATCCAGTCCATAGTTGCAGCACCATCGTGCACCTCGCCGATTTTATGGTTCACGCCGGTGTAATACAGAATGCGTTCTGTAGTGGTGGTTTTGCCTGCATCAATGTGAGCTGCAATACCAAAGTTTCTTTGAAATCGTAAGTCTGCCATTTTTTTATTTTAAAAAGTTATTGCTCTTGAACTTGCTTTAATCGCCAATGTAGCTTTTGCCTTAACAATTTATAAAATATTGATATTGTTAAACATCAATCATAAAAGCATCACATAAATTATAATAACGGCTGCATTGGTTTAATATTTTTGAAATTTCGGTGTGCAAAGGTACATAAATTATTGATGGAAAAAGGTATGTGTGGGTAAAGTTTCTATGAACAGTTTGGCAGATATCAACCTGCAAAGTTTTATATCTGAGAACTTCAGGCTGCAATTTTAGATTGGCAATTATTTGATTCCAGTTTTTACAACTAAGATCGAACATCATGCGATGCACTGTTCATCGATTGCGCTACCCATTGAATGATTGTCTGATCCGCGATTAATCTTATTTTTTTGATTCCCTGATTTAATTCATAATCATATTAATCCCTCAAACGGCGTAACTCGGGGGATCATATCTTTGTTACATCTCCGCATAAAAGCTTTTAAACTAAAAACCCCACGAATTGCGGGGTTTCAAATTAGCTTATTATATATCTGATAGATTATACTTTAAAGTGTGCAAAAGCTTTGTTTGCTTCAGCCATACGGTGCGTATCTTCTTTCTTCTTGAAAGCACCACCTTCCCCTTTACTGGCTGCCACAATTTCATTAGCCAATTTATCGGCCATACTTCTTCCGTTGCGTTCACGACTGTAACGGATTAGCCATTTAATGCTTAAAGAAATTTTTCTATCTGCACGCACTTCAGAAGGTATCTGGAAAGTAGCACCGCCGATCCTCCGGCTGCGAACCTCAACTGCAGGAGTGATATTTGCCAAAGCACGCTTCCAAACATCGTAACCGTTTTCGTTGGTTTGCCTGGAAACCTTTTCAATAGCATTGTAAAAAATATTGAACGCCGTGTTCTTTTTACCTTGCCACATCAGGTTGTTCACAAAACGTGTAACCTGGATGTCATTGAATTTTGCATCAGGGGCGAGTGGTAATTTTTTGGCTTGCGTTTTCCTCATTGCTGAATTATATTTCTATTTAAATTATTTTTTTGCTGCTGGTTTTCCACCACCTTTTTCTTTTTTAGTACCGTATTTGGAACGGCTTTTTTTGCGGTCCTTCACACCCGCAGTGTCAAGGCTGCCGCGAACGATGTGGTAACGCACACCTGGTAAATCTTTTACACGGCCGCCCCGGATCAGCACAATAGAGTGTTCCTGTAAATTGTGACCTTCGCCGGGAATATAGGCGATTACCTCTACCTTATTAGTTAAACGAACTTTAGCTACTTTACGCAAGGCTGAATTTGGCTTTTTAGGTGTAGTGGTATAAACACGTGTACAAACACCACGACGCTGCGGACATGCATCCAAAGCCCTTGATTTGCTTTTGGCTTTGATAATTTCTCTTCCTTTTCTAACTAATTGCTGTATAGTAGGCATTCTGACCTATTTTTATTTTAGGACGGCAAAGGTAAAGGCAGGAAAGCTAATATCCAAATAAATGAGGTACAGATTTTAATTTCGAATAAGACACAGGGTATATGGCTCGAAATACCAAATAAATGCAAGCACTTTTCTCCCAAGTCCTGTAATCTCGTATATCCAAAACAACTACACTTTCACCATCCAGCCGAACCTGTCTGCCACTTTCCCTTCACGGATTTCCGTGAGCGATTTTTTAACGGCGGGGGCGATAGTCCATTTATCTGTGTCAAAGTTCATAACAAAGTCTTTATATCGAAGCTCTTTAATAGGCGAAATTGTAGCTGCAGTGCCTGTTCCGAAAACTTCGGACAACTTTCCTGATTTATAAGCGTCAGTAACTTCATCTACATTAATCCTCCTTTCCTCAACAACAATCCCCATTTCTTTTAATATAGCTATCACGCTATCCCTGGTAACACCTTCCAAAATCGTTTCTTCTTCCAATGAGGGGGTAACGGCCTTATTACCAAAAATGAAGAAAACATTCATAGTGCCAACTTCCTGCAGCCATTTATGTTCAAAAGCATCGGTCCATAACACCTGGTCATAGCCATGGCTTTTGGCAACTGAAGTAGCATGCATACTTCCGCCATAGTTGCCTGCATTCTTAGCAAAGCCGACTCCACCAGGAGCTGCACGGGTATATTTTTCTTCTACGTATATCTTCATCGGTGCTGCATAATACGGTCCGGTGGGACAAAGAAGAATTAAAAACTTATACGTTTCCGACGGTTTTACTCCAATCACATTATCAGTCGCAAACATCAACGGGCGGATGTACAAAGAATAATCAGCCTTTTCGGGGATCCAGTTCTTATCCAAGGCAATAAGCTGCTTCATACCTTCAATAAAAATTTCTTCCGGAACTTCAGGCATTTCCATACGCCGGGCAGAAATATTAAATCGCCGGAAATTATCATAAGGTCGGAAAATGAATGCTTCCCCTTGCACATTTTTATATGCCTTAATACCTTCAAAAATAGCTTGGCCATAATGAAGGGCTGCAGTAGAAGGTTCCAGCAACAATGGCTGGTAAGGTTTAATTTCCACTGATTTCCATTCGCCTTTTTCATATTCGGCTTCCAGCATATGATCTGTAAAATATTTACCGAAAGGTAAATTGTCAAAATTCATTTTGTTCAGCTTGCTGACAGCCGTTTTTGTGATTTGTATGCCCATCGTTTCTATCATAAAAATGTATTTTCCGCTGCAAATAAACAAAGATTCTTTGTGAAAGCAAAGAAAAAAACTAACACTTGTTAGTTTTACAAACAAAAAAAATCCCCCTTGTCAATAAAAGATATAAAGCTGATTTAAGTATCTAATTGTTGCAGTGTGGCGCCGTCATACATTCACACACAACCGCCAAAATTAATATTTTATGAAATTGGCAGTTTTATCATATAATTTTGAAACATGAGCTTTCAGGAAATCCATTTATCACCATTGGTATTGGCAGGTTTATATAAACATGCAGTCATTTCATTAAATGAGGAGAAAACAATTACAGATACAAGAACTGAACCCCGGGCAAAGTTTCTCGGTGGCAACAAAAAAAGAATTCTGATACTTGTCAAAAGTAAAGATGCTGTGTTTGTAAACGACAGGGGGCTCTTTTTCCTGATAAAATTACTTGAAGCCTGCAAAATGAATATTGATGATGTTGCTATTGTAAACAATGCGGAAAATAAACTTAGCATTACTGATCTGAAAAAAGAATTACAGCCAAAATCAATAATATTATTTGGCTGTACCCCCACAAACATACAGCTTCCCATTGAGTTCCCTATGTTTAAACTGCAGGAATATGATAGCAGTACGTATTTGTATGTTCCAGGTTTGGAAGAATTAGACACCAATACAAACGATGGAAAGATTTTAAAAAGCAAACTCTGGGTTTGTCTGAAAAAACTTTTCGATATATGAAAATATAGCCAACCAAACACTAAACAGAAAGATTATTTTAAACCTTAACACCTTTGTGTCTTTGTACTCAAACACTAAAAATGACCAAACTGATTTTTGCAACCAACAATCCATACAAAGTTGAAGAAATACAATCTGCAACAGGGAATATTATTGAAGTAATAAGTCTGAAACAGGCAGGTATTGATATTGATATTCCAGAACCACACGATACACTTGAAGCAAATGCTTCTGAAAAATCAAAAACCATTCATCAGCTCACTAAAGCAAATTGCTTTAGCGAAGACACAAGCCTGGAAGTGAAAGCATTGAATGGTGAGCCGGGTGTAAAGAGTGCAAGATATGCAGGAGACGATAAATTATCCGAAAAAAACATTGACAAATTATTATCAAAGCTGGGCAATACCCAAAACAGAAAAGCAAAATTCAGAACTGTAATTTCATTAATACTCAACAATAAAGAATATTTGTTTGAAGGAGTTTGCAATGGAAAAATATTATCTGCCAGAAAAGGAAAAAAAGGTTTCGGCTACGATCCTGTTTTTGTTCCTGACGGAAGTAATAAAAGCTTTGCAGAAATGAGTATGGCTGAAAAAAGCAAATTCAGCCACCGGAAAAAAGCATTGGATAAGATGATTGCATTTTTGAAAACAGAGCTTCACACTACTAACCACGGATACAACGAAATAAAGGTTAATTGAAACTTTGTAGTTCCTTTACATCCTTTGTGTCTTTTTTGTGAAAATAATTTATGGCAAGAATAAAACTCGAGTTACCGGAACGGTTTTCGTTTAAAACTTTAATACCAATACGCATAACCGACTTGAATTATGGTGGTCATGTTGGTAATGATACAGTGCTTTCGATTATTCATGAAGCAAGGGTTCAATTTCTTAAGCAACACGGCTATAAGGAATTTGATGTTTGTGGTATTGGCCTGATCATGAGTGATGTTGTCATTGAATTCAAAAACGAAATATTTTATGGAGACATTATTAAGGCTTATGTTACGGCCTCTGAATTCTCAAGAGTAGATTTTGATATTTTTTACAAACTGGAAAAAGAATCAGATGGCAAACCCATCCTTCTTGCTGCAGCAAAAACACGCATGGTTTGCTTTAATTACCAACTGAAAAAAATTACGGCTGTGCCTGATGAAGCAAAGATTAAATTAATAGGTTGAAATACTGAGTGGTTGAAGTATCATGCAACAACCAACAATTCAACTTATTGGTGATCCCTGATTCCATATCCTCCAGCTTTCTTCAGCCTGCAACACCAGCATTTCTAAACCATTTTCGATTGCGGCGCCCTGATATTCCCCTTTTTTCAGGAAGGTTGTTTTTCCAGGATTGTAAATAAGGTCGAATAAATAATGTTGGGGAGTAATAGCCCCGTATGGAATTTCAGGATATGCTTCTGCGTTAGGGTACATTCCAACCGGCGAAGTATTAATAATAAGGAGGTGAGAAACAATGATACTTTCATTCAGGTCTTTATAACTTAACATATCGTTGACAGATGGTTTTCTCGAAACCAAGCTATACCCGATGCCAAGCTTCTTCATTACATATTGAACAGCTTTTGATGCCCCGCCGGTACCCAATATTAATGCCTGCTTATGATATGGCTTTAATTTCTTTTTTAATGAAATTTCGAACCCTACCACGTCAGTATTATAACCATACAACTTACCATCAACAATCTTAATGCAATTGCAGGCATTGATTTGTTCAACCACATCATTTTTAAAATTCAGAAAAGGAATAATCTGCTCTTTGTAAGGAATAGTAATATTCAACCCTTTCAGGTCGGGCTCGGATTGAAGAATAATTGAAATATCATTAATTGATGGAATGGAGAAATTCTGGTAAGTACAATCCGTAATATTTTCTTTGTTGAATTTTTCCGTAAAAAATTTTTGTGAAAATGAATGGCTCAACGGGTGTCCAATCAGTCCAAATTTTTTCACTTTTTTTCTTTTTTATCGAGAAACAAATGAAAGGTATCACCGCGAAGTCCGATACGCATAGCCTCCAGCGGAATTACTTCAGTTGGTGCAATATTACCGAGGTTCACATTGCAACCAATCAATTCGATAAAATATAACTGCTGGGATTTCTGTGGTGCTTCCCATAAAATTTTTTCTTCAGGTATCTGAGTAAGGATTTCCTGCACCAAACCTTCACGCACTTCTCCGCTGCCGCGGTAGATACCGACATTTCCAGCTTCGCGTGCTTCTGCAATCACGTAGGTGGCACCGGCGTTCAGTTCCGCACGCATTAATTCAATCCATTTGTAAGGAGGGATGATATGCTCTGCATCTTTACTTCCCACTTCACTTAATACAGTTCCGTATTTAGTCATTTTTTCAATGTAACCACACTTCTCTGCATGCGGAATGGTTATGGAACCGTCGCTTATTTCCATGTATTTAATGCCGTAATCTTTACAAACATTGATATATTCATCGAACAAATTCCTGATCAGAAAGGCTTCAAATAAAGTACCGCCGAAATAAACAGGAATGTTGTATGAATTATATACTTCAATCTTCTCTTTCAAAACAGGTGTTACAAAAGAAGTTCCAAAACCCAGTTTCACAATATCAACATGTGGATGGGAAATACTTAAAAAACTTTTTACTTCTTCTACACTCAGGCCCTTATCCATTACCATCGTAATGCCGCTTTTTCTTGGCTTTGCTTTACGCTCAGGTATCTGTGTTAATTTAAAATTCATCATCTTCATTGAATTAAAACTGGGCGCAAAAATAAGAAACAATGTAATATAAACACACCTGCAGGTTGCCGGACAATAATCTAACACGCAAACTGTTATAACAATTTATTCTTTTTATACCGGGCAATCAAATCAACTACTGACTGATATTGCAAAACTGCGGGGTTAAGTTCAATCATTTTTTTCAGCAGTTTTGGCGATTGACTCATTGCTTTTTCAAGGTGAAGCAACCCCTGTTTTGATTTTCCCATCGCAAAATAAATTGCACTCTGGTAAAAATTAAATATTGGTTTTCCATTGGTGATTTTAAGAGCAGCCTGCACCTGTTCGGTTGCCTCGACAAAAAATTTTGCTGTGTACAAGCATCTGATTAACGCTTCCCAACTTGAAATGTTCTTTGGCCTCATCCGAACTACATGAGTAAAATACTGGATAGCATCTTTGTATTCGCTTAAACGCATCTTGCATTCACCCATAGCCAGATTGTATTCCGGTTGATTAGGATGTATACGCATGGCTGTTTCAAGATATTTTACTGCACTTTGCCAATTCTGTTCATTTAAATATGTGCAGGCAACTTTGTAATGTAGTTTGCTGTCATCAGCATTGAGATGAGATGCTTTTCGATAATATATTCTTGCCTGACCGTAATTGCCTAATTTGTCATAGCAATGGGCAATAGCCTCATAAATATCATCCTCGGGTCGACTCAATTCAATAACCCTTTCAAGCACTTCAATAGCGTCTCTGAATTTTCTAATCCTTATATATGCATCACCCATATTACGGTAAGCGTAATCAAATTTTTCATCAATTGCAACCGCATATTTATATGCATCAATTGCTTTCTCATACAATTTTAAACCCTGGTATGCAGCTGCGAGGTTAAACCATGCCAGTTCATTATAAGGATAATCATCAATTATTTTTTGATGAAGCCTGATACTTTCTTCATTTCTTCCGGTGAAATCTGTCCAGAAACAAATTTTATATAATGCCTCCTCATTGTTGGGTTCAGCATCCAGAATCAATTTCAGGCAGTCAAAAATTTTATCAAATTCTTCGTAATCATCATACACATCCGAAAGCTCAAATAAAAGCTCGATGCGTTCATCCCCTTCGAAATGCTGAAGTGCTTCCTGCAAAACGAAAACTGCCTTTTCCTGCTGATCCAAAGCCAGGAAAGCATCTGTTTTGAGAATATAAAGATTAATGTCTGTACCATCCAGCAATTCGGCCTTATCGAGAATTTGCAATGCCTCGCCGTATTTCCGGGTAGCAATCATTAAGTCAGCTTTTTTAATAAGTAATGCAGATGAGAAAGGGAACTGTTCAATGCCCAGTTCTGCCGCTTCGATGGCCTGCACTAACTCTTCGGAATCATCAAAATATTCTATTATTTTTTCAAATGCTTCTTCATCAAGAAAAGAATTAGCGAGGCCGGTACGCAGGTTTTGATACCTTTTCAGCAACTGATCCAGGTCTTCACTGTCGTATTGGTATGGATTTTCCTTCATATTTGTATGAATTGTAAGTTACGGCTTATATGTTTCTTAACAAATTTGAAATTAAAAGCAACCTGTTTTGTAATAACACAGTATTAATTAACATAAGCTAACAAAATGTGAATAAACAGCTTAACGACAAAACGTAACATTTTTCAGATATTTGCGTTAAAGAATTACTAAAATAAGGGACGAACGGTTAAAAGATACCCAATTTTTTTTATTACATTTGTTGCGTAATGACAGATCAGACTAACATAGAAAGTAGAAAATTGGTGCTGCAGGCAGCGTTAAGTGTGCTGTTAGTTGCTGTATTTGCTATTGCTTTTGCCAGCAAAGGAGGGGATAAAAGAAAAAATGCTGTAGCTAAATCTGAATTTGCTCCGATTAATATTTCCAACACTTTTACTTTGAAGAATGGTGTGTCTTATATGGGAAGCTATTTTGTAAACCAGCAAAAAAGCAAAAATGATATTTCAGTAAATACGGTGATTACCTACCAAAATGGTAATACTATCTACATCATGCCTTATAAATATAAAGTTAGTATTGCCCCTGTTAGTAGTTCTTCGAAAACCAATCTTCAATTGCTCGATTTAAAAATCAGTGTACATAAGTAAAGGGTAAATCTATCTTCCCTGTTTCAATTTTTTACTTTCTTCATAAGTCATTTCGCGATATCCGCTTTTAGGCAAGTCAAATTTAGACGCCGGTACCGGGTTCAGGTTTATTTTGGAAACGGTGTAGTGAATTTTAAAATTTCCGTTGGTTAGTTCATACTCGAGTGGCAGCCCCTCAAGGGTTTTAAACCTGGGATTATAATCTTTATTATCAGGAACAATTTCTGTTGTGTAATATACTACAATTACAGATCCCGATTTAGTTTTGCCCACTGCTTTATTACATTTGTAACCAGCAATCGTTTTAATATCCGTGGTTTTGACGAATGTAATTCCTTCGTCATTTTTATTGATCTCTTCCCAATTTGATGAAGATAGGTGAATTAGTAATTTTTGGCCACTTAGTTCTTTCAGAATAATACCCGTTCCTGCCTTGGAATCATAAATGGTTGAAGAAGAAAATGAAGGGCTTTCCATATCTGTACGAACCTGGTTACCTTTCAGGTAAATAGTACTTATAGCGCCTTCAAAACCGCTAACAGGTTTGGGGTTGTCACCCGAAGTAACAGCATAATCATACACAACAGTTAATTCTGAAACTTTATTCTGTGCAACAGCGAAGCTTACCACCATTGCCAGACTCAAGAAACAAGCAATACAATATTTCAACATCTTCATCCTGCTGATTTGTGTAAATATAGACTTTTAAATGAAGCCCAAGATTAACAGAAAAGTCAAATGTTTGATAATGATTATTTTTTGTTTTTCATTTGATCCAGTTTTTTCTGGCTTTCCTGCATCTGTTCAAAACGTTCCTGCCATTTGGGTTTTGATTTGGGCTTGTTTCTGTTAGCCTGAAGTTTTGCCAGTATTTTATCGTGATCGATAATATAATTCTGGATTACAAATTGAAGAGCAAGTGTAATGATATTTGAAACAGTATAATACCAGGTAAGTGCAGAAGGCAAATTGTTAAAAAAGAAAAGGAACATAATGGGCATGATATAGGGCATATATTTCATGGCCGGATTGTTTTGGTCCGGAGTAGTCATGCTCATACCATATAGAGAAATGATAAAATTCGTAGCTGATGCCAGTAAACCAAAAAGACTTACATGATCTCCATACAAAGGAATATTAAAGCCATAACTAAGAATAGAATCAAAAGCCGAGAGGTCTTTGGCCCATAAAAAACTTTGATTCCTCAATTCAATAGTCGAATTGAAAAAACTATATAAAGCGAAGAATATAGGTATCTGGAGAAGGGCAGGAATACAACCTCCCAAAGGATTTACCCCAGCTTCTCTGAATAGTTTCATTTGCTCCATGCTGGCACGTTGCTGATCATCACCCACTCTTTTTTTCATTTCGTCAATTTCAGGACGAAGCGCTTTCATTTTCGCACCACTTAAATAGCTGCTATAAACAAGTGGCGAAGTAACTACCCTGATAACAATCGTAAGCAGCATAATCACTATACCATAGCTTGCAATGAATTTCTTAAAGAAGTCAAATACCGGCATTACCAAATACACATTAATCGGCCTTACAAAAGAATAAAAACCCCTGCCAAGATCAATAATCTTAGCCATTCCTTCAACAGGTTCATTTTTCAGAACAGTATAGTTGTTGGGGCCATAGTATACCTGGAAAGGTATAACAGCAGCATTACCGGAAGGTAATTTCGATTGAAAACCGGCGTCTACTTTTGCGAGCAAATTTGACGAATCAGATAATTCTCTTGCCCATTTTACTGAACCTGAACTAAAATTGTTCTTTGCCACTAAAGTGGTATTAAAAAACTGTTGCGAAACAGCCAGCCATTGAACAGATTTGTTAAAGTCGGCTTCAGTTTTCCTTGAAATATAATCGAAGTTATTGTCCTGGTAATATGAAATGTTTGTTTGCCTTTTTTCATATGATGCTGTTTGCTGGGCACGCATGGGTTCATAATGCCAGTTAAAATTCAAATTTCCACCTGCAAAAAGTTGTGATGTATTTTCCACTTTTACATTCCAGTCTATCATATAATCATCAGGTCGAATGGTAAACTGATGCACGAGAGATTCGCCTCCGGATGCAGGCAAACTGAATTCAACGGTTTGGGAGCCGTCAGCATTTTTTGTAAGCTTTCCTGCGTTAAAAAATAAATCCGCTATCTGGGCAGACTGGTTGCCTGCATTAATGGCATATGAAAAATGATTTTCAGAAGCCGGGTTGAGCACCTTAACCGGGGTTTTATCGTATGATTGAAATTTCACCAACTCTACTTCTTTAGGCTGGCCACCCTTGTTAGTAAAAACAATCGTCATCACATTATTTCTGACGGTAAGCAATTGTTCGCTACCCACCATTGCCTTATGAACCCCGGTTGTATCAGCAACTACATAAACTTTATTCTTAGCAGTATCCTGCAATCTCGCAATGGAATCCTGGTGTGCCCTTACCAGCTTTACAGAATCATCGTAGTGCTTCTTTTGCTTTTCATAATCCTGGCTGTTTTTTGTAGAAATGAAGAGATACAAAAACAGCAAAATACCCATCAGCACAAACCCAATCACGGTGTTACGGTCCATTCCCATTATAATAGAATTTAAAAGAGGTGCAAAGATAGGGTGTTGTGATGAGAGTTAATGGTTTATGCCGGGAGATCAAAATCATTGCTAAAATGCAGGCCATTTGCATATAGTTACCAAACAGCTGTAAACAGCAAATACCTATATTATCCAATCATTTCATTTTGCAGCATTGGGTTTTTAGCAGAAACCCTTGCTTCAGCAAAATCTTTGGCTGCTTTTATGAAATGTACGAAAACGGGTTGCGGCTTTTCTACAGTGCTTTTCAGTTCCGGATGATACTGAACACCAATAAAGAAAGGATGACCTTGCAACTCAATAATTTCTACCAGACCGCTTTCCGGATTCTTACCGCTCGCAATCATGCCGGCATTTTCAAATTGGTTGAGATAAGCATTATTAAACTCCCAACGATGCCTGTGCCTTTCTGATATTAAAGTAGAATTGTAAATTTTATAGGCAAGTGTGTCTTTGGAAATAGCACAGGGATACGCACCCAATCTCATAGTGCCGCCTTTAGCTGTAACTTTTTTCTGTTCTTCCATCAGGTCGATAACCGGATCAGTAGTATTGGGATTCATTTCAGTGGAATGAGCATCTTTCAAACCGAGTACATTTCTGGCAAACTCAATAGCGGCCATTTGCATACCAAGACAAATTCCAAAAAACGGCAGATTATTTTCCCTGGCATATTTTACCGCAACAATTTTTCCTTCAACTCCTCTATGACCAAAGCCCGGTGCAACCAGCAAGCCATCGAGATTTGCTAGTTTTTCGCCAACGTTGGCATCGGTAATAAATTCACTGTGCACATTTACTATCTGTACTTTGCATTCATTCATGGCACCGGCATGTACAAACGCTTCGAGAATTGATTTGTAAGCATCCTGCAACTCAATATATTTTCCTATCAGGCCTATAGTAACCTTGCTTTTCGGATATTTCAGCTTATCCAGGAACTCCTTCCATTTTCCCAACTCGGGCTCATGATAATTCGTAATGTTCATCTTTTTGAGGCAGATCAGATCCAGCTTTTCATGCATCATGGTAAGGGGTACTTCATAAATAGTGGGGGCATCTGCAGCCTCAATTACTGCTTCGGTTTTTACATTGCAGAATAATGCAATCTTCCGCCTGATTTCAGTCGAAAGCGGTTCTTCTGTTCTGCAAACAATAACATCGGGCTGCACTCCTTCCTGACTTAGTAATTTAACGCTGTGCTGTGTAGGTTTTGTTTTAAGCTCTTTGGCTGCCCGTAAGTAAGGAATTAAAGTAAGATGTATTACCACACAATCTTCTTCAGACATTTCCCATTGCAATTGACGCACAGCTTCAACAAAAGGAAGGGATTCTATATCACCAACTGTACCTCCTATTTCTGTAATGATGATATCATATTCGTTATTTTTTCCCAGCAATAACATCCGTCTTTTAATCTCATCAGTAATATGGGGAATAACCTGAACCGTTTTACCTAAATAAGCTCCTTCTCTTTCTTTATTAATAACAGTTTGATATATCCTGCCTGTGGTAACATTATTGGCCTGGGAAGTGTATATGCTTAGAAACCTTTCGTAATGACCCAGATCCAGATCTGTTTCGGCTCCGTCTTCAGTTACATAACATTCTCCATGCTCGTAGGGGTTAAGTGTGCCCGGATCAACATTTATATAAGGATCAAATTTCTGAATGGTAACCCGGAGGCCGCGGGCCTGCAAAAGTTTGGCTAATGAAGCCGCTATAATGCCTTTTCCCAGTGAAGAAGTAACACCGCCTGTAACAAAAATATACTTGGCCATAAAATGAATTCTTAACTATTAAAAATAATTTTTTACCAAATAAAAAATTATCAAATTGAAATGAATTTCATTTCAATTGATAAGTTGCCATAAATCTTTTTCGCTTAACTATCCCGTCTTACTTAATGGTGACCTGAGGAAGATAATCAGAAATAAATAATCCAGAAGGTCATGCGAAGTTAGCTCAAATTATTCAAGCATTAAAAATTAAGCTCCAAATGTGGAAAAAACATTTTTTTTGTGAACCAATTCCGATCTTTTCGGTTTTTAATAATTCGCTTTAAAGAAATAAAAACCAGTTTTCACAAACAAAATGTTTAATATGAAAAATCTTACTGTTTTACTTGCCGCTTCTTTTTTATGTTTTTATGCAAACGGGCAAAAAATAAGTTGCTGCCCGGCTTCAGCTACGGAATCTTTTTCACAACTTGCATCTGATAAAAAATTTGCTATGAGTCACCAAAACCCCTTGCCATTTACATATCAAAGCGAAAATGGTAAAAGCATTGCATTCCGGGCTGCCGATGGCAACGATGCATACGGATGGGAAATAAAATCCCGAAACCCCTCAAATAATTATTTATTTGTTATCCACGAATGGTGGGGGTTAAACGACTATATTAAAAAAGAAAGCGAGCAGTTGTGGAAAGATTTAGGCAATATAAATGTAATTGCCCTTGATTTATACGATAAAAAAGTTGCTGCAAACCGGGAAGACGCCGCAAAATTCATGCAATCCGTTAGTACCGATCGCGCATATGCTATTATTAAAGGAGCATTAGACTATGTGGGGAAGAATGCTAAAATTTATACCATAGGCTGGTGCTTTGGCGGAGGCTGGAGTCTGCAAACAGCACTGCTTGCAGGAAATCAACTGGAGGGTTGTATATTATATTATGGCATGCCTGAAAAAGATATTGAAAAACTAAAAACTTTGCATGCCGATGTGCTTGGCATTTTCGGCAATAAAGACCAATGGATAAATCCTAAAGTTGTTGATGAATTCAGCGAGAATATGAGAAAAGCAGGAAAAAAATTGCTTGTAAAAAGATACGAAGCCGATCATGCATTTGCCAATCCAAGCAATCCTTCATTTGACAAAGCAGCAAAGGAAGATGCATATAAAAACACCATCATGTTTTTAAAACAAAGGATGAAATAAATACTGTAAAAACTAACGGAAAAGAGAGACTTATTTAGTACTTAAAAATAAATAATTGTGCGTTGACTTTGCCTCTTGTGAAGCTACATCAGATTTGGAAGCTTTGTTGTTTTTTTGCTGATTGCTTAATCTAACTGCGTGTAACAGAATGATTCCAGATATTTCAACAGCTAAAATAATGATACTTAATCTCTTCTTCATGTACTATTGTCGAGGCGTTAAATAATAACTCCTGTCTACCTAATCTTATTTTGATTTAATCGCTGCGAAAAACGCGAAATCGAAAGTTTTATTATACAAAACTTGAATATTTTTATCCTATCCAACATATTTCAATACCAATTACGATGCTTATTTATGATTAAAAAATATATCATGCCTGCTTTTCTGATATTATCGTGAAGAAAAAAGCATTTTCAATAGAATAAATGAAGGAACATAATTTTCAACCATTTAATATAAGCATATTAAAAGGTACATTCTTTGGAAAGAATATGCATATGATATCAGAAGCATTCAAAAACAACACTCCTTCCGTAATCAATTTTGAAATCAGGAAGGAAAAACATTTGAATATGTTGTATATCAAACAGAATGATGATACAGAATATGGCCAAGAAACATTTGGGCCTTTTGTAACGGGCAAAACGCTTACGTACAGCTTTTCAATAATTTTTTCTTTTACAAAATAGAGAAAATGCTTTCTACATTTATGGAGCAAAACAATTAAGCTATGCGGGGAATCCAAGTTCAGTATATATTCCACCTACTTGTGCCTATTATAGGCAATCCATGTCACCGGGTGGATTTATTCAGGCTGAAAGTCCCGTAAACAACCAACCGAAATTAGATGGCAAAGCCTTTCAATTAGATTGGGATACCGTAAACTTTACTAATCCTTCGCAATTTTATCATAGCTCGCTACTAATCCCTTGATCAACGATGAACTGAAACCACGGTGTTCCATTTCATTTAGTCCGGCGATAGTACAACCCTTCGGTGTTGTGACCTTATCAATTTCCTGTTCAGGATGGGCCCCTTTTTTCAATAATAATTCTGCAGCCCCTTTTACCGTTTGCGCTGCAATTAAGTTGGCAGTAGCCGCATCGAATCCGATTTCAATTCCGCCCTGGATGTTTGCACGGATATAACGCATTGCAAATGCAGTTCCGCAAGCGCCCAGTACAGTCGCGGCATTCATCAGCTTTTCATCGATAGTAACCGTTTTTCCGAGCTGACTGAAAATTTCATGCACATATTGCAATCTTTCTTCCGAAATATTTTTCGCAGAAATACAGGTCATACTTTCCTGTATGGCAATTGCTGTATTGGGCATAGCACGGACAATAGATATTTTTTTGCCGACAATTCCTGCAATATGATCAATGCTAATTCCAGTTACCACGGAAACCAACACATGTTTTTCTTCATCGAACCCTTTTTTTAATACGGATAATACGTCGTCTACCTGGAAGGGTTTTACCGCAAGAATGATCAAATCCGCATACTGAACAGCTTCTTCATTTTTATCACTTACCAATACTCCTTTACGCTCAAGTGCATGCAAGGTTGATATATTACGTTTGGTAATAAGAATATGTTTTGGAAGAACAAATCCGCTCTGGATCAACCCTTCGGCAATAGCAGTTCCCAAATTGCCGCCTCCGATAATAGCTATTTTTTTATTCATCATATTTTCTCTTGTTATAATAAATATTGATAGAAAAGCCCTGACAGATGCTTACTTAATATTGCCCGATTTGCATGCAATATTAATAATACAAATTTTTCATCAGATAATTCCTGACATAATCATCCACGCCATCTTCCAGTGAATAAAATTCCTCTGTATATCCTGCACTATGCAATTTGTGCATTTTTGCCTCTGTAAAATATTGATAGGTTTCGCGTATATCCTCAGGCATATCAATATATTCGATTTTAGCCGGCAGGCCGAGTGCTCCAAATGTCGATTTCACCAGGTCGTCAAAGCTTCGTGCTTTGCCGGTGCCGAGATTATAAAGACCTGAAGCAGGTTGGTTCTGCATCAGCCAATAACAAACTTTGATCACATCTTTTACATACACAAAATCACGAAGCTGCCGGCCATCTTCATAATCCGGCCGGTGCGATTTAAACAATTTTACAAACCCGCTTTTTTTGATTTGATTGAATGAATGAAAAATTACGCTGGCCATTCGGCCTTTGTGATATTCATTCGGGCCATACACATTGAAAAACTTAAGCCCAGCCCAAAACGGCGGATGATCTTCCGTATGAAGTACCCATTTGTCAAATTCATTTTTCGAAACTCCGTAAGGATTCAGGGGAGTAAGGGAAGCAACAATTTCATGGCTATCTTCATAACCGAGTTCGCCTTTGCCATAAGTAGCTGCGGAAGAAGCATATACTAATGGAACCCCCTGAACTGTACAGTATTCCCATATTTTTTTTGAGTATTCTACATTTAAATGTTCGTGTACAGAATAATTGAATTCTGTGGTATCTGTTCTTGCACCTATGTGGAACATGAAACCTATTTCAGGTTTGATTTTTTGAAGCCATTCAAAAAAAATTTCGCGTTCAACTTTAACAATAAATTTTTTATTTTCAAAATTGGGATATTTGTCTTCACGGTTAAAATCATCTACTAATATAAGATTTGTATAACCTTGCTGGTTTAAATAGCCTGCCAGGCAACTGCCAATAAAACCTGCCGCTCCGGTAACAACAATTGTACTATTTTTCTGAATCATAGTTAAATCGGATATTTGAAATGAATTATTATGCAAAAAAACCATTTAGTATTCCACAGTTTTAATGCGTTGCGTTTTTTTGCGTTCTTTCGTGTATTCCTGCTTCATCTTCCGTTGCGCGAAGGTAATCAGTTTTGGCGCAAATTAATTTCAGATGGCGGTAGCATTGGTGTTGATTTCTTTTTTGTACTGAGTGGGTTCCTGATTACTTACCTGCTGGTTTATGAAAAACAACAATCGGGTAAGATAAACGGGTACTATTATTTCCTACGACGTTCATTACGTATATGGCCCCTCTTTTTTACGGGTATTGGTATTGCTTATTTTTACAATTTTATTACAACAAAACTTCACCCCGGCTCATCGTCAGGTTATTCGCCGAATATACTTTATTCAATAAGTTTTCTTGAAAATTATCAGATGATTCTGCACAACGATTTCCCGAGGGGGGGGCCACTAAGGGCTTTCTGGTCATTGTGCGTCGAAGAACATTTTTATTTACTATGGTTTTTTATTTTTTTACTTTTTCCGACTAAGCACTTGCCAAAAATATTTACCATGCTGTGGTTGGCTGGCATTGCTTATCGGGTTTGGTTTTACCTGAATTTGCCAGAAAACAATTATTACGATATTGACATATTATCCAATCTCGACTATTTCTGCGCAGGTGGTTTTGCAGGTTGGTGGGTTGCCTGCAAACCTGATTGGACAGATCAAAAACCGAAACAGATGTCCAGCAAATGGCTGTATTGCCTTATCGTTCTCGCTATTGGTACTTTTTATCTGAATCAATATTTGGAGTTGAACAGAACAGATGCTATTTATTTTCCTGTAATTTATGCAACTGTATTTGCAGGTTTTATCTTTGTTATCGCTACGAGGTCCGTATCTTTCCATTTTGATGAAAAAAATATTTTTTCAAAGCTGGGAAAGATCAGTTACGGTTTATATGTGTATCATTTGGCAATAATATTGCCACTGGCAGCCTTACTGAAACAAACTAAAATCAGCCTGGAAAACAACATTAATTTTTTTCTGCTTGCAGTGATAAGCTTTGCGCTTACGGTAGCAACCAGTTTTCTATCTTACAAATACCTGGAATTACCTTTTTTAAACTTGAAAGACAAATTCAGAAGCTGATTTTACTGAAAAATATTACAAGGCTCCCAATGCGCTTTCTGCTTCTGTATCTCTTAATAAATTTTCTATTGCGTTATCATATTTCTCCTTCCATGAAAAAATATTTCCCCAGTCCTGACCGTCTACCTCAATAGAACCGCTTGTTACCAAACCCAGTTCTTCATAAGCATGGTTACCAAGAATTTTTTTGAATTCTTCCACATTTGCAGCACTAACGGTAACGATTACCCTGCTTTGAGATTCTCCAAACCAATAAGCATCTTTTCTGATGTTATAATCTGAAGCCACTACATCAAAACCTAGATTATTTTTAAAAGCCGATTCTGCCAACGCCACAAACAAACCTCCTTCGCTTACATCATGTGCAGAATCAATCAGTTTCTTATAGATCAGCTCTTTTATTTTTTCCTGAAGTGTAAATTCTTCATCAATATCAAAATGCGGAGCCGGACTAAAACCGATTCCCTTTATTTTATGCAGATATTCAGAAGAGTTAATATCATTATTACTTTTACCGATTAAGAAAATCAAATCGCCAGCCTGTTTAAAATCAAGCGTCATTTTATTTTTCACACTGTCAAGCAGACCCACCATTCCTATAGTTGGTGTGGGATAAACAGCGCCTTCGGGATTTTGATTATAAAAACTTACATTGCCCCCTGTTACAGGAGTGTCAAACTTGCGGCACGCTTCCCCCATACCTTTAATAGCCTGCACAAACTGATAGTACACTTCAGGATCATAAGGGTTTCCAAAATTTAAACAATTGGTAACGCCTAGAGGCCGGCCACCGCTGCATACAATATTTCTTGCTGCTTCTGCTACGGCAATCATAGTTCCTTTATATGGATCTGCAAAAACGTAGCGGCTGTTGCAATCCGTAGTTATTGCCAGTGCTTTCTTTGTTCCTTTTGCCAGCACAATTGCAGCATCACTCGGTTCATTGGTAGAAGCATTAGCTGAACCAACAGTACTGTCGTATTGTACAGCTACCCATTTTTTTGAAGCGATGTTAGGTATCGCAATAAGTTGTTCTGCTACTCTTTTTAAATCATCGGGTACTTCGACGGAAGAGGCATCAAATGAATTTACTTTTTTTAGATAAGCGGGCTCTTTATACTCTCTGTCATACTGCGGCGCCCCGCCACCAAGTACCAACTCATATGCCGGAATTTCAGCTTCGAGTTCGCCATGCAAGTAAAACCTTAGCATACCATCACCGGTAACTTCTCCGATTTTTGAACATGGCAAATCCCATTTCGTAAAAATTTTGGTTACTTCTTCTTCCCGGCCTTTGGCAACCACCATCAACATGCGTTCCTGGCTTTCGCTCAGCAGCAATTCCCAGGCTTTCATATTTTTTTGTCGCGCAGGAACCTTGTCAAGATCAATGCTCATGCCCACTTCTCCTTTGGCACTCATTTCTGAAGTTGAACAGATGATACCTGCTGCTCCCATATCCTGCATACCAACCACTGCCCCGGTTTTGATAACTTCAAGGCATGCTTCCAATAATTTTTTTTCCTGGAAGGGATCGCCTACCTGCACAGCAGGCAATTCTTCCGTACTTTCTTTTGTTATATTCGCTGATGCAAAAGAGGCCCCTCCGATGCCGTCTTTGCCAGTGGCGCTTCCCACAAACATTACCGGATTTCCGACTCCTTTTGCTGTTGCAGAAATAGTTTCCCCATTCTTTAGAATGCCCACACTCATAGCATTGACCAACGGATTGGTATGATAACAGTCTTCGAAATATATTTCGCCGCCTACTGTAGGCACCCCAAAACAATTGCCATAATGCCCGATACCATGCACCACACCAGATAATAAATGTTGTGTTTTAGCCTCCTTTAAATTTCCAAAGCGCAAAGAATTCAATGAAGCGATAGGTCTTGCCCCCATCGTAAAAATATCCCTGTGTATGCCACCCACTCCGGTAGCTGCACCCTGGAAGGGCTCAATCGCTGATGGATGGTTATGCGATTCTATCTTGAATACTACACCATAGCCATCCCCGATATCCATCAACCCGGCATTCTCTTCCCCTGCTTTCACCAGCATTTTGCTTCCTTCCCTTGGCAAAGTTTTAAGCCACTTAATAGAATTTTTATAGCTGCAATGCTCGCTCCACATGGCACTGAAAGCACAGAGCTCCGTGAAGTTTGGTATGCGGCCAAGTTTTTGTTTGATAAGTTCAAATTCTTCGGCAGTTAGTCTGAGTTGTTCGGCAGTTTGGACTGTTATTTCCATAAATTTTAAGAAAGCGCAAAATTACAAACACAGCATCAATGTTATTTATAATTTTATCACCAACTAATTCCATTTGATGAAAATTGCTTTTGTTCATCCTCACAAAGCTTTTTTACCTGAAATAGAAGCCTACCAGGCTTTTTTTTCAAGATATAATATTGAAACAGCTGTTGTAAGGCCGGAAGCGATTGATACAATCAGTGCAGACGTAGAATGGCATATTATGGGCATAGATAGAAGCAAAAAAAAGAAAGGTATGATAAAAGTCCACGAATATGCCTCTGCATCAGTGAGACCATTCGCTGGCCTGAAAAATTATTCAAAAAAAATATTGAACCCTACTCCGGATTATCGTTTATTCCTGAACGAATTCGTAAAAAGCAAATTGAGACTGAAAGAAAAAATACCCTTTGGTTTCCGAAACATGGGAGTAAGCAATTATTTTCTTGATTTTGATACCGATACCATAAAAAAAGAATTTGATTTTGTGTATGCGGGAAGTGTCGGCGCAGACCGAAAAATAAATAGATTCATCGATGTTTTTTCTACTGGCAAACTAAAAAATAAAAGCCTGCTTATTGTAAGTAATCATTATGAAAAACTTAAAAATATTTATAAAAAATTCAACAATATATATTTTGCCGGCCCATTGCCTCATTCACAAATACCCGCAACCGTCAGCAGCGCAAAATTCGCAGTTGATTTCAGGGTAGATGAAGAGCCCCACAACCACCAGGCCTCTACAAAACTATTGGAATACGCTGCTTTGAAAATTCCGATTATTAGTTCAGGTTATGAATGGGTAAGAAATTTTCAAAAAGAAAATGGTGGAAATTTTTATTGGCTCGAAAATGATCTGTCTAATCTTAACTGGGATAATATTTCTTCTTTTGATTATGCGTTTCCTGATTTAAGTAGCTGGACATGGGAAAATCAGATCAGAAAATCCGGGGTGTTGAAATTTCTGGGGTTGGAATAGGACAAATTAGTTCATGCGTTTAAATGTTTCCCAAGGTTTTTTCGTATTCCCTGATCACTGTATCTACATTAAATTTTTTGATGACTAAAGATCTCCCGTTCTTCCCCATTCGTTCCCTCTCTTCGGCTGAAAGACTTATCATTTTTTCCATTTTGTCAGCCAAATCAAATGGGTCATTTGGATTGCAGATATAACCATTAGAATTATTCAAAACTACTTCTTTACAACCCCGGTTAAATGAAGTGATGATCGGCAGCTCCATACTTGCCGCCTCCATCAAACAACGGGGAACACCTTCATTATAAAATGAAGGAAACACAAAGCAATCCGCATCTTTCAGGTAAGGCCGTACATCTTTTGCAAAACCATGATACCGTATCAAGCCTTCTTCTTCCCATTTTCTCAGTTCACTTTCAGTAATTGAATCAGGATGGTGCTTTTCGAAAAACCCGATCAGTTCAAAATTTGCATCATATCCTTTATTCTTTATTATCCTCGCTGCATCAGCATACACCGCAATACCTTTGCTCTTTAAGAGGCGGGTACTCATCAGGAAAATAAATGCTGATTTTTCTCTTTTGCTGTTTCCAAAATCCGGTAAAAAATGTTGAATATTTATGCCTTCTCCCGGAAGCACCTTGATTCTTTTTATATCAACGATCTTTTCAGCAATAAAAGCTTTTGCATCTTCATTATTCAGGAACCATACTTCAGTTATTTTGCGAAGTGCTTTTTTGTAGAGCTGTTTTACAATCCTATACAGCCAGTTCTTTTTGGCAAATGAATATCCCAGCCCTGTTATCACAGCCGCAGATTTTATATGACATGAAACTGCCGCCAAAGAACCGTAAATATTGGGCTTAATAACATAATGAAAAATAAATGCAGGCTTTTTTTGTGCATAGATTCTTTTCAGCTGCCTGTATAATTTTAAATCAAGCAAAGGGCTTTCAGAGCGGTTATTGAAATGAATATTGATATATTCGCACCCTTCACTAATCAATAAGGAAGAATATTCGTCATCAGGTGCAATTACCAACAACCTATGCCCGTTTTGGTGAAGATGACGGATTACATCTAACCTGAAGTTATAAACTGACCATGCACTATTGGATACAAAGGCGACCAGCTTGTGATTTTCTGTTTTGTTATTGTTCATTCAGGTATATTAAATTCAAATTTATAGATTTGATTTATTAAACACTCATTTGCCTCATTTTATGCCGCACGTGTTACTCTTTATTTTTTATTTTTTTGTTTTTTTACTTGTCCTGACTGCAATCATAAGGGCAAAAAAAATCGATATCCCATTTCGGTTAACTTTTTTCATTTTTGCTTATAAAGTGTTGATGGGTTGCGCTTATGGTTATATTCTATGGAAATATTATAAAGGTGATGATAGTTGGGAATTTAACCGAGGATCGTTGATCGAACACAACAGGTTTATACAGCAACCTGTAGATTTTTTTAGAGACCTGCTATATAAACCCCCGCTTGAATTAAAATGGTACCTGAACTACCTGGAATATTACTCGATCACAAAACCGCTTGGAATATTCAATATCTTCAGCCACGGAAATTATTATATCAATGTTATTTTTTTTGATTTCATCAGCATTATTGGTTTGCTGTTATTGTACAAATTGCTGACCAGGTATTTCAATGAACAGAAAAAAATAATAATTGCCGTTTTATTTTTCTTGCCGCTCACCTCCTTCTGGCTAAGCGGTATCCGCGCTGAAGCATTGCTGCTGCTGTGTATCTCGGTCATATTGTACTTTACTGACAAATTTATTAATACAAAAAAAAAACTTATTTATCCTGTTTATATAATAGCGGCTTTCGCGGAATGTATGATACTACGGGGGCAGATGTTGCTCGTTTTGTTGCCCGCATTTTTTTGTCTTGCCATAAGCTGGAAAAAACCTAAATGGGCTGTACGGTATTTCTGCATTACCTATATAACAGGTATTATCTTTTTTTTGGGAAGTATGTTTATTTCGAAGGAAAATAATTTTGCTACCCCTATTATCAAAAGGCAGCAGGAGTTCCTATCTCTTCATGCCAACACTGTTTATAAAATTGATAGTCTTCAGCCTTCGGCAGCAAGGTTTGCAAAAGTCTTGCCACAGGCATTTGCCAACAGTTTTTTAAGGCCGTTTGTTTGGGAAGCTACAGGTGCATTGCAATTGTTCACTTCTTTTGATATCCTTTTATTCTGGATAATTCTTTTTGTTGTGATTCGTTTCCATAAAAAAAATTGGGAAGAAACAGCTAATAACCCGCTTTTTTTATTTTTTATATTTTACGGCTTCACCCAAATTATTTTAATAGGCTATGTAATCCCTTTCCCGGGTGCAATGGTGCGGTATAAATCCATTCCGGAGTTGTTTCTTTTTTTAAGCCTGGCATTAATGGTAAATCGAAAACGGATATGTTCAAAAAAAGAAATGCAAAACCGGAAAAATAAATAAATTTTATAATGTAAAAATAACCTGAAGAAAAACTTCTTTTTCCGAAAAAGCAAGAAATATCAACCGAAATTTCCGGAGTTTTCTTCCCAAAATGCAGCAAACAATTGATTTTTTTATTTAGGGTGAAATCATTTAGTTTCGCTGAAAACAGACCAGCATGTCGTCGCTCAGATTCAAATCAATTGACAACCTAAGTACCTCAGCAGAGAAAGCAGTTGCCGGGTCGGCTAAAATCACTGCTATTTTCAATGAAAATGTTTTCACTTTAAAGGCAGCACGCGAATTTTTAAGTGATGAAGCATACAAAAGCCTTCTGAATTCAGTTAAGAACGGAAAGAGAATTGACAGAGCCGTGGCCAACCAGATTTCAGCTGGCCTTCGCCAATGGGCTGAAGCAAAAGGCGTAACACATTTCACGCACTGGTTCCAACCACTAACGGGATCTGCGGCGGAAAAGCATGATTCTTTTTTCACCATAAAAAGCGATGGTACACCCATAGAAGAATTTGACGGCGGCGCCCTTATACAACAAGAACCTGATGCGTCTTCATTTCCAAGTGGTGGCCTCAGGGCAACTTTTGAAGCACGCGGTTACACCGCATGGGACCCCTCTTCTCCTATTTTTATTATGGAAATAGGAAAAGGAAAAACACTTTGCATACCTACCATATTTGTTTCTTACACCGGCGAATCATTGGACTATAAAGCTCCATTGCTGAAAGCGCTCGCCGCTTTGGATAAAGCCGCTGTCGATGTTTGTCATTATTTTGATAAGAATGTAACGAGGGTATCTGCAACGCTGGGTTGGGAGCAGGAATATTTTGTAATTGATGAAGGCTTTTTTAACGCCCGCCCAGACCTGTTGTTGAGCGGAAGAACAGTATTCGGTCATTCTCCTGCAAAAGGCCAGCAGTTGGAAGATCATTATTTTGGCTCCATACCCGAGCGTGTATATGCATTCATGCGTGATTTTGAAGAAGAAGGCTATAAGCTTGGGATCCCTCTGCGCACCCGGCATAACGAAGTTGCCCCCTCTCAATTTGAATGCGCCCCAATTTATGAAGAAGTGAGCGTTGGTGTAGATCATAACCTGTTAATGATGGATATTATGGACAGGGTTGCACGTCGCCACAAACTTCGTGTGCTGTTTCATGAAAAACCATTTGCAGGTATCAATGGCAATGGCAAACACAATAACTGGAGTATGTCAACTGACACCGGCGTAAACCTTCTTGCTCCCGGTAAAACACCCAAAACGAATTTGATGTTCCTCACCTTTTTTGTGAATACCATCAAAGCAGTACACGATTATGCAGATATATTAAGAGCATCTATCGCTTCTGCCGGAAATGATTTTCGTCTCGGCGCCAATGAAGCGCCCCCTGCAATTATTTCTGTTTTTATCGGCCAATATCTTACCAAGGTTTTGGGAGATGTTAAAGAAAGAGTAGGCGATAAATTCGATGAACAGGATGAAGCTATCCTGAAACTGGATCTGCATAAGAGTATTCCGGAATTATTGCTGGATAATACGGACAGGAACAGGACTTCCCCATTTGCGTTTACCGGTAATAAGTTTGAATTCCGTGCAGTGGGCTCTTCTGCAAACTGTGCCAATGCCATGACAGTTCTTAATACAATTATTGCCGAAACATTGAAAGCATTTAAAAATGATGTGGATGCTTTAATTGATAAGGGAGAGAAAAAAGAGATCGCCTTAATGCATGTTATCCGTGAATATATTGTGAGCAGTGAAAAAGTATTATTTGAAGGAGATGGGTACAGTGAAGAATGGCATCATGAAGCTGAGAGAAGAGGCTTGCCTAATGTACGCACCACACCTCTCGCATTAGACGCCATGGTAACTGATAAAGCAAAGAAACTGTTTGAAGATAATGAAGTATATACACATTCTGAGCTTGAAGCAAGGCACGAAATTGAACTGGAAAAATATATAAAGAGAGTGCAAATTGAAGCACGCATAATGGGCGAAATGGCAACCAGTCACATTTTACCCCCCTCTATCAAATACCAAAACACTTTAATCGAAAATATAAAAGGATTGAAGGAAGTAGGTTTGCCGGAGTCGTCTTATATTAATCAAAAACAAATACTGGAAAAAATCTCCGAACATATTGGGAAGATAAGCGACCTGGTTGAAAAAATGATTGAAGCGAGAAAACTTGCAAATGCCATGAGTGACACCAGAACAAAGGCAATTGCTTATACTTCACAAATCAAAGAACCTTTCTTTGAAGAAATACGTTACCACGCAGACAAACTTGAATTACTGGTTGATGACAGCGAATGGGTTCTTCCTAAATACCGGGAGATGTTATTTTTAAGATAGGCTTCTAACACCGTACTTTTATAAATAAGAGCTCACCGAAAGGTGGGCTTTTTTGATAGGAAGTAAGGAATATCCAAATAAACAAAAGAGAAATCCAAATCACCTCTTAATTCCTGCTTTAAGATTTTTTATTTCTCATCTCTACCTCCCAACTTATCCTTCACCCATTTCATTGCCAGGTCAAATTGCTCTTTTTGTGTAAGATTGGTGTTATCCAGAACAATAGCGTCTTGTGCCTGCCTCAGCGGGCTCACTTCCCTGTGAGAATCGATATAATCCCGCATTTCCAGGTTATCACGGACTTCTTCAATAGTAATATTCGGGTTCTTCTGAAATAATTCCTTAAACCTTCTTTCAATTCTTACTGCCGTATCTGCTGTCATAAAAATTTTCAGTTCTGCTTTTGGAAAAACCGTTGTTCCAATATCTCTGCCATCCATTACTATGCTTTTGTACTTGCCCATTTTTCTTTGCTGCTCAACTGCAAAAGCACGGACTTCTTTAATAGCAGCAACATCACTTACCTTTTCGGCTATTACCAAATCGCGTATTACATATTCCACATTCTCTTCATTTAAATGAATTTCGCTTTGACCGCTTTTTTCATTGTATTCAAACTGGAGGTTAATTTCTTTTAATGCAGCTTCAACCTGTTTGTGTTTCGTCCAATCCACATGATTGCGGAGAAAATACAAAGTAATAGCCCGGTACATAGCGCCACTATCAATATAGACATAGTTCAATGCTTTCGCCAATTGTTTCGCCAGCGTACTTTTCCCGCAGGATGACCATCCGTCGATTGTTATAATAATTTTCTCTTCGTCTTTCATAAATTATTAATAACACAAATGTGCCTAAACTTTTTCAAAGTTTGACACTTTGGAAAGATTGTTGAATAGAATTCCATCAGTACAAGAGTGCGACGCAAGAAAGGTTAAATAGTAATTTCAGCTAACTTGATAAAAATTACAATGCCCCACGTAGTGAGGCATTAACTATAAAAATTCCTTTTAAAAAATATCAGGCTTCAGATTTTTGCGCTTCTCTTTCTTTCAGCGTGAATTTTAATTTTGAATTCTCTTTATCCAGGTCTGCAATCAGCACATCACCGGTTTTAATGTTCATATTCAATATCTCTTCTGCCAGCGGGTCTTCAAGATACTTCTGCAATGCCCTGTGTAATGGCCTTGCCCCGAATTGCTGATCATAACCTTTATCCGCTATAAAATTCTTTGCATCTTCAGTAAGTTCCAGTGTAAAACCCAGAGTGGTCAGGCGTTTCAGCACCCCTTTCAGAAGAATGTCAATAATCTGGAAAATATTTTCTTTTGTAAGTGAATTGAAAATAATCACATCATCAATCCTGTTTAAAAACTCTGGACTGAATGTACGCTTCAGCGCTTTCTCAATCACTGCTTTATTGTTTTCATCAACATTCTGTGTGCGGGCGGCTGTAGCAAAACCAACGCCATCTCCGAAATCTTTCAACTGCCTTGCCCCGATATTTGAAGTCATGATGATTAGCGTATTCTTGAAATCAATTTTCCTTCCCAGCCCATCAGTCAACTGTCCGTCATCCAGAACCTGCAACAGAATATTATAAATGTCGGGATGCGCTTTTTCAATTTCATCCAGCAGGATTACTGCATAAGGCTTGCGGCGAACTTTTTCAGTAAGCTGTCCGCCTTCTTCATAACCTACATAACCCGGAGGCGCACCGATAAGGCGGCTTACTGTGAATTTTTCCATATACTCGCTCATGTCGATTCGGATTAACGCATCTTCAGAGTCGAACATATACCTTGCCAGTGAGCGGGCCAATTCAGTTTTACCCACTCCTGTCGGGCCGAGGAAAATAAATGTGCCAACAGGTTTTTTAGGGTCTTTCAATCCCACCCGGTTACGTTGGATGGCTTTCACTACTTTCTGTATCGCTTCATCCTGGCCTATCACCATTCCCCTCATATCAATTGCCATATTGCGCAATTTTTCGCTTTCTGCCTGCACCATTCTCTTCACCGGAATGCCGGTCATCATGCTTACTACTTCTGCAATATTTTCTTCATCAATAGGGTAACGTTTGTGTTTGCTTTCTTCTTCCCATTCAGCTTTAGCTTTTTCGAGTTCTTCCTGCAAACGTTTTTCCGTATCTCGAAGAGAAGCAGCTTCTTCAAACTTCTGGCTTTTTACCACTTTGTTTTTTTCATTCTTCACATCTTCAATCTTCTTCTCCAGTTCAACAATATTCTGGGGAACATTAATATTTTTCAGATGCACCCTTGCGCCTACTTCATCAAGCACATCAATTGCTTTGTCGGGCAATAACCGATCGGTCATATAACGGTCACTGAGTTTCACACAGGCATCAATAGCATCATCCGAATAAGTTACATTATGGTAATCTTCATATTTGGATTTAATGTTATTGAGGATTTGAATGGTTTCATCAACAGTCGGTGGTTCAACCATCACTTTCTGGAAGCGGCGATCAAGTGCCCCATCTTTTTCTATATACATTCTGTATTCGTCCAAAGTCGATGCCCCAATGCATTGCAGCTCACCTCTTGCCAAAGCAGGTTTGAAAATATTTGATGCATCCAGCGAACCGCTTGCTCCGCCAGCCCCGACAATAGTGTGTATTTCATCAATGAAAAGGATCACATCGCGGTTCTTTTCCAGTTCATTCATGATTGCTTTCATTCTTTCTTCAAACTGGCCACGATATTTTGTACCGGCAACCAATGCTGCCAGATCGAGTGAAATGACTCTTTTATCAAACAGCACACGTGACACTTTTCTTTGCACAATGCGTAAAGCAAGGCCTTCAACAATTGCTGTTTTACCAACTCCGGGTTCTCCAATTAATATGGGGTTATTTTTCTTTCTTCGTGAAAGTATCTGCGATACCCTTTCAATTTCAGTTTCTCTTCCAACGATGGGATCAAGAGAGTTTGTTTCGGCAAGGCGTGTGATATCCCTTCCGAAATTATCCAGAACAGGTGTTTTGCTTTTAGCGTTTCCTGTTGCTTTTGCTTTTTGCTGGGAGAACTTTTTCTCTTCATCGAAATCATCATCATTCTCTTCGGCATAATCGCTGCGGATATCGTTGCTTTTTACCACGCCCAGTTCATTCCTGAACAGGTCGTAGTCCACATCAAACTGGTTTAAAATCTGCGTAGCCACATTTTCTTTATTCTTCAGTATCGAAAGCATCAGGTGCTCCGTCTCTACAGTTGCGCTTTTCAATGCTTTTGCTTCCAAGACGGTAACCCGGATTACCTTTTCTGCCTGTTTGGTTAATGGCAGGCTGTTGATGTTGGCTATGTTTTTACCTGTTTTATCTTTTACAGCCATTTCAACTTCCTTGCGCAGTTCATACAAATCAACATTAAAGCTCTTTAATATCCTCACCGCGGTGTTGTCGCCTTCACGTATCAAACCCAACAGCAAATGCTCTGTGCCGATAAAATCATTCCCCAACCTCAAAGCCTCCTCCCTGCTGAACGATATAATTTCTTTTACCTGGGCCGAAAAATTATTATCCATTTTTTAATAGTTGTGCTTTATACAATAATAACGAATATTTTTGATTTCTATTTCCATCACTTTATTAACGAATGTGAATTCCTGAGCAACAATGAAGTTCAAAATTGATACCAGAGAAAAATTCCATGCCATTACTATCAATGAACCGTATCTTGCTGCTAATATGACAGCAGAATTGCATGAATGTTTGTTAGGGTTACAGCAAAATGGCGTTAAAAATTTAGTACTTGTAATGAAAGACATCAAATCTATTGATAACGCTGCTGCCGAATACCTGGCAAAAGTACAGCAAAGCTTTTATGAGAATAATGCGTCGTTAGTGATTTGTGAACTGAACCCGGAAGTAGAGAAGTATTTGGATGAAGAAGGGTTGCTGGAAATGATGAACGTAACGCCAACCGAAAGCGAAGCCTCCGATGTAATTTATATGGAAGAAATCGAGCGTGAGTTACTTGGAGAATAAATTTGCGGATTATAAGACGTATCAGGTTTTGTGCAGATAAAATTTATTCGAACTTTTTATGGACCCAGGTGTTACACAAATGTTCATCCGTAATCTTCTTTCACAACAATCAGGCATACTACCTGCTTCTTTTGAATTCCGTGCGGTAGGCGGCGGTTCAATTAATGATACTTTTATAATTACCTGCGACCGGCAGCAGGCATTTTTCTGCAAAATCAATTGGGCAAAAAAATTTCCTTATCTTTTTATTAAAGAAAAGAACGGCCTGGAATTATTGGCTAAACAAAAAATTTTCCGGATACCAGCTGTTATTGCTGTTGAAGAAAACGAAGACCGCCAGGTAATTATTCTTGAGTACATTCAACAGGGTTTGAGAACAAAAAAATTCTGGCAATTGTTCGGGAAGCAATTGGCTGCTCTTCATCTTGTTTCAAATGATTGTTTTGGTTTAGATGAAGATAATTATATGGGAGCATCAGCCCAGATCAATACACTATCAGAAAACTGGATGGATTTTTTTGTTCATAAGCGACTGGAGCCGCAAATCAAATTAGCTGCTGATCATAACCTGCTTGAAGGAAAACATATTCGTCAATTTCAAAAACTTTACCAGTTTCTGCATGAAATTTTTCCTGAAGAAAAGCCCTCATTGTTGCATGGTGATTTATGGAGTGGTAATTTTCTTTGCGATGAAAACAGCAGCCCAGTTCTGATCGACCCGGCTGTTTATTATGGCAACCGTCATATTGACCTTGCAATGACCGGATTATTTGGCGGATTTGATTATGGATTTTATGAGGCATATGACTATTATTCTCCGTTACCGCAAAACCATCGTCAAATATGGGATATATGTAATCTTTACCCGTTACTTATTCATCTGAATCTTTTTGGCAGTGGTTATTTATCGGAAATTCTGCAAACCATCAATAAATATTGATCTCGCATTATAAACTGGAAAATCAAATTTCAGGGAGGAAAGTTGCCCGACCTGGATTCGAACCAAGACAAACAGAACCAAAATCTGTCGTACTACCATTATACTATCGGGCAATGCCCTAAACCAGTTGGTTAAGGGAGTGCAAAAGTAATGTTCCAAAGACGATGTTCCAAAAGAAATTTACCTGTCAGCAGTTGTCAGAGTACGCTCTTTATAACTGTTTGCTGACTACCAACAATTGATTGGTTATTTCCAACATGAGACTGTCTGTCTTCTTCTTCTTTCAGTCCTTTAATAAATTCCAGTGCATCAGGAACCACATCACACATTATCGTAATCAGCGACCCCTGAGGGGCATTTTTATAGGCATACATGATGGCATCCCTTTCCTTAGTGATGATCGTTAAAGGGATTTCTTTTGTTTTGGTTGCGTCTATTCCCTGAACCAGTAAATTGATAATTTCTTCAGAAGTCCTTCCACGCAGATTTTTATCCTGCCTGATTATAATTTCATCGAAATATCTTGCTGAAATTCTTCCCAGCTCGCGTATATCATCATCACGCCTGTCGCCTGTGCCGCTGATAATCCCGATCTTCGGGCTACCATCCATTTTGCTTACAAAATCGCATAATAGCTCTAATCCAGCCGGGTTATGTGCAAAATCAACTAAAAACCGGAAATGTTTGAATTGAAATAAATTCAACCTGCCCGGGGTTTGTACCGGGGATGGTATAAATGTCTGCAATGCCAACCGGATGTCTTCCACCTTTATATTTCTGAAAATATAAGTAGAAAGTATCGCCGGTAATGTGTTCATAATATTATGAATTGCTTTTCCGCCAAAGGTCAACGGTATGTCTGTTACTTTTTCAATTCTTATTTTCCAGTTACCCTTTAACAGTGATACATATCCGTTTTCATAAACGGCAGCAATACCTCCATCGGCACAGTGCTGCCTGATACGGGGGTTGTTCTCATTCATGCTGAATAATGCAATATTGCATTCCAAGCTATTTTTCATATTATAAACGAGGTCGTCATCCGCATTTAAAATAGCGTAGCCATGTTTGAAAACTGTTTCAGGTACCACAGATTTTACTTTCGCCATCTGTTCCAAAGTTTCAATGCCACCAAGACCCAGATGATCCGCTGTTACATTTGTTACCACGGCAATATCACAGTTAGAAAAGGCAAGACCGGATTTCAATATCCCGCCCCTTGCACATTCCAGCACCGCAAAATCAACAGTAGGATCTTTTAAAACAAACTGGGAGCTGACGGGACCTGTACAGTCGCCTTTCATCATCATCTGGTTTTGAATATATACACCATCTGACGTAGTAAAGCCCACTTTATATCCCGCAGTTTTTACAATATGTGCGGTTAACCTCGTAGTAGTAGTCTTCCCGTTCGTTCCGGTTATGGCAATAATAGGTATCCTGCCGTTCGTTCCTTTCGGATAGAGCATATCCACAACAGGTTCGGCCACATTTCTCGGCAACCCTTCAGAAGGTTCGATATGCATGCGAAAGCCTGGAGCTGCATTAACTTCCAACACAGCACCTCCGTTTTCGGTTATAGGTGACCGCAAGTCTGGCGCCATAATATCGATGCCGCATATATCCAAGCCGATTATTCTCGCTATTCGTTCAGCCATGAAAATGTTTACCGGGTGTACTTCATCAGTAATATCAGTAGACGTACCACCGGTGCTAAGATTGGCAGTGGGTTTCAGCAATACCAGCTCTCCTTCAGCCGGAACAGTTTCAAGTGTATATCCTTTTTCATTCAGCATTTTTTGAGAAAACTCATCGGTCTTTATTTGGGTAAGCACTTTTTCGTGCCCATATCCGCGCCGGGGGTCTTTATTCACTTCATCTATCAGCCATTGAATACTATGAATACCATCGCCTACCACCGATGCCGGAGTTCTTAATGCAGCACAGACAAATTTATAATTGATGACCAGTACGCGAAAATCAAAACCGACAATAAATTTTTCACAGATTACACTACGGGAATATCGCTGCGCCGCAGCTAATGCCACTACGGCCTGCTCCCATGTGGTAATATTCGTAGTGGCACCTTTACCATGATTACCATCAATGGGCTTCAGCACAATCGGGTAACCGATTCTGTCAATAGCATCTTTCAGGCCTTCTTCATCACGGATGATCAGACCACGAGGAACGGGTATCTCCGCAGCTTCGAGCAAATTTTTTGTTTCTTCTTTGTCACATGCAATATCCACAGCAATGGATGAAGTAGTGCTGGCAATGGTCGCACGTATCCTTTTCTGGTGAACGCCATAACCTAATTGCACCAGCGAATGTTTGTTCAGCCTGATATAAGGGATGCCCCGTTTGGCAGCTTCCTCAACAATACAACCTGTGGAAGGGCCAAGCCTGGTGTCTTCGCGAACCTCGCGGAGACGCTGAATATCTCCAGCAAGGTCGTATGCCACATCAGCAGCAATAGACTGTACAATACGCACGGCTGCTTTTGCAGCATATACACCTGCATCCTCTTCCATATAACTGAACACTACATAATATTCACCTTCTTTACCGGTGCTGCGTGTACGCCCGAAACCGGTATCCATGCCTGCGAGTGTCTGTATTTCCAATGCTACATGTTCAATCACATGCCCCATCCAGGTGCCTTCATCCACACGCTGAAAAAAACCTCCGGGCAGGCCAACACTACAGCGATGTTCATACATGCTTGGAAATAATTTTTCCAGCCTATGTCTGAAACCGGGAATGGAATTGGTAGGCTGGTGCTCCATTTCTTCAAGGTCAAGCTTCATCTGTATCAGTTTGGGCCTGCGGATACTCCAATAATTAGGGCCTTTCAATACTTTAATTTCAATAATCTTCATAAACAAATTAGTTGGACAAGTAATATACTTTTTTTTCAACTTGCTTCCAAAGATTTGTTAACTGCGCAAAAAACCTATTAAACAGAAGCGCTATGCTTCATTGAGCAATTGGCCGCCTATTGATGTTTTGCTTCGCTAAATAATATCAAATTATTAATGCGATTATTTTGTTCAAGTTTATATAAATTTCTTCATCACATTTTACCGATATTCGCTATCACAAACCGGTTGTTATGTTTTACAAAAAAAAATTTGCACCCGCCTTATTAATTGCGGCACTTGTTTCTTTAATCTCATCTTTTTCTTCACATATAAACAAATCAAAGTTATTTGACCAGGTAAAAGTCGATGGCGGCCTCATTGCAGGCAACATCAATTCCGACGGTGATGTTTATATTTTCAAAGGCATTCCTTTTGCTGCAGCACCTGTTGGTAAACTGAGATGGAAAGCGCCACAGCCAGTAACCGCATGGGCGGGAATAAAAAAATGCAGCACATTTGGCCCAAGCCCGATGCAGGCTCATCCATCCCCTTTCGGGCCATGGTCTGAAGAATATCTTATTCCTAAAAAACCGATCAGCGAAGATTGCCTTTACCTGAATGTATGGACAGGTGCATCATCGGCAAAAGAAAAAAAACCGGTACTTGTATGGATTTATGGTGGGGGTTTTATGAGCGGAGGCGGAGGCGTTCCCATTTATGACGGAGAAGCAACAGCGAAAAAAGGAATTGTATTCGTGAGCATTAATTACAGGGTAGGTATATTCGGATTTTTTGCACATCCTGAACTTACCGAGGAATCAGGTCATAATGCCTCGGGTAATTACGGATTAATGGACCAGATCGCCGCATTGCAATGGGTGAAGAAAAATATTTCTTCGTTCGGTGGTGATCCGGATAATGTAACCATCGGAGGACAATCCGCTGGTTCCATGAGTGTAAATTGTCTGGTGGCATCACCCCTTTGCAAAGGATTGTTCAAACGCGCCATTGCAGAAAGCGGGGCAAGTGTATTGCCTGCAAACCTATTCGGGAAACCCTTGCTTGCAAATGCAGAAGAAGCAGGAATAAAAATCGCACAATCGCTCAATGCAAAAAATATTACAGATCTCAGAAATATTCCGGCTACAGAATTAATAAAAGCAACATTTGGCATGCGCGGACCGATTGTTGACGGCTACGTATTACCTCAATCCGTTCCAGATATTTTTTCATCAGGCAAACAAAATGATGTGGCTTTATTAACAGGTTGGAATGAAGATGACGGTGTAATATTCGGCAAACCAAAATCAGCAGAAGAATTTAAAAAACAGGTAGAACAGGAATATGCAGGCGATGCAAAAAAATTATTGGAATTTTATCCGGCCAGTAATGATCAGGAAGCTGCTGCCTCACAAGCTAAAATATCAAGGGATGTGATATTTGGCATCCAGAATTATTCGTGGGCAAATATACAGGCAGCAAAAAGCAGGTATAAAGTATATGTGTACCATTTTGCACGCAGGCTGCCTGCTACCGGAGATTATCAGCAATTCGGCGCTTTTCACACCGGTGAAGTTGCTTATGCTTACGACAATTTGAAATTTGTACACCGCTGCCCCTGGCAAAAAGCAGATTATGACCTCGCAAAAACAATGTCAGCGTATTGGACAAATTTTATAAAAACAGGGGACCCGAATGGTAAAAACCTACCTGAATGGCCAGCCTATAACAGAGAAAAATCTTCTGTTATTATATTGGATGAGAACCCGCATGCTGAAATACTGCCGGGAAAAACGGGATTGGATTTTCTGATCAGCAGGGTAAAATAATCAGTAAGGGCAAAACTGTGTTTTCAGGTACACATAAACGTGAATCACTACCTGCCTGTCGCAAAAGCCTCTGATTATGTCATAATAGTACCTTATGACATCCATCATAAGTCGTTAAACTTGCCAGGAAATTATTTATAACAAACAGATTAAATCTTTCAAAAATGAAAAAACAAATCTATCCCTGTCTTTGGTTTGATGGAAAAGCCAAAGAAGCAGCGGAGTTCTATTGTTCTGTATTCAGGGATTCAAAAATAACTACTGACAGTCCACTTGTGGTTATGTTTGAATTGAATGGCCAGAAATTTATGGGGTTGAACGGAGGGCCGAAATTTAGATTTGATGAAGCTATTTCCTTTGTTGTTAATTGTGATACGCAGGAAGAAATAGATTATTACTGGGAGAAACTTACCTCAAACGGAGGCAAAGAAAGTATGTGCGGATGGTTAAAAGATCAATACGGTGTATCCTGGCAGATAGTACCATCCATGATGGGAGAATTGATTAACCACCCGGAAAAAGGCCCCCGGGCCATGCAGGCGCTTATGGGAATGCGAAAACTTGACATCGAAAAACTAAAGAACCCTTAGCATTAAATAGGGTTTTATTCCTAATACAGAAAATTGCTGACAACTATGATCATTTCACGGCCATTCACATCTGTATGAAAAAGTTCACGACAACCAAAATTTAGCACAAATACTATCGTACCAACAAACGCTCTATTAATTCGTAAAATTCCTTTTTCTGTTCATCATAATGTTCTCCCGTACCCGGCCCGTTAAAACCGGTATGTATTTTTTCCACCTCGCCTTTACGATTTATAAAAATAGTAGTTGGAAACCCTTCAATTTTTTCTAACTGTGGTAATGTTTTCTCTGTACGCAGAGAATCATTTACAGAAACACCTGTTATTAATAAAGGATACTTTACTCCAAATCTTTTCTGAAAACTGCGCAAGCTATTCCTGGATCTTTCAAATTCAGTACTTCTTTCGTAAGCTAGGCCTATAATCTCGGTACCCCTGCTTTTGTATTTATTATACAAGCCACTCAGGAATTGTGTTTCATCCATACAGTTAGGACACCACGACCCCATAATCTGTATAAGGACCACCTTATTCTTAAACTTTGAATCATTTAGCGACACATTTTTCCCATCAATACCCCTGAAAGTGAAATTAAGTTTTGACTGACCTGGTTTCATTCTTGTTAAACTGAATTCATCAGGCAGTTTTGCATTACCATTTTTTTTAGCTACCCAATTTAAATGAAAAGTAGGGCCTGAAAAATATTGACCTCCGATTATGCTGTCGCCAATTACCCTCGCAGTAAATAAAAAAGCATGGCTTCCATCAAATGTTGACAGCCGTAAAGAATCTCCATCCATCACTCCTTCCAAAAAACGATAATCACCTGTTTGATTTAAAAAAGTTCCGGTAACGCGATTTCCCTGTTGAACAAATTCGCCAACCGAAGTTTCTTCCAGTTTTGGTGCATGCAAAAACCTAACATCCCATCTGCCGGACACATTTGCCGTCGCATTGCCGGAAACATCGAATCGGCTGGATTGGTTATATACCGCAGAAAAAGGAAGTATTTGATATCGATCTGTCAATCTTTTCATCCAGGCACCTTTCAATTCATTATTACCTCTCAATACGGCACGAAACTCCGATTCAAAAAAAGGAAGCACAATAAAAACAGAATCGCCTTTCAATGAAATATTATCGACTAACAAGCGCTCAGAAGCATTTATGATATATAATATTTTTTTTCCGGCGCTGTCTTTTGTTTCAAAATTAAAAACTACCTGTTTTCCGTCATTCCGTTCAATTGCAGCATGCCAGGTGCCGTTTTGAAATTTTTTATTTTGCGGGTACGAAGCTATGCCGGTTAAGAAAAGCCATGCTGCTAAAAATAATTTCTTCATCAAAGTTGTATTAAAAATTCAGACTGCAAATTTCGCCTCAAAAAAACTATCAGCCAAAAAGTCTATAAAATAAGTAGAGCGTTAAGCAACAACCTGTATAAAAGCGACATTCAGAAAATCATTTCAGGTTTTCCAGCATATCTGCAGTCATTTTGTTCAGGTCATATTCATGCTTCCAGCCCCAATCATTTCTGGCTACGGAATCATCAATACTTTGCGGCCAGCTGTCGGCTATGGGTTGGCGATAATCGGGGGAATATTCGACTGAAAAATCAGGGATGTGCTTTTCTATTTCAGCAGCAATTTCTTTCGGAGAAAAACTGATGGCAGATACATTATATGCAGTGCGAATGGAAATTTTTTCAGCAGGAGCTTCCATCAGTTCAATCGTCGCTTTAATAGCATCAGGCATGTACATCATCGGCAGATATGTATCTTCCTTCAAAAAACATTTATAATGCTTGTGCTCAAGCGCCTCATGAAAAATTTCCACTGCATAATCAGTAGTCCCGCCACCGGGCGCAGATTTATAACTGATCAAGCCCGGATAACGAATGCTTCTAACGTCAACGCCAAACCGCTTGTTATAATAATTACACCAGAACTCACCGGCATATTTACTGATACCATAAACGGTGATGGGTTCAATAATGGTTTGCTGCGGACAATCCTTTTTAGGCGATGTAGGCCCGAATACAGCAATACTGCTTGGCCAATATACTTTATGTAATTTTTCTTCACGTGCAATATCCAGCACATTCAATAATCCCTGCATATTTAAGTGCCATGCCAGACCGGGGTTTTTTTCACCTGTTGCAGAAAGAATTGCTGCCAATAAATAAATCTGCGTAACATTTTGCCTGATCACCTGAACATGCAGCATTTCTTTATTCATTACATCCAAAGAAACATAAGGGCCTGTCCCTTTCAGCAGTTCGTTCTCTTCGCGCAGGTCGGAAGCCACCACATTTGTATTGCCATATATTTTTCTCAGCGCAAGCGTTAGCTCTACTCCGATTTGCCCAGAAGCGCCAATGACGAGGATTTTTTCTTTAGCCATAAACAATTGTTATTGGTTGCAAACCTAATAAAAAGTTCGTAGTTCATGGTTCATCACTGACCGGCCTTAGTTCATAAAGCTTTCTGTACTACGAACCATCGACGATAAACTATCAACAATTATTATCTTTGCCGGATGAAAAAATTCCTTCAGGATATTTTTGCCCATCAGCAATATGATGAAAAAAATTTTTTTATTATCGCCGGACCTTGTGTGGTGGAAAGTGAAGAATTAATTATGGAAGTGGCAGATAAAGTTTCTGCAATATGCAAACGGTTAGGCATACCTTACATTTTCAAAGCATCATACAGAAAAGCAAACCGCACAAGCGCATCATCGTTTACAGGAATTGGCGATGATAACGCATTAGCCCTTGTAAAAAAAGCCGGAGAGAAATATAAGTTACCGACTACTTCAGATATTCATGCGCATGATGAAGCTGCACCTGCCGCAAAATATATTGACGTGCTGCAAATCCCCGCATTCCTTTGCAGGCAAACTGATTTATTAATCGCTGCTGCCCAGACAAACAAAATCGTGAATGTAAAAAAAGGACAGTTCCTCAGCGGACCAGCAATGAAGTTTGCAGTAGAAAAAATTCGCAAAGCCGGTAACGATAAAATAATATTGACTGAACGCGGCACTACTTTCGGTTACCAGGATTTGGTAGTTGATTACCGTAACATTCCATGGATGCAGGAACATGATGTTCCTGTGGTGATGGATTGCACACATTCATTGCAGCAACCCAACCAAGCAAGCGGCGTGACAGGCGGCAATCCTCAATTGATTAGCACTATTGCAAAAGCTGCCATTGCAACCGGCGCAGATGGATTGTTTATTGAAACACATCCAAACCCCGCTGTTGCAAAAAGCGATGGAGCTAATATGTTGAAATTAGATTTGCTGGAAGGGTTATTGGAGAAGTTGGTAAAGCTGAGGAAGGCGGTTTAATGTGAGGATGAGAAGATTTGCAGATATTCGGATTGACAGCTTTTCCAAAGCTGCAAATCGCTGATGAATTTTATAGATCATGATTAAGCTTTGGAAAAGCTCATTAGCACCTCACAGACCTGTCAGGTTTTGAAAACCTGACAGGTCTGACAACAGCAATTATAGAATTAATTTTGAAAATGCATCCGCAGACTGAAGCTCCACAGGAACACCGCAGATGAATGGAGCGTCGCAACGTTGCTGAAACGGAGTTGATTTGCTGGTATCAAAAAATCTTCAGCCCGTAATTAAATGTCTTTGCGAATAAAAATTTTTAAAAAAAATAAAATTGTAGATTTAAAATTTAAAAAGGCCGGAATAGCAAAAAGCAAAATACCCATTCAGATTTTATTTAACAAACGATGAAAAAAGCAATCACCATCATCACACTGTTTACTTGCCAGTTTTTATTTTCAAAAGCCCAGTCAAAAATCGATCCTGCATCAATCAGAGATAAGATGCAATGGTTTGCCGATGCAAAGCTTGGCATATTTATTCATGCCGGCATTTATTCGGTGAACGGCATTGATGAATCCTGGAGTTTTCATAATAAAAAAATCAGTTATCCTGATTATATGAAACAATTGCATGGTTTCAACCTCAAAAATTATAACCCTGCTTATTGGGCTGATATGATACAACAAACCGGTGCAGGTTATGCTGTCGTTACCACGAAACATCACGATGGTGTGGCTATGTACGATACAAAAATGAATGACCTGAGCATTGTAAAATCCACGCCTGCTAAAAAAGACATGGTAAAGCCATTATTTGATGAGCTGAGAAAAAGAAATATCAAATGCGGCGCTTATTTTTCCCTGATAGACTGGAGTTATCCAGATTATCCCGGGTTTCTGAAAGACAGCTCAAGGTATGATGCAACAAAAGATTATGAGCGCTGGAATAAATTCCGTTCTTTCTTCCAGGGGCAGATCAAGGAAATAAGCACTTCCTTTAAACCTGATTTATGGTGGTTTGATGGCGACTGGGAGCATAGCGCTGAAGAATGGGAGTCGGAAAAAATCAGGCATATCATTTTATCAAACAATCCGAAGGCCATCATTAACGGGCGGCTTCAGGGTTATGGTGATTATGAAACACCCGAGCAAAATATTCCCGTTTCCCGGCCTAAATTTAATTGGTGGGAACTTTGCATGACGATTAATAATAATTGGGGATATCAGCCTTCCGATACGAACTGGAAAACTCCTTACGAAATCATTACCATTTTTGCAGATGTAATTTCGAACGGCGGTAACCTGTTGCTTGACTTCGGCCCTAAAGCAGATGGCACGATCCCTAAAGAGCAATTGTATGTGTTGCAGGAATTCGGCGCATGGAACAAAAGAAACAGTGAAGCCATATTCAATACTATTGGCGGATTGCCACAGGGGCATTTTTACGGGCCAACCACTTTATCGAAAGATTCAGCAACGCTTTACCTTTTCATTGAAGGTAATGTGAATGGCAATGTGGTGCTGAAAGGGCTGATGAACAAAATTGAAGATATTACTGTGCTTGGGAATAATACAAAACTCAATCATAAAGTAGTGGGAAAAATTTCGTGGAGCCCAATTCCAGGATTGGTTTACATTCACGTTCCCTCAGCTGTCGAAGACAAATATGTAACCGTATTGAAATTGAAATTGGACGGCCCTTTACGCTTGTATGGCGGAAAGGGTGGATTGCAGTAAAAATTATACAGAAATATTTTCCCTCGCTTTTCAGCTTTACGTTCTTCTGACAACAGCTTTTCTAAAACTGTAAATCACTGCTGATCTTATAAAGTATGTTGCAGTTTTGGAAAAGCTCAGTTACGCAACTTCACAGACCTGTCAGGCTTTGAAAACCTGACAGGTCTGACTGCAGCAATGATGAAATTAATTTTGAAGATGCCTCCACAGACTGAAGCTCAATAACACCACTACCGATGAACGGATTGCGACGCAACGGTGATGCCATGAAGACTGATGCTGGCATCTTAATTAATTTGAAAATTAGAAAATGAAACAATTCCTCAATTGAGTTATTGAGAAATTTTCACATTGAGCCATTCATAAATACTTAACCGGATTTCTTTTTGCTGAGAGAATGTATCGCTTGATGTTCATCCAGAATGCGAGCACAAAATAAATAATCAGCGGCGAGCCGAGCGTGAGGAATGAAATATACACAAACCATGTGCGGATACGTGATGTGGCAATGCCCAGCCTTTCGCCGATGGCGGTGCAAACACCGTAAGCATGCCATTCGATAAAGTGCTTTATCTTGTACATATCACAAATTTATAAAAATTTCGAAGACCCGGAAACGATTGTGCTGATTAAATAACGCATTTTTAGGTAAATTCGCGTCACCGGTAGAAAAATCATTGTTCTCCGGCATGAATGCCGGAGTTAATCACTCTAAAATAAAATTTACTATGGTTTTTGATTTGGACCTCATTAAAAAATTGTACGCAGAGATGCCTGCAAAGGTGGATGCTGCGCGGAAATTAGTTGGAAAACCCCTGACGCTTGCTGAAAAAATACTGTACTCGCATTTGTTTGAGCCTGCAACAAGAGCTTATCAAAGAGGAAAAGATTATGTTGATTTTGCACCCGACCGTGTGGCGATGCAGGATGCAACAGCACAGATGGCTTTATTGCAATTCATGACATGCGGACGTTCGAAAGTAGCTGTTCCATCAACAGTTCATTGCGACCATTTGATACAAGCGAAAACAGGCGCGGTTGCTGACCTCGCCACCGCAAAAGACGTAAACAAAGAAGTGTATGATTTTCTCGCTTCTATTTCTGATAAATATGGAATTGGATTCTGGAAACCTGGTGCCGGTATTATTCACCAGGTAGTACTCGAAAATTATGCATTCCCCGGAGGCATGATGATCGGAACTGATTCACACACCCCAAATGCCGGAGGTTTGGGAATGGTAGCTATTGGGGTTGGTGGCGCAGATGCTGTGGATGTAATGGCAGGATTAGCATGGGAATTGAAAATGCCAAAACTGATTGGGGTGAAGCTCACCGGAAAATTAAGCGGATGGGCTTCTGCAAAAGATGTGATATTGAAAGTAGCCGGTATATTAACTGTAAAAGGGGGAACTGGAGCGATTGTGGAATATTTCGGTGATGGCGCTGACAGTTTAAGCGCTACAGGCAAAGGAACTATTTGTAACATGGGCGCAGAGATCGGTGCAACATGCTCGGTATTTGGTTATGACGAAAAAATGGGCGCATACCTTAAGTCAACAGGCCGTGAAGAGGTGGCTGCGCTGGCAGATGGCATTAAAAAATATTTAAGGCCAGATGCTGAAGTTTACGCTGATCCCGCAAAATATTATGACCAGTTAATTGAAATAAACCTGAACGAACTTGAACCGTTTGTTAACGGGCCCTTTACGCCGGACCTTGCATGGCCCATTAGTAAATTTGCTGAAGCAGTGAAAGCAAATAACTGGCCCGAAAAATTGGAGGTTGCCTTGATCGGTTCATGCACGAATTCTTCTTATGAAGATATCAGCCGCTCTGCTTCCCTGGCGCAACAGGCCATCGATAAAAACCTAAAAACAAAAGCGGAGTTCACCATCACGCCGGGTAGTGAACAGGTACGGTATACTATTGAAAAAGATGGTTTCTTAAAAACTTTCGATAAAATTGGCGGAGTTGTTCTTGCTAATGCCTGTGGCCCCTGCATTGGCCAATGGGCAAGACATATTGATGATCCTAACAGAAAGAACTCTATCATTACCTCTTTCAACAGAAATTTTGCGAAAAGAAATGATGGATTAGCAAGTACGCATGCATTTGTTGCATCGCCAGAGCTGGTTACAGCATTTGCAATTGCCGGCGACCTGACTTTTAATCCGCTTAAAGACAAATTAAAAAATGAAAAAGGCGAAAGTGTAATGCTCGATGAACCTAAAGGTGTTGAATTACCGCCCAAAGGTTTTTCAGTGGAAGATGCAGGCTACCAGGCCCCGGCGGAAGATGGAAGCAAAGTGGCCGTTGTGGTGAAACCTGATTCACAACGATTGCAATTGCTGGAGCCATTTACTGCATGGGAAGGAACAGATTTGAAAGGATTGAAATTATTAATCAAGGCAAAAGGAAAATGTACGACTGACCATATTTCTATGGCAGGTCCGTGGTTAAAATTCCGCGGGCATTTGGATAATATTTCCAACAACATGCTGATTGGCGCAGTGAATTTTTATAATGAAAAAACAGATTCTGTAAAAAATCAGCTTACTGGTGAATACGGCCCGGTTCCTGCAACTGCGCGTGCCTATAAAGCAGCACATGTAGGCAGCATAGTTGTTGGTGATGAAAATTACGGCGAAGGTTCATCACGCGAACACGCAGCAATGGAACCACGTCATCTCGGTGTACGTGCCATTTTGGTACGTAGCTTTGCCCGTATCCACGAAACGAATTTGAAAAAACAAGGGATGCTGGCGCTCACTTTTGCAAACAAAGAAGATTACGACAAAGTGCAGGAAGATGATACCATTGACATCATCGGCCTTACCAGCTTCACACCCGGCAAACCTTTAACCGTAGTGTTGCATCACAAAAACGACAGTACTGATAACATAACAGTGAACCACACTTATAATGAGCAACAGATCGAATGGTTTAAAGCCGGTGGTGCACTCAATGTGATCAGGAAACAGTTTGCGAAATAATCAGTTTTAAAATGATTTTATAAAACCTGGTGCTGTTGCATCAGGTTTTTTTATTTATAATACCAGCTTTCGCTTTTCATGGCACCATCGTTGCGTCGCACTCTTCAGCTAAAGAATAGAATAATAAAGAACCAAATTTTAATTGCAGGCGGGGAAAGGAAAGCGAAATACTTGCATCTGCATGCATAAACCATATCGGTAAACAATAAAAGTCTTTTCTTTAAAATCTGCGATCTTTCATTTTCCGTAAATGATATATATAATCATTTAAGCAATGAAAATTTTTCGAATAAAAAACGTATTCAGGTTTACTTTTTCAGTACTTCTTTTTCTGTTTATCATCCTTGCCCTCCATGTTTACCTGGCAACCCGGTCAAGAATTGATGCCTTCACAAGAATAATGGAAAGGATTGACATCAGGCAACCCGTTAACCAGCAGGATGCTGAAAAAATTACCAGCTGGCTTTACCGGCAAAACGGGGTTGATCATGTTTTGTGCAATGCAAAAACGGGAATCGTGGTGTTTACATTTTCACCGTTAAAGGCGAATGGTAATGATATCTTAAAAAAATTTGCCGCATACTTGAATTACCCGGATGCAACAAGGTTTACTCCATCTGAAAAAGAACTACAAGAGAGTTGTCCGGCAGCATCATCATTCACTTATAAAGTTTACAATTATTTAAAACATCTATTCTAAAAATCAAAACACGGTATGAAAACAAAAACATTATTATCCGCTCTTTTCAGCATGGCAATGGCAGTCTTAATCATAACATCATGCAAAAAGAATTCAAGCACACCAACAAAGCCTACCTTGTATGATTCATTGGGAGGCACGACTATGGTGCAGGACCCGGCTGCCGCATCCGGAACAATGATCGAAAAAGGCCGTTTACTGATCCGCAACATTGTCGACAGTGCCATTTTTATTATTGCCGTTGATACAGCCATTAACGGTCACTTCACTGTATTGTTATCAGAAGTCGGATCAGGAAACCTGAGCGGGTTTCAGGCCTTGAGCAAAAACCTTACTGATTTTGTTGCAGTGGGCACCGGAGCCAAAGATTATATGTACGGTGGCAAGACTATGATGGCAGCACACGATCCCGCACAAAATTCAAGAATGAACGGCAAAGCCGATAACAGCGATTTCAATGCTTTTGAAATTGATTTATTCGCAGGCGCAAATAAAGCCGGGGTATCTTCAGATAACCCAGCCCTCATCAGTGTTGGAAAAATTGTAGAATCACTGAGAACACAGGTAGTCCAGCAATAACCCTTATTGCATTTCTGAAAACGCTTACACACTGTAAGCGTTTTTTTAATCACAATAAATTAATGTACAAAATAAGCTAATGAATAAATAGAAATCATTGAGCCAGCGGTGCAAAAAACGAAATGGATAAACAGTATTATTCAGTAGAATTACTATCCTGAATTGAAAAAAAAGAAAGAAACGTTAGCAATCATACTGCATTTGATTCGTAAAAATCCGAACTCCAACTTAAAATAAAAATTTTTGTGTTTTCGTTATATTTCGGGTATTGCATTTTTTATCACAGAATTTTATATTGCAAGTCTTAAATAGTCCATCATCAGTATGAAAAAGTTAATTCTCAGTTTATTGTTGCTTCCCTTTGCAGGAAAAGCCGGTGTAAAACCTTTTCATTCCTCTTCTTCACTTTTAGTCGAAGCCCGGTCTGGTGAATGGCCTATCAGCCTTGAACAAACAGTTGAAAAATCGCACATCTCTTATTTTCTTGAATTCAGAGATGAACAGGTGCTTACGAGCGTTGTTCTCGATACATTACCATTCGAAGACTTGTCACAATTAAAATACTTTCAACAGGCGCTTACTGTTTTAAAAAAAGGGGATAACGGGGATGTCGCCAAATTCAAAGATTATTCCATTAAAAGGTCTGATACAAAAGACAAGAAAAAAAATTATCTGTTAAGATACCAGTGGGGGCTTACTAATTTCTGCCAGCCCGAGGCTGATACATTAATAGCAATCATAAAAAAGTTATAATCATCAACCGCATCAGAATAGTTTGATTTTTTTTAACAATCCCCCTTACATTAGTATAAAATACATTCTGATTTTTTGCGTTGATAAACCGGAAACCCGATAATCACAAATCTTAAATATTCCAACACCTTAAAAAAACAACAGTAATATGAAAAAGCTCATTTTGATATCTTTGTTCTTTCCGTTTGCAGCTAAAGCTCAGTTTAAGATTGTAAATAATGCCACCATCAACCTCATTGAATTGCGTGAAGGGGACTGGCCAATAACATTGCAAAGAGTAACCAGGGATTCTGATACTACCTTTATTTTATTATTCCGCAATCAAAGAATTACAGATGATGTAGTAATGACCACTTTTCGTTTTAGGAATATGAGGCAATTGAAATACCTCCAGGAAGGGCTTACTGCACTTAAAAATGGGGCAAACGGCGATATGGCAAAATACCAGGATTACTCCATAAAACGGGTTGATGTTAAAAAAGAAGGAACATGGTATGTGTTGAATTGCAATGAGGAAGCTGTAACTAATTTTCAACAACACGAAGCGGATAAGCTCATTGAAGCAATCGTCAAATTATAAACATTCCAAAAATGGATAAAAATCCCGCTGATCGGCGGGGTTTTTTGTTACCGGATGTTACAAGCTATTCTAATACACTAACGCTAATGAACAACCGAAAAATAGTAACGGAAACTTATACCGGCAATAAATGTCACACATAATTTTCATACATTAGGGCAAGAAAGCAAAAGCTGCTATGGTAAGCTCATTTGTTTATTTATTGTTTGCCCTGCTGGCTGGGATCATATTTATTATTTTCCTCACTGCCCGTTTCAGGATACATGCATTCTTTACCTTACTAATGGCCTGTTTTCTGGTTGGCCTTTTAGTAAAAATGCCTGTGACTGATATACTTAACAACATCAGGGAAGGCTTTGGAAACATTATGAAATCACTGGGTTTTATCATTGTACTCGGCACTACTCTTGGAATCATATTAGAGCATAATGGCAGCATATCTGTTTTATCCGATTTTATTATCAGTAAAATGGGGAAAAAGTATATTGTTTTGTCGATGAACATTATCGGTTTCCTAGTCGGCATGCCTGTTTTTTGCGATTCAGGTTTTATCATATTAAGTAGCCTTAATAAATCCATATCACGGCATAGTGGTATCACGCCACTTATTACCAGTGTTTCTCTGGCTTCAGGGTTATTATCCGTTCACTGTCTTATCCCACCGCATCCGGGAGCTTCTGCAGCAGCAGCGTTGCTGGAAGTTGATTTTGGCAAACTGATGATTACAGGCATTGTAGTTGCCCTACCTGCTTCATTAATTGGATACCTATGGTCTGTATATCGCGGTAAAAATGTTAAACCCGGGCCATCTTCTGAAAATGAAGAAAAAAAATTTTCTTCTGCCTTGCCTACAATTTTTCAATCATTTTACCAATAGTTATTCCGGTAATTTTGATGACCGCCCGTTCCTTTTCTTTGTGGAAAAAAAATTCAGCAAACCTCTGGCTAAATATAATTTCTTTGACTGGTGAACCTGTTATTGCCCTGGCAATAGGTATCATATCAGCATTAATTATCTGGAAAAAAATCAAATTAAAAAATATAAGTATTTTGCTCACTGAAGGGGCTGAAAAAGCAGGTGGTATATTAATAATAATAGGTGCCGGCGGTGCATTTGGGGCCATACTGTCGGCCATGCACATCGGGGAACATTTCAGCAACATCTTACCACTTGAAAGCATGGGTATCCTGTTTCCCTTCCTGATAACTTCTTTACTTAAAACTGCACAGGGATCTTCAACAGTGGCGATCATCACTGCAGCATCATTGTTACAACCATTGTTGCCTTCGTTGCATCTTAACTCAGAAAATGGACGTATACTTTGTGTATTAAGTATGGGTTCTGGTTCCATGATTATATCGCATGCAAACGATGCTTATTTTTGGGTCATTGCCAAATTTTCTTCATTACAGATTCGCCCGATGTTCATCACCTATAGTCTTGCCACTTTGTGGATGGGGCTCGCATCATTTGGTGCGGTTTACATTTTATCTTTGTTCCTGCCGCATTAATTATTTTGCATGCATATACTTATTGCCCCAAATACCTTTAAAAATGCGCTTGCCGCAGATGAAACAGCTGACTGCATTGCTACCGGGTTAAAAAAAAGCAGGCTCAGTTTCAGCTCAGAAACATTTCCGGTAGGAGATGGCGGGGATGGCACCGGCACATTATTAATAAAAAAAACCGGCGCTAAAATTATCGAAGCTGAAGTAAGAAACCCCCTTGGAAAAAAAATAAATGCTTCATTTGGATTAACAGGCGATGGAACTGCAATAATTGAACTGGCCAATGCAAGCGGGTTAAGGTTAATCAGGCCGGAAGAATATGACCCATTGCGTACCTCAACGTGCGGAACTGGAGATTTGATCAAGGCTGCACTTGATAAAAATGTCAAACGGATTTTTCTGTGTATCGGCGGAAGTGCAACGGTTGATGGCGGTACCGGAGTTTTGCAAACCCTCGGGGTCCAGTTTTTAGATAGTCATTACCGTGAGTTATCCCAATTGCCTGAAAATCTCAAACAGCTGGCAGCAATTGATTCTTCATTACTTGACCAACGATTGGTGAATACAGAACTGATCATTCTCTGCGATGTAGACAACAAACTGCTTGGAAAAAAAGGCGCCGCTGCCGTCTTTGGTCCGCAAAAGGGGGCGAAAGAAAAGGATGTGTGGGAGTTGGAAAAATGTCTTTCTGTATTTACTGATAAAACTTACAAAAAAACGGGCATCAATATGAATGCCCTCATTCATGGCGGTGCTGCAGGCGGGGTTGCTGCAGGACTTGCAGCGTTTTTAAAAGCCAAATTGGCTAATGGCGCAGATTTTTTTCTTGATTATACAGATTTCGATCATGCATTGCAACAGGCAAATTGGGTAATTACCGGGGAAGGCAGTCTTGATGAACAGACTCAGCAAGGAAAAGCTCCTTATGCAGTCGCAGTCCGCGCAAAAAAGAAACAAATCAAAGTAGCTGCACTGGCGGGCAAAATTGACATCCGTGCAAAAAGCAGGCTCCGGCAGTATTTTGATATTTTGCTTCCTATTAATGAAGAACCTTTTGAATTAAGGATGGCTCTTGGAGAAACTCCGGATAACCTGATAAAAACCGCCCGAAAACTTGGCGACTGGCTATCCAGGGAAAAGACTGAAATTTTCGATTATACATAGGCGTTAAATATATTAGTTTTCGCCAGAGTACCTGAATATTTACATCATCCGAAACACAGTTTAAAACAATTTGCTAAATGTTTACCGGTTATAATTTCCCTATTGTAAGCCGGTTAAATTCTTAACTTGCATTAAGCTGCAAATAATAACCATTCTATGTCCGGTATTTTTAGTTTCCTGTTAATCATTGCAAACGTTATCTTATCTTATAAAGGATTTACCAGCGATGTTTTTTTTGAACGTTACAAATTTGAAGTGGAAAAGATTCTGCTTTACAAAGATTACAAACGCATAATCACCGGCGGTTTTCTGCATGTAAGCTGGTTACATCTCTTTTTTAATATGTTCAGTTTATATGCATTCAGCGGCCTGGTCGAAACTACTCTCGGCCCTGTAAAATTTCTGATCATCTATTTTTCCAGTTTAATTGGCGGAGGGTTGTTATCCTTACTGGTCCATCGCAACGACCCTGATTATGCCTCTGTAGGCGCTTCTGGAGCCATTTGCGGAGTCATGTTTGCTTCTATTGCCTTGTTCCCGGGAATCGGCATTAGCTTTTTTGGATTATTCTCCCTGCCGAGCTGGTTATACGGAATATTGTTTATTGCTTTTTCAATTTATGCCATCAGGTCAAGAAAAGACAATATTGGTCATGAAGCGCATTTAGGCGGTGCGCTTATCGGCATGGCTATTGCCATTTTAATGGAGCCATCGGCACTTATTAATAATTATATCGTCATTCTGATCATTGCATTACCTACTGTTATTTTCATTTATCTCATCATTACCAATCCACACATTTTATTAGTAGAAAATTTATTTTACAACGAACATAAAAATCATTACTCCATTGATCATCTGTACAACCAGGAAAAAAACAAAAATCAGCAGGAGATTGACAAGATACTTGATAAAATAAATAAAAAAGGGATCAACAGCCTTACAAAAAAAGAAAAAGAAACATTAAAAGAAAATTCAAGAAAAATAAGATAAACTTTAAAATCATCTGAAAATATAATGCCCATCACGAAGCACCTTCGTAAGTTCCTTTGCCAAAGTGTTTCGAATTGAAGTTTTCCTTCCCGCAGTAAAATCAAATTTGGCCGACCAGATAGGAAAATAGGAATGAGACTGAATCAAGTAGCATTTGTATTCTGCATTAAGCTTCGCTATTTCAGTGCCTATGTGAGAAGTATTAGTTGTATTGACTACGTTACCCGGGTACATCAATGGAACATGTTGGTAGCCGGTACGGTTAATCAATAAGATCGCATCAATTTTTAAACTATCAAGCATATTCCTAAAATAGGCATAGCTATTGTTACCTGCATCAAAAAAATCAGTAAATTTTTTGATATCATTATGAGAAGAAGATAATCTTTTTGACAAAGTTTTTTCCGACTCCACTTGAAATTGAAAACTGCTTGTATCAGCAAAAATATCTTTCAAACAGACATCGTATGTTGTAGAATCCAGGAAATTTATTTCACATGCGCCATCCAGGTAAATAACTAAAAAACTATTAAATGGAATTGCTAACTCCTTTTCAGCGGACACACTAACTGTGTATGAAGGTGCACAGCCATGAATTATTAAAAAGACCGAAAATATGACACAGGGTTTTTTCATGCTGAAGGAATGAAAAACATCATTAATAGAAATAATATTTTTAAAGGATTTCAATATTCCCTCCTTACCAAAAATTCCGCAAGTTCCTGCAAAGGCTTTTTTCTTGATGAAAGAACGGCAATATCTTCCAAATGCTGAAAAGCAGCATTAACATATTTTTCTTTTAATTCCTTTGCCCAATCATGTACTCCACAAGATTTAAAAACAGATAATATTTTATTCACCTTATCCTGATCATTTGATTGCATCAGGAGCTTTATTTCTTTTTGTTGTGCATTTGTAGCAACTTCCATTGCTTTGATCAGCAAAAAAGTTTTTTTGTTGGCAAGTATATCCCCCCCAACCTGTTTACCAAATTTTGCAGGGTCGCCAAAAGCGTCAAGATAATCATCCTGCACCTGGAAAGCAAGGCCAAGGTTTTTACCGAACTCATATAAATGTTGTTGATTGCCATCTCCCGCACCCCCGATAATGCTTCCTATCTGTAAGCTGCAAGCCAATAGTACAGATGTTTTCAGCATGATCATATTTTCATATTCCGCAAATGAAACGGATTCCCTCTGCTCAAAATCCATATCTATCTGCTGGCCTTCACATACTTCTTTCGCTGCTTTATTAAATACATAAATAATTTTCTGCAGGTACGAAGACTGGACATGATTCAGGTAATCATAAGCCACAACCAGCATTACATCTCCGGCCAGCAGCGCGGATGATGTACCATATTTTTCATGAACAGTTTGCATACCACGACGCAGTGGCGCCTTATCCATAATATCATCGTGTATCAAAGTGAAATTATGAAACAGCTCAATGGCAATGCCGGCCTCCCATGCGTCATAATGAATATCATCAAACAGTTCATTTGCCATCAGGCACATTACAGGACGGATGCGCTTGCCTCCTATCGACAAAAAATAATCTGCCGGGCCATATAAATTTGCAGGATGTTGGGGAAAATGCTTTTTTTTAAACCTTTCCGAAAATTCTTCCGCCAGCTCTTCAAACGAATGCATGTGTTTTGATTTGATATATTGAATAGTATGACTGTCAGAAAAGATAAAAATAATTACACTTTAAATCTTCATTTATTAAACCAGCACCTGACTATTTATGTGTTTTGTGCTTACTTTTTTTCTTCCGGGCATCCCTCTCATCATATTTTACACTGGCTGAAATAACCCACTCATAATCCAGCTGACGTTTGGCAAGATTTGCAGACACCACTTTTATCATCACCTTATCTCCCATGCGAAACCTGCGGCCACTACGCCTTCCGGCCAAACAATATTCACCTTCAATTAACCTGAAATCATCGTATTCCAACAAACTATTAATGCTTACCAACCCTTCACATTTATGTTCAAGAGTCTCCACCCAAAACCCAAATGAAGCTACACCGCTGATTACCCCTTCAAATTCTTCGCCTAAAAAATTCTGCAGATATTCCACCTGCTTATATTTATTGGCAGCCCGTTCACTTTCCATGGCAGCCCGTTCACGCTCGCTGCAATGTTTGCATTTAGTTTCCATTTTCTTGTCTGCCTCCATATTTCCATCAAGACATTCTTCCAATATGCGGTGAGCCATAACATCAGGATAGCGGCGGATCGGAGAGGTAAAATGACAGTAATGTTCGAAACCTAATCCATAATGCCCGATATTTTCAGAAGTGTACACCGCTTTAGCCATAGTACGTATTCCCAATTGCTCGAGTACGTGTTGTTCAGGTTTTCCCTGAACATCTTTCAGCATCTGATTAAATGATTCTGCAATTTTCTGCGGCGTTTTGGTGTCAAATACATGCCCGTATTTTTTTGCGAACTCAATAAAAGGCAAAAGCTTTTCTTTATCAGGTGTATCGTGAATTCGATAAGGAAAAGGCAAAGGCTTTTTATGCAATCTAATCTTTGCCACGTGCTCAGCTACAGTTTTATTCGCCAGCAACATAAACTCTTCAATCAGCTGATGGGCCTCCTTACTTTCTTTCACCATTACGCCAATTGGTTTTCCTTTTTCATCAAGTTTAAAACGCACTTCAGTTGATGAAAAATTAATCGCCCCTTTCCTGAAACGATGCCTGCGCATTTTTTGCGCCAGCTCGTTCAGCAGAAGTACTTCATCTTTATATAATCCGTCTTTTTGCTCTATTATTTCCTGTACTTCTTCATAAGTAAACCGGTGGTCTGAATGAATAACAGTTTTTCCCAACCAGTAGCTTTTCACTTCAGCTTTCAGGCCTATCTGGAACATAGCAGAGAAAGTCAGTTTATCCTCGCGAGGCCTTAACGAGCATAATTCATTCGAAATACGCTCGGGCAACATCGGGTTCACCCTATCCGGAAGATAAACCGATGTTGCCCTGGTATAAGCTTCTTTATCCAGCACAGAATCAATTGGCAGGTAGTGGCTAACATCTGCAATATGTACCCCGATTTCATAAGTTCCGTTCTTTAATTTTCTGATGGAAATAGCATCATCAAAATCCCTAGCATCAATGGGGTCGATAGTAAACGTAAGCACATCCCTGATATCTTTTCTTTTATTAATTTCTTGCTCAGAAATAATATCGGGCAGTTGTTGCGCGGCTTCAAGCACCTGCTGCGAGAAAAAAACAGGGAACCCATTTTCAAGTAAAATTTCTTTCATTGCCTTATCATTTTCATCATCCCTGTTCATTATCTCTACCACTTCTCCCTGTGGCTTTTTATTTTTCTCCCATTTAGTAATTTTCACAATAACCCTGTCATTATTTTTTGCGCCATTCAGTTTTTCAATCGGAACAAAAATATCGGGCATGGGCTTTTCTGTTTCTGCAATAAAAAAAGCAAAGTTGGCGCTTAATTCAATTCTTCCTAAAAACTCGTTTTGTTTACGCTCAACTACTTCAGTAATTCGTCCCTGCAAACGGCCGCTTTTTGCATGGCTGTTGATGATTTCAACACGCACTGTGTCGCCATGCAATGCTGTATTAAAATCATTCGGGCGTACCAGTATATCCTGGTGTTTGTTCTCTACCATCACAAAACCCATACCTGACCGGGTTACATCAAGAATGCCTTTGGATAAATATGCTGAACTATGATCTTTTTTTTTGTTCTTTATTTTTTTGTTAGACATTAATCTTCAGAATTTTTTTTAAAGTTGATAATAAAATCTTTTATCGTACTGATAAAATTTTCCTGTTCGCCGAATAAAAATTCCGGCTCAATAGGGAGGACATAAAAAGGCAGTTTATCCAGCTCATGTTGAAACTTTACCAGCCTCACTGCGTCTTTCTCTGTTGTCAGAATTATTTTGTTCCTGGCCTTGATCTGGTTGAATTTCCTCGTAATCTCTTTCAAATCATCAATAGTAAAAATATGATGATCGCTGTAAGAAAGCTCATAATATACACTGGAATTATCGAGCAGATATTTTTTTAGTTGTTCCGGATTCGCAATTCCCGTTACCAGCAACACCTCTGTTTTCTGATTAATCAGATAAGTATTTTTATTGATAATATGATACGCTTTTCCGTATTGAATAGTCGAGAAGAACACAGTTTGCGTTTCCAAAGGGCTGATCTCCTTTATGATCTTTAATTTTTCTTTGGGCGTAATATCGGGTTTGCATTTTGTGACTACAATAATATCTGATCGTTTATAACTTTTCTTGGCATCACGCAAATCGCCGGTAGGTAAAAACCAGTCACGGGTAAACAGGTTGTTATAATCAGTCAGCATAATATTAAGTCCTGCTTTTATGCTCCTGTGCTGAAAAGCATCGTCAAGAAGAATCGCTTCAGTTCCAGGCCGGTCATGCAGTAATTGAGGTACTGCCACTATTCTTTCCTCTCCCACAGCCACGGCCAGATCCGGGAATTTTATATGAAACTGCATAGGCTCATCCCCAATATCAAGTGCTGTAGAATTTTCACTGGCAAGCGCATATCCCCTTGTTCTTCTTTTATACCCGCGGCTTAACACCGCTATTTCAAAATCATTCTTCAGGCTTCTGATCAAATATTCCACCATAGGTGATTTGCCTGTACCACCAACAGCAAGATTACCGATACATATAATGGGAAGATTGAATGATGTAGCCTCAATAATTTGTTTATCATATAGCCAGTTCCTGATATAAATAATCATCCCATAAACAAAAGACAGCGGGAATAAAAGTATTCGTATAGGCTTTAACAATGGGAAATTAAGATTCATAATGCAATTCGTAGCAAGAGCAGATAAAGATACGTTATATTGGCAACCGCTGAAAACCAGTCGGCGGGAGCATTTCCTGCAACTTTTGTTTTATAATTTGTGCTTGCCCGGCAATAAACATGCTGTCCATTTTTTCAGCACAGGGAACCGATATTATTTTCGGCAAGCCACTCCATGTTACTATTTCATCTTCATAGTTCATATATCGGTCGTTAAAAATCCAGCCAAGAACTTCAATACCGTTTTGCCGGCAAACAGATGAAGTTAATAAAGAATGATTAATACTTCCCAAATAATTTCTACTCACTAGGATTACTTTTGCACGTAATTTTCTGATAAGATCAAGCACAAACTCATTATCATTGAGCGGAGAAAGCAACCCGCCTGCCCCTTCTATAACAAGAAATGACGAATTGCTGATTTTCACGAAATCTTTTCTGATCACATCTAACTCTATTCGCACACCTTCTTCACGGGCAGCTATATGCGGAGAAGCCGGCATTTTCAATTTGTATGTTTCTGTGTGAATTTTAGTGCGGGGGTTACTGATTACACCCTGTAGCCATTCGCTGTCCGTACCATATTCAAATCCGGCCTGCACAGGCTTCCAGTAATCGGCGTGCAATGCCTCGGTAATAATTGCAGAAACCACTGTTTTGCCTATACCCGTTCCCGTTCCGGTTATGAAGATGCTTGTAGTTGAAGTTTGCAAAGCATTTTTTATTTGGGAGTATTATTTGCTTTTTATTCTTTCCAATCAAATAACTAAAATAACAAACCGCAAACTCATTTGTTTACAAAAAATGAAAACACGGTGGTACCATAGTTTCTTTGTGCCGCAAAAAGTGAATATGCTTCATAGTTATTGCGCGGGGTATGTTCGAGCACAAACCAACCATTTGGCTTTAATAATCTTTTTTCAGCAACCAGCCTGGGCAGTTCATCAATCGTTTCAAGTGCGTAAGGCGGGCCTGCAAAAATAAAATCGAATTGCTCTTGGCATTGGTCAATAAATTTGAACACATCCGTTTTAACCACCTTAAAATTCGAAAGCCCCAACATCTGTGAAGTTTTTTTTATGAATTCATACATTGAAGCATCTTTTTCAACAACCGTAAGAGGTTGTGCCCCTCTGGAAGCCAACTCATAACTGATGCTGCCTGTGCCGCCAAACAAATCAAGTGTTTTCAGGTTTTCCAAATCAATGTTGTTCTGAAGAATATTGAATAGCCCTTCTTTCGCAATATCAGTAGTAGGTCTTGTATAGGGCATTTTAGCAGGAGGGTTAATTTTCCTTCCACCCAAATCTCCGGCAATTATACGCATGAAGCAAGTTTCAGTAACGATGAAAAATAATGCAGCGGGAATACTTTCAATTCGTTTGTTAGCTGAACCCCATCCCCCACCTCTTCAAAAAATGTATTCGGAAAATATTTCATAATCGCCTTACACAATTCAGATTCTTCTTCAATAAAACCGCTTAATTGCATATCCAGTTCTTCCCTGTTCATATCCAGCAGTTCACAACAATTCAGCAAATAATATAAAACATCCTCCAAAGTCGTGTATTCAAATCGTTGCATTAATTGCAACTGGTTCTTTTTGTATACTGACACGATGATCTTTTCTTCATAAAAAATCACGTATATGTTTTCACGTAATTCTGCTGCATTAAATTTTTTATGACTTTTCAGCAACAGACTGTAGTGATGAAAATGTCCTGCAAAATCAAACTGGTTATGAAAAAGTTTTTGAATTTCCAACGGTATACTATACACATTATGGATATCCCACCACGGCACCTTCTCATTAAACACGAAACCTTTTTCAAGGTTGCCATGCATTATTGTGGTAAGCTCTTTATCGAGGCCCTCATCAAAGTATTCATCCGGCACCAGGGTGCTTTCAGGAAACCCGTAAATCAAAAACGAATCTCCTCCGACTTTAGAAAGTATTTCATCAACTGATAAAATTTCACGAACAGCTTCAAAGTGCTCGGCTTCCTTAATCTTGCTGAAATGAAAATATTTTATGCAAACCGCCTGGTTCGTATTATTGTTAAAAACCACATAGCTCATTGACTCTGCATCAATGAGCATTACGAGGCGGCAAACATCAAAATTTTCTGTTTCAATATTTCCAGCTGCAATATGAAAAGCAGGTTGCAACATAAACATGCGCAATAATACTACAAAAAAAACTCTTTACATAAAGACGCTTAACTTACAGCAAGGGCAGTCGGATAATTGATCATCAGGCGCAAAATATGGCGCTTGCTGCTTTCTTGCTTTGACCCATCCCCTTCTTGATAATGCCGCTTTATCGTACCTTGCCGTCCCTTCGAAAAATGACAACAGCGACTACCAGCAATTTCAGGGTTGAAATAACCAACAGGCAAATACTAAAAATTGCTTTGCCCATCAGCCTTGCCATCCTGGTTCCGCAAATAAATTTTATTACCAATAATATTTTTCTCGGCCATCTTGATGAACAGTCGCTTGCCACTGCAGGAATTACCGGAGTATTTTATCTTGTTTTTGCAGTAGTGGGACAGGGCCTCAATAATGGCTTGCAGGCGTTAATTGCAAGACGTGCCGGCGAAAACAGGATCGATGAGATCGGTAAATTATTCTCCCAAAGTATCCTCATCAGCTTAACACTTGCTTTATTTTGTATTCTGTTCACTTATTTTTTTGCCCCCTGGATATTACAGCTCTCCTTGAAAGATGAGGCGGTTAAAAATCAGGCCGTTAGTTTTTTACGCATCAGGATCTGGGGATTGCCGTTTCTGTTTATTTACCAAATGCGAAATGCACTGCTTGTCGGTACCAATCAAAGCAAATACCTGATCTTTGGCACACTCGCAGAAACAATAGTAAACATTACCCTTGACTATAGCCTCATATTCGGTTACTTTGGTTTACCGAAACTTGGTTTTAACGGAGCTGCTTATGCATCTATTTGTGCGGAAGCTGCAGGAATGATTGTAGTGTTCGCAGTAATACATATAAAAGGCATAAGCAAACAACTCAATTTATTCAACAGTCTCAGGCTTGATCCGAAAAACACCTGGCTTATTCTCACACAATCATCACCCTTAATTATGCAGTATGTCATCAGTGTGGGAAGCTGGGAATTCTTTTATATTATGGTTGAACACCATGGCAAACGCGACCTTGCCATCAGCAACACTATGCGGAATATTTTCGGCATCTTCGGCGTATTCACCTGGGCTTTTGCTTCCACCACAAATACGATGGTCAGCAATATCATCGGGCAGGGAAAACATGAAAAAGTGATTGAACTGATTACGAAAATCATCAAACTCAGCCTGTGCTTTTCACTGACCATGGCAGCATTACTCAATCTTTTTCCCGGCGCTTTCATTTCTGTTTTTGGACAAAATGCAGATTTTGCACAGGCATCATTGCCTGTAATCCGGGTAGTTTCTGCCGCACTTATCATGATGTCGTTCTCAACCGTATGGCTGAATGCCGTAACTGGCACAGGCAACACAGAAGTAAACCTGGCTATTGAAATTATCACCATTACCTGTTATTGCATTTACGTTTACCTGACGCTTGGCTATTTCAACCTCCCGATCCTGTATGGCTGGATGAGTGAATGGGTGTACTGGATCACCACTTTTATATTCGCATTTTTTTATTTACAAAGCGGAAAATGGAAGCAGAGAGTGATTTGAAGGCTGAAAATGTACGGATGCGCAAATACCGGTTTATGTAAATAGCAAAGGTATTTCTATTAAGCTTCTGTTGCGTCGCACACTTGTACGAAAGGAATTCTATTCATCAAACTTTTTCCTCAAACTCACCGAAATGCTTCCATGAAAATTTTCTATAGGCATATTCAGCTTTTTGATGCATACATTGATCTCTCTTACCAGGGGAAACTGATTTTTAATTTTACCGGCAATCTGATCGCAAATCTTTTCCAAAAGAGGTGTCGTTATATTCATCTGTCCTCTCACAATATTGTATAATGCCACATAGTCGATAGTATCCTCCGGTTTATTGAATTGGGTATTATGCTCATCATACGTTACATCAAGGCTTACTTCAAAATTATTAGCTGTAATTTGCTCTTCTTGATGCAGGCCATGATGACCGAAGAAAGTAAGATGATGAAGCTGGATAGTGAGCATGGAGATGGTTATTTTACGTGATTAGAGATTTGAGACCCCGGATATTAGATACGGGATGAAAGCGATGATGCAATCTATGCTGGGTCTTTTATCGAGCACCGGGCAATTAATTATTACAGCAATTCTTTTGCTGATAAATATCTTTCTGCATCAAGCGCTGCCATGCAACCGCTGCCGGCTGCCGTTACTGCCTGCCGGTAAATTTTATCCTGCACATCGCCCGCAGCAAACACGCCTTCTACATTAGTTTTGGATGTACCCGGTATAGTTCTGATATAACCTGCCTCATCCATATCAATCCATGGCCTGAAAATATCAGAGTTCGGCTGATGCCCTATGGCTACAAAAAAGCCACTAACGGGAACGTCTATCTTATTTCCCGTTTTACTATTTTTTATACGAAGTGCTTCCACTTTATTTTCGCCGAGCACTTCATCCGCTTCACTGTTCCAGTAAATTTTTATATTAGGTGTTTTCAAAACCCGGTCCTGCATAACTTTAGAGGCCCGCATCTGGTCGCGGCGCACAAGCATATGCACTGTAGTGCAAAGCTTGGAAAGATATAATGCTTCTTCAGCAGCAGTATCGCCTGCCCCAACAATGGCCACCTCTTTGCCACGGAAGAAAAACCCATCACATACTGCGCATGCGCTGACCCCAAAACCATTTAATCTTTGCTCACTGGGAAGCCCAAGCCATTTTGCCGATGCGCCGGTTGCAATGATTATGGCATCGGCTTCAATTATTTTTTCTTCATCGATCCAGACTTTATATGGCTGCTTAGAAAAATCAACTTTCGTGACAATCCCGAAACGGATATCTGCCCCCATCCTCGCAGCCTGCTTTTCAAAGTCTATCATCATTTCAGGGCCCTGAATGCCATTGGGGTAGCCCGGATAATTTTCTACTTCTGTAGTAATGGTTAACTGGCCGCCAGGTTGAATACCTTGATACAATACAGGTTTCATATTTGCACGCGCAGCATATACTGCAGCTGTATAACCCGCAGGCCCTGAGCCGATAATAAGGCAATGTATTTTTTCAACTGAATTATCTGCCATATCAAAATATTTTATTACAATACTTACTTTTGAATAAAATGGTTGTCCAATTATGTGAAATGCCCAACACAATTCAAGAGATCAACGGAGCGTCGCAACGATAATCAATAGCATTACCGGTGCTGGTTATAAAATCCTTCATTTCCTTTCTGTAAAAGCCTGCAAATTTAAATGTAAAAGCTGAAAACAGGAGCCGGCTAAATGACCTTGTGACTTATTTGGGGATTATTATTGAAACATACTGTGCTGCATAACCACAAAAAGCCCCGAGCGCCCCATTTGAAATATTGCCCAAAACGGTTGTCGGTGAAGAAAAAGGGTTACCGATGCTTTGATAATCGTACTCCATCGTACGCCAGAAATCATAGGTGGCTTTATCAATATTGCAGTATTTCACCACTACCGTATCACCTTTGGTGAAAAATGAATAGTTTTTCACATCAATTTTTTTGTTGCGGTTTACGCCTTGCGGTATTTCAATATCAAATGTGGTCCCGTCAGTAATCTGGTCGTCAAAAACTGAGTTGATCCCCGGCAAAAAAGCACTGTCATTTACACTGGTATAATATCGGATATAATCACCGTAACCCGGCGGATCAGTAATTGTTCCAATAAGAACGGCTTTTGTAGTATCTGGATTATCAGGGGCATTTTGCCATCGCAGCGCATCAATTTTTTTGCGGACCGAAGTAATATGCGTTTCTGCTGTATAGGTTTGTCCACCCGTGATAATCTTGAGATTATAAGTGGTATTGAAATCTCCAACAAAGGCATTCGCGAGGTCTGACGAGTCTGTAGAATAATAATACAGCGTATATCCGGTTGTATCAGCAGGCACTGTATATTCTTTGAGTGTTTGGGTTTTTGTTCCGTTTGAAACAGTTATCACAGCAGCATGAATGAATGAACTTTCCAGGATAGCAGGAGTAATTTGGCTGAAATAATCAAGACTGCCGGAGAGGACAACCATCGGCGCTTTGCCATTTTCAATAGACGCATCAACTACAACCTGTGATGGAGATTGCTTCAGGTTGAAATGAATTACTTTTTCACAGGAAGAAAACAAAATCAAACAGGATATTACAGGTAAAAAAAATTTCATGCACATCAAATGTACTAAGTGTAATAAAAAAACTTACGTGATGATAATTAATTTGAAATATTGTTAACAAATACAGTACCCTATTGCTACAGAAAATAAAATGCCCCGGTAAATTGCCGGGGTATTTTATTTTCAACAGAGTAACTTATTAACCCAAATATGCTTTCAGGGCATTGCTGTAGCGTGCTTTTTGCAGGCGCTTGATTGCCCTTTCTTTGATCTGGCGAATACGTTCTTTAGTGAGGTCATACTTCATACCTATCTGTTCAATGGTAACTCCATTTTCGCCATCAAGGCCGAAATAAGCATTCACTATTTCCGCTTCACGCGGGCTTAATGATTTAAGCACACGGCGGATTTCTGCCCGCAATGAATCTTTCATCACATCATCGTCTGTGTCGTCACCACCTTCGAGTAAATCACCCATTGCAACATCTTCCGCTTCATGCACCGGTGCATCCAGCGAACTGTGCCTGGTGTTGCTTTGGAAAATGTTGTTGATCTCTGTTTCGCTCATTTCCAGCAACTCAGCCAGCTCTTCTGTGCTTGGCTCGCGTTCATGCTCCTGTTCAAAAGCCATGTAAGCTTTGTTGGCTTTGTTGTACGTGCCAATTTTGTTTTGAGGCAGGCGGACTAATCTGCCCTGCTCTGCCAACGCCTGTAAAATGGACTGGCGGATCCACCAAACGGCGTAAGAAATAAATTTGAACCCTTTTGTTTCATCAAAGCGTTGCGCCGCTTTAATTAAGCCGAGGTTGCCCTCGTTGATAAGATCACTTAATGAAAGACCCTGATGCTGATATTGTTTTGCAACAGAAACCACAAAGCGCAGGTTGGCCTGTACCAGCTTATCCAAAGCCCGCTGGTCACTCATTTTAATACGTTGAGCCAATACTGTTTCCTCTTCGGGGGTAATCATCGGGATTTTGGAGATTTCCTGCAGATATTTTTCAACTGCCTGTGAATCACGATTGGTAATTTGCGTAGCGATCTTAAGTTGCCTCATATTAAAAAAATAAAAGTTGACAAAAATGTTTTGTCGGGTACAAGGAACAACAATTTACAAGGTGCGGGAGTTCAGGGAAAGTGCAAAAAAGATGTTATTTATGCGAAATCCGTCCAGAACTATTGCAAAAATATAATGCAATATTGAAAGTTCATAGCCTTTGTGGAAAAAAGAAGTCCGAACATCGTTCGGGAATATAATTCAAACTACTGTTTCCAAGTATTAAAACCATCTCCAAATCCACGACTGTACTGTATTCCGGCAGATTACGGGTATTGATGTGAGACTGCCCCGGGTTTTCAACATTTCACAAAAAATTCGTAAAAAAAATTTTTTAACTAATTTTTTAGTTATAGATTTGTTTCATCAACTAAAAAATTAGTTATGATAAAACCGCTCACCAAAGCCGAAGAACAGGTAATGATGGTGCTTTGGAAACTCGGCAAAGGCTTTTTAAAGGATATTATAGAAGCCACCCCCGAGCCAAAACCACATCCGAATACAATTGCCACGATCCTGAAAATTTTAATAGAAAAAGGATATGTCGACTACCAGATACAGGGAAGAAATAATTTCTACAAACCCAAAGTGGCCAAATCCGAATATGCCAAAAAAAGCATCAACCAACTTGTCAAAAGTTATTTTGAAGGCTCGCCGGCAAAACTGGTATCGCAGTTTGTGAGTGAAAATAAACTCAGCCAGCAGGAATTGGAAGAGTTGCTGAAACAAATTGAATCATCCAAAAACCAGCAGCCATGAACCTCATCTTGTTCTTATCCAAAACCATTATTATTTCCGGTTTGCTGTTCAGCTATTATTACCTGTTCCTGCGCAACAAACGTTTCCATCAATACAACAGGTTCTACTTGTTGGGCATCCCTTTTATCTCGGTTTGCCTCCCGTTAATGAATTTTCCGATACCCGGTTTTCAATGGCAGAACCAATCTGTAGCCATAAAATTACTGGACGTCGTAAATGCAGCCAACTGGGAAGAGCCGGTAGTAATTACACCCCGCAGCAATCTGATATACCATTTGCTTTCCTGGCAGAATATTGCCTGCACGGTTTTTATATTGATACTATTAATGTTTTTGATTGCATTTATTAAGAATATATGGCGCATCAAAAAAATTGCCTCCAAATATAGTTACACAAAATTTGAGGACATCAACTTTTACCAAACAGAAGAACCGGAAGCCCCGTTCTCATTTTTAAAAAATATTTTCTGGAACACACAGATTGACACGAGCACACCCAATGGAAAACAGATATTCAGGCACGAATTATTCCACGTAAAGCAAAATCATACTGCAGATATTCTTTTTATGGAATTGACGAGTATGGTTTTCTGGTTAAATCCTTTCTTTCTTTTTGTAAAAAAGGAAATAAAAACGGTGCATGAGTTTCTCGCCGACCAATATGCGGCCAATGAAACTAACAGTCATGAATATGCGGAATTATTAGTACTCTCAGCTGCAACAAAAAATAATTTTCAAATCACTCATCCATTTTTCAATCACCAACTAAAAAGAAGAATCGCTATGCTTACCAATTTCAAACAAAACCGCTACGGCTACATTAGCCGATTAATGGCACTGCCCCTATTGTTTGTGCTCGTTTGCGCCTTTGCTGTTAATCTAAAACCAGTGAGTAGTTTTGCAAAATTTATTTCACCTAAAAAAGTAACGGTGGTTGTTGATGCCGGTCATGGTGGCAAGTATAATGGAACAATAAGCAGCAGCGGCGTTCAGGAAAAAGATATCAATTTAGCCATTGCAAAAGAAATAGAACAGCTTGCGAAAGATTATAACATCAATGTAATAATGACAAGAGAAAAAGATCAAGCAGTTGGCAATGCAAATTCTTTGAGCGAAGATTTGCAGAACAGGATAAACATAGCATCCGCTAACAATGCAGATGCTTTTATTTCCATACATGTTGATGCTGACATCACACCAACCACAGACAAAAGCGGATTTGGCATTTTCATTCCAACAATCATTACTGATAACTATAACAAAAGCAAAACTCTTGCATCCGCGATCACTGAAGAATTGAAAAATGTGTACACAACAGAGGAAAAATTGAAAGAAAGAGATAAAGGAGTGGCAGTACTTGATAAAAACAGCGTTCCTGCAATCATGATTGAATGTGGCTATATTACTAATAAAAAAGATATTGATTTCATCATGAACCCATCGAATCAGGAAAAAATTGCAAGGCATATTTTACAAGGCATTGCTTATTATAGTGCAGAAAAGGTTCAAGCAGGACAAATAAAAAGAGACACACTTTCACCGGAAGAAGCAAATAAAATAAACCCGAATGATATCAGTAGCATGAACGTGTTGAAGGAAAAAAATATAGCCATTGTCCACTTTAAGTCTGGCGATAGCGCGATTATCAATTTGAAAGATTTTAAAAAGAATCCTTCATCGTCTGAAGACTATGATAAAACATTCACAAAAGTTGAAGTGGAAGCAGAATATCCGGGAGGTCAATCAGCATGGGGTGATTATCTGACTAAGAACTTGAAATACCCGCAAGAAGCTATTAATAAAGAACTACAGGGCATTGTAGTAATGCAGTTTATTGTTAACACAGACGGGACAATAAGCGACATAAAAATTTTGAAAAGCCCTGCTAAAGTGTTAAGCGATGAAAGCATTCGCGTGCTTAAAGAAAGCGGGAAGTGGACACCGGCCATGCAAAACGGAAAAGCAGTCAGAGCCTATAAAAAACAACCCATTGTTTTTAAGCTTGAGCGCCAAAAATAATCACACATTGTCTTTGCCCAACAAAAACCTCCGATGAAAAAATTCTCTCTGCCGATATTTGTTTCATTTTTTTGCTGCAAGCTTTTCTCTCAATCCATCACGTTAGATAAAAATAAAGTAATGGATTTTTTTCAGCAGCAACAATACGATGAAGCCGCTAATTATTTAGCAACATCCTATCAAAACGATTCAAATAATGTTCAACTGCTGCTATATCTTGGATATGCATATTATATGAATGATAATAATGACGATGCCAGAAAATATTTTCAAAAAATACTTTTACTGGATTCAAATAATATTACAGCCATACAATATCTCTCTTCTATTTACAGAAACAAAAAAGGCGATGAGGGATTTTTCTTTGCGAATCGCCTTGTTCAACTTCAACCTGCAAAAGCAACTTATTCCCGGCAACTAGCGGAAGTGTTTCAGGAAATGGGCAAAAAAGATTCTGCATTATATTATTTTAATCGTGCTTATCAGCTTGCGCCTGGCGATGCAAGAAATGCATTGGGGTTAGGTCGGGCTTTGGTGGAAGAAAAAGATTTTAGCAGGATTGACAGCATTTCAAAAACATTTCTTGCGAAAGATTCCATGGACCTTTCTTTTCTGAAACTGCTTATTGCAGCCGCTTATACATCCAAACATTATGAACAGGCCCTTGTGCCTGGGGAAAGGTTGATGCAGCAGGGAGATATCAGCATAGGCTCGTTAAGCCGGGTAGCGCTTAGTTATTACTACCTTAAAATGTATAAAGACTGTATACGTGTTTGCGATTATATGGATTCCAACCAGGTTGCCGATGAAGCCGCTTATTATTATGAAGCCATATCAAAAGCAAAACTAAAGGATTATGCAGGCAGTAATGAACTACTGCAGAAATGTCTTTCATCAGCTATTTCATTAAAAGCGGAACAGTATTATTATAGCTTAGCTGAAAATTACGAGGCAATTAAACAATTCAAAAAGTCAATTGCGGATTATGATACCGCCTTTTATCTTTTTAAAAACCCGCTTGTATTGTACAATTGCGGCTATATTGCTGAAACTTTATTAAAAAACGTGCCGTTGGCCAAAAAATATTACCTGAAATATTTACAAACGGTTAAACCAGAAACTTCCGATGAGAAAAAAACATATCAATATGTGAAAGAAAAATGGGTTGGGAGGAAAAGAAAAAACAGAGCCGTTAATAAATAATTTCTTCGTTCTTTAATTTTAATACCAGCTCTTTTTTATTAGCCGTTTCTATCCTGCCGACAATTTTTGCATCAATCCCGAACTGTTTTGAAACAGCAATAATACTGTCTGCCTCTTTTTCAGTGGTAAAGACCTCAATACGGTGGCCCATATTAAATACCTGGTACATTTCACGATTATCTGCACCCGAAGATTGTTGTATGAGTTGAAAAATAACCGGTGGTTCAAACAAATTATTTTTAATAATGCGGAAATCATCGTGCAGGTATTTCATGCATTTGGTTTGACCACCGCCGCTGCAATGTATCAGTCCGTGAATTTTATCAAAATGTTCTTCCAGTAACACTTTCATCACCGGAGCATAGGTCCTTGTCGGGCTAAGCAGTAATTTACCAACTGTTAACTGGTGGCTGCCAAAGGTCAACTTATCTGTCATGTTATGAGGCCCGATATAAACTACCTTTTCATCAAGGGATGTATCGTAAGATTCATGAAACCTTGCACCATACGTTTTATGAAGTACATCGTGCCTGGCGCTGGTTAACCCATTACTGGCGATGCCACTATTATATTCTTTTTCATAAGTGGATTGACCCGAACTCGCAAGCCCGATAATTACATCGCCATGTTTGATTTTTTTATTAGTAATTAATTTTTCTTTTGGCCATCGCACAGCCATCGTACCATTTACGGCAATCGTCCTTACCACATCCCCCACATCGGCAGTTTCACCGCCAAGGTATTGAATATTCACCCCAGATTTTTTCATAGCGTCAAAAAACTCCTGGGTGCCATTAATAATATTTTCTAGCACTTCGCCGGGTATTAATTTTTTATTTCTGTCTATCGTGGAAGAAAATAAAATATTATCGTAAATGCCCACACAAAGCAAATCATCCAGGTTCATAGCCACCGCATCCTGCGCAATCCCTTTCCACACGGAAATATCGCCTGTTTCTTTCCAGTACAAATAAGCCAATATGCTTTTTGTGCCCGCTCCATCTGCATGCATCAGGTTCACCCATCGCTCGTCATTGCCAAGGTAATCGGGATATATTTTGCAAAATGCATAAGGATACAAACCTTTATCCAGTTTTTCAGTAGCCTTGTGAACCTCTTCTTTTTGAGCTGAAACACCACGTTGCGAGTAAAGAGACATTGCCATGTGAAATTTATGTTGTCGGATGTGGCGCAAAGCTAAATGAAATAGTCGGAAAGACAGGAAATTGCAACTTGTGTTTTAATTGCTTCCGGCTTCCTGTCTTTTCTGATTTCCGGACTTCTATTGTATTTTCGCAATTAGCTTTTCACACCAATGAATGTACACAGAGATTTAGAGCAGCTTCCTGTTTTTAAAAATGCAGTAATAACAATCGGTACCTTTGACGGCGTTCACACGGGACATCAGCAGATTATTAACCAATTAAAAGATGAAGCCGCAAAAATTGGTGGGGAAACAGTTATTATCACATTTCACCCCCACCCAAGAAAAATTATTAACGGTCTATCACATGAAATAAAGCTCATCAACACACTGGAAGAAAAAATAGAGTTGCTTGAAGCCAAAGCAGTTGATCATTTAGTGGTGGTTCCTTTTACCGAGCAATTTTCTCTGCTCACTGCTGAAGAATATATCCGCGATTTTTTAATCGGCCTGTTTCATCCACATACCATTATTATTGGTTACGACCATCGTTTCGGAAAAGGGCGGAAAGGAGATTATCACTTGCTCGAGAACTGCAGTGCCATTTATCAATATGAATTAAAAGAAATACCTGTTCATGTGCTGAATGAAGCTTCTGTAAGTTCAACAAGGATCAGGGAAGCTATAGCAAAAGCGGATATGGAAACAGCCAATAAACTGTTAGGTTACAACTTTTTTTTTGAGGGAAAAGTTACAGAAGGAAATAAATTGGGAAGAACAATCGGTTATCCCACAGCAAACCTGAAAATGGAAGAGAACGAAAAAATTATTCCCGGCAACGGGGTGTTCGCGGTGGAAATAATAATTACTGGCAAGATCAATAAGGCAAAGGATTCGGGATACGAGGTGAGGGGTTCCTCATCCCTAAAATTTGAAGCCCCAAACAAGCAGCTTCGTGGCATGATGAACATTGGTACACGTCCAACAGTTGACGGAACAAAACAAACCATTGAAGTGAATATTTTTGATTTTGATAAAGACATCTACGGCAAAATACTGAGGATAACTATAAAGAAATATTTACGAAGTGAACAGAAATTCAGCGGGCTCGACGCATTGAAAGCACAATTAGCAAAGGACCGGGTAAATGCTTTTTCATTTTTCAGCAAAGAGTAGTTTATCATACTGTCGCAACCATTTTCACTACCATCTCCTTAAGCAAAGCGCTATCTTCCTGTGCTATGCTGTTTACCCCAAGGCTTCGTAAATTATATTCATGCAATAATAATAAAGCGGCTTCAACACCTTCATAACCATAGTTACGTGCGGCAGCCATGTAATCTTTTATAAAGTAAGGGTTAACACCGATGTTTGCAGCAATAGTCTTTTCATCATTCCCCATCTGGCTAAAAATCATGTATGTTTTACTGAAAAAATTATACAAAGAAGGAAGTACCAGCTGGATAGGCGCGGCTTTGGGATTCGCTTCAAAATACTGGATTATGCAGACAGCTTTCGGCAAATCTTTTTTTACCAGGGCATCCTGCAATTCAAACACATTGTATTCTTTACTCACCCCGACAAATTCTTCAATATCATCTTCACTGATATTTTTCCTGCTACCAAGGTTCACTAATATTTTATCGATTTCGTTCTCGATCCTGCTCAGATCATTTCCAATATGGTCAACCAAAAGCATCAGCGCTTTTTGAGAAATGGTACAACCTTTGGAATGCACAAGCCCGCTTGTCCACTCAGGTAGCTGGTTGTCGTACATCTTTTTTGTAGTAAGCACTTCTCCCTTTTCCTTTAGCAGTTTAGCCAGCTTACTCCTCCCATCAACTTTTTTCTCTTTGTATGAAACCACAAATACGGTTGAGTGAAGAGGGTTATCGATATAAGGCTCCAGCTTATCTATATCGCGCATTTGCTGGGCTTCTTTTAATAACACCACCTGTTTTTCAGCAAACATGGGATAACGCCTGCAGGCGTTTATTACGGAAACCCAGTCAGCATCTTTTCCATAAAAAATGCTCAGGTTAAACGAAGATTCTGATTCTGAAAGAATATGATGTTCGGCGTAATCTACCAGTTTATCTATATAATACCCCTCTTCCCCTTCAAACCAGTAAACCGGTTTAAAAATCTTTTTTTTCCAGTTATCAATAATTTTTTCAACAGACATTATGCTTGCTTAAAGCTGCAATATTATATAAATCCTTGTTCAAAAATCTTTTCCATATTTACATAAGTCTTTCACAATGTTAATAAAATGCTTATCCCGACAGCATTTGCCATTAGCTGTCAATTTTTGGCACGGTTTTAGACCAAGGGATGATGGAACGAAAAATTCCCTTAAATAATAGGTTCCAATCAAACACTTTTAGAAAAAATAAAAATTATGAGTACAACCAACTATCCATCAGCTATGCCGCAAAGCCAGCCCCCAAAGAAAGATTATAAAAACCTTATTATCGGCTTATTGGCCGCAGGTTTTTTGGGCACCTGGGGTTATTTGCTCTACAACAATAATAAGCAGGAGCAAATTCATCAGACTGATCAAACTCAGATCGCCAAAGTAACTGATGAAAAAGGCCAAGTTCAAAAAGCATTTGACGATGCACTTGTACGTTTGGATTCTTTGACCGGCGATAATAATAAACTAAAAGGCCAGCTTACTGATGCCAATTCAGATATCGCTAAAAAGAAAGCTGAAATTCGCAGCATCCTGAATAAAAAGAATGCTACTACCGCTGAACTGGCGAAAGCTAAACAGATGATTAATGACCTGAATAACAAAATAACTGACCTGGAAAAACAGGTTCAGGATCTGACTAATCAAAACACTCAGTTAACTGCTGACAAAGCACAGTTAACCCAGGATAAGGAAAAACTTACCCAAGACCTGCAAACAACAACTGTAGCCAAGCAGGATCTTGAAAAAAAGGTTGACGTTGCCTCTACTTTAAATGCTACAAATATTGCTATCACCCCGGTCCATGAGAAGAAGAATGGTAAAGAAAAAGTGACTACTACAGCAAAAAGAGTTGACAAATTATTGATCTCTTTTGACGTAAGCAACCGCATTGCACAGTCTGGCCAAACTGATGTTTATGTTTGCATCACCGGACCTGATGGTAAAGAAATTTCAGTACCTGCTTTAGGTTCCGGCACTTTCACTACCCGTGAAGAAGGTGACAAACCTTTCACTGCAAAAGTGCCTGTTGATATCGAAGCCGGAAAAACAAAATCTGTTCAATTTGCATGGAAACAACAGCAAGGAACTGACTTCCAGAAAGGCATTTACAAAATAGAAATCTATCACAACGGATTTAAGATTGGCGAAGGCACGAGAGAATTGAAGAAAGGCGGATTGTTCAGCTAAATATATTTAGCAATCTCTGAAAAACCGGTATACTAAAATTCAGGCCCTGCATAATATCATTGTGCAGGGCTTTTGTATTAAAGGAAAAACAAGTCAAAAGATAGTTTATTATTCCTGCAAGCTGAATTTACATTATAAAATTGCTCTCAGCGACGCCCTTCCTGTATGAATTGTATTACCTTCCCCGGGCTTCCTGCCTTCGTATTGTATTCCAAGTTCAAGATTACCTCCCAGTTTCTTTGTAAAATCGATGCTCCATAAATAATTTTTACCAGGAAGAAGCCCGTCCAATATAATATAGCTAACCGGCGAGCTGGTGTTCGCCTGGGTTTTGCCGCTATTGTAAGTTATATTGCTATAAGTGAATTTAACAATAACAGATGTACTTTGAAGCAAATTATATTTTGTTTCTGTGTTAATGGAACTGGAAGAATATTTCTGTCCGCCATATTCATCAGCATTTATTTTACTGCTAATTTTATATGAAATGAATACCCTTAAATTCGACTTTTGAGTATAGGTGATCCCAGGCTCCATTGAATATTGTTTCAGGTTATAATCACTACTGTCTATATCAGTGCTCGAACTGAACAATTGATTAAGGCCCGTTTTAAAAGTACCATTAAAGGCCAATGTACGGGATACATTAATCCTGGTTCTTAATGTCCATTCTTTCAGTGCCCTGCTTTCATAGCCATAAGTGAGCAAAGATTTGTTGGTATTCTGTGAATTATTAATATCAAAACCCCATTTTGAACTCGACTTATTGAATGATAAGGTATTTGAAAAAATGGAGTTCCGGATGATCAGGGAAGTATCTGTAAGTGAAGATTTTTTGAAAGGGTTTAACTCTACCAGCCCTGAAGCCTGTTGCTTCTGGTTTAATTGTAATGAAGATTGCAATGTCATTCTTGCTATAAAATTCTGAAAGCCCTTAGCCTTCTGAATATCGATGACTGCTTTGGGGTTAATAGTAAAACTATAATTGAATGTGTTGTAGTTGGCCTTTATATATTCATTAGTAGGGGTATATACTTTTATGAATTTAGCCTGGTCAGGAAACTGAGCTATTACAAATTCATTCAACTCCTGTATGCCGTCATTATTCAAATCGATCCACGCATATTGACCTGTACCTGCAGGTACTTCAAGATAGGAATAAGTTTTTTTCTGCTCCTGTCCTGATCCTGCTTCATAAAAAACACTTCCCAACAATAATCCCTTCCATTCATTAACAAGATATTCCACTCTTGCCAATAAACTTTTATCAGATTTTTGCGCAGTTACATTCGTATCCATTATTTGCAGATCCCTATACGTTGCGTTGATATGGAATTGTTCATGCTTGCTTTTCAGGAACTGAGCGGTTAAAGAGATACTGTTACCGTTGTCGCCTTTAACCATCTCTTTTGCATAAGGATAATAGTTTTCCCGTCGGGTGTAATTAATACCCCAGTGGTTTTGATTTTTCTCAGGCGATTTGAAATATGCCTGGAACGACTGATAAGCAAAACTGCTAATAGAAACCGTATCATTTAATTTATTGCGCAGCACATTATCTTCAGCCAGGTATCCTACTCCTATGGTATAATCGGCCATTTTGGGAAATGTTTTATAAATATCGATAGCCGGCTTAAAATAATGTCCCTTCGCAGTATCAGAATTACTGTTTGAAAAACTAATCGCATCATTAATATGCCAGCCTTTTATTTCCTTATTAGCGGAAATAGCATTTCGTATGCCACGGAAGCTGTTTCCCCTGTCATACCCGTTGAACTCATACTTCACAAAATTCTTTTTCTTATCCCCCAGCTCAAACGAAGCAGAATATAATGTTTCATTTTGCGGTTGCAGCTGTGCCTGCAAAGGCAAGCCCCAATCCCTTGTAAACTCAACACTGCGGAAGGGCTCGATCGATTTAAAATTAGCATTAACATATTCATAGCTTGCAGTAGAAGTCAGTTGCAAACCCGTTTTTGAAGAAATAAACGGGTGAATATTCTTTAATATAAATCTTGACGCATAGCCATTAACGTTAGCTTTTCCGAGAGGCGACAGTGTATTGATATCATAATGGCTGGTTGCCAGATCTGTAATCATTGAGGTTTGTTTGGAGACTTTATAATCCGCCCCCAAAGTAATCACGCGCTGTGTTTTTGGAGTTACTAAAAACTGAGCAGCTTCATATTGACCTTGCTTTTTTCCGTTAACAGGCGCAACCCATTGATATACGTTCCCGTTAACTCCATTCAAACTGGGAACATAATCTCCATTACCCACTCCTACATCAACAAAAGAAAGGTTATATAAAATTACGTTGGGATTAATTGAATAAACATAGACCGAATCATGAAAAACAAAACCGTTTGCAGCAATATATGTAGTATCTATTTTCTGATACAGCACTTTGCCTGCTCCGAGCGTATCGACCGGAGCTACAGGATAAAATGCCTTATTCACGCTGTCGCCAATAGAATATAAGAATTTCTTCTGGTTAGCATCAAGCGATTGATTGATGGGGGAATTTCTGGCATCACTGTTACTATAGATACCAAAACGCAGTTTTAGCTTATCACTGAAATTTGTTTCGTTATATAAATACAGATTTACATTCAGGTAACTTTGATTGGAATATTCAAATTCCACCTGGATTCTTGAATCCTGGGTAATCATCCGTTTGGCAGTAAAGGTAATTTCAGCCGTATTATAATTGATAATATAATCCTGGTCGGCTCCACGTTGCATCATTTGCCCGTCAATATATACTTTTTCAGTTCCTGCGAGTACCACAAAGTACAACTCATTGTTTGCCCCTTGCAAGCGGTACGGCCCCTGGTTTCCTTCCTGTCCCTGGAAAATATTGCGATTGAATTTTCCTTTCGCAATCGCCCCGCTGATCAATGTTTTATTTGAAATGTTTTTACTAAGCTGCTCTGAAGTCTCAAATGAAGCACCCTGCAATCGCTTATAAAACCCAAGGAAATAATTTTGACTCTGCCGGAGGTCAATATCACCCAAACTTAATACCCATGTCTTTTTTTTGAACTGAAGAAATATTTTATCAAAATCGCTAAGCTGTGCTGTGTTCCCATCAGGCTGAATGGGGATATTGTTGTCTGTTAATGCTGCTGATATCTGGATACTGTCTGCCAGGTATCCGCTCAACTGGAGATTTAGATTTGAGGTAACCACAGCGCTCTGACTGTTACCAAATGAAAGCGCCCTCCCGAAACTGCCGTTATAGGAGATATTACCGAAGTTGAAAAAATTATCACTGTTCTTATCCCCTTTAAAAGTAGAAGGCTGAACTAAAAAATGCCCTTCAATACTGTCGTAGTTCCATCTTTTTACAACAGAATTCAGTTTAAAAGGAAATGTGCGGTATATTACCATCACGCTATCTGAAAATGGTTTTTGCTTCCAGGTAATAATTGCATTTACATAATCCAACACATAAGCGCTGTCTGGAAAGCCCGGAATAGAGAATGTCTGAGGAATAATACTCACAGAATCAATCTGCGTTTTGAATTTATTGGTATGAATAAATTTTTTGTGCAGGTTAGAAACAGGAATCCCTTTGCCGTCAACATGACTTTTTTGTTGCGGCTTCTGCGCTTTTGCTGCGAAACAAATAACACATAAAATTGAGGCATGTATAAGCAGCCTTGCAGACAAAAATCCCTGGTTTTTTATTAAATGCGAAAACAACCGATTTATTGTGTTAACAAAGAGGAAATCAGATAGTTATAATTTTTTATTGTAAAAATAGCGAATCAGGCGCCCTATCGAATATGGCTTTTCAGGAATTCTTAACAGACATATTGCAGCAACAAAAAACAGATTTTTGTCAAAACCAATGAAAAAGCAATTAACTGATTTATGAAACCCAAACTAAACCTGTTCCTGGCCGGTATGATATTTTCATGTAGCGGTTGCATTGAAAGCGCACATTTTTTAAGTCCAACCAACGCGGCTTCAAACCCTTATCATGCTGTACCGCTGAAATCTGATTCTATAAAAGGAGCAACATATTTTAGCAGCCTTGTCTCCCTTGGAGGAGCCAACGACGCCTGGCGGGACAATGTTTACGCTTTCCAGGCACGCATACATCGCAGCAATAATTTCGGGAACCTGCAAGCCTATTATGGAGCAAATTTAAGTATCGGTGCTTATCATATTGCTGAATATTATAATTATGATCATAACTATTATGACACATCAAATTATCATACTTATGCGACCAATAAATTTTTTGGATGGTATGGATTTAATGGAGGATTAAATCTGGTTGTGCCGACCCGGCATGGCGGTGAGTGGAGAGCGATTGGCATTGAAACATCAGTTCAGAAAGAGTTTGGCAGTTATTATCATTTCAGGAAAAACCTGCCCGATTCAGCTGCAGATGCCATCTTCAAAAAAAATATAACTGGTACGGCAGGCATTTATACTGATATTATCGGAAAATCAAGGCATGGCGCACAATTCGGATATAAAATGGGAATAGGTTTCATGCTGAATCCTGAAAATAACTATGCACATGTGTACAACCAGAATACCATTAACCCGGTTACCTATTTTTCAAACACATTTCATTTTACCAAGGAAAATATTACAGGCTTTGTCCAGATAAATCTCAGTAATAGTTATGCTGGTAACATACAGTTTGGTATTAACTATAGATTGGGGAAAAAATAAAACTTATTGTATCTCTGCCATTAAACCTTCTATATCCAGTTGCTCGGTGACCATTTGTAAATGGCCGTTTATGTCAAATGGCCATTTTTCTTTTGGCTTGTCCCAATATAATTCAACTCCGTTACCATCAGGATCGTCCAAGTAAATAGCCTCTGAAACACCATGGTCAGAGGCACCGGTTAACGGATAATCAGCATCAATTAATCTTTTTAAGACAATTGCAAGATCTTTTCTTGTTGGATATAAAATAGCTGTATGAAATAATCCCGTTGATTTTGCAGGCGCCGGCGGGGCATTTTTGCTATACCATGTATTTAACCCTATATGATGATGATATCCTCCGGCAGATAAAAAAACGGCGCCATTACCGTAAAGCTGTGTTATTTCAAACCCCAAAAGGTCTTTGTAAAAAAACAATGCCTTATCCAGATCTGAAACTTTCAGATGCACATGGCCGATGCGTGTTTGCGAAGGAACGGTGTACGACATGACTATAGTTTTATTTGTAACGCAAAATATTACTATCGGTAAAATGTTGAATAATGATCAGGAATTATCAATAATGATTTTGTTAGTGGTTTCCGGGGCTGAATATGTTATTCTCCATTCACAATTGTCCATCAACATTCATCGTTAAGCTGTTGCCAGCCGGGTATCTGCATATAATTCTTGACGTAATTGTTTAACGCGTTCATCTTCCAGGTATTCATCGAAGGACATTAATCTGTCAATAGTACCATTTGGAGTTAATTCAATAACACGGTTAGCCACCGTTTGCATGAAGGTATGGTCATGCGAAGTAAGCAAAACAATTCCTTTAAAATTAATCATCCCTTCATTGAAAGATTGAATGGATTCCAGATCAAGATGGTTTGTTGGTTCATCCAATATAACCACATTGGGGTCCTGAAGCATCATCCGGCTGATCATACAACGCACTTTTTCTCCTCCGCTCAACACAGCAGTTTTTTTCATTACTTCATCACCACTAAAAAGCATTTTGCCCAAAAAACCCCGTAAGAAAGGTTCATCCACATCGGTTACATGAGACGGAACATATTGGCGAAGCCAATCCATCAGGTTCAGATCTTTACTTACAAAAAAGGAGCCGTTATCATTCGGAAGATATGCAGTAGTAACTGTGGTGCCCCATTCAAATTTACCGATGTCGGCTTTCATTCTGCCATTAATAATCTCAAAGAAATTGGTCAGCGCCAGATGATCTTTGCTCACAAAAGCAATTTTGTCGCCTTTATTGATCGTAAAATTTACTTTTGAAAATAAAGTGCGGCCATCTTCTGCTTTTTTGGAAAGGTTTTCTACATTAAGGATCTGATTACCTACCTCACGCTGTTGTTTAAAAATTATTCCGGGATACCTGCGATTGGAGGGTTCTATTTCTTCTATCGTTAGCTTTTCCAATGCTTTTTTCCGGGATGTTGCCTGTTTTGATTTCGATGCATTGGCCGAGAATCGCGCAATAAATTCCATTAATGCCTGACGCTTTTCTTCTACTTTTTTGTTTTTGTCACTCAATTGCCTGGCCATTAACTGAGAAGATTCGTACCAGAAAGTATAATTACCGGTAAAGATTTTTATTTTCTGCCTGTCCACATCAGCTACATGCGTACAAACGGCATCTAGAAAATGCCTGTCGTGTGAAACTACAATGACGATGTTTTCATAATCGGCCAGGAAATTTTCCAGCCAGCTGATGGTTTCTACATTCAGGTTATTGGTAGGCTCGTCCAGAATCAACACATCAGGATTACCGAACAATGCCTGCGCCAATAATACACGCACTTTCATGGCACCTGTCAGTTCCTTCATTAATGAAGTATGAAATTTTTCAGGAACATCCAGGCCGCTTAATAAGGCAGCTGCATCGCTTTCTGCAGTATATCCGCCCATCTCCCCGAATTCAGCTTCGAGATGACCGGCACGTATCCCATCTTCTTCATTAAAATCTTCTTTCAGATAAATAGCATCCTTTTCCTGCATCACATTCCACATTTTCGTGTGGCCCATCAGCACCGTATTGAGCACTGTACATTCATCAAACTCGAAATGGTTTTGCTTTAAAACTGCCATGCGCAGCCCAGGAGTAATTTCAATTGAACCTTTATTAGGTTCAATTTCACCCGAAAGTATTTTCAAGAAAGTGGATTTGCCTGCACCATTGGCGCCTATCACACCATAACAATTTCCTTTGGTGAATGTGAGGTTTACTTCATCAAAAAGCACTCTTTTTCCGAATGACAGCGTAACATTATTTACTTTAACCATGCTTCATTTTTAAGAAGCCGCAAAGGTACGAAATTACAGGCAGTTTATTACAGCCGGAAGTGCGGGGTTTCCGGAGCATGTATTTGGTAAATTTTTTGAATAATTTCAGATAATAGCCTACTGTTTAAAAGCTACATATTGATGGATATAGCTGTCAAATTAATCACTGACAACCTGTTATATAAATGATAACATCCCTAACCAACTTACACATAACTAAGCCACCATTGCTGATGGGTGCTTTTGTACTTATTGTACCATTTGCACAACGGATACAGGCCTATGATTATAGAAGCCCAAATCAGGTACACAACCCATAATGAAAAACCGAAATTATCCGGACGAAAGAGAAACGGTGTGTTTTTGGGAATCAAATCCTTCATAGTATACCCTGTAGCAAAAAATACAATAACTGTTAACAGGTGCACCACAAAAAAATGAAGCACATAATAAAAGAACGGCACGCGCCCGAACACAATAAAAAATTGCGCAATTTTATTTTGTGCCTGTTCAATAAAAGCCAGGAACAATATGCCAGGGCCAAGAGTCATGCATGTATATAAAAATGAGGGCGGGTATTTAGTAGTATTTAGAAAAGAAAGAAAAGTATATACAATGTTTCGTTGATGGCCCCATGGTGCACGGTCACCATAAATATTAATAAACCTGACCACTACAAAAAGTAATATAATACCCAATCCAAGTTGCAGGAGTATTTTCTTTCTTTTTTCCGCAGGAAAATCCTTTTTATACAAACTGCCGAAACAATAACCACAACACATTATGCCGAACCATGGCATGAACGGGTAAAATATGAATAGAAAATGATCGGAAGTATAAGGAAAAAAACCCTGCCGGTGAAATAAGCTCCACACAAAACCAACATCTCCGTTCCTCGCCGCTTCAGGATAATCCAATAAATTATGCAAAGAAATTATTAACAGGCCGGTTACCAGAATAACGCTTATGGGTAACCGAATTAAAAAAGAAAGTAAAATCATGCTGACACCTATCGACCAGATTACCTGGAGTATAATAACATTGTATAAAGGATTGAACGTGAAAATAAGGCTCATCAGTGCAATCTCTATCAGTATCAGCCAAAGACCACGTTTCCGCAAAAAAGAACCCAATTCTGTTGTTGTTTTTTTTGTACCGCTTAAATATGCAGAGGTGCCTGCCAGAAAAACAAATGTCGGCGCACAGAAATGTGTAATCCATCTCGTAAAAAAAAGTGTAGGCGTAGTTGTCTCCATATTTGTAGGATCACTTACTGATGCACTTACATGAAAGAAATCCCGTACATGATCGAGCGCCATAATGACCATGACGATTCCACGAAGAAGATCAATAGATGTTACACGGTATTTGACCGGTGCAGCCAGTGTTGTCATAACAGGAGAATTAGCATTGCATGAACCAGGGTGTAATCTCTGTACTTCTTCCCGTAAAATAAAAAAAATTTGCCGGAAAGTATTAGAAAGTGTTAACCGGCAATCAGGAGAATTGAACTGCGCCTTCCAGCTGAAGCTGGCTCAGTTTTTTATATAATCCATCATTTTTCAAAAGCAATTGCCGGTGTGTTCCGCTTTCTATTACCGTGCCTTTCTCCAGCACAATTATTTTATCCGCATTTCTTACCGTCGATAAACGATGGGCGATAACAAATGAAGTCCTGTTCCTCATCAAATTATCCAGCGCTTCCTGTACAATAGATTCCGAAGCGGAATCGAGCGAACTGGTTGCTTCATCAAGTATTAATATCACAGGGTTTTTCAGAATAGCCCTTGCAATGGCAATCCGCTGCCGTTGTCCTCCGGATAATTTTATACCTCGTTCACCCACAATGGTCTCATATTTTTCAGGAAAACTCATAATAAATTCATGCGCATGCGCCTGTCTTGCTGCAGCTTCAATTTCTTCCTGTGTAGCACCCGGCTTTCCATAAGCGATATTCTCTTTGATGGTTCCGCCAAACAATAACACGTCCTGCGGAACAAGCGCCATTTGTTTTCTCAATTGCGATAACGGGATCACTAAAGCATTTTTATCGTCGAAAAACAGGTTGCCTGAACCAGGATCATAGAAACGAAGCAATAGGGAAGCCAATGTCGTTTTGCCTGAGCCGCTTGGGCCTACAATAGCCACCTGTTCCCCGGGTTCAATACTAATACTAACGTTATTGAGTACACGTAATTCCGGTCTTGACGGATAACTGAAGCATACATCATTCATCACAATGCTTCCTTTCAGTTTGTATTCGGCCTGCAACGGTTCATCAACAGTTTTTACATTTTCCGGTTCAGCCATTAATAATTCCCTTACACGCTGCGTAGCACCGAGTGTTTTTTGCAACTGGCTGTATAAGTCCGCAAAGCCGGCCATACTTCCCCCGACAAAAGCAGTATACACTACAAAAGCCGTGAGTGACCCGAATGACAATTTTCCACCCTGCTGCAACGTTGTGCCATACCAAACTACCAGTACAATGGAACCAAAAATGCTGAAAATTAAAAAAGAAGCAAACAACCCGCGGTTCTTGCCATTTTTGACGGCCATACTTACTACCTGTTTCAGGCTTGAAGCATAACGTTTCATTTCGTACCACTCGTTTGAAAATGCTTTTACATTACTGATGCCCTGTAATGTTTCCTGCACAATGGTATTCGAATCGGCCAACTGATCCTGTGTTTGACGCGATACGGTACGTATCTTCCTGCTAAAAATAATCGCAATCAGTATTATAACCGGGACAACTGAGAGCATAAGCAACGTGAGCTTCGCTGAAAGATAGAATATCAGGCCCAATCCGATAATCAGTATCAATATGCCCCGCAAAACTTCTGCAAAAATGGTAGTAACCGTGTCCTGTATCTGCGAAAGGTCCGCGCTGATCCTGCTTGATAATTCCCCTACCCTTCTCTGTGCAAAAAATTCCATCGGCATTGTAATCATACGGCGGTATATATCCTTGCGCATATCGGCCAGGGCATTTTCACCAACCGATGTAAAAACATAAACCCGCATAAATGAAAAAAACATTTGAACGGCAAGCACGCCAATCATCACCAGGGCTATATTACCCGAAGTGAAATGAAAAATAGTTTTCGCAGAACCGTTCACACTATCTATAAGTTGCTTCAGCAAGTAAGGAAATGCCATCGTAGTAACACTGGAAAGTGCAATGAACAGCAGGCCTGCACCAAATATCCATCGGTAGGGTTTTACATATGTAAAGATGAGCAATGCCTGCTTTACATTTTCTTTGTTCAACCTGGCCTTGGGTGGTTCGTTTTTCAAAGATCCGTTGCTGTTATAATTCGGTCTCGCCATACAATAATAATTCGTTAACACTGATTATCATACCTGCACCAGTTATTCAGACGAATGGAGCAACAGAATATTTTACCTGCTGAAAATATTTTTTAGCTTTTATGTCGCCTCCATTTGTAATCCTGTTAAGCTGCGCTTGCGACGCTCCGTTCAACATTAGTAGTTCTATTGAACTGCAGGCTGCATAAAGGCCTGCAAAATTCTAAAAATCTGACAAACGTAAAATAATGACAATTACATTTCTCCAAATGCCCCATACCATGCAGCACCAATTAATGCAGTATTTTCATTCTTTATAATGCGTACAGGGGCTTCCCGCAACAGGCTCTGCATCCGGTCGCAGTCAAGATAGTTTGTATAAAAATTTTCTTGTTGTAACATAGTAATGATTTTAGGAGGGATGCCTCCACCGAGGAATAATCCACCTGTTGCTTTCATCTTTAATACAAGATTAGATGATTCGCGGGCCAGATAACGTACGAAATGTTCCATCGTTTCCCTGCACACCGCATCAATATTGTTTATGCCTGCATGACTGATCACGGCAGAAGGATCATCATGTGTTAATGCTTCAGTGATCCATAAGGGCTCTTCACTGTTGCTGATTCCCCGCAAGAACAAATAAATATCATGGATACCCGGACCAGCTACCACTTTCTCCCAGCTTACTACTCCGTATTTTTTTTGGAGATAATGAAAAAGCTTAATATCCAATTCGGTTCGTGGGCAAAAATCACAATGCCCCCCTTCTGTCGGAAACGGATAATAAAATTTACCATCCCAATATAAACCTGCTTCACCTAATCCTGTGCCCGGTGCAATGATGGCCATATTGCCTTTTACTGCTGCCTCCCCTTCGTGAAGTAAAATAAAGTCTTCTTCATTCAAACCGGCCAGGCCATAGGCAGTAGCTTCCAGGTCATTCAGCAACCGGACTTTTTCTGCGCCAATTTCTTTCTGAATATTTTTTGTATCCAATACCCACGACAAATTAGTAATCTTCGCCACTCCGTTAATGACAGGCCCGGCAACACCTGCACAAACCCTGTCGGGCAAAACCAGGTTGTTTTCTGAAATAAAAAGCCTGATGATTTCAGTCAGTGAAAGGAACTCAGAAGAATGATAAGTTTTACCGATCATTTTTTGCAGGTTCCCCCCGATAGAGACATATACTGCCAGATTTGTTTTAGTGCCCCCTACATCTCCGGCGAGAACAGTAACATTATCTTTACTCTTTTTGCCTGTTCTTCCAAACGGGATTTCCCATGCTGCTGCCATATCAAAAATGTTTCTGTAAAATTACTGCAGTATAACAATGTGTAGCTGCTAAAATTCTTCCTTCAGCAAAGCATACAATGAAGCAAATTTTTTTACACTTTGCCGGTAAGTTTTATTGCGCCCAACGTCTGGAAAAAAAAATTCCTGTATCTCAAAAAATTTTGCCACTTCATCAAAGCTGTTAATCAAACCAACCGATTTCATTCCCAACATCGCTGCGCCAATGGCCGAAGCATCTGAAATGTTTAATACCATCACTTCCTTATTAAAAACATCAGCAATGATCTGCAACCATGCTTTTGACTGGATAAAACCTCCACTGGCATAGATCTTTTTTATCGGGCCAAGGGTTTCTTCCAGCGACACCCCGATCTGGTAAAGGGAAAAGGATATGCCTTCTACAATTGAACGGAGAAAATGCTTTTGCTGATGGCGGGAGGAAATACCAAAAAACACGCCTTTCGCATTTTCATTCCAGATGGGCGCCCTTTCCCCGAAAATATAGGGCAAAAAAATCAATCCTTCTGATCCTGCATCCACGTCATTTACGGCCTCCATCAATACTGAAATTTCTTTTTCGGTTAATGATGAACGTGAAAGAAAATGATGCATATACCATTGAATAACCGAGCCCCCGTTATTCATAGCCCCGCCGGATATATACAAATCTTTTTTGAGTATGTAATTAAAGATTCTTTCCTTAGGGTCATACTTAGGTTGGGAAGATGCCATACGGATTGCCCCACTCGTACCAATAGTCAAAGATGTTTCTCCATCACGAACAGCATTACTCCCAAGGTTGGCCAGGCAACCATCGCTGCTGCCAATGATAAAAGGCATGCCCGCATTTAATGCAAATTCATTGTTATATTTTTCAGAAAGAATTGTTTCTGTATGTTCAGGTTCAACCGGCTCTGAGAGTTTATCAGAAGAAATGCCGGCATAATCCAAAGCCTCATTGTTCCATACATACTTATAAATATCGAACATGCCCGTAGCTGATGCAATTGAATAATCCACCTGATATTTACCGAAGAACTCGTGCCACAGGTATTCTTTGATACCTATAAATTTATGTGTAATGTAAAAAATTTCAGGCTTATTATTTTTCAGCCATAATATTTTGCATAAAGGCGTCATGGCGTGTAAAGGCGTTCCACATTGCTCATAAATTCTATTACCCGCATCAGACCCTTTCAATTTCGCCGCTTCAGCAGAACTGCGTAAATCGGCCCATGTTATGATATTGGTTAATGGCACACCTTCTTTATCAACTGCCATCAGGCTATGCATGGCACAGCTAAAACTAATACCGTTTATTTCAGAAAATGGTTTTGTAGCTTCCAGTATTTTCTTCAACACATTTACTACTGCATTCAAAATTTCAGAAGGGGCCAACTCATGATTTCCTTCTTCAGGCGAAAAGGCAGAATACCCTGCATTTGCCACAGCAATCACTTTCCCTTCCCGCGTGAAAGCAACTGCCTTGGTATTCGTTGTGCCAATATCGATTCCGATTACTGACTGCATTTATTGTATATAAAAATTAAAATAGAAAATTATTTAGCATTATAGTCGTATACCAAAAACCCCCAGGGTTGCATAGCAAACTGAATCTTAGGGCTGATCTTTCCATGCTTATTTGTGAATAGGTTGAATGGGTTGCCTGCAAGTGAAGCATCTGTGATTATTATATTTTGTTCTTTTCCCGAAAAATTCAATATCACCAATACCTTGTGCCCGTTTTTTCTTCGTACAAAAGCATACACGGCACCTTCATCCCCTGCATGAATTTTTTCAAAAGATGCATCGGCAGCCAATGCTATATTACTCCTGCGTAGTTTGTTCAATGCGGTATAGAAAGGAACCAATGCATAGTTCTTCCATACAATAGTATCTTTCACAAAAAATTTCAACCTTGTTTTATTGGGCTCTTCCTGCCCGCTATACATCAGCGGCACACTGTTTTTCATCGTAAAAGCCCAAACGGCAAATGCTTTATAATCTTCTCCAAACCTTTCAAACTCTGTTCCGTTCCAGCTGTTTTCATCATGGTTGGTAGTAAAATACAAACGAAAAGCATTTTTTGGATATATATGCTCGTTATAACTGATCACCGAATCCAGTTGTTTCAACGTTGTTTTACCGGAATAAATGCCATATGCAACATTCATCACGCTCCAGGGATAAGTTTCATCAAACCCTGCTATGTGCAAACCTGGTTTTTCTCCTTCAGCAAGCATGAATACGTCTTTTATTTTATGCAGTTCGGTTATACACTCTTTCCAGAAATCATCGGGAACATTCCAGGCCACATCACAGCGAAAGCCATCGATATTTGTTTTTTTCACCCACCATTTCATCACAGCAATCATAGTATCCCGAAGCTCCCTGTTATCGTAATTCAATTGACGTGTGTCCGTCCAGTCGAAGGGGATGGCTGGATTACCCAGGCTGTCTTTTTTATAAAAATCAGGATGCCTGGTTATCCAGGCATTATCGGGTGCAGAATGGTTCGGCACCCAATCGGTTAGCACTTTAAACCCCAGGGCATGTGCATGTTTTACTAATACAATAAAATCCTGCATCGTTCCATAATCAGGGTTCACTGAATAATAATCTTTCACGGAGTAATAACTGCCCATGTCCGACTCAGCATTTTTTCTTCCTGTCACCCCGATTGGTGTAATAGGCATAAACCACAAAATTTCCACTCCCATTTTCTTCAGCCTTGGTAAAGATTTTTCAAATGCTTTGAAAGTGCCGGGGCCGGTATACTGCCTAAGGTTTACCTCGTAAATATTGGATTGATAACTCCAGGAAGGATGACCGCTGGTATCTGCAAAATTCTTTGCAAATGATATGAAATAACAGAAAATAAAAATGAAGCAGGCAATTACAGGCTTAAGCAGCATGATAAAACATTTACGGAAAGTTAAAGAGATTTTGTTTTCTAACCGCAAAGACACAGCAGTCCGGGATACTCCCGTTGGGTTGTACAAGACGGATAGATTTTTTTATAACCGGTAAAATAACTCCCGGCTAAATCAACTCTTTTAATTTTTCAACTACCCGATCAACTTCCTCTTTGTTGTTGTGAACACTGAATGAAAAACGTATAGCGATCTGGTTGGGATTATTTTTTATTGCACGTATAACATGCGAGCCCTGGTCTGCCCCGCTAGTGCATGCACTTCCGCCTGATGCACAGATATTATTAATATCAAGGTTGAAAAGAATCATTTCCGATTTTTCCGTTTTTGGCAAGCTCACATTTAAAACAGTGTACAAGCTTTTTCCCATTACATCACCATTGAATTCCACGGCGTCTATTTCTTTCTTTAATTGTTCCATCATATACATCCTGATGCTGTTGATGTATGCGATGTCTTTTTCATAATTGGCTGTTGCAATTTCAAGCGCCTTGGCAAAACCAATGATGCCATATAAATTTTCCGTACCTGCACGCATGTTGCGTTCCTGCGAGCCACCCTGTATAAATGGGTTGATTTTTATATTTTCATTAATATACAAAATGCCTACTCCTTTCGGCCCATGAAATTTATGTGCCGCGCCGGTAATAAAATGAACAGGGGTGTTCCGAAGGTCGAATGGCAAATGCCCGACAGTCTGTACCGTGTCGGAATGAAAAACAGCTCCATATTTCCTGCATAAATTCCCCGCTGCCTGCAGGTCGAGCAAGTTGCCGATTTCATTGTTGGCATGCATTAAAGTAACGAGGCTTTTTTCTTGGCTTGAAGCAAGCAACTCCTCCAGGTCATTCAGGTTAATATGCCCGTTAGGTAATAATTTAACATAACTTAATGCTGCTTCGCCGGTTTTATGCAAGTGTTCAATGGTGTGCAGTGTTGCATGATGTTCAATGGGCGACGATATGATATGCCTGCAACCCAGGTCGCGAACACTTGCATGAATAGCGGTGTTGGAACTTTCAGTTCCGCCGGAAGTAAAAAAAATTTCCGCCGGATGAGCATTTAGAATTTTCGCGACTGTTTTGCGTGACGTTTCTATTGCCATTTTTGATTCACGGCCATAAGAATAAATAGAAGACGGGTTCCCGAATTTTTCAGTAAGGTAAGGCATCATCGCTTCCAGCACCCGCGGATCAAGCGATGTAGTTGCGGCATTATCAAAATATATTCTCTGCATGTAACGGAAATAAGCGGCAAAGATAAGAATTAGTTGTAAGAGCTAAGTTCAGGAAAGAAACCGGGTAGTGTATCAGTGTAAGGTTACAGTTTGTTGGCGGCAAACTGCACAACCGCTTAGCAGGAAAGTTTTTTGTACAAAGATGAATTTTCAAACTGGCATATTACTGAACCCTGCATTTACTTTTGAGTTAGAAATTACAATCCGGCAACATATTTATAAATTATTTCAGATACTGTTGCCAGTGTATTTACCGCAGCCTTCTCATCTTCCGCATTTTTGGAAAGCAGCACGAGGACATATTCTCTTCCGTCAGGCAAAAAAACGATTCCGGAATCATGGTTAATACCCTTTATCCATCCTGTTTTATGCGCCACTTTAACATCTTGAGGTAATCTTGCCGGAATCATTTCATTAAAATGCTGATCAAGCAATATCCTGATCATTTCATCTGACGATTTTTTATTTACCGCTTTTCGTTTGGCGATCTTTTCAAACAGCAACATCAGGTCGTAAGCAGTAACTACATTATTCAACCCTTTCTGATATGCTTTATCATCCTCCACCCCGCGTAACACCTGCAGATCTTTGATTCCCATCTTTCGCATGGATGCCGTGACATTTTTAGCGCCAACCATTTCAATCAGCATATTGGTAGCAAAATTACTGCTCACGGTAACCATCAGGTATACTAAATCATGTATTGCCACCTTTTGCCCGATCTTCTTATACAATTCAAACTCACTGTCATCATCCGGCGATAAACTGTATACGCTGCCGTCTGCAATACTTTTGAATTCATTCTTCACTGTTAGCGAATCATTTAATGAAAATTTCCCTGAAGTTGCCTGTTTATATATTTCAACCAATACCGGCGTTTTCATGGTGCTTGCTGCATGAAATAACTCATGTTCATTAATAAATAATGTTTCATGTGTTGACAGGTCTTTAAAAGCCACGGCAAACTCCGTCTTCTGCTGATGACATAAACTGTCGACCTGGTATCTCAACCTTGCCAAAGATTTTTCCTGGCTGTAAGAAAAAAACTGGCTTACAACCAAGAACAAGCTAAACGCATACTTTATCATTTCAAGTCTCAATTATTTACTCTCAAATTATTACATTTTTTTATTCCGGGAAAGAGGCGCTAATTTGCCGGGCATTTTGAATATTTATTAGAAATCCTATAGCATAAAAAACATGAACTTTACGTTTAATAGGCCAAAAATTCAGAACCTGATGAAAAGCTTATTTTTTTTATTCCTCGCATTGATATGTTACCCCGGTAACCCGTTCGCCGCAAACAGTATAAATCAAAAATATCCGGTTATTGATGATCAGGTAAACCCAGCTGCCAATGCTAAATCACCGATTGCCGGTGCAGCCACTATTCTGGCTCGCAAACAAGTGCCTATTTTATGTTATCACCAAATCCGCGATTGGAAGCCTACAGATTCGAAAAGAGCGAAGGATTATATTGTTCCGGTAAATAATTTTAAAGAGCAAATGAAAATGCTGGCAGACAGCGGTTATCACACCATTCTTCCTGATGAATTGTATAATTATCTTGCCTATGGTACGCCGCTTCCTTCAAAACCGGTGATGCTTACTTTCGATGATACAGACCTCAACCAGTTTACCATAGCATTCCCTGAAATGAAGAAATATAATTTTAAAGCAGTTTTCTTCATTATGACCGTTTCCATCGGCAGGCCTAACTACATGAATAAAGACCAGATTAAACAATTAAGTGATGCAGGCAACATCATCGGCTCGCACACCTGGGATCACCATAATGTAAAACAATACCAGGGCAAAGATTGGGAAATACAAATCGACCGTCCTACCAGACAACTCGAGGCAATAACGGGAAAGCCTATACGCTATTTTGCTTACCCATTCGGATTGTGGAATCAGCAGGCCATACCTGAACTCAAAAAGAGAAATTTTGTAGCTGCATTCCAGCTTATTACCAAACGAGATGAACAGGACCCGCTTTATACCATCCGCCGTATGATTGTTCCCGGGTACTGGAGTTTATCCACTGTGCAGCATGCCATGAAACAAGGTTTTCAATAATGTGCTTACAGCTTACTGATTCTTCATCTTTGATTCGATGGCAGAAAAGTCAAGATGCAGCATTTGAAATTCAGGTTGCCTTCTCAGTCGTTCTTTATCGTTGAAACCTGAAGAAACCGCCTTCAGCAAATCCTCTTCGGCAACTTTGCCATTGCTTTTTCTGGCATTAACGATGGCAGAAAAATACCAGGCTTCGCTGTTGCCGGGATCGGCCATTTTATAAAGGGTTACAAAATATTCTGCGGCATCATTTTGATTGGATTGGATCAGGCGGTTACTGAACGAATAAAATGCAAGTGACAGATAAGCCAATAACCTGTTGTACATGGCGCCTTCATCTGTTGTTGCTTTTGCTTTCTGTTCAAGTGCTGCAATAGTTTTTTGCCAGTAGTTGATATCAGCAGCCTGGAACTGTTGCTGGTAATGGTCTTTCATGTTTTCTTCTGCCGCAAAAAGCTCCCTGAAATGTTTTAGTTGTTGCTGATATAAAGGGTTTGATGCAATAGAAGCTTGTTTCTGTATAAAAAAACTTACTGATGTTGTTAATCCCTCAAGCATACTTACTGAAAGCCTGCATGCGTCATCAGCCCGAATAAAATTGTTTGCGGAAATAAGGTTTTCTATTCCTTTCTTATTCTCAGAAATATAGCTGTTCAGGAAATTACTATCAACAGCAAGCAGTTTGTTTCGCATAGCATCCATGATCAACCCTTCAAAAGCAATATTCATGGTTGCCACAGGCGCCCATTCGTGTTTGCCTTTAAACAGGATTAACCGGTGTTTCGTGCTTGTCTTATCAAGTTCATTACAGAAAGATACTACATTAGTCAAGTTCATATCACCATCGCCGGCAATACCTGTAAAACTGAAGCTAAAATTCTGCAGCGCTGTTTCTTCAGGCAAAGCAGCGCTGTTGGCAATCACTGATTTTATTTCAGCATGGTTTAATGCAATATAGCCGGCTGCTTTGGCCCCGCCGGAAAAACCACAAACACTTATACGGGAAACATCAATATTTATACGGGATCTTGTATCAGCAAATAAATGCTGCCATATATTTTCTGTCGTTGGATAATCATTCCCATTCTTTGAATTGTTGCTGCCAATTAAAATGAACCCGTATTTTTCAGCGAGCAGTTTGTATTTATCCAGCGGCAAACTACCATCAGCATGAGGATCAAAAAAATAAATTACAGGTAATGCCTGATGATTTTTTTTAAAAGGGATATATAATGCATAAGATTGAGTGCTGTCGTTTCTGCTAATAATATGCTGAATCAGTTTGCCAGTAGGAAATGTATCAGTTTGTGGTACTGGTGCAACGCCGCCGTTTCCGGGCATATTATCCGTATTGCCTGTCGGTTGGTGACTGGCACAGGAAACCATACCAAGAAGAGGTATCAGTACTTTGATAAGAAAGCCCCGCATAACACTGCAAGATGGGAAGAATCCGGGAACATCAGAAGTTTAGTTTCCGGTTTTATTTCTGTTTAGAAATTAATTCAGCCGCGAATTTATTTTCCAGTAAATAATTTCTGCTTTCCCGTATAACCAGGAAAACATCGCCCGCCACAATATCCATCTCTATAACCATCCATTTTGTGTTTCCATTTGCTGCTTTAGCAATAGCAGAAAAATTTTGTACGCCTTTCCCGAGGGCAACCATCGGGTCAGGGTTATCTTCCGCCAATGTATCACGATAAATGGCTGGCCCATCTTTCATGTGCAGCATTTCAGCACGTTTCCCAAATTTTGAAATGATAGCTGCAGGATCCTGCCCGGCTACTTTTACCCAATAAGTATCTATTTCAAAAAAAATGTCTTTCTCAACACCGTCAAGTAACCATTCGTAAACAAAACGGCCTCCAACTCGGTTGCGGTATTCCCACCAGTGATTATGCAGCCCAAACATCAACCCGTTTGTTTTTGCAAAATGGTTTGCTTCATTATAAATATCGATCAGTTCTTTTGTTCCATTAACGCTGCTGTAGCGCTTGTCTTCCGGCCAGCCATGCCATATCATCCGCCTGCAATTGAAAGCTTCTGCCGTTTGCAGCATCATATCTTTTTTATCGCCAACAGGAATTTCAATATGGCAAGAGGATACTTTCAGCCCGGCATTTTTCAGATATTTTGCAGCCTCTTTCATGGTAATGTTTTTTGGCCAGAAAGCAGTTTCTACTGTTTTAATTCCTAATACTGACAGACGCTGCAAAGTTCCGGTAATGTCTTTTTCAATCTCTTTTCTTACGGTATAGAGTTGTAATGAGATTTCGGGAAGTGTGGCACCCGTTTTAAAAAAGATAATCTCGGGCACAACCATTGTTCCAATTGCAGCCAATCCGCCTGATTTTAAAAATGTACGCCTTGGCAACTGTTGCCTATTATTCATGTAGATCGATTTTAATATTGTTAAACGAGCAGTGCAATCAATAGCATACTGAAGTTACTCCTTTCTGAAAACATATTGCAAAGGCTCGTTTAGCAATAATGAACAACATAAATAAAAAGAAGCCCTGGGTAGGGGCTTCAATTGCAACAATCGATGAAACGTAACTATTAAAAACTGCTTGTAATACCAGCCAGTCCTGATCCCCCCGTAACAAAAACCCTTATGGTTCCTGCTGGTGCAACGGTATTGCCCGGATCACTTCCTTTGTTTCGTAAATAAAGTACGTTTTGAAAACTTTGTATGCCGTTTGCAGTTAGCGTGCCGCTTAACACATTGTATTTTTCAACAGATACTCCGGTGGGGGTTGATGTACTGTACATGTAAATGGTAAAATTTTGCCCGCTTCCCGTGATGTATGTCTCTACAGGAGCCGGGTTAGCAATACCCGTTGAAACATCTTTTTGCGCTACAGCGACAGTCCATTTGGCATTATCCTGATTGCTGAATTGAAATTTATAGCTATCAAATAACTGACCTGCAAAATTGCCGGACGAATTATCATACACACAACTATCCGGGGTCATCAAAAAAATTCCGTTTACTGTCGGCGGAGTACTCCCCTGGTTAATGTGCGCCCCCGCTATGTTTAAAGAATCGATCATGGTTTGAGTAATGGTTGCGCTTAACGGATTGTTGTTTTTCTGACTGGTGCCATTGCTTTTTGCACAGGAAACGGGAAAAGAACCGGCCAGGATAAGAACAATGATCAGGGATAAAAAATTTGTTTTTTTCATTTTTTTGCAACTGAATTGCTTTGCAGTTTCCGGGCCGAAACTAATACCCTGTTATATCAAATGCAATAACACATATGTATTAATTTCCGTTTTGCCAGAAGCGATATAATACATTAGTTACCGGAACTGATACAATAACCTTATACGGGTATCTCACCGAATTTTTTACTGGCCTGCACCGATGAAGTTTGACCCCGGTGATTTGTGAAAATTTCCTGAAAACGAGGATAAAAATTTTTTCGTACGAATAATTTCCTATCTTTAGAATATGAAACAGGAAAATAAAAACGATATGGAACCAACCAAATCGGAACTGGAAATATTGCAAGTGCTTTGGAGCCATGGCCCTTCTACCGTCCGTTTTGTGAATGATGTACTGAATGAACAGAAAAGAGCCGTTCAGTATACATCTACTTTAAAACTGATGCAGATTATGACTGAAAAAGGGATATTAAAAAGAGATGAAAGCAGTATGAAACACGTGTATTATCCCGCCCAGGAAGAACAAAAAACAAAAAGTTTTCTGTTGCAAAGGTTTGTTGACTCCTTGTACAACGGCTCTGCCAGCAGCCTGATGATGCAACTGCTTGGCAACAGAAAAACTTCGAGGAAAGAATTGGAGGCGATAAAGGAACTGCTGAAAAAATTCGATAAAAAATAATTTTAGTACCTGGTGAAATATCACCGGAGATGCTGCAAGAAGATAACAATATAAGATAACCTTTAATCTGTATTATATGCATTTGATTCAGGAACAGGTTATGCGGGCAATTTGCTGGACATTGATCCATTCCGTATGGCAGGGTTTGCTGCTCGCTGTTTTGGCCGGCCTTGTCATTATGTTTACTAAAAAATCGACACCAGCCTTTAGGTATAATTTACTTTCTTTTGTTTTCTTTTTGTTCCTCGCTGCCTCGTGTGCCACTTTTACAGTGCAGTACGGCAATCTGCCTTATAGCTACTATGGTAACACACAACCGATTGCCGGTACCAATACAATTGCCAACACTAACGCATATACGCTTTTCAAATCCCCTGCGCAAAAAACCTACTTTGCAATCTTCACTGCATATTTCAATGAACATGCATCGCTGGTAGTACTGATCTGGTTTGTTATAATGAGTGCGCAAGGAATCAGGCTCCTGTCAAATGCAATATATTCCCAACGTATCAGGTATTATAAAACGCATGCAGCCCCTAAGTACTGGACAGAAAGAATGCACTTCCTGGCAAAAAAACTGGAGATAAAACAGCGTATAGGTTTGTTGCAATCCGAAATCGCCAAAGCGCCGATGGTAACGGGCTTTTTTAAACCTGTTATTCTTTTTCCTTTCAGCCTCATGTGCCAATTGCCGCCACAGCAGGTGGAAGCCGTTTTGCTGCACGAGCTCGCACACATCAAACGTAAGGACTGCTTTGTAAATATGCTGCAAAGCTTTGCCGAAATTATTTTTTTCTTTAATCCCGGGGTAAGGTGGGTCTCCTCGCTAATTAAAGAAGAGCGGGAAAACTGTTGTGATGATATCGCCATCAATGAAACCAAACAAAAAAAGGATTTTGTTCATGCATTGGTTTCTTTCCAGGAGTTTAATCTTTCAGGTTCGCCGTATGCACTGGCCTTTCCGGGACAAAAAAAACATTTGCTTAACCGTGTAAAACGCATACTTACCAATAATAATAAAACGCTAAACAATATGGAAAAAATCACCCTTGCTTCAGGAATTGTTATTATCAGCTTAATAACAATCGCATTCAGGCAAATGCCACAGGAGCATGAAAACAAAAGCATATATGCAAATAATACCCGGCAAGAAAATGGAGCGGTCGCTGACACCATCCCTGACGATACTTCATTAAAAGCTACTATAACCTATGATATGGTCATGGATGGGAAAAAATATAAAATCACTGAGGCTAATGGCAAAGTAACCGAACTGTTTGTTGAAGGAACCCGAATCCCCGATGATAAAATCAAAGACTACCAGGAAATTATAGACAGGTTTCATGTGTATCAGAAAAAGCAACAGGATGAAATGCTTGAACAAAATGCTTTGATGGAAAAACAAAAAGCGGAATTAATAGCGAAGGAAGAACAATTTAAAAAAGAGCAAGATGAACTACTGGAAGAGAACAATAAAAAAAATTATGAAGAAGATATCCTGAAATCAAAGGCTGAACAAGAGGAGATGAAAGCCAAAATGAACATGGAAACCAGCAAAGAACAGCAGGAATTGCTGGAGCAACCGGATAAATACAACCGGGATATGAAACTGCAGCTGGAAAAACAAAATGCTGAGCTGATGGCCCTATCTGGTGATTTGAAAAAAAGGCAGGATGAAATGATAAGCGAATTAAAAGTATTACAGCATAAAGAGTATATCAGGCAGAATGAAATCCTGAAAAAACAAATAGTGGAACTGAAGAGGGAACAATTAAGGATACAGGAGCAGCGGATTAAAATAGATAAATTGCTTGGGGAAAAAAATAATGTGCTATCTTCCGGAAGTGTACCCATTGAAGGTAGTCCGGAAACAATTACCGTCGACAATCCTGTCACGCTGGAATATGTTCCAACGCCCCCCGCTGTGCCAGAAGTTTTTGAAAGTCATCCGCTCACCGATATTATCAATGACCTGGCAAATGCCGGCGTTATTAGTTCGCAGGAAGACCTGGAGTTTACATTGAATAATAAAATATTCAGGGTAAACGGCAAACAGCAATCTGAAGAATTTTATGCAAGGATGAAAGAGAAATATCTTAAAAGCCCCAAAGATCATGTGATATACTCAAGGCATGGTCATTCAATAAGCGGTGATATTAGTATTAAGAACTGAATACTGTACAATAAAGCCCGCAAACTGCCGGGCTTTATTATCAGAAATTGATATTTACTGCGAACATAAAATTGCTTGCCGCCATCGGAAACAGGAAGTTTTCTGTTATTAGGTTTCCCCCATAAAAATACGAATAGGTGTATCCGTTAGGTTCATATTTTTTATTAAACAGGTTGTTGACCTGGATAATGAAGTCTGTTTCTTTGATAGGCCTGGACCTAAGTGTGTAACTGGCCTTCAGGTTTTGAACGTAATATCCATTTAATTTTCTGTCTTCTTTTTGTGAATTATCGAGATATTCCCGGCCTACCAGTTTACCGATAAGGTTAAACTCAAAATTTTTGAATGGCAGAAAATTTACTGATGCCCCGCCAACCGTAGAAGGGGAAAATGCAATATCAGTTTCTTTATAAGAAAAACTCTTTTGCCCGCCATTATCGTAATCATCAATGTATTCGGTGTAATTTTTTACTTTGTTACTGCTGAAAGCTATGTTGGCTGCGGCATTCAGCCAATCTGTTATTTTAATGCTGCCCTGCAGTTCAATGCCCAGCCTGTAGCTATCCGGAATGTTTACTCTTGTATATTCACCTACATCATTGATTTTTCCATTTAGTACCAATTGATTTTTGTAGCGCATGTAATAGCCTGTAGCACTGAAAGCATACTGCGTATTTCTTTTTTCAATATTCAATTCAAAATCGTTTAACCTTTCCGGTTTGGGTAATTCATTTTGATTGGCTTCAAAATCACCACGGTTTGGTTCATGGTTGGCTAATGAATAAGAAAAATAGCCTTGCCATTCATGATCTGCATAACTTATACCTGCCTTTGGATTGAAGAAATTATATTTTGGATTGACGAATAATGACGGGTTATCTTCAAAACCGTTGATATGGTAATTGATGGTACGTAACTGCAGGTCAGCAAATGCAGTGAAATACTTGCTGAGCTTCTGCTGAATTTTACCGTATATATTGAAATCAGTTTTATGTGCAGGCACATTATAATATTCATAGCCATTCGCTATGCCGCCATTCTGTGCCCAGTTAACCAGCCCGTAATGCTTGCCCTCATATTTGTCCCATCCGCCACCAACACTGAATTGGGTTCCTTTGTTTTTATACTGAACAGAAAAAATGCCACCATAAAAATAATTGTCGAGCCATTTTTGACGAATTAAATCAGTAATGGTAATGGTATCGGCACCTGTTACATTAGGGTTAAGGCCATAATCTGTATAGGATTGCTGATTTTTATATTCTTCATAATAACCGTATCCACGTGTAAGGAAACCTGCGACATTAAATGAAAATTGCCGGTTCAGCTGGTGATTGAAAAAAAGCTGGTAATGGTTTTGCCAGTAATTGTCTGTTTGGTTCTTATAAGTAAAATAATTGTAAGTGCGGTTATTCGAGTTGTATAAATTCAATGAATCGGCTTGCGTGAAATACAGGTATCCCAAATTATCCTCATAATGTTTGTCCAAGGCAGCTTGGTCGCCATTTAATTTTGCCTCGGGAATACCGTTCCATGCCTGGTATGTTTTTTCATAGCCAGAAATTATATTAAACCGCAATGAAGATTTTTTAGAATAATAAGCTACAGACAGGTAATATGATTTCAAATCGCTTGCCGCCCGGTCAATATATCCATTACTGCTGATACGGGATAACCTCGTATCAATCGTAAAATGGTCATCAATCAACCCGGAGCCTGCTTTCACAGTATTCTTCCAGGTATTGAATGAACCATAACTGTTGTTGATTTCAGCATAGGCTTTATCGTTAAATTCATTGGTAGAGAAATTAATGGTTGCACCAAAAGCGCCGGCACCGTTTGATGAAGTACCTACCCCGCGTTGAACCTGTATGCTGTTCACGGATGAGGCAAAATCAGGCAGGTCTACAAAATAAATGGATTGATCTTCTGCATCGTTATAGGGAATACCGTTCAAGGTCATATTGATCCTTGTTGCATCGGTGCCCCGGATATAAATTCCCGTATAACCTATACCATTGCCTGCATCTGAATTGATGACTACGGAGGGTGTTTGGTTTAGCAGAAAAGGCAGGTCTTGTCCGAGGTTGGTCTTGTCAATTTCTTTTTTAGTAATATTTGTTTTGGTAAAAGGCGCTTTTTCGCCTGCACGCAGCGCTTTTACTTCCACGGGTTGAAGAAAGAGCTGTATCGGTTCTAAAGCAATGAGCAAATTCCTGTTGCCCGGGCCTACAATGGCCTGGTATGATTTATATCCAACGCTGGTAATTTTTATTTCTGCATTTTTAAGGGCAATTTTTTTGAACTCAAAAATACCGGAATCATTAGTGAAAGTCATTCCAAAATGTTCGATTTCAACAGTCGCATTAGGTATTGGGATACCACTTTGCGAGTCGGCTACTTTGCCGGAGAAAGCGTTTTGCGCCATTGTAACCTGTGACATGGCAGCGGTTACGATGGTAATAAGCAGTGTTCTCATGTTCATTGTTTATTTTTTTGCAGGCAGATGATGGACCAGCTTTGCTGAATAGCATTTCGGCCGTCCAGGGGTGCGACGCAACGGCTGCTCAACAGTGTTGACGCTGTTGGGTACAACAACCCCTCAGAAAAAATTTTGTTTTAGAAATGAATCAGGAATGACTGCGTAAATGAAAGTGAAATGAATTTCAAGCACCTTCCCTGCGCAGGCATTACCCTGTTCAGGTTCTACGGGTATTATCTCAGCCTTGACTGTTTTACAGCCTCAGCACCCCGAGGAATCTGGGAAACCTTGGTAAAGGTATGAGAAAATTGTTTACAAGTGTAACATTCTTCGGATGCCGTTCGTCAAAATCAGGGTGGTAACCATGCAACAATTGTTTTACCCGTTACGACTTATATAAAAACTATGTTTATGAACAAGATTATTTTTTCTGCTGTACTCCTTTTTATTGGCATCAGTTCTTTTTCACAAAGCAAAATTATCAGTGATAAAAACGCGCAAAAGCGGAATGTGAGCGGGTTTCATGCCATTAATATTTCCGGGGGCATTGATCTCTACCTTACACAAGGCAATGAAGCTGTAGCTGTAAGCGCTTCAGATATTGATGTGCGCAACCGCATTAAAACGGTGGTTGAGAACGGTGTACTGAAAATTTATTTGGATCGGGAAGGATTTCACTGGAGCTGGGGCAGCCTGCATATGAAAGCCTATGTTTCTTTTAAAACATTGGATAAACTGGAAGCTTCCGGAGGTTCTGATGTATATACTGAAAGCGAAATCATGTCGGATAAACTTGATGTTCATTTGTCCGGGGGAAGTGATATGAAGGCGCAAGTGAATATTGGCAAACTGAATATAGATCAGAGTGGTGGCAGCGATGTAAATATATCAGGCCATGTTTCGAACCTACAGATTGATGCCAGTGGTGGCAGTGATTTTCATGGTTACGAACTTGCCAGCGACTACTGTAATATCGATGCAAGCGGCGGCAGCGACATGCATGTTAATGTTAATAAAGAACTGAATGTTGTTGCCAGTGGCGGCAGTGATGTGTATTATAAAGGAAGTGCTGTTGTCAGAAAAATGAGCACAAGCGGTTCAAGCAGTATTTCAAAAAAGGGATAATAACAAATCGTTTATTACTGACTACTTGCTCACATTAAAATCAGCCGACATGAGAAAAATAATTTTAATAATCAGCAGCCTGTTTGTTTTGCCAGCGGTATTTGCGCAGAATAAAATTGTAAATGATCCGAATGCGCAGGTGCGCAAGGTGGGTTCTTTTCATGCCATCAGGGTAGCTACCGGAATTCATTTGTATCTTACCCAGGGTAATGAAGAAACCGTAGCTGTAAGTGCCGATATCAAAGAAAGCCGGGACAGGATTGTTACTGAAGTAGTGAATGGTGTGCTAAAAATTCATTTTGACAATCATGATTGGTTTTGGAATGACCGTAACAACCGGCATTTACGTGCTTATGTATCCTGCAAAATACTTGATGAGCTGAAAGCCAGTTCAGGTGCATATGTTGATGTGGAAGGTTCCATTAATTCTGGAGCTATAGCAATGGATTTTTCGAGCGGTGCTTCATTTAAAGGAAACGTGACGGTAAAAGACTTGAAAGTAAAACAAGGAAGTGGGGCTCATTCTACCATTTCAGGAACAGCAACGGCAATGATTGCAGATGCCAGCAGCGGAAGCCATATTGATGCTTTTGACCTGCAGACTTCCACTTGTGATGCAGATGCCAGCAGCGGCGGTCACATCAGCATTAATGTTTCGAAGGAACTTAATGCATCTGCCAGCAGCGGCGGACAAATTTACTATAGCGGTGACGCTTCTATCAGGTCAATTAACACCAGCAGTGGCGGCCATGTATCGAAGAAGTGAACGAAGTGAGAGGTGAAACATGAGAGTCTAAAAGCAAATACTCACTAAAAGGTATTGCACCCCTCATATCTACTTTTACCTGAATTATTTAAAATAAGTAACAATGAAAAGAATATTCCTTCTTCTCAGTTTATCGCTAATATATTTTGAGTCAAGCGCACAAAATAAAATCATTGACGATCCGAATGCACAAGTGCGTGCATTAAACAACAGCTTCCATGCTATCCAGGTTTCAAGCGCAATAGATTTGTATTTGAGTCAAAGCAACCAAGAATCAATAGCAGTAAGTGCTGCAGACAAGGAAGATATCCCGCATATAGTTACCGAAGTGGATAATGGCGTACTTATCATCAGGTCTGATAGTAAAAGCTGGTTTCGTTGGGTTAAAGGCAACAGGAAGTTGAAAGCATACGTGTCGTTCAGGAATATTGACAGGCTTTCTGCCTCAGGGGCAAGTGATATACATATTCAGGGAACTATAGCTGTAACTAACCTCGATGTGCATTTAAGCGGCGCCAGTGATGTAAAAGGCGACTTAAAAGTAAACGATCTCAGTATCGAACAATCCGGTGCATCTGATGCCACCATAACCGGAACAGCAACAAATGCTATCATAACAGCCAGCGGTGCCAGTGATGTAAAAGCATACGATTTTGTAACAGAAAATTGTACGGCACGGGCATCTGGTGCTTCTGATATCTATATTACCGTGAATAAAGAGTTGAATGTGCATGCCATAGGCGCCAGTGATGTAGGTTACAAAGGAACAGCGGTGATCAGGGATTTGCATACCAGTGGGGCGAGCAGCGTATCCAAAAAAGGATAAGCTGAAAAAAAATTATTCCTGTTTGAACGAAAGAGATGAACAGCTAATAAAAAAGGCTCTTAAAATTAAGGGCCTTTTTAGTGTTGCGAAGGGAGGGTTCGAACCTCCGACCTTCGGGTTATGAGCCCGACGAGCTACCGCTGCTCTACTTCGCGATGTGGGGTGCAAATGTAAGGCTGAACTATTTACCAGCCAAACATTTTCTTTCGCTTACCTTTGCGGCGCTTATGAAAGCTGGTTTCGTCAGTATTTTCGGAAAACCTAATGCAGGCAAAAGCACACTCCTCAACGCTTTGGTGGGTGAGAAGCTGGCTATTGTATCGCACAAAGTGCAGACAACCAGGCACCGTATAAAAGGGATACTGACTGAAAAAGATTACCAGATTGTTTTTTCAGATACCCCCGGCATTATTGAGCCAAAATATAAACTGCATGAAAAAATGATGCAGGCCGTAAAAAATTCAATGCAAGATGCGGACCTCTGCCTGCTGATGATGGATGCCAATGACGACCCGGAAGAGAACGACAGGCTTTTCGGTTCATTGCATTTAAAAACACCTGCGCTGGTGGTGTTGAACAAAATGGACAAAGTACCGGAAGAAAAATTGAGTAATATAATAATGTATTTTAAGGATAGGCCTTATTGCAGTAAAGTTGTTGCGATTTCAGCGCTAAAAAAATTATATGTAAATAAATTAATAGAAACTATTTTAGATTTCATTCCTGAAGGAGAGCCTTTTTTTGAAGGGGATGAGGTTTCAGATTTGTCGACAAAATTTTTTGTGGCTGAGATCATCCGGGAGAAAATTTTTCAGTTATATGCAGAGGAAATCCCCTACCATACAACAGTAATGGTGCAGGAATTCAAGGAAAAAGAAACGCTCACAAAAATCCGGGCAGATATTATAGTGCAGCGGGAAACACAAAAAGGGATTATTTTGGGAGAAAAGGGAAAAATGATCAAGCAACTTGGGTCGCTGGCAAGAATGGAGATTGAAAAATTTTTAGACAGAAAGGTGTTCCTGGAATTGTTTGTGAAAGTTCGCCCGAAATGGCGTGAAGATGAATTGTATCTGAAGGAGTATGGATATTGAAGCAGGTGGGTGAAACGTGAAAAGAAAATGCCAGGCTTTTCGATTCTCACATTTCACCTCTTCCGGTTCACTTTGCACCTTTAACGTAATTTTTTATGAGTTTTACAGTAGCTATAGTTGGCAGGCCGAATGTGGGGAAAAGCACTTTCTTCAATCGCTTGCTGGAACAGAGAAAGGCAATTGTTGATGATGTGAGCGGCGTTACCCGCGACCGTCAATATGGTGTTGCAGACTGGAACGGCAAAACATTCAATGTCATTGACACAGGCGGTTTCGTACCTAAAAGCGACGACGTGTTTGAGCGTGAAATAAAAAAACAGGTACTCATTGCCGTTAACGAAGCAAATGCTATTATTTTTCTCGTGGATGTAAGTACCGGCATCACCGATCTCGATGAAGAGATGGCTGATGTGCTCCGCCGTTCTACAAAACCGGTTTTACTGGCGGTTAATAAGGTAGATAACCATGACCGTTTGCTGGAAGCTACTGAATTTTACAGTCTCGGTTTCGAAAATATTTTTTTTATTTCAGCAATGACAGGAAGCGGCACAGGTGAATTACTTGATTCGATTACTTCATTAATAACAGAAGAAGATACTGCTTCTTTAGACCAGGAATCACAACTTCCTAAATTTGCAATTATCGGTCAACCCAATACCGGTAAATCGTCTTTGCTAAACGCATTGATCGGGCAGGAAAGGACGATAGTAAGCAATATTGCAGGCACAACACGTGACACCATTCACACGCATTACAAACTGTATAATAAAGAATTTATCCTGATTGATACGGCCGGCATCCGCCGTAAAACCAAAGTGCATGAAGACCTCGAATTTTATTCTGTCATCCGTGCCATTAATGCAATGGACGAAGCAGATGTTTGCCTGATGATGATTGATGCAGAGAAAGGGATTACGGCTCAGGACCTGAATATTTTTTCGCTCGCTGCAAAAAAGGGCAAAGGCATTGTAGTGCTGGTAAATAAATGGGATCTTATTAAGAAAGAAACCAACACGGCCAAAGAATATGAGAAAGAACTGAAAAAAAGACTGGCTCCTTTTACCGATGTCCCGTTGTTGTTTATTTCGGCTACGGAAAAGACAAGAATATACAAAGCCATCGAAACTGCGTTGGAAGTTTATGAAAACCGCTTGAGGAAAATTCCTACCTCACGGTTGAATGAAGTGATGCTGAAGGCGGTTGAATCGTATCATGCACCTGTTGTCCGTGGCTATCCCATCAAAATAAAATATGTTTCGCAACTGCCAACTGCGGTGCCTTCATTCGCTTTTTTCTGTAATTTCCCGGATGATATCAAACAGCCTTACAAGCATTATCTTGAAAACCAGTTAAGGCAACATTTCAATTTTACCGGCGTTCCTGTCAGGCTGTTCTTCCGAAAGAAATAAGTTATTGAAGGAAGTTGATCTGAAAAATTAAAAAAGCACTTTTAGATTGGTTCATTACCCAGTTTTGTTTACCACCAAAAGGGTATGCTTTTTCTAATTAATCTTCCCTACCTTTTCGTACTGTTCATTATTATTTAATTATCAAACCTAATCGCTATGACACAAAATCTACTCAGGCCGTTCAGACATAATTATAACCCCGCTTTTCAAGAATTATTCTGCTTTTCAAAAAATCATCCCTGGTAATCATTTAAAATCCCGGCAAGTACATGTTTAATGATGGTTAGCTGCCGCTAACCGATCATTCCTTTCCTGATCAACTCCACTCTTAACAATAAAACCTATTGCTATGCTAACGAACTTTAAAAAAAATATGATTCTGCTTTGTGCAATTATTCTTTTCAATCAACACCTCGATGCTGCTATCAAAACATGGACGGGTGCTGCAGGAGACGGATTGTATGCTAATGCGTTTAATTGGTCCGGCGGCTCCTTACCTGTTTCAACCGACGACCTGCTATTTGATAACTCTTCCCAGGCAACGAGTTACGTAGTTACTCTTCCTGACATTGCAATAACCATTCGGTCGATTGTGATTACTCCTTCTGCGGGCCAAACCATCAAACTGCTTTTGCCTGCAACTAATTTTAATGCCCCTGCTGTTACCCTAACTGGTGGTGGTTATGCATTGCTGATTAATGATGGGGCTATTTTTCAAAACTCATCCGGCTTAACAAGCGGATCCTCTTTAAGTATTACCGATTCTATCAGGATTAATAATGGCGGAAGGTATATTCATAATACCCGCTCATCACATGCAACAAATATTGTACAAATACTTTCAAAAGCCTTGGGAACCGAACAAGGCATTTTTGAGTTTGATACACCGGGCACGCAAGGCTACACGATTTCTATCAGCAACCGCACCTATGGCACTTTGGTATTAAGCGCAACATCTTCTGTAAACGGAACAAGAACTTATACCGGCTCAGGCAGTAATCCGTTAACTATTAAAGGGAATTTACAGGTAGGCGTAGGTGTTATTTTTAAATCCGACCTGGCAACTGAAATCGGAAATATCATTCTGAACGGGAATTTAATACAACTTGGCGGAGAACTAAACCTTGCCAGTGGACCGGACAACACCATCCTGAAAATAAAAGGTGATCTTCTCCAATCCCCGGGCTCATTAATTACAGAAACATCAACCGGCCAGCCCGCGATTGAGTTAAATGGATTGTCCATACAGAATATTTCATTGCAGGGAACAGTTTCCAATAGCGTTCTGTTTCGCATGAACAACTCTGCCGGCGCCATTTTACAGGCGCCTTTATCTTTGTCCTACCAGTTGGAATTGCTTAAAGGTATAATTACAACAAGCTCATCAAATTTGTTAACCCTGCAGGCCGGCGCGAATATTTATGTTGACAGCACTGCTGTTAACACCAGCTATATAAACGGCCCGTTAAGAAAGGAAGGCTTGTCGGGTACAGGGTATTTTTTATTCCCTATCGGGAAACAAAATGAATTTCGATGGCTGGAATTGAAAAACGCCAGCGGAAATTTTACTATTGAATACATTTCAGCTAATGCAAAAAATTTAAGTACATCGTATGAAACAGGTATTGATCATATTTCCAATCATGGGTATTGGTCGGTTATTGCAGATGCAAGCCCTGTCGCTTCGGCAAATATTGAATTGTCTTTCTCCGATGCCGCCAACAGTGGGGTAACGGATATGGCTACCTTAAGAACTTCACAACTGAATGCCGGAACATGGATCGACAGGAATAATATTTCTACTACCGGCTCACCAGGCGGGTCAGGTTCTGTGGTAAGTGAATTCATCAACGCCATTAATCCATCAACGAATTATTTTACGCTGGCAAGTAGTGTGTCAAATGAAAACCCTTTGCCTCTTGTTCTTTTGTTTTTTTCCGGTGTAAAAGAAAATAACCAAGTCGGGCTTAGCTGGAATGTTACTTCATCAAACAATATAGATTTCTTTGAACTATGGTCGGCCAATGAAAACAGTGAATACAAAAAATTAAATGAAGTTCCTGCTGTTTTCGGTCAATCGGGGTATAGTTATAAAGATGAACGTGTATGGAGCGGAATAGTGTATTACAAACTTCGTGTTATGATGAAAGACGGCACATCGTTTTACAGTAAAATTATTTTGATCAATGACAACATCAGTTCCTTGAAGCAGCTTTTGATTGCACCTAACCCGGTTTATGATTATGCAACAGTTTTTGTACATGCTGCAGAAAAAGCAAAATGGCAATTACTGGTAATAAGCGCAGAAGGTAAGGTAGTGAATAAAAGTTTTTTTGAGGTGGCAAAAGGAATGAATTCTATTCCGTTTGATTTTTCTTCATTGGCTTCGGGAGTGTATATGTTGTTATGTACCGACACAAAAGGCAACTACAGTTCTGTACGATTTGTGAAATGGTGAAATAATTGTTTCCGTATCCATACATAAAGCCGCTTATTGCGGCTTTATGTGTTAACAGAATTTTCTGACTAAAGCATCAATTCTTTTTTTGTATGCATTCAATGCTTCATTCTCTTGCTTTATAAAGCTGTTGTCGGAAAATTTTCCTAATACCACATCCATTTCGTGCTGATTTTCATAAACCATTTCCCGGAAGGGGTTGTAATAGTCTTTTGACCGGGCGTCATGGATCCCTTTTACCATCCGCTCTTTTATAATAACACTTTGCTGCAACAATTTTTTAATAACCGCTTTATTACCCGTAGATATCTCGATTTTATGAATTTGGCGTAAGGCGGCCAATGCGTGATGAAATTTATCGACTGCATAACTTTCTCCCTGCTTTTTATAAAATGCATGAACCTGCTCCCAGTTTTTTATTTTTCCGGAGCCAACACCCGCGATCAACTCTTTTAATTCTTCTTCTCTGATCAATTGTCCACCAACATTTTTCCATTTGGAAAGTGAAATCTTTTCAGGAATTTTTTCACATGCATCCTTTAATTTTTTGAAGGCCCCTGTTTCCAGGAACTGTGCCAATTGCTCGGTTGCATAATACATTACCATATCCCTGAAAGCATGGTATGCTTGTGAAACTTTGATTAGTTTTGTTTTTCGCTTGCTGTTTTCAAAGAGGCCTGATGGTATTTCAACTTCATTGATTATTTTTTTGGATTCGAGATTTTTCTTTCCGGCATATTTCCCCATCAAACTGATGGCATCAATTATTTCATTTACGCTGTCAGGGGCGAGAAAATCGTATTCTATCAGTTGTGGTTTATCTTTTCTTTTATCGCGGTCTGTATATTTCCATGAGTTGCGTGCCAGTGCATACATATTGTATAAGAACCAGTAACCGGGCATCACCACCAGCTCATCGGTGTTCACATGATTACTTACCAGGGCAAAGGGAACCGGAATATTTAATTCAGCAGGATAATCTCCTTTTGCCAGGATGTTGAACGATGCAAATTTTGAATTGTGTTTCAGGCTGACGCATAGACCGGGCCAGAAACCACGGCCCGCTATGATTTCACCATCAGAGCCTCTTGAATTATGATTTGACCCGATAGTTGCGCCCGCGGCCATATTGCTTTGACCCATAACCAGTGCGGCACATAAAAATGAATTGTTATGATGTTGTTCATGCGCTGGAAAGATCAGGGCGTTCAGCACTTCGCAGCATGAAATGGTGGAGTTATCACCGAGATACGAGTTGATCAGCCTTGCACCGTATTTCAGTTGCGAATTGGAAGCAGTAATAAAACGAACCGCTTTTACGCCATAAAAAATCCTGCAGCCATTACCGATAATGCCGTTCACCAGTTCGCAACCTTCTCCGATTTGTGTTTTACTTTCCGGTGAAGAATTGATGCTGAGGTTTTTCAGTTTGTTCGCACCTTTCAGATAAGCATCGCTGCCAATGACCACATCTTTGATGATCTTACAGTTTTTGATCACCGTTCTGTCTCCCACCTTGCCGTAATAACCCCGGTTACTGTCGAATTTTTTTTCTGTGAATTCCCGGAATTTTTTTTGCAAGATTTCATTATCCCGGTAACTGCTCCACAAATAGGCATCGCCCGCAAGCATACCATCGAAAGGCATAATGCCCCTGCCCGCATTTTCGTTACGCACTTCCAGCCAGATGCGGCGCGGCTCCGGCTCGCCCTGTTTTAAAATGCCATTGCCGAATTTGGCATTATCTGTGGTGGCGAGTTCGTTGACGTTCACAATTATCACATCGTTTCCGATGATATAATGCGATAAGTAATTTACATTATCGACGGCTACATTATCACCGAAATCGGAACTGATGATGGTGCTGTTGTACAAGCCCACCGGACATCGCAGGTTATGAAACTCGAGGTAATAAGGTTCCAGTTTTCCAATGCGAACCAACCCGAAAAATTTACAGTTCACCACCAGCGCCGGCGCAAACGCATCCGATACTAAAATGCGGTTCCAGTTGTCGGATGTATTACGGTTACGTACGAGTGTTTCGATCTCAAATGCAGTGAGGTTGCGGTATTGTATGCCGTTTTTATTCTGCTGGTTGCGCAGGTAATATTCATCTTTCCCTTTCGGTAAATATTTTTCTTCTATAAAATGATAACCCAGTGAATCGATAGCGTTTTTATTAATCTGGTTCATTGGTAAAATTAAATGCGAAAGTTAAGCAAAATATGAGAGCGGTATTATCTTTTGCATAAGGACTGATGACATACTCGTCAGTAATTTCACCGTTTGATATAAAAATTTTATTTTTTAATTCAACCTGTTCAATAAAGGGCAAAATGCCAAGTGTGCGACGCAACCATGCTTAACAGTAATCCTGTGCATGGCCTATCATCCATACAGTAAACAGCGACTTCAACATTTTCACATTTCAGTTTCTATTAATTCAATACATTTATTCAACTAAAAATTTTTCATGTACCATCAGCAATTTAAAAAAGGAAGAAGGGAATTTATCAGCACCTCGCTGAAAGCAGCCGGGGCTGCGGTTTTTATAGGTGAGGGTTTTGAAGGCTTTGAAAAAAACCGGCATGCCGAAAAAGCATTTACTGTGCAGGAAGTGATTGATATTATTTTAAAAGAAATACCGGTTGCGCCTTTGCCCCAAACTGTTGATACAATTAAAAGCGGCAGTGCAGGAAACAAAGTATCGGGTATCATCACTACCATGTTTACCACTGTGGATGTCATCAATGCCGCGGCAAAACTGAATGCAAATTTTGTTATTGCGCATGAACCTACTTTTTATAACCATGAAGACAGGCTTGATTATGTGCCTGATAATAAAATAGTGCAACAAAAACGCGCATTGCTGAAAAGGTATAATATTACCGTGTGGCGTTTTCATGATTACTGGCATTCCTGTAAGCCGGATGGTATTACTTACGGGGTAGTGAAAAGTGTGGGCTGGCTTCCTTATTATGAACCCGGAAAAAAGGTTATTAAAATCCCGTCCCTGAGCCTGAACGATCTTGTCGGCCATTTTAAATCAAAACTGGGAATTGAACATGTCCGTGTAATCGGTAACCCTGACCAACAATGTGAACGGATTGGATTATTACCCGGCGCCGAAGGTGGTGAGATGCAAATAAGCCTGGCTGAAAAAGAAAAGCCCGATGTGCTTGTGGTAGGGGAACTGAGTGAATGGGAGACAGGTGAATACATACGCGACTCCATTGCATTTGGCGAAAAGACATCTCTTATTGTTCTCGGACATTCAGTGAGTGAAGAACCCGGAATGGAGTGGCTGGTGGAGTGGCTGAAACCGAAAGTGCCAGGACTGAATATTACGCACTTGCCTTCGGGCAATCCGTTTAGATGGATGTAAAAAAAAGCGATAAGCGAAAAAGTATGAACCGGAGAATTTATTTATCACCAGGTAAATCAATCTTTCGTTTGCATAATTGCTTTCAGTGTGCTTAGTAACTAATGTTACCTTAATTATTACTGTTTCTTTTTTCCTTTGCACCTGATAAATTGTGAGTGTAATATGAAATACATGATAGTAGGCGCAGTTGCAGGCGGAGCCAGTACTGCAGCAAGGCTAAGAAGATTAGATGAACAGGCAGAAATTATCATTTTTGAAAAAGGTGAATATATTTCCTATGCCAATTGCGGCTTGCCTTATTATATCGGCGATATAATCAAAGACAGGAATAAATTATTTGTACAAAACGCAGTAGACTTCAACCATCGTTTCAATATTGATGTCCGCATTTCCACGGAAGTAACCGCAATTGACCCTGCTGCAAAAAAAATAACTGCACGAAACCTAAAGTCGGGAGAAGAATACGGGGAACACTATGATAAGTTAGTGTTATCGCCAGGTGCAGAACCTATTCGCCCGTCATTGCCCGGCATAAACCTGCCTGGTATTTTTACACTTCGCAATGTTGCCGATACCGATTATATAAAAAATTATATAACTGAAAAAACGGCAGGCAAAGCGGTAGTTATCGGAGGTGGTTTTATTGGGTTAGAAATGGCCGAAAACCTGCATGGGTTAGGCATGCAGGTAAGTATTATTGAAATGGCCAGCCAGGTAATGGCCCCGCTTGATTTTCCGATTGCAGCAATTGTGCAGCAACATATCCGTTCAAAAAAAATAGACCTGAAATTAAATACGGCAGTAACAGGTTTTGAAAAAAGTGATGAAGGCCTGCGCGTTTTATTGAAAGACGGAACTGCTATAGAAACTGATGTGGTCATCCTTTCTATTGGTGTGCGCCCTGATACAAAACTGGCATCTGCAGCAGGATTGAAATCAGGTGCGGCAAAAGGCATTTGGGTAAATGAATACCTGCAAACTTCAGAGCCCGATATTTATGCAGTAGGTGATGCTATCGAATTTACTAATCCGATAACGGAACAATCAATGCCCACTTACCTTGCCGGGCCCGCCAACAAACAAGGCCGTATTTGTGCGAATAACATTGTATTGGGGAATAAACAGAAATACAATGGCTCTGTTAATACCGCCATCGTACAAGTGTTCGATATGACGGTTGCAACGGCAGGAACGGCATCAAAACATTTAACCCGCTACAACATTCCTCATATTATTTCTACCATTCATGGCGGGTCGCATGCCGGTTATTATCCCGGCTCGCAACTGATGTCGATCCAGGTTGCATTTTCACCACATGACGGACGTTTGCTGAGCGCACAAATTGCAGGATATGATGGCGTGGATAAACGAATTGATATAATGTCTTCAGTTATTAAAAGGGGCGGCACTATTTATGAATTAATGGAATTTGAACATGCCTATGCGCCACCTTACTCTTCTGCCAAAGACCCCATTAATATGACCGGGTTTGTAGCTGACAATATCCTGAATGGCACTTTGAAAATCTGTTACTGGAATGAGGTGGGCAAATTGCCCGAAAACAGTGTGTTGATTGATGTAAGGACTGAAAAAGAATTTGCAGAAGAACATATTGAAGGAGCCATTAATATTCCTGTTGATGAGATGCGAAAGAAAATGGAAGGGTTACCGAAAGACAAACCGCTTTATATTTATTGCCAGCAGGGGTTGCGTGGCTATATCGCACACCGCATCCTCCGTCAGAACGGGTTTCCGGAAGTGTATAATCTTTCCGGAGGATACGCACTATGGAAACCATGTATGGTGGAAACGCACCTGGCGGAAATATAGTTCATGTCCGAGCTCATCAAATGAATTAACGTAGACGCCTATCTGAATATACATGGTTAAAGTTTAATAATATCAATGATGGTAGCCATTTAAGTACAGCTTATGTTATCATCCGGTTGTTTATAAATTTTTTACAATATCCATTCTTTCTATAACCTGAAGTAAAACCTTGTTTGCCTTCACTCGCGTCACCGCCATAATCATAATCTTTTGCTGCAATATTGCCGGTCAGTACAAAAATTCAGTGTTTCCGGTATTGATTTCAAAACGAAACAGTGAAATGGCACCATTATAATGACACAACGAGGCTTGTTGTCATGTTTCCTGAGTTATACCTGATATGTTAGTTTATATTTTATGTTTTGTTTGCCAGATACCTCCCTGTATCAGATCAGGCTTCAACCCACTGGAATATTCATCTTCAATTTTCAATACAGGATAAAAAGATACACTTTTATAATTTCTGGAATGAACAAGAGATGAACGCCGGCATAATACTTAAAAAAGATACTTGCCATCCTGTAATACGTCATTAAGCAGGAGTGGACTGTTTTAGCATCAATGCTTGTATCTGCCTCATTGTAGCATCCATACCTTGTGCGCTGCCATCCAGAAATATTACATTTCCTTTTCCCACTTCGGCAAAATTTTTCAGCGCTTCCGTCCACATGCTGAATAAAATAACATTGGTATCAAGGTTAGCTTTTTTCATTTGTTCTGCCGCTTCAGTCATACCCCGTGCTACTTCTTCGCGGAACAACGCAACGCCCTGTCCGCGTAACCTCGCCGCTTCTTTTTCTGCTTCCGCAGAAATTTTAATAGCATTCCCTTCTGCCTCGGCCGCTTTTGTTTTAGTGATCAGCAATGCCTGCCCTTCGTTTTCCGCAGCAGCTTTCAGGTTATTACTCGCTACCACCTTGCTCATCGAATCCATAATCGCTTTATCGAAAGTAATATCATTGATCTGGAGGTCCATCAGGTGATAACCCCATTCTTCCAGCGAATGGTCAATCTGGTCTTTTACAAATTCCACGATCTCTTTCCTCAACCCTAAAATTTCGGCTTGCTTTTTTGTGGCTACAAAAGAACGGATACTACCTTCAATCGTACGGGTGAGCGCCTGCATCAGGTCTTTATCGCTTATGAATTTAAATGCCACTTTTTTGATTGTTTCCTCATCTGCATTTTGCACGGCATATAATAACATGCTTTTGAAATACACATTTGCCTGGTCAGAGGTAACAGCCTGGAACTCCAGTTCAACTGAACGGTTTTGTATGCTGATGCGTTTGGCCACCTGTTCAATCCACGGAATTTTAAAATTCAACCCCGGCGTAAGTACGCGCCTGTATTTTCCAAACAAGGTAATTACATATATGTATCCCTGGTTCACAGTTACCCATGAGCTTAAAAGAAAAGAGAGGACCAGAACTGCCAGAATGATCAAACTATAATTCGACATATTCTCCATAAATAAAATTTACAATGAATGTACAGATTTTGCACGAACATATTTTAACTATGATGCATTAATCAGGTAAATTTGATTTTAAAAAATCAGCTCCGGTTAATGCCCGACTTTCATATGAGTTGATCAGCGGTATTGCTGCTATTAAGCATCCTTGCCACGCTCGCTTGTACAGAAAAACCATATTCTGCAGTAAGCAGCATTGCATATTAACCCGGCTATAATATATTATTACAATGAATAAAGTTTACGATATCATCATCATTGGTGGCGGGCCTATTGGGCTGGCTTGCGGCATTGAAGCGCAAAAAGCAAAACTGGATTACCTCATCCTTGAAAAAGGGTGCCTGGTAAATTCCTTGTATAATTATCCTGCCAACATGACTTTCTTTTCTACATCGGAAAGAATTGAAATCGGCGGTGTTCCCTTTGTAAGCAACAACGCAAAACCTACCAGGCCGGAAGCTTTGGAATATTACCGCCGCATTGCGGTTTCAAAACATCTTTATATCCATTTGCAGGAAAAAGTAGAAGATGTAAAAAAAATGAATGAAGAATATGAAGTAATTACTTCCCGGCAAAAATACCTGGCAAAAAATATTATTGTGGCTACCGGCTTTTATGATATTCCCGTTTTGATGAATGTGCCCGGCGAGGATTTGCCAAAAGTTACTCATTATTATAAAGACCCGCATTTTTATGCCATGCATAAAGTGCTTGTAGTCGGTGCTAATAATTCGGCAGTGGATGCTGCGCTGGAAACCTGGCGCAAAGGAGCAGAAGTGACAATGGTCATCAAAGATGAAGGTATTGGAAAAAGGGTAAAGTATTGGGTAAAGCCCGATATTGAAAACAGGATCAAAGAAGGCAGTATTACAGCTTATACTCATTCAACGGTAATGGCTGTCCGTGAAAAAGAAGTGGATATAAAAACACCTGACGGGGTTATTACCATTGAAAATGATTATGTGATTGCCATGACGGGTTACAAGCCAAATTTCGATTTCCTGAAAAAAATCGGCATTCAATTATCAAATGACGAAGTGTTGCAACCTGCCTATTCTCCCGATACCATGGAAAGCAATATGAAAAATATTTACCTGGCAGGTGTTGTTTGCGGCGGCATGAACACGCATGTATGGTTCATAGAAAATTCAAGGGCGCATGCAGTGAAAATTATTGAAGGGATTATAAAAAAGTCCGGCGCCGGGAGGCGGGAGTAAACCGAACCCATTATCCTTTTTCTTACGGGACCCGAGAGCTTCCCTTCACCATGCACCTGGCTTTTAACTTCTTTCTTCCCAAATCATCGCCAACCTTACAATTGTTTCCACGCTTTTCTGCATATCCTGTATACTCACATATTCATGCTTGCCATGAAAAGCCATTTCTCCCGTAAAAATATTCGGACATGGCAGCCCCATGAATGAAAGCCTGGATCCGTCAGTTCCTCCCCGCGCACTGGTTTTTTTTACGGATATGCCACAACGTTGTATGGCTTCTATGGCATATTCCGAAACTTTCGGATAATCATCCAGCACTTCTTTCATATTTCGGTATTGTTCCGTAACAGACATTTCATATTTCGCGCCCGGGAATTTTTTAATGGCATCCTCAGCTTTATCCTTCAGGTATTCTTCATAAGCAGCAAGTTTGCGGGTAACAAAATCCCTGATAATCAATTTTACAGTTGATTTTTCGGCAGTGCCTGTTATTTCCAGGGGATGCACGAATCCATACCTGTCTTCAGTGGCTTCGGGCGCCAATTCATCTTTGGGCAATGAACTGACGAATGCGGCAGCCACTTTAACGGCATTTACCATTTTTTCTTTGGCATAGCCGGGATGTGCGCTTATGCCATAAAAAGTGAATGTTGCGCCATCTGCTGAAAACGTTTCATCTTCGAAAGAACCCAGCTCACCTCCATCCAGTGTGTACCCATAGGCTGCACCCAGTTTTTGAAGATCTGCCCTATCAACACCACGGCCAATTTCTTCATCGGGAGTAAATAATATCTTTATTGCCCCGTGTTTTACTTCAGGATGGTGCACAAAATAATTCGCCATATCCATAATGACGGCAACGCCCGCTTTATCATCAGCACCCAACAAGGTAGTCCCTGACGCAGTAATGATGTCATCGCCCTTTTTTTGTTTCAGATAGGGGTAATCGTTAGGGGAAATAACCTGTGATGGATCATCAGGCAATATTATATTACCTCCATCATAATTTTTATGGATTATGGGTTTAACATTTTCTCCCGTGCAATCCGGCGCGGTATCAACATGTGCGCAAAAGCAAATAGCCGGCACTGTTTTGATAGAATTGGATGGAATTTCCGCATACACATACCCGTAACTATCCATTTCTGCGTTTTCAATTCCCATTTTTTTTAATTCCTCCGCTAATAAGCGGCTAAGGTTTTTTTGCTTCTCTGTTGAGGGTGTGGTTGATGAGCGGGCATCGCTTTGCGTATCAATTTGCGCATATTGGATAAATCGTTCCGCAACAGTAAATGAATAATCTCCGAACATAAATGATTTGATTAATTTAGAGGAACGAATATAGCTACTATGAATAATTCAGAAGAAAAAAAACCACTGATCAAACAAGGATGGCTGCGTGCCCTTCTGTTTATCATCGCCTTTTTTATTCTTGCTTTGATAATCACTATACCCGCTGTCATGCTGTTTACTTCTTATAAGGCAGGGAATACCGGAAACGATTTTTTACAAACAGTTACTAACCTGGCATCAGCACAAACTTTATGGGTTGTGGCTTTGGTGGAATTTATTTCATCAATTGCCTGCGTTTTCATTTTTACCAGATATATTGACAAAAAAAATTTTGCAGAGATCGGAACCAGCAGTTCTGGTCAGATGAATAATATGCTTGCCGGTTTTTTTATTGCACCTGCTGTTATAGGTATAGGAACACTGGTATTGTACTCTACCGGTCATCTGGAGTGGGATGATTTTTCTTTTAATGGCCGTGATATGATTGTACAGGTTGGTATACTTTTACTGATTGCCATCAGCGAAGAATTGGTTTTTCGCGGTTATATATTGAATAACCTGGCACAGTCGTTCAATAAATGGATCGCATTATTGCTCTCAGCATTTTTATTTGCCATTTTTCATGTCAGCAACCCGGGGGTATCTGCTATCCCGTTAGCTTCTTTGTTTCTCGGCGGAACTTTGCTGGGGCTAAATTATTTATACACAAAAAACCTCTGGTTTTCTGTTATGCTGCATTTTGGCTGGAATTTTTTTCAGGGGCCGGTATTTGGCTATAAAATAAGCGGGGTTGATTTCCCTTCTTTGTTGCTTATACAGTTAAAAGGCGATGAATCCATTACCGGGGGGGATTTTGGTTTTGAAGGCTCCTTTATTGTAACAGCCTTGCTATTTATTACTGCTACTATTCTGTTTTTGTACTATGAAAAAAAATTTACGGCTAACAAATCATGATGTATCATATTTTTTGAATTGGATATTCACTATGAGCCGTCAGCCATAAACTGTTAAGGCATAATAATCCTCGATTTGGTTCCTACAATTTCAACCAGCTCCAGGTCAAAAATAAGGTCTTCACCGGCAAGCGGATGATTGGCGTCAATTACGATTACATCTGGTCTCACCTCAGCAACAATAACAGGAATGGGGTTTCCGGAAGCATCTCGCATGGTAAGTTCCATGCCTACTTCAGGTTTTAAATCTTTCGGAAGCCTGTCTGCAGGAAATTCCATCATCATTTGAGGGTCAGCAGGGCCATACGCCTCTTCAACAGGAATATTAATCGTTTTTTTATCGCCAACTCCCATTCCCATTACACCATTATCAAAACCTTTTATTACCATACCGCTTCCTACTTCAAACTCAAGCGGATCGCGGCCTTCGGAAGAATCAAAAGTTGTTCCGTCTGTTAAACGTCCATGATAATGCACTTTCACAGTATCACCGGCTTTTACTTGTTGCATAATTTGCATTTGTTTTATTGATAAATATTTTTCAGGCGTCAGAAATGAATAATCATTCCGGTAAAACAGGGCAGCTCCAACCAAAGCAGATGAAGCCTTAAAAAAACAGTGCAAATGTAACCCTAATAATTGCCCTTTACCAATAAAAATTTTTAATGAAATTTGATAAATATAAATGGCAGATATTCATTTTTTGAATAACCAGTTACCTTAAATACTTGTTGAAGGATTTGTTGACGCTGAACAGTGCGACGCAAGAAAAGCCTAATAGTTGTAATATTGCCGGGTTCATTATAAAAAATTATTTGTGCACAAACTGAAAATTATTTTATGCTGCCTCTTGACCGGGTTATATTGTTCTGTGCTGACCGGGCAACTGTCTAAATCTTATACCAGGATTATTACCGGGGCTGAAAGGATGGATGTTTACCTTCCGCTTATTAAAAACAAAGCAATAGCCGTTTATGCCAATCAAACATCAATAGTTGGCCGTTCACATCTCGTAGATACCCTGCTGAAACGAGGTGTACACATTAAAAAAATATTTGCGCCTGAACATGGTTTTCGGGGCACGGCTGATGCCGGGGAAAATGTAAGCAGCTATATTGATAAACAGACGGGGGTGCCGGTGGTTTCTTTATATGGCAACAAAGAAAAACCCTCCGTTGCCGACCTGGAAGATGTGGACCTGATTGTATTTGATATACAGGATGTAGGTGTTCGTTTTTATACCTATATCTCATCATTACAAAAGATGATGGAAGCGGCATTTGAAAATCACAAACCCATGATGATTCTTGACCGGCCCAACCCCAATGGGTTTTATGTAGATGGCCCGGTACTTGACCTGAAATTTAAATCGTTTGTAGGCATGCAGCCGGTGCCGGTGGTATATGGAATGACGATTGCTGAATATGCTTGCATGCTTGCAGGAGAAAAATGGCTTTCAGATTCAGCAAATAAAGTATATGCTTTTTACCGGCATGCAGATAATTCTCCTGATACCACATTTCATTTCCAGGTAATTAAATGTAAAAATTATACGCACAAAAGCAGGTATGCATTACCGGTAAAACCATCACCGAATTTGCCGAATATGCAATCGGTTTATTTATATCCTTCTGTTTGTTTTTTTGAAGGAACTGCAGTGAGCCTGGGCCGCGGAACCGACAAACCTTTTCAGCAATTTGGCAGCCCGCTGTTTCCCCAGAATTTATACAGCTTCACACCACAAAGCGTAGAGGGGGCGAAAAATCCGCCATTGCAGAACCAGGTCTGTTATGGCTTTGATTTAAGCCGGATTGATGTAATGAAAGCAACCGGCAACCGTTTACAATTGAAGTGGCTGTTGAAAGCTTATGCGCTTTTCCCAGATAAGGAGAAGTTTTTTCTTTCAAACAATTATATCAATAAACTTGCCGGAACAGATTTGCTGATGCAGCAAATAAAAGAGGGAAAAACCGAAAATGAAATCAGGGAAAGCTGGAAACCGGAATTGTCAAAATTCAAAAAAATAAGGAAGAAATATTTGTTGTACAAAGATTTTGAATAATAAAGAATTTTAGAATGCCAGGAATGGAAGCTGGAAACCGGAAGCTGAAAAATTTGAAAATTATTTTCATGGGCACACCTGAGTTCGCTGTCGCGTCATTGGATGCGCTGTTGAATGCTGGTTGTTATATTGTTGCTGTGGTTACTGCCCCCGATAAGCCAGCCGGGCGTGGAATGAAGATGAATGAAAGCGCGGTAAAAAAATATGCCTTTGATAAAGGGTTAAAAATCCTGCAACCTGAAAAATTAAGAGGGGCTGAGTTTATTAGTGAATTGAAATATTTGCAGGCCGACCTGCAAATTGTAGTGGCATTCCGGATGCTCCCGGAAATAGTTTGGAATATGCCGCCGATGGGAACGGTGAACGTGCATGCTTCTTTGCTGCCGCAATATCGTGGGGCTGCCCCCATTAACTGGGTAATTATTAACGGGGAAAAAGAAACAGGCGTTACCACATTCAGGCTTAAGCACGAAATTGATACAGGCGATATTTTATTACAAGAAAAAATTCCGGTTTCTGAAAATGAAACAGCAGGGGAACTGCACGATAAAATGAAAATTATTGGTGCGGAGCTTTTGGTAAAAACCGTAAAAGGATTGGCAGAAGGAGCACTAAAGGAAAGAGCTCAGGCGGAAGTAACCAGTAAACAATCTGCAGAATTAAAGCATGCCCCAAAAATTTTTACGGAGAACTGCAAAATAGATTGGCACAAACCGGTTAATGATGTATACAATTTAATCCGGGGGCTTTCTCCGTTTCCCGGGGCATTTACCTTACTTGATGACAAAATACTCAAAGTGTACCACGTTGAAAAAAAAGAAGGCATAATTTCATCTTCACCGGGCAGCTATGAAACCGATAACAAAACTTACCTGCGTTTCGCATGCCCCAACGGTTATATATACCTGAAGGAAATACAGCTTGAGGGAAAAAGGAAAATGATGATTGAGGATTTTTTACGAGGTCACAGGATGTAATTGCAGGCAGGCCGGGCGCATGAATAAGTTGATTGGTTGATATTCAATGCTATTTCTAATATCAACCAATCAACTTTTCAACCTGCTTTACTGAAGCACTGGTAAAATCAGTGATGAACTATTCATTGCATCATGGTATATCTTAATATTTGCTTTTTGAAAATCTTTGTCATCGCAGGTATAGATATTTACATACCGCTGCGGGTTGCGGTCAACTAACGGGAAAAGGCTGCTTTGAATCTGCACCATAATGCGGTGCCCTTTTTTAAAGCAATGTGCTATCGGCGGCAATTCGAATTGTACCTGTTCAACTTTTCCGGGAGTAAATGGTTCAGGTTTTTCATAGCTCTTACGGTACCTTCCACGAAAAATTTCAACCCGGACCATCATCTGGTAACCACCCATTGGGTATTTGTTTGCAGGGTCATTTTCTGCATAAATGTCTATATCATTATAGCTAAGCCTATCCGGGAAAACATCAATTATTTTTACCACAAAATCAGCATCAGTTGTTGAAATGCTGGTTAGTATATTAGCGACAACACTTCCGGTAACGACCATATCATTTTCCAGTGTATCCGTTTCAAAACTCAGCACATCAGGCCTTCTGGAAGCAAAGCGCTGGTCATCTGTCATGTAACTTCTTGTCCTGTTGAAATGAACCTCTTCTGTATAAGGTACAGGATGCGCCGGATCGCTTGTGTATTCGGAAAAACTGTTGCTGGCAGAAGGTTTGTTCCAGCTTAGTCTGCCATTGGCCTGCAGATAAAGATTTTTTTCCTTTTCTTCCGCAGGCGGCCATTGACTGAATTTTTTCCATTCATTTAATCCGGTAATAAAAATATTTGCTTCAGCTATCTGGGAAATATCTCCTTTGCCTTTCAGAAAATAATTAAAAAAAGGCACCTCCATGTTCTGCTGAAACCATTCCGCTGTATTACTCCCGAAATAAATATTACCCAGGTGCGTGCCGTCACTACTTGCCCACTGACCGTGGTACCAGGGGCCGTCAACAATTTTATTAAACATTTTGCCCGGGTTATTTTGTTCTGCAGCTTTATATGCATTCCAGGCTCCCCAACAATCTTCTGCATCAAACAAACCCCCTACCCAAAGCATGGCCGGCTGCAGGTTTTTTGTTGCGTTTCTCGCATCGCGTGCTTTCCACCATGCATCATAATCCGGATGTGCATATAAATCTTTCCAGAAAGCGATGCTATCGCCCATCAAAGCAGCGAAATTTTTTAAAGCACCTGTCTCGAGATAAAATTTGTAATTGTCGTGTGTGTAATAGTCAAACCCTGTTGGGCCCTCTGTAGTTGGCTTTGGGCGTGGTTTCCCGAATGACGAATAAAATGAAAAAGCATCCATCTGGAAAAATGCGCCGTTGTGATGAAAATCATCGCCGATAAACCAATTGGTTACCGGCGCTTGCGGGCTTACCGCTTTAAGTGCAGGGTGATTACTTGCCGCAGCCATTGTAGAATAAAAACCGGGATAAGAAATCCCTTTTACCCCAACCTTGCCATTATTGTGGGGAATATTTTTAATAAGCCAGTCAATAGCATCGTAGGTGTCGCTGGCTTCATCAATATCGCGATCAGTTTTTTTATTTGGATTGAATGGGCGGATGTCTTGAAATTGGCCGTAACTCATCCAGCGGCCACGAACATCCTGGGTAACTATAATATAATTTTCTTTGGCATAATAACTCCAGTAGGGCCCCCAAAGTCGGGGTGAAAAATTTTGTTCACCATACGGCGCACAAGAATAAGGTGTTCTGGTAAGTAAAATCGGGTGTTCCTCACTGGTGTCTTTGGGGATGTATATTGATGTGAAAAGTTCAACACTGTCACGGGTAAGAATATAACGTTCTATTTTGTTGTAGTGATTGCGTACCCAGGCACTATCCTGGGCACTTATTTTCATTGAACAAATAATGAAAAGCAGAAATAGAATACGTTTCATATTGATTATTTTAAACAGATGATGGATTGCTGTTATAAATTTGAGGTGGAAATGTCAAATTACCTAAATTCGGTTCTCAATTTAATATTTTCAACATGTTCAACAGAAGAAAATTTTTGCAGTCCTCTTTATTAGGTTCAATAGGGCTAACCATCGGGAAGAAAAATTTTGCTGAAGAAAAAACATATCCTGTTATCAAAGGTAATCCTATTGTCATTTCGACCTGGGATGCAGGCATTGAAGCCAACAAAGCGGCGTGGAAAATCCTGGGTAACGGAGGCCGTGCACTGGATGCGGTGGAGGCCGGAGTAATGGTTACGGAAGCTTCGCAAAATTGTTGCGTGGGACTTGGTGCTAATCCGGATCGCGACGGATTTGTAACGCTTGATGCATCTATCATGGATGAATATTTCAATTGCGGCAGCGTAGCATTCCTCGAGCGAATCAAACACCCGATTTCAGTGGCAAGGAGAGTGATGGAAAAAACCCCGCATGTTATGTTGGTCGGCGCCGGTGCACAACAGTTTGCTGTTGCAGAAGGTTTTCCCCTTGAGCCACAAAAACTTTCAGATGATGCGGAGAAAAATTATAAAGAATGGTTGAGAAAATCCGAATATAAACCGGTGATCAATATCGAAAATTCAGGCTACCATGCGTACAACGTTCCTAAAAAAATGGATAATGGCGAATGGAACCATGATACCATTGGTATGGTGGCGATGGACGCAAAAGGGAATTTGAGCGGCAGTTGCACAACCAGTGGAATGGGTTTTAAAATGCGTGGAAGGCTTGGCGATTCACCGATTATCGGCGCGGGGCTTTTTGTTGACAATGAAGTGGGTGCGGCTACAGCAACCGGTCAAGGTGAAGATGTGATACGGATTTGCGGTACACATACCGTTATTGAGTTCATGCGACAGGGATTATCGCCGGAAGAAGCATGTAAAAAAGCGGTTGAACGTATTATTAAAGTGAAAGGAGAAAAAGCCAAAGAGATACAGGTTGCATTTTTAGCATTGAATAAAAATGGCGAAGTGGGCGCTTATGCCATTCAAAAAGGGTTTAGCTATGCGTTACGCAATAATGAGCAGGAGAAATTGATTGCGGCTAAAAGCTTTTTTTCATGATAAAGCGTCAGAAGAAATGCATTGGTTGAAGTGTGCGACGCAACAATGCTTAGGAGAATTACAGGTGCCGGTTACATAATTTAAAAACCATGCCAGCTAATTGATGTTATTATTATTTACAGTAAACAATTTATAGCTGGCTACTTATCTTTTTTACACAATATTAAACATGCCATTCCAGCTCGAAATATGTTCTTTCAATATTCAATCGGCATTAATTGCCCAACATGCGGGCGCACACCGCGTGGAACTGTGTGCAGACCCTGCCGGCGGAGGAACAACACCAAGTCTGGGGTTGATACAAACTGCGAGAGAGAAACTCCACATTCAGTTATTCCCGATTATACGGCCACGTGGTGGTGATTTTCTTTTTAATGATGAAGAATTTGAAATCATGAAACGTGATATTGCTTTGTGTAAACAGCTCGGTTGTGATGGGGTGGTAATCGGTATGCTGAATGCAGATGGTACCATCGATAAAAAACGTGCTGCAAAACTGGTGGAGCTGTCTTATCCGCTTGGGGTTACTTTTCACCGGGCATTCGATTGGTGTACCAACCCGTTTGAAGCGCTCGAAGATATTGTGGGTATCGGCTGCGAGCGCATTCTTACTTCCGGGCAAAAACCAACTGCTTTTGAAGGGGCCGCATTGATTAATGAACTGGTAAGACAGGCAGAAAGCCGCATCAGCATTATGCCAGGTTCCGGTGTCCGCGCAGATAACATTTCAGCCCTGATAGAAAAAACCGGAGCCGGGGAATTTCATACTTCTGCAAGAACATTAATCAAAAGTGATATGCAGTTTATTAATAACAATATGCTGGAAGACTTGTGCTTTGTTACCGCCAATGAAAATGAAATAGCTGAAATTCTCCGGTTGCTGAAAGAGCCTGAAGTCTGACAAACTCAGCCATAAAACCTATAATTAGTTTAAATATAATTTTACAATGAAAAAAGCCCTGTTGATAATTGCTGCAACAATTATCAGTGTCCAGTTTACCAATGCCCAGCAAAAAAAGCTCACGGAAGAACAATTAAATGACATAATCATTTTTGCTGCAGTTGACCCGTTACAGAAAGTTTTTAAAGAGACTGCATTTTTTGAACCAACGGATGCTGTTGCCGATGTTGCCCGTGGCGAACATGCCAGTTTTCAATTTGCTATAAGAAGTACAAAAACTTTGAAGCATGTTAGTGTATCTGTAACCCAGGTGTCAAAAAACCCGGATCTTTTTTCAAAAAATACTTTTATCGGATTTGTTGGTTACACAAGAGTGGGCAGGCCATTACCGAATCCGCCGAAAGACAAGCTGAACCCCGTTTCCGGGTTTTATCCTGACCCGATTTTGGATACAACGGTGATGGATATACGCAATTTCACTACCCAACCGGTTTGGGTTACTGTAAACATCCCTCCCGGTTTTCCGCCGGCCGATTACACGGGGGTACTCACTATCAGGGGAAGGATTGACGGGAAGGATTTTGCATTGAGCCGGCGCTTTACCGTGAAGGTCTATAATGTAACAGTAAATAAAACCAGCTTATTGGTCACCAACTGGTTTGGTCTCGGAAAAAATCAATTAAAACAATTGAGTGGGGGGAAGGACTCGGTTGAATTTGCGGGCAATTACTGGAACTGGCTGAAGATTGCTGCCAGAAAAATGAGAGAATATAACCAGAATGTTATCATGACCCCGATTTTTTCACTATCAGGCATAACCGTAAAAGATGATAAATTCTCCTTCGATTTTTCGAAACTTGACAGGTTTGTACAAACTTTTATTGATGAAGACGCATTAGAAAGAATTGAAGGCGGCCATATCGGGGGGCGAATGGGTAACTGGTATGCGCAGTTTGGTGTGTACACGCCATATATGAAGAATGATACTTTACGGTTTAAAAATATTCCGGTTACTGACCAGGAAGCGCAGAATTTTTACAGGCAGTTTATCCCGGCTCTGCTTGCCCACCTGAAAGCAAAAGGCTGGGACAAAATGTATCTGCAACATATTTGTGACGAGCCTGAACCTGGTAATGAAAAAACTTATGCAGGCATCGCTTCCTTTATAAAATCTGTCGCACCAGACATAAAACTGATCGATGCAGTACATTCGCATGGGGTGAATAATATGATTGATGTATGGGTGCCGGAATTGGAAATGTACGACAGCAATTATGTTTTTTACAAAGAAAGGCAAAATGCAGGTAATGAAGTGTGGTTTTATACCTGCCTGGCCCCACAAGGCGAATATGCAAACCGTTTTATTGAACTGCCGCTGATAAAAACAAGGATTTTGCATTGGATCAATTTTCGTTTCGGTGCGACGGGATACCTACATTGGGGTTGGGATTTCTGGAGCGATAATTGTTTGATTGAGACCAGTGGTATTATTCCTGAAGCGGGTAATATCATGCCTGGCGGAGACGCATTTATTACTTACCCGGGCCGCGGTGAAATTTTAAGCTCGATCCGGCTGGAAGCCATGCGTGACGGAATAGCAGATTATGAATTATTAAAAATGCTGGCAGAAAAAAAACCAGCTGTGGCAAAAGAAACCTGCAGACAGGTAGTGTATGACTTTGCAAAATATGATGTTGATATAAAAAGCTTCCGGGCGAAAAGAAAATTTATATTACAGCAACTATCAGAATAGGATAATGTTTAATATGGATTAAAAATAAACCTGTATGCAAAAAAGAAGATTGGGCAATACGGATTTAGCGTTCGCACCGCTTGCATTTGGCGGCAATGTTCTTGGATGGACCATTGATGAAGACGTATCATTCAAAGTATTAGATGCTTTTTCAGATGCAGGTTTTAATTTTATTGACACAGCCGATGTATACTCCAGTTGGGCCCCAGGTAATATGGGTGGGGAGTCAGAAACTATTTTGGGCAAATGGATGCAACAGAAAAATAACCGTGATAAAATTATTCTCGCTACCAAGGTGGGCTCAGACATGGGACAGGGGCATAAAGATCTTTCAAAAAAATATATCCTGAAAGCTGTGGAAGATTCACTGCTGCGCCTCCAAACGGATTATATCGATTTGTACCAAACACATTGGGATGATGAACACACTTCAGTTGACGAAACCCTGGAAGCATATACACAATTGGTAAAACAGGGAAAGGTAAGATGGATCGGTGCATCCAACCTTTCTGCAGAACGATTGAAAAAATCTTTGGAATCAAGTAAAAAGCACGGTTATCCTACGTATCAAAGTTTTCAACCCTGTTATAATTTGTATGACCGGGAAGATTATGAGAAAGAAATTGAAGCAATCTGTGTACAGCATCAGATAGGTGTCATCACCTATTATTCGCTGGCAAGCGGATTTTTGTCAGGCAAATACCGGTCAGAAAATGACCTGAACAAAAGCAAACGTGGAGCAGGGGTTAAAAAATATTTGAATGAAAGAGGGTTGAAAATCCTGAAAGCGCTTGATGAAACAGCAAAGGTTTACAACTGCAGCCTGTCATCTGTGGCTATTGCCTGGGTACTTTCACGTCCAAGTATAACCGCTCCTATTGTAAGCGCTACCTCGGTTGAACAGCTTTATGAATTGATTAAGGCAACTGAAATTAAATTAGACCGGGTTTCTGTTGAATTGCTGAATAAAGCGAGTGCATTTTGACCGATAGTAACAGAGCATGGGCTTCCGCAATTTTCTGCAATATCTTGAAATAAAACCCCTTTGCCAAAGCGGCAAAGAGGTTTTTTAATATAAAAATGCTATTTTACTTTTACTTTGATAGTAGCTGCAAGTTTTCCTCCATATGAACGATGGATGCCATCCGCATATTGGAGTGTGAGCTTGTGTTCGCCCGGAGTTAATGTAATTTCTGTTTCTGTTTGTGCTTTACCGAAATGCAGGTGAGTAGAATCTTTAGGCACAACTGTTCCGGCAGCGATGGAGTCTCCTGCATCAATCAGCAAATGATGATGACCGGATGCAGGTTTGATAGCGCCAGCTGTGTCAAGCGCGATCCCCTCCACACCAAATTCTATTTTTAAAGGAGATTTTACCGTCTGGCCATCTTTTAAATTTTTGAAAAAGACTTTTGCACCGGCCGGTACATCAGGGAGCGGAGCTATCATCTGAGTCGTATCTGCCGTTTTATGAGTAGTGTCTGCGCTCACAGTTGCAGCCGTGTCTGCATTACTTTTTTCGCTGCCACCACTGCAAGCAGCTAAACCGATTATTAAGACAACCGGAAAGAATCTGAGTTTTTTCATAATGAACTTTTATTTAAAATGATTGATAATAAAAAATGCATGCAAAGTTTATGCATCCCCTTTTCCAAAAATAATAGAAACTTTAATAATTATTAATTCTTTAAATAAACGAATCTATCCTCGCCACATGACCAGTGTATTTTCATAGCTGCGCTTTCATTGAATTGCAGTTTTGTGATCAGGTAAGCCGGGAGAAGTAAAGGAATATGAAGTTAACAAAAAATATCTTTCATTGTTTTATCCACGTGGTTTTGTTGGCAATAGACCCACGTTTTCCCGGCACAGAAGGTATTTCTATATAGCCAAGATAGAAAAACCCGAGCAGTTTATCTGCTTCGTCTAAGCCAAAAAATTTTTTTGCACCATCTTCAAATGTAATTCCTCCGGTAGTCCAATACCCGCCAATTCCATAAACCGTAACAGACAGATATATATTTTCAACAGCGCATGCAACAGCAGCAATTTCCTCAAATTCAGGAATGGATATTGCAGTACTGCGTTTCATTCCGATTGAAATGACATGTGAACATTGCAGCGGGTTGGTCTGCAGTTTTTCATATTTATCCTGTTTGAAATTTTCACCTGCATTTTTTTTGTACAGTTCAGCCTGGAATGTAGCCAACTTTTTTAATCCGTCTCCGGTAAAAACACAAAAGCGCCAGGGCTCTGTGAATTTATGAGTGGGTGCCCAATTGGCATTTTCGAGCAGTTGCCAGACGATTTCGTCAGGTATCCTTTTGCCCTTTACAAACTGCTTTGGGAAAATACTCCTTCTTGATTTGATAAGATCGTTGAATTGTGAAGGGGTAATCACAGCTGTGGCTGGTAAATCCATTTTAAAACTCCTTTATTTAAATGATTGCAATATATTAATATAATCAGAACGATTTACATGCAGAAATGCTTTTAAAAATAATTTTCCGCATTGAACTTCCTGTTAATACCTACCGCAATAGAATTGTTGCAGAAGCAGTGTGCGACGCAACGGTGATGAATAATGTTTCCCCGGCCGGCGCAAAAAAATTATTTGTCCGCTATAGATTCTCCCGCTTTTTTTACACTTCCATATTTCAACAGAAGTGCTTTTGCTTTCTCATAATCCCTGATACCGGTTTTTTCCATCAGCATTTTCGTGCCTCTGTCAATGAGCTTGCTATTGGTGAGTTGCATGTTTACCATTTTATTATCTTCCACACGTCCTATCTGTATCATCACTGTTGTTGAAATCATGTTCAATACCAGTTTTTGTGCAGTGCCGCTTTTCATCCTGGTGCTTCCGGTAACAAACTCAGGCCCTACAACCACCTCAACAGGATAATCTGCAAGCCTGGATAAAGGTGAACCAGGATTGCAGGTAATACAGCCTGTTAGAATATGGTGTTTTTTACTTTCTTCTAATGCGCCCAGCACATAAGGCGTAGTGCCACTTGCAGCAATACCGATCACCACATCTTTGTCAGCAACACAATATTCTTGCAAATCAAGCCAGCCTTGATCTTTATTATCTTCAGCATTTTCCACAGGTTTTTGTATAGCTTCTTCGCCACCGGCAATAATACCGATGATCAATCCGTAAGGCATTCCGTAGGTCGGTGGAATTTCGCTCGCATCAAGTATACCAAGCCTTCCACTGGTGCCGGCACCTAAGTAAAAAAGCCGGCCCCCGCTGAGCATTTTATCGCTGATCACTCCTACCAGTTTTTCAATTTGTGGGATGGCTTTCTGTACAGCCACCGGCACAGACTTATCTTCCTGGTTGATGTTGGTGAGGATTTCATGAATGCTCATCTTCTCCAAATGACGGTATTTGCCCGGCTCTTCAGTTATTCGTTCAAAAGACATTTTATTAATTTCTCCATTTTAAGATTGCTGATGACTCAATGATGAATTTTTAATTCAGGACTAACCAAGTCGTTGCGAAACTGGTTAATTATTTATTGTGAAATTTCACCAAACCATCCATGGGCTTTTGTAAAACTGATCCCAGATGGAACTCATACGAGTTGCATAGTTCTTTAATTACATCGCGAAAACCATATGCCACTCCTCCGACAAAATGAACTGGGTATTTCCATATTTCGCTGAATTTACACAAATGCGTGAAGAAAAAATCGTTCAGGCCATCCTCAATGATATTTTCAACCATATAATGACCACGATTTTCTGCCAGGAAAATAGCAAACGATGCGAGATAGCGGTTAGGCAAAGGTTGCCTGTACACTTTTTCTAAAATTTCCATTCTGCTGGTTACATATTTTGCATCAAACCGGTAACGGAGTTCTTCATCGAAAGTGTCGTACAAATAATACTGCAATACTTTTTTACCGAGATATGCGCCGCTGCCCTCATCACCAAGAACATAACCCAGCCCCGGACTTCCTTTTACAATTTTTTTCCCGTTAAAATAACAGGAATTGCTGCCTGTGCCCAATATGCATGCAATGCCTTTTGTTTCGCCACAAAGTGCCCTTGCTGCTGCAAGCGTATCTTCATTAGCTTCAATTCTCGCCCCTTTAAAAATTTTTTTTAAAACCTTTTTGAGAATATTGATATTATCGCTGCTGCCGAGGCCTGTTCCATAATAATATACTGCATCAACAGTTGTTTTAAGCTTTGGAACAAGATCCCTGTTTAGCAATTCTTCTATTTGTGTGCCATTCAAAAAATAAGGGCTTATGCCGATTGTATAAATAATTTTTTTTCTGCCTTTGCTCAACAGGCACCATTCACATTTTGTCGATCCGCTGTCCGCAATTAGAATATTCATAATGCTAAGATAATGGAGTTTACAGTTTCCTGTTTATAGTTCAGGCCTAAGCTTAGGAAGATAGATGCCTCATCAAAAATTAAAATAAGCCGTTCAGCATTTATCCATGATAGCTTATCAAAGTTTTATCACTGGTATTCAGCATTGAGTACGATTACTTAATTTGCATGCTATTTCTTAAAAATACTCGAATGAAGCAACTTAAAGTATGGCTGCCTTTTCTTTTTGCAGTGGTGATGATTTTCGGGATGGTAATAGGATACAGGCTCAGCAGCGATATCAGCCCGAAGGGGTTTTTCAAATCGCCTAAAAAAGCGCCTGTTGATGAAGTTATCGGCCTGATCAGCCAGCGCTATGTTGATTCAATAAATCTTGACACCCTTGGAGAAAATGCTATTGAGGGCATGCTTGCACACCTTGACCCTCACTCCATTTATATTCCTCCCGTTGACCTGAGCGAAGTAAATGAAGACCTCCAGGGAAATTTTGAAGGGATTGGAGTGGAGTTCCAGATTTTCGATGATACGGTAAATATTGTGAGCGTACTTGCAGGAGGTCCCAGTGATAAAGCAGGGCTGGAAGTCGGTGACAAGATTATTCAAGTAAATGATTCAACAGTTGCAGGTAACGGCATCGATGGAGACAAAATCAAGAAATTTCTACGCGGGCCCGGCGCAAGCAATGTAACGGTAACGGTTATGCGTGATAGCAAGCCATTGAAGGTGGGTATTACAAGAGGCACCATCCCGCTGCCCTCTGTTGATGCATCCTATATGATTGATAAAACGACAGGATATATCCATATTAACAAGTTTTCTGAAACAACACATCCTGAATTTGTAGAAGCAATGCAATTGCTGCAAAAAAACCCTCTGCAACGGTTAATACTTGACCTCCGCGGAAATGGTGGTGGAATTTTGCAGCAGGCTGTGGCTGTAGCTGATGATTTTCTGGACGGGGATAAACTAATTGTTTACACTCAGGGCGTAAATTCATCCAAAGTCGAATATCGCTGTAAAGTTGATGGTTTGTATGAGAAAGGAAAATTGATTGTTCTTGTTGATGAAGGCACTGCTTCTGCAAGTGAAGTGCTTGTTGGTGCTTTGCAGGACTGGGACAGGGCTACCATTATCGGCCGCCGTACATTTGGCAAGGGCCTCGTCCAGGAACAATATCAATTGAGCGATGGATCTGCACTTCGGCTTACAGTGGCAAGATATTATACACCAAGCGGACGCAGCATTCAAAAACCTTACAACAAGGAAGATCATGATGCCTACAATGAAGAAGTAATGAAAAGGTTTCATGACGGAGAAGTTCTTCATGGTGATACCTCAACCGCACATAACGGCAAAATATATAAAACAAATAGCGGAAGAACAGTGTATGGCGGTGGCGGCATTAGCCCTGATATTTTTATTGCATTTGATACAGCCACTATCGACCACAGCATTACATCGCTTTATGTAAATAATACTTTAAACCGCTTTGTATACACTTATTATATACAACATTTGCCGGAATTTAAACAATTCAAATCCGCTTCTGATTTTGCTTCCGGGTTTAGCCATAATGACGAATTATGGAAAAACCTTGTGGATTATGCATCAAAAGACACGATCAACCTGAAAACCATTTCAGAAAAGAATAAGGAAGTGTTGTTACTCAGAACTAAAGCCTTATTGGGCAGGCAAGGCTGGAGACAGGAGGGGTATTTTGAAGTAGCTAATACCTTCGACCCGGTAATAAAGAAAGCACTGAACCTAAATGGAAATTGAATACATGTCGAAAGTTTATGAAAAATATAATTCTTTATTTCTACCAATATGGCATTTCATCAAAAGCTGGAGTTATATAATAATCAAAGCATCTCGCGCAGGAGATGCTTTGATTATTGCAGGATGTATATTGGTGGTAATTATTGTATTGATGGATTTTCCTTATCCAGTACTTCCTTCTTTTCTATCCGGTAAGATTGGATAAGACCCAAACCACCTCCGATAGCAATGAATGCAAACCATAAAGCAGGATCTTCCGTATCATGAATCACATATTGAGTAATAATATAAGCAAGTGTTAAGCCTATACCCGAGCCAACCAATAACAAACCCCATTTAAGATTTCTGTAAGGAGCCGGCCTGTTGGCAAACTCTTTCGGGTTCATACCTTTTTCTATCATAGCCAGGTTCTGGCGGGTTCTTAAATAAATTATTCCAAATATCATCGCAAACATTCCAAGCGGTACTAAAATCGGGATTAACATTTCTGCGCCGTTCATAACTTATAATTTTAATTGTTTTAGGTTTTAATATCAGACTACTGAATCTGATCCGGGGTTACACTACTTTTTACCTTTTTGAGAACCGATTCAGCGTCTTTTCACAATGTATGACTAAAGCTGATTTGCCGAGGTTACAGCAAAGCGAAGAATTCTAAAAAAATCAGGTAAATTATTAATAAACTATGCAAACTTTCCCGCCTTTGACTAAAATAATTACTTATTTGAAATAAGACATAGGTATTGATTTCCACATGCCGTGAGATAAATGGCCGGTAAGCAATTCATACAATAAATATATAGGCCAAAAAATATAATGAACAATAAGCAAAAAGACTGAATGATTATAATACCAGCTCACGAGCAGGGAATAAATGCCGAGAAAAAAATAAATAAGACTTTTATCGCGGTTGTTCATGCCTATCAGTTTCCCTAAAGCTACACTTTATTTCGGATTTTGAAATTTGGGATGCCTGTTTTCTTTAACTTCAGTAATATGCTGCAGTTTTACGTTCAGTATTAAAAAGAATTTTTAGGATAGAAGAAATCAGAAATCCCCGCATCAGAAATTTAATCGTCTTAACTTGTAACCTGCTAACCGGAAAAAGAGTCTCACTTATGTCATGCACACCGGACTGACAGATACTGAAATCATCAGCAGGGTCCTGAAAGGAGACCAGCAGGCTTATGCGCAAATAGTAGAGCGCTACAAAAACTATATTTTCACGCTAACTCTTCGAATGGTAGACAACCGTGAAGATGCTGAAGAAATTTCGCAGGATATTTTTATAAAAGCATATCGCTCGCTGGCCGATTTCAGGGGAGAATCGAAATTCAGTACATGGCTGTATACCATTACACGGACAAGTTGTATCACATTTCTCAGAAAGAAAAAATTAGATACCACATCTATCGACAATGAAAAAACTTATATACAAGTAGAGAGCCGGGAGTCGGGATTTAAGGCAAATACGATCGAACAAAAATCAAAACATGCAATGGTTAATGAAGCCATACGGATGTTAAGCCCGGATGATGCACAGGTTATTACCCTGTTTTACAAAGGAGAGCAGACACTTGAAGAAATCGGAAATGTTTTAGGGCTTGACTCTAATACAGTGAAAGTAAAACTTTACAGGGCAAGACAAAGGTTGAAAGAAAAAATGGAAAAATATTTTAGCCATGAGGTACGTGAAATTCAGGGGAATTGATTATTTAACAGATAATGAAAGTAATTGGATTGAGCTTTGTAATATTATTAATGAAAGAAAAAACAATTTTATGGATACTCAGTTGAATATGGAAGAACGTTTGTGGGATTACATTGACGGGCTGAGCAGTATGAAGGAACGATCAGCAATTGACAAGCTGATTGAAACCAACCTTGAATGGAAAAATAAATATAAAGAGCTGCTCGAAGCCCATCAACTGATGATAAGCGGTGATTTAGATGAACCATCTATGCGTTTTACAAAAACTGTAATGGAAGAAATAGCTAAATATCATGTAGCGCCTGCAACCCGCACTTACATTAATAAAAAAATAATCTGGGGTATCGGAAGTTTTTTCATAATTGTCATCGTTGGTTTTTTGATATATGCATTATCACAGATAAATTATGCCGATGCCACTACTCCAAAAATCCTTAATGAGTACAACAACACCATGAACAAAGTAGATTGGAGTAAATTTTTCAGCAGCACATACACTAATATTTTTATGGGCATAAATGTTATTCTTGGATTGATGATGCTTGATATCTATTTAACACGTAAGAGGCAGCAACATAAAGAAGCTTGATGGTTTTACACAATCATTGAGGTCCGGTAAATCCCTCCGAATGGAGGGGTTTTTTATTATTAATACTTCATTATACCCAATAATTGTGCTATCAAAAAATGGAACTCTAATTCCCAAAAAAGGAAAAATCAGTCTGTCAACATATTCTTAAAGCTATGATTTGTAACTATCTGCAAAACGGCATTGCGATTGAAAAGAAATAAGCATCCAACCTTATCCTTAGAAAAACTGAAATCAAAATCCTAAGGAAATGAAAACAACATTCAAAAAATCTGCTGAAAAGCCGGTTAATTTTAAAACACCCATTTTATGCTTACCATTTTTACAACTATCATTAGTAGTTTTATTATTGTCATCTTCAACATTGAGCGCCCAAAAAGGGTATCTCTATGTCCATGCACAAACCCTCAGCGAAGATCTTAACCAGTCTTTTACTTACTCAGTTGCCGGTGGCCCCACTTCAGTGTCTAATTTTACATTGCTCGACCAGGCATTGAATATTGAGCCTACTGATATTGGTGCAGGCCACGGAACTGGAAACGGAGAGTTATGGATTACTGCAGGTTCAACCTGGGGAACAAATGGCACTGTGTATCACAGACCGGCAAATAGCACAACCTGGAGCATGGTATCGGGTCAAAGCGGAACAGCTATTGACGGCGCTGACCTGGGTCATTTCGTGATGGCGAACAGTTCGGGCGACGCATATGTTTACAATGGTACATCGTTTATAAAAATCTACGACCATAGTACTTACGGAAGCAAGGCTGTTGATATTGCAAATAACGGAAGCATTACCACAGCAACCGGATATACCGCTATTGTAACTGCCAATGGTCATGTTTGGTCTTACACCGGAGATTACAACAGCATATTTACATGGAACGATATTACGCCTGTTGACAATTCAGGAAAAACATTTACACGCCTTGATATTAATCCTTCTACCAACGACATTATATTGACCGACGGAGGGGGCTATATAACTAAAATAAATTCATCTGGCACCGGTTTAATTTACTATGGTACAGGTGCAGTTTCTTCCGCTTCAATAAATGATGTTGCCGTTGATGATAACGGTAATATATATGCGGATGGCAACGATGCTACCGGTATCGGTTCAGTTTACCGTTATAATGGTTCTTCATGGACAGAAGAACCGACAGCAATCCATCATTTTTATTTTACCTGCAGTGATGCAGGCCAGGCATGGACAGTAACAGGCATCACGGCTGCACAACAGGGTGCTTATGCCACTCCTTCAACTATATTTACCAGAACAGGTGATGGATCAGGAACATGGCTTGATGATGAACGGGTACAAGCTTCACAAAACGATAATGCAATTATAATTCCTGTTTCTGCAGGCACCTATACGATTACACAATCGAATCCATCAAACTATAACCTTCAGGGCATTTCCATTTATGATTCAACTGCCGGCAGCAGCAAAAATGTGGCAAGCAATACCGCAACAATTGTAGTAACTGCAGGACAGGTTGTTCATGTAGTATTTACAAACGGGCTTGTTTCTCCAACATCACTGTCTCTTGCATGTGGTTCTACGACAACAATTGAAAATTTCGGCTCTGGGGTATCAGGTACTGATGGCTCTGCATTATCAGGTCTGACAGACTACCACTATTACAACAATACATCTGAAAATACCATTACTGATGGTTATTATGAATTAACCCAAAGTTCATCAGGATGGCACAACAGTTCATTAACAGACCACACCGGACTAACAGGCGGGTATTTTTTGATTGTTAATGCGTCTTTCGCTCCTGATATGTTTTACAGGCGCAGAATAACAGGCTTAGTTCCCGGAACCACTTATATTTTATCTTTCTGGGCTGCAAATATTTCAAACTCTTCTCCATTACAGCCAAATATTATTGCCGGAATCACCGATACCAGTTCTGGTTCAACCATTGGTTCTGTAACCACAGGTTACTTACCTACTGACTTCTTATGGCATCAATATACCTTTTCATTTATCGCTACCACAACTACGGCTGATATCTTTTTACAGAATAATGCACCGGGAGGAATGGGCAATGATCTTGCCATTGATGATATTTCGATTTCTACAGTATGTTCAGTTTTACCTCAAACCATTGTCAACATCAATGCACAAAAGCAAAATCAACAGGTGCTTTTAGGCTGGTCAACTACAACAGTTATCGGGTTCAAATATTTTGATATAGAAAGAAGTGCTGACGGCACGCACTGGGAAAATATCGGTACAGTAACCAGCAATTCTGAAGATGCTACAGCAGAACAGAATTACAATTTCACTGATTTTGACCCATTAGCCGGATTAAATTATTACAGACTTAGGGGATTAACAGTTACCAATGAAACATTGGTAAGTGAATCGAAAAAAGTTCAATTCAATCAAACCTCGGGATGGTCTGTATCCGTATATCCAAACCCTGCTACCACTTCGACAACGGTTACATTAAAGAGCGACATGGTTTTACAGGCAGTGCGTGTGTTCGACTTGAATGGAAAAATAATTATGATAAAAAACCTGAATGAGGGAACGTCTATATTCAGTCTTGACATAAGATCATTTGCTGCCGGTGCATATTTCGTACAGGCAACAAATGTTTCAGGAAATACGAATACTGCTAAATTCATCATTAAAAATTAGCAGATCAAAATATGTTTTCATCATCCTTAGTATCAAGCCGCGCTTTTCTAAGCGTGGCTTGCAAATTTTTGGGGATAGCTAATTCACTTTAACATTTGCCAATACCTCTGACAATATTTTGTTTAACTGACCGGCATGTGTCATAATCATCAAATGGCCTGCTCCGAAAATAATATGGGTAGGTTTTGTACACCTGATTGGCAGCACTTCATCCCTTGTGCCATGAATGTGAATGTAAGAAGCCGGGAACTGATCATTTCTCCATTTCAAAATTGCATTAATTGCCCAATGAATGAAACCTGCATCGCTTTCCTTAATAATTTGCCTGATCATGACTTTATCTTCATTGGTTTCCGCAGTAAAAAACCTTTTAATAACGGCTGCTGATTTTACCATACGAGCAGTAACAAACTTATGAAGCCTCAGTTTACCTGCTACTTTAAAATAAAATGGCAAATGTGAAGAAACGGGTACACTTGATATCAGAATAGTTACTGACGGTTTAACTAGTTGGGCAATTTCACTGGCTATCATCCCACCCATGGAAAGGCCAATAACAGAAAATGGTTTTGAAGTATCAATTTGCTGGGCCAGCCGCATGGCATAACTTTTTAAGGATTCGTTATGCAATGGTTTGATCCATTCCAAATACACAGTTTCACAATTATCAGGCAATTTAATGTATGTAAAAACCCTGCTGTCTGCTGCTAACCCGCTGATAAAATATACTTTCATTCTATAAATTTAGCTATAGTAAAAAAGCTAATAACAATAATTCTGATACCAGAATATACAAGATTCTCCGGGATTCTAATTTTAATTCCCATAAAATGACAATTTCCAGGTGACAATTTATTTGTTACAGATTTCACCAAGCCCTTCTCTATTCCGAAATTTCAAAGCAGCGTCCCATATCACTCCTATGCACATCCCAATATTTGCTACATTTGCAGCAACTATCAAAATCATGGATATCAAAAACAATATTCTTGAAACGATCGGGCATACGCCGTTAATAAAGTTGAACAAAATCACCAAAGATTTGCCTTGCACCGTGCTTGCCAAAGTAGAATATTTCAATCCCGGCAACTCTGTAAAGGACCGTATGGCGCTGAAAATGGTGCAGGTGGCTGAACAGGAAGGCAAACTGAAGCCGGGAGGTACTATTATTGAATGCACCTCCGGAAATACAGGTATGGGACTTGCACTTGCTGCAGTAGTAAAAGGCTACAAATGTATTTTCACTACGACGGATAAACAATCTAAAGAAAAAATTGATATCCTTAAAGCACTTGGTGCGGAAGTGATAGTTTGCCCCACCAATGTTGAACCCGACGATCCGCGCAGTTATTATTCTGTAGCAAGAAGATTAAACAAGGAAATTCCGAATTCATACTTATGTAATCAATACGATAACCTGGCAAACAGACTTGCTCATTACGAAACAACAGGCCCGGAAATTTGGGAACAGACAAATGGAAAAATCACTCATTTTATTTGTACTGCCGGAACAGGTGGAACTGTAACAGGTACGGCAATGTTTCTGAAAGAAAAAAATCCTGCAATACAAGTTTGGGCAATAGATGTGTACGGGTCGCTGCTCACCAAATATTTCAGAACGGGTCAGATAGATATGAGCGAAGTCCACCCATATATTTCCGAGGGTTTTGGAGAAGATTTTGTACCTGAAAACTACGATATGAATGTGATCGATTACTTCGAACAGGTAACTGACAGAGACGGGGCCATCATGGCCAGGCGACTGGCAAAAGAAGAAGGCCTTTTTTGTGGCTATAGTGCGGGAAGTTGTGTGCAGGGATTAATGCAATTAAAAGACAAGTTAAAAAAGGGTGATGTGGTCGTTTGTGTTTTTCACGATCATGGCAGCAGGTATGTGGCAAAAATCTACAACGATCAATGGATGATGGAACGTGGCTTCCTGGAAGTAAAGACTTTCAAAGATATTGTAAGTGCGAGAGGGTCACAGAAATTAATCACCATTACCGCTGATAAAAACGTCACGGACGCTTTCGACCTGATGCAGAAATATAATATCGAAAACCTGCCTGTAATGCAGAATGGAGAAATTACCGGAGCAGTAAGTGAAAGTGGTTTATTCAGTAAAATGATGAAAAACGGGCTGGAGATGAAATATAAAAAGATATACGAAGTACTTGAAACGCCATACCCCACCATATCATACGATACTCCACTTGAAAGGCTAAGCAGCCTGATTACTAAAGAAAACGGCGCTGTTTTAGCCAAAGACGATACAGGCAACTATCATATCGTAACCAAGTACGACGTAATACAGGCACTCGGGAACTGATATAATAAATGGTCTCCAATTATATTTTGAAATTGGGGCAGGTAAATATTATTCAGTTACTATTGTTTATTGAACACAGATGTAAGAATCAAGTCTCCAGTCTGATTGAAAATCCAAACACCGCATCGGGAGTTTTAATATTGCCGCTACTGAATTTGCGTATTGCATAATTTTCCTTTCGTAAATTTATTTCAACAAGCTAACGAAATGAAGAGTATTATCATTTTCTTTTCTGTTCTATTATTTTTATGTAAAGCAGTTATCGCTCAGCATCAACAGCATATCATTAGTAATGATGATCTCAATTTTTTAAAAAAACTGACAAAAGATGTAATGGATAGTTCGCGTATCTACCCGGGGCAAGTCATTGCATCTTCATTAAAAAACAACACACACGGCACTTTAATAAGACCAGGCGGCAGGGATGATTATCCTTCATTCTGGATAAGAGATTATGCCATGAGCCTTGAAACGGGGATGGTTAGCCCTAAAGAGCAACTACACATGTTATTAATTACAGCAGCTACTCAATGCAATCAAACATGGATTACCAAAAACGGCAGCATCATTCCTTACGGCTCGATTGCTGACCATATCCGTATTACTGACAGTTTGCCAATTTATTTCCCGGGCACGTACGACTATGTTGAACAAGGAAACAAAATTTATGGAATGATGCCGCCACTTTGCGATGAATTCTACTTCGTTCACATGGCCAGTTACTATGTGGCGTCATCAGGGAACAGCAATATTTTATTTCGGGAAATCAATGGTATGAGGCTCATTGATCGCCTGGAAATTGCATTCAGTATGCCGCCATCAAGGACCGACAACGGAATTGTACATACCGACAGTTCTTTTCGTGCGGTTGATTTCGGTTTCAGGGATGCTATTGAAATTACCGGCGACCTCTGTCTTAGTTCTATATTAAAATATAAAGCCGCTACAGAGTTGTCTCAGCTTTTTAAAAAATTGAAAAACAAAAAAAAGGCAAAAAAATATGAGCAACTCGCTCAGCAAATCAAATCAGCACTGCCGGTATTATTCTGTAATAAAAAAGGGATGTTACAGGCATCAAACGGACAAAGCAACCAACCTGATGTATGGGCAACAGCACTGGCAGTTTATTATGGCATTCTTGAAGGTGATGCGCTAAAAAAAGCTTGCCGGGTTTTATCAGAAGCATACGCAAACGGCACATTAGCTTACAAAGGCAATATCCGCCATATTCTTACTACAGATGACTATAATGAAAAGACTGCCTGGCAGGTAACCAATGTTGAAAAAAACCGTTATCAGAATGGTGCTTATTGGGGTACAGCTACCGGCTGGGTTTGTTTCGCAATTGCTAAAGAAAACCATCAGCAAGGCAGGCAATTGGCCAAAGAATATATTACTGACCTTCGTGAAAATGATTTCCGGAAGGGGGGCAGTTATGGTGCACCTTACGAATGTTTTTACCCTCCGGAATATAAACAAAACCCACTCTATCTTGCCACGGTGGCCTGTCCTTATATTGTATTCAAATCTTTATTTTAATACAAGCCAGTATCTACACAGATATGCAAATTGAGCTATTCACAAAAAAAGATAGACCCGGGCTCGTAGAAATTCCTGTAAAATTTTTACACAACACAACGCTACAAATACCTATCGAATGATCATGGCAAAAATTATATTAGAGCCAATTCCGGTGAAACGGAATTAATAATCCGGACTGCGCTTTCATTTCTATAAATAAACACAAATGCAACCCTTTCCTGATGTCAGATTCTTAACCTGATCTTTCTTTTTTCCACTATACCGGTTACAATTACTATCACCAATGCATACAAAAATGATTTGATGATACCGGCAATGCCTTCACGGAATACCAATGGCAATACCAAAGCTGGGTAAAAAATATTCAGTATAGCGTAATAAATATAGGGCAGCAAATAAGCGGTGAGCGTACTTGTGCCTGCAGGCCTGATAACAGAAAACCAGTTTTGTTTTTGCCTTATATCAATTAGATAAATAAAGATCATGAAACTAAAAATGTTGATACCTGTGCATATCATTACCCACGAGGGTGTTGCCCTGATTTTTGAAATGCCGCCCAGAAAAGGCCTCAAAATAAAACCGGCTGCCAGCAGCAAGACTGACATTGCACAGAATACCCGCCACATTTTCTGCAGCTTATTTTCATCAGCAAATTTTTTATAGAGAACGGATATCAATATACCAGCCATTGTTAATGCAGGCATTGAACCGTCACCTACTATCCAGATATAAGTGCGGGCAGGTTTCAGAAAGTCCAGCCAATGCGCATGAAAAGCAATATTGAAAAAAAGAAAGAATATCAATGCGCCTGCAATTGCTTTTATATTATTTTTCACATAAAGAAAAATAACGGCACATAACAGGTATGCCCAGCCGATCAATCCGAGAATGCCCCACCATTGCGGCCGCATCCAGATCGGGTTTCCCTGCTTTAAACCTCGATAGAAAAAAGCCATCACTACCAAAATCAAAATGCCAAGCCCCTGTAAAAGTTGCTTCTTCGCTTTTTCCATCTTTGAAGGATAATCGAGCCATACCAGGAAAAAAGCAACGGTGATGAGTATCTGCCAATACGGTTTTGGAATGAATGCGCCAACCCGGTCATAGTTTTCTAGGTTCACATGAAAAAAACCCATCAGTAATAATGCAAAAGAACGGGTGATGATATAAAACAATACATTATTTTGTCTTACCCCTCTTTCAACTCTTTTAGCAATGGCATAAGGAATGGACAACCCGACTATAAAAAGAAAAGCAGGAAATATGATGTCGGAAAAATCGAGAGCATCTTCCATTCTTCCAGCATGCTCAAGCCATCGTGGCACTCCTTTGTCAAAACCGAAATCATTTACAAAGATCATCAGCAACATGGTTACTGAACGAAACACATCAATTGATAGCAGTCGCTTGGGAAGTTGCGGCATTGCAAAATGTATTCAATAAAGATAATAGATCAGGCCGGGATAATTTTGAATCAATGATATATGTTTGTTACAACACAATTGCTCCTGCTTTCATCTTTTTCAATGCAGCATTCAGCTTCGGCAAATCATTTGATTTCATACTTTTCCATTGCTCTGCCAGTTGTTGCAATGAAACCTGCAGTTTCGGGATGGCTTCACTTGCCTGTTCTGTTGGAGGGGCATCCGCTTCATCAAGAATATAGAAAAGTGATGAAAAAGAATTGTTCAGCGAATTAAAACTTGCTTCTGCTGCTGCCCTTCGCCCCCCAGATCCTTCAAGTGCCGATAATTTTGAATCAAAATCTTTGATCAGTTGCGGGTTTGAAATTTTTGACGACAACATCAGTTTCTTTACCTGAGTCATTACTTTACCGATCTCTTCCAATGATTGCATCGCTTGCTTTCTTCCTTCATAACAAATCAGCGAGAAGTCGTGTTGTTTTTGCAAATCTGTTAATGTTATTTTCACTCTCGGATCCATTTTTATTATGAGAGGCTGTGAAAATGTTTGCCCGTTCGCAGTCAGCTTCACCGTATAATTTCCCGGCATTACCCAGGGAGAAGTGGCTTGTGGCGCCGTATTTCCGTAAATGGCAGAGATTGGGTAAGAAGGCGGCACATCGAGCGGCTCATATCGCATGTCCCACAAAAATCTTTGCGAGCCTGTATTTGTTGACAGTATTTGTTGGGGCCTTATCCAGTATAAAGGAATATTCACAGGCGGGATTTTGTACATCGTATCGTTACTGCTAAAATGGCGAACAGTTTTTCCTTTATCGTCAATGATATCCAAAGTAATTTCTGAATTTATTTTTTCTTTCAGATACATATCGATCACCGCACCATCAGGCGGGTTTTGACCTGCGGGTTCTTCCTGCGGCAATGGCGTATCTGTGTACATACCCCATCTTATGCGTGTTGCTGTTTGCGGCTTGTATAAAACCACTTTGTCTTTTGCAACCTGTTCTGAAATTTGACGAAGCGGAGTGATATCATCCAATATCCAGAAACCTCTTCCATGTGTCCCTACAACAAGGTCATCATCTTTGATCACCAGGTCGCGGATAGAAGTGGCGGGCATATTCAAACGCAGTGGCTGCCAGTGTTCGCCGTCATCAAATGAAACATGCACACATCTTTCCGAACCTGCAAATAATAATCCTCTTCTTTGCGGGTCTTCATGCACGGCATTAATCGGGTCTTCAGGCAATCCGTTTACGATCTCTTTCCATGTTTTTCCGCCATCTGTTGTTTTATAAATATGCGGGTGCTGGTCATCACAACGGATACGGTTAACCGCAGCATAAGCAGTATTCACATCAAAATGGCTGGCTTCCAATATTGAAACCTTGCTCCATGAAGTGACTCCAGACGGTGTAACATTGTTCCATGTTTTGCCCCCGTCTTTTGTAAGATGTATCAATCCATCATCAGTGCCCGCCCAAATGGTATTGATATCTTTTGAAGATGGCGCTACGGTATAGATCACTCCACGCCTTGGCATCTTTTTTAATTCTTCAGTTGTATAAATGCCAACACTTGCAGGAATGTCCCAGCTTTCTCGCGTCAAATCAGGGCTTATCACTTCCCAGCGGTTACCCCCATCCATAGTTTTAAAAAGCACATTGCCGGCGAAGTATAAAGTTTTCGGATCGATTGGTGAAAATAGAACCGGCGCCGTTCTCAGGAAACGATATTTGCCGCTGCGCACGGCTTCGGGAGCAATATTCTGCACTTGTCCTGTCCGTTTATTGTATTTAGTAATTTTTCCGCCATAAACAATATTCGGATCGAGAGGGTCAGCAGCAACATATCCATACTCTTCCACACCCACAGGATGCCAGTCGCGAAAAGTGACCTGGCCATCATTACTGCGTGAAGCAACACCCGCCGAACCACTCTCCTGCTGGCCTCCATAAACATGATAAGGAAAATCGTTATCCACGCTTACATGATAAAATTGAGCGGTGGGCTGATTGTACCAGGAAGAAAAAGTTTGCCCGCCATTTACAGTGATGATTGCACCCTGGTCGCTCGCTATCAAAATAATATTTGAATTAGCCGGATTGATCCAGATGCGGTGATAATCATCACCACCCGGAGCTCCACGAAAATCTTTCCAGGTTTTTCCGCCATCGGATGAACGCCACACCACAACATTTGCTGTGTAAACCACATCTGCGTTTTGCGGGTCAGCTTTTACTTCTGCAAAATCACTTCCTCTTCCCCAATACCTTCCGTCGGGATTCATCTTTGTCCATGATTCACCAGCATCATCGCTCCTGTAAATTCCGCCGAGATCGCCTGCATCAACGGTGGCGTATAACCGATTTGGATTGCTGGGGGCAATGCAAAAACCAATTCTTCCCAGGCCCTGTTTAGGCGTTGGCAAACCGTTCTCTAATTTTTTCCATGTAGCACCGCCATCTGTTGATTTGAACAAGCCACTTGCAGGGCCGTCCCATGCGCCGTTTTCCCAGGGCCCTTGCCGCCCGGCCCAGAGATCTGCATAAATGATATCCGGATTTTTGGGATCGATCGCAATTTGAGAAGCGCCGGTATTTTCATCTACAAACAAAACATGATCCCATGTTTTGCCGCCGTCAGTTGTACGGTAAACACCACGTTCTTTATTCGGACCGTAAGGATGGCCCATAACGGCAACGAATAACCGGTTTTCATTATTGGGATCGATGGCAAGCCCGCCGATTTGCTGACCATCTTTTAAACCAAGATTGACCCAGGTTTTACCGGCATCGGTTGATTTGTAAATTCCATCTCCTACAGAAAGATCAGGTCTCTGAATGCCTTCACCGCTGCCAACATAAATGACATTTGGATTAGAAGGAGAAACTACAACATCACCAACAGAACCTGTTGGCTGCTCATCAAAAACGGGTACCCATGTTCTTCCGAAATCAGTTGTCTTCCATACACCGCCATTGTTCACGCCGATATAAAAAACATTCGGCTGCGATGGAACGCCGACAGCCCCAACGGTACGTCCGCCACGGTAAGGCCCGATCATTCTCCATTTCATACAATTAAACAGTGAAGGATCATAAGCCTGGGAAAAAGAGAAAAAAGATGCGAGTGAAAATGCAAAAAAAATAAATGATATTTTTGCAAAGGAATATTTAATCATGTTAGTATATTGAAATAAAAGGATAGGTTCTAAGTTAAGGAGAAAATATTTTAACCCGATTTATTTGATGAGTTAGAATAATGATTTATCGGCTTATATCTTTCATTCGCGTATACAACCTCACCGCCTCTTTCGCCTCTTTCACATCATGCACGCGAAGGATATTTGCACCATTCATTAACCCGATTGTGTTCAAAACTGTTGTTCCATTTAACGCTTCTTTAGCTGAGACGCCCAGCGTTTTATAAATAGTAGATTTTCTTGAAACGCCAAGTAACACTGGTCTTTCGAGTATTTTAAAAACAGTAAGATTTTTAAGTAATTCGAAATTATGAGCAATCGTTTTCCCGAAACCGAACCCCGGGTCAATGATGACATCATGAATACCTGCTTTTTTACATTCATCAATTCTCCTGATAAAAAAATCCAAAACCTCCCTGGTTACATTTTCATAATAAGGTTCTTTCTGCATGGTTTGTGGTTTTCCCTGCATGTGCATGCAGATATAAGGCACTTTTAATTTGCCGACCGTGCTAAGCATTGCTGCATCAAGATTACCACCGCTGATATCATTAACAATAGATGCTCCGGCAGCAACTGCCTGCTTCGCAATTCGCGATTGGTAGGTATCAATCGAAATAATCGCTTCGGGAAAATTTTTTTGAAGCAACTCAATAGGGCCGGTCACTCTTTTCAATTCCTCATCTTCCGCCAGTTGAATACTTCCGGGCCTGGTGCTTTGTCCGCCGATGTCCAAAATATCAGCTCCTTCAGCAAGCATTTTTTCTGCCTCCCGCAAAATATTTTCTCCGCCCATAAAACGGCTGCCCTCATAAAAAGAATCCGGCGTAGCATTGATGATGCCCATCACTAACGGGCTTTCAAGAGATAATAATCTGCCTTTGCAATTAATCGTAAACATTGACTGGTTATCGTTACATTTGGCGGCAAAATTCATCAATAAAATTGAACATTCAGGAACTTTTCCAAAGTTTAAAACTTTGGAAAAGTTTTGAAAATCCTAAAAAATAAAATGACAGCAACGGACAAGCAATATGGAGCAGCGGTTCAGTCGTGCAAGGATATTTTTATCAAGAAAACAAAAGATTACGGCACTTCATGGCGGGTGCTGAGGCCGATATCAATAGCAGACCAGATATTCATCAAAGCGCAACGTATCAAAAACATACAGCAGATAAAAACACAAAAAGTAGGGGATGATATTGCAAGTGAATTCAAAGGCATGGTGAACTATGGACTGATCGGGCTGATACAGTTGGATTTAAATAATGAATCGGTAGAAGACCTACCATTGGCTGAAGCTGAAAAATGGTATGACAAAAAAGCAGGCATGGCAAAGCATGTAATGCATGACAAAAACCACGACTATGGCGAAGCATGGCGTGATATGAGCCAGGAAAGCTTTGTGGACCTGATACTGATGAAACTGTTGCGCATCCGCCAAATTCTTGCCAATGATGGAAAGACTTTAATCAGTGAAGGAATAGATTCAAACCTGGTTGATATCATTAACTATTCCTTGTTTGCGTTAATATTGATTGAAGAGGGAAAGCATTAATTTCTGATTAAGATGACATAATTGATTTACCATGAAACTTCTTGTAAATATTAGCAGGCTTATTGTTGGTGTTCTTTTTATCTTCTCAGGATTAATAAAAGCTAATGATCCATTTGGGCTGAGCTATAAAATGCAGGAGTTTTTTGAAGTTTGGAATTTTCACCTGCTGGATAATTACACGCTTGCCTTTTCTGTGATGATGATCGTATTTGAAATCGTTGCAGGCGTTGCTATCTTATTAGGGTGGCGAATGAAATTGTTCAGTTGGCTGTTATTATTGCTCATCATATTCTTTACATTTCTCACAGGCTACGCATATCTCTCAGGCAAAATAAAAGAATGTGGTTGTTTTGGAAATTGCATACCCCTCACGGCAGGAGAATCTTTTACAAAAGATATTGTATTGTTTGTGCTGATACTTTTTCTTTTTGCCAGCAAAAATAAGATCAAACCAATTTTACCGCAAATGCCAAGTGTGGCCATTTTGATCATCGCAACAGTTGCCTCATTTTCATTTCAATGGTTCGTGCTGCAACATTTGCCCGTGGTGGACTGTCTGCCTTATAAAGTTTCAGCAAACATCATTGAAAGCATGAAACCCCCGCCGGGTGCGGTCCCCGACAGCACAGTGATCACTTTTGTTTATAATAAAAGCGGAAAAGAAATTGAATTCACCGCTGATAAATTCCCAAAAGATTTTGACAGCACTTACAAATTTGTAAAGCGCTACGACAAACTGATCAGGAAAGGGAATGCAGAACCTGCTATCAAAGACTTTATTTTGAACACATTCTCAGGAACCGACACTACTCAAACTGTTCTTGAACAAAAAGGCTATAAATTATTCTTGTTTATAAAAGAATTGACAGAGATAAACCCATCGTGGAGCAAAGAATTTGCTGCTATTTATACTTTTGCAAAATCAAAACATGTTCCTGTATATTTCATTACGGCTGATGCGGAACAGGTTCAGGCATTTGTTGAAATAAATAAATTAAATGAAAATGTTGCCGTACTGAAATGTGATGCCACAGCTATTAAAACTGCAGCAAGGGTGACTCCTACTTTATACCTGATTAAAAATGCGACAATCGTTGAAAAATGGGCTGGCCCTGATTTTGATAAAGCTATTTTAGTGATGAATGAATTACCTGTTCAGTAATACTGTTTGCATTAAACAATTTTAACTTGCCTGGAACCGAAATCTGTCAACAACAGACTATTTAATCACCACTTCCTTCACCACCGTTTCACCAAGCGCCTCATTAACCCTTTCGATGATTTTTTCTTTTTGATACATGAACTCATTCTTCAATGGCGCTACGGAAGTGCTGATAAATAATGTCTGCCCGCGAATTTCTATTTTATCAGTGTATTTGGCAATGGTTTTGCCCATGATCTTTTCCCAGGCATCTTCTACCTGGAAAGCCTGTATATAGCCTTTGATACGACTTTGCTTTAAAAATTGTTTCATGGCATCCGCCATAGAATATTCGCCCATGTGCCAAAGATAGTTAGCAGTTGGCAGTTGGCAGCAAAGAGTTTTCAACTGATGGTTATGCAAAAATGGTTTCAGGGCCATGCAGCAACTTTTCCAAAGCTCAAATTTGACTTTTAAATTTTATCCTCTCTTTGAAGCTTTGGAAAAGTTCACAGGGTTATCAACTGATATTTTATAGGCAATTCTTCGAAATGTTTTTTTATTCTTTTGCAATGTGTGTCGGTAATAAAAATCTGTCCGCTGTTTTGAATACATGCCCAATTCAGCAAATTATGCATTCTGCTTGCATCTAATTTTTCAAAAACATCATCCAGTAATAAGAGCGGAGCAAATCCTTTTTCATTTTTTAGTATTTCGAATTCTGACAGCTTCAATGCAAAGAGCAGGCTTTTTCTTTGCCCCTGCGAGGCTAAGGATTTGAACGATTGCCCGTTCATTGAAATATCAATATCGTCTTTGTGAATACCGGTACTGCTTCGCTGCAGCATCAGGTCTTTTTCATGGAATTGTTCCAGCAGATTTTCAAACGACGAACTGAATAACTGGCTTTCATATTTTATGTCAACAGATTCATCTGCTCCTGCAATCTGTTTATAAAATTTTTTCACGAGTGGCAATAAAATTTCTGAAAACTTTTTTCTTTCTTGAAAAATATACATGCCCGTTTTAACAAGCTGTTCATCGTACACATCCAGCAAATGATAGTCGTGCTGTTTTCTTTCAGCAAATGCTTTTAACAGGCTGTTCCGTTGCTGCAATGTTTTATTGTAATCCATCAGGCATTGCAAATATTTTGCATCCAGCTGGCAAAGCAGCGTATCTATAAACCTTCTTCGTTCCTCACTCCCGTCGGTAATGATCTGCACGTCATCAGGCGTAATGATCACGCAGGGAAATTTCCCGATGTGTTGTGAAAACTTTTCATACAGCCTGTTGTTTAATAAAAATTCTTTTCTGCCTGCTTCACGCAAAATGCAAACCGCTTTTTCAGTTTTATTATTATCGTCAAAATTCCCTTCTATCCTGAAACCTTGTGCACCATGATGTACATTCTGAATATCTGATTTCGCAAAATAACTTTTTGTAAAACAGAGATAATAAATAGCGTCGAGTAAATTGGTTTTGCCTACTCCGTTGTTGCCGCAAATGCCAATGATCCTTTCTTGAAAAGAAAAGGAAGACTGTATGTAAGTCTTGAATTGAAATAACGATATGCTATTTAAGCAGAACAAAATTTAATCAATAAAGGTGCAATTTAAAGTTTGAAGATTTTATCAACAGGAAGATTTACTGTAACTTTTCTTTTCAAACCAACACCATAACTCAAAACTATACACATGAGAAAGCGTTTTTATCTTTTTTTAACGGTATTTATTTCTCTTTCCTTTAACCTGCTTGCCCAGAGCGAAATCATCGATCTTGGCATAATGAATAAAATCCGTGACGAAGGCTTGAACCGTTCTAAGGTCAGCTGGATCGCCCATAACATTACCGATGTATCAGGCTCAAGGCTCACCAATTCACCGGGCTACAAGCGTGCAGCAGACTGGATTATAGCCACATTGCAGCAATGGGGCTTAACCAATGTGCAAGCTGAGCCCTGGGGTGATTTCGGTTATGGCTGGTCGGTCGAAAAATCGTATGCCGCGATGACAGCGCCTTATTATGCAAATTTTATTTCTTATCCTTCTCCATGGAGCGGCAGCACGGAAGGCCCTGTGGCTGCCCCTGCTTTTTTACTGGAAAAGATTGATTCAAATTATATTGTTCAGAATGCCGGTAAGATCAAAGGTCATATTATTCTCTACAATAATTCAGACACATTCGTTCATTCAACTGACAAACCTGAGAGTTCCCGTTATTCAGACAGTACGCTTAACAACCTTTCTGATACATATATGTTTAGCAAGGCAGAACTAAACCTGTTTCTTCCTCAGATCATCAAACAAATGCATGCTGAAAAACTGTTACAGCAAATTGGGGCTATTGCTTTGATACGTATGACCAGGGAAGAAGCTGATGGAGCTGTTTTTGTGGATGGCTTTGGCGGTTACAGAAAAAAAGACCAGCCGGCTTTACCACAGCTTGTTATGGAAAAAGAAGATTACCTGAGGATAAAACGATTGCTGAAAGACGGACAGGAAGTAAAACTCGAACTGGATATCAAAACAAAATTAGATGGCGCTGACTTTAAAAGCTATAATGTGGTGGGAGAAATTCCTGGCGCAGACCCTAAATTGAAATCGGAAGTGGTAATGCTCGGCGGACATTTGGATTCATGGCAAAGTGCAACCGGGGCCACCGATAATGCGGCAGGATGTATTGCAACAATGGAAGCGATCAGGATATTAAAAGCACTTGGCATAAAGCCTAAAAGAACTATCCGCATTGCTTTATGGAGTGGCGAAGAACAGGGCTTACTGGGATCGTTCGGATATATAAAAAATCATTTCGGTGACCCGGCAGACATGAAACTGAAACCCGAACAAAGTAAAATTTCAGTTTATTATAATCTGGACAATGGAACCGGGAAGATACGGGGTATATTTGCCCAGGGCAATGAAAAAGCAGCATCCATATTTTCTGAATGGTTAAAACCCCTTAATGACTTAGGGGCATCTGCAGTTACCCTGCATAATACCGGCTCAACAGACCATCTTTCATTCGATGCAGTGGGCATCCCTGGTTTTCAATTTATCCAAGACCCGATCGATTATGAAACAAGAACGCACCACTCTAATTTTGATACTTTCGATCATCTGAAGACAGAAGATCTTAAACAAGCTGCAACTATTATAGCTGTATTTGTATATAACAGTGCCATGCGAACTGAAATGATTCCCAGAAAACCATTGCCCAAACCGGAAAAATTCATTTTCGAAGACCTTCTTCCGGATTAAAGGATAGATTCTTAAACCAATTATGCCGCTGGCTGCCTTTTTGGGTGGCCAGCCCGGTTTGGAGACATCCTGTAAAATCTTAAATCCCCTATCTCAAATTCCATTCTACCCCTTATCTTTGCCAACCTAAATTTTAGCAAATTGGCCACTAAATTTTCAAAAGAAACATATTTATACTGGTATGAGCTGATGGTGCTTATCCGCCAGTTTGAGCTGATGGCTGAAGAAAAATACAAAATGGAAGGAAAGATCCGTGGGTTTTTCCATGCTTATATAGGCCAGGAAGCCATTGCCGCTGGCTGTATGACAGCAACAAAGCCCGATGACAAATTCGTTACGGGTTACCGTGACCATGGCCTTGCGCTGGCAAAAGGAGTAAGCGCCAACGCTTGCATGGCTGAATTATATGGTAAAGCTACCGGTGCTGCAAAAGGTAAAGGTGGCAGCATGCATTTTTTTGGTGTAGATGTTAATTTCTTCGGCGGGCATGGTATTGTTGGTGCACAGATTGGCACAGGCGCAGGACTCGCTTTTGCTGAAAAATATAAAGGAACAGATAGCGTATCACTCACCTTTTTTGGCGATGGCGCTGCCAGGCAGGGCATGCTGCATGAAGTATTTAACCTTGCCATGCTTTGGAAACTGCCGGCGATATTTATCTGCGAAAACAATAATTATGCGATGGGTACTTCAGTAGAAAGAACATCCAATGTTGTTGACATATATAAACTGGCTGATGCCTACGAAATGCCCGGCGATTCCATTGATGGTATGAGTGCGGAAGCCGTTCATGAAGGAGTTGCCAGGGCAGTTAAAAGAGCAAGGGAAGGAGGTGGCCCCACACTTCTTGAAATAAAAACATATCGTTACAAAGGCCATTCTATTTCTGACCCTCAGAAATACCGCACCAAAGAAGAAGTTGAAGAATATAAACAAAGAGACCCGATTCAACAGGTGCTTGATACCATACTAAAACAAAAACTGGCTAAACAGGAAGAAATTGATGCCATTAATAAAAGAGTAAATGAAACGGTAACGGCATCAGTCAAATTTGCCGAAGAATCCCCGTGGCCGGATAATGATGAAGTACTGAAAGATGTATATATCGATCAGCACTACCCTTTCATTGTTGATTGATAAAACGGAAATTCAGATTTAGATAACAAATAAAAAATAAAATGACCGAGATTAAAAAACATGTTCATATTGAGGAAGAAAAAAATGTTGTGGCGGAAGTTGAACAGTTCTGGGAAAAAAAGGGAAAGGTTATCAGTTATGCAATTGCAGCAATAGTGATACTTATTATAGGATACCTGGGATATAAATATTATATCGTTGACCCGAAAGAAAAAAAGGCAACTGAAGCAATGTACCACGCTGAAGAATATTACCGCGTGGACTCTATAAAACTTGCGCTTAACGGAGATAATGTGAATGCAGGTTTTGTAAAAGTCATTTCAAAATTCGGAGGAACAAAAGCAGCTAACCTTGCTGCTTTTTATGCAGGAAGCTGCTATTTGAAATTGGGCGACTACAATAATGCAGTAAAATACTTAAAAGATTTTTCTATTCCTGCGCAGCAACTACAGGCAAGGGCCTATGGGCTGCTTGGCGATGCATATTCCGAGCTGAACAAAAAAGAAGAAGCGGTAGAACAATATAAAAAGGCAGGCACTTATTTTGAAAAGGATGAATTTCTGTCACCGGAATATTTGTTCCGTGCAGGCTACCTGTTAGAAAGTATGGGGAAAACCAAGGAAGCCATTGAACTGTACCAGGTAATAAAAGATAAATATCCAAATTCCCCACAGGGCGCTGAGGTTAATAAGTACCTGGCGAGATTGGGAGTGGTAAAATAAACCAATAAACAAAATGCTGAACAGCTCTAAGCGTTGTACTTGCGTTCTGCTTTGCGTTAAGTATTAAGTATAAACAATGGCAGAAATTACCGATAGCAAATTATTACAAACCGCAGGCATCCCTAAAAAAAAGGATGCCTGTGTTGTTATTGTGCGCACAGAATGGAATGACAAAATTGTAAGTGCGTTAGAAGAAGGCTGCAAAAAGAAATTGAAAGAACTCCATATCAAAAAAATTGAAGTCATTAATGTCCCCGGGGCTTTTGAAATTTCGTTCGCGATAAAAAAGTATTGGGAGAAAAACAAAAAGCCAAAGCCTGATGTATTCATTGCATTAGGTTGTATAATACGTGGGGGCACCCCGCATTTTGATTACGTTTGCAAAGCAGTAACAGATGGCATTGTTCAGTTAAACTTGATGCTGCCTGTGCCAACCATTTTTGGCGTGCTTACTGTAGACAATCAATTACAAGCAGAAGAAAGAGTTGGGGGAAAACACGGGCATAAAGGCGAAGAAGCTGCAATTACAGCCTTAAAGATGATCAGTATTTAAAAAAAAATTATGAACGTTCAACTGTTTATACCCTGTTTTGTTGACCAACTTTACCCGCAAACTGCATTCCATATGATAAAAGTTTTACATAAAGCAGGTTGTGTGGTTGAGTATAACAGTAACCAGACATGTTGTGGGCAGCCTGCTTTCAATGCAGGCTTCTGGGATGATGCGAAAGATGTCTGTTCAAAATTTTTGAAAGATTTTTCAGGAGCTGATTATATTGTTGCCCCCAGTGCATCCTGTACAGGCTTTGTAAGAAATTATTACACGAAACTTTTTGAAAATTCATCGCAGAACAATGCCTCAAAAGAAGTACAGAAAAGGGTATATGAATTTTCCGAATTCATGGTGAATGTTTTGCAAATTGAAAATGTCGGGGCAACACTCAATGGTAAAGCTACCTATCACGATTCATGCGCAGGCTTACGTGAATGCAAAATAAAACAGGAGCCGAGAAAATTATTACATCATGTAAAGGGCCTTGAACTGGTAGAAATGAATGATGTAGAAACCTGCTGTGGCTTCGGGGGAACATTTGCAGTCAAATTTGAACCTATCTCCATTGCTATGGCTGAACAGAAAGTTACTAACGCACTGGCAACCGGGGCGGATTATATTATCTCCACGGATCTTTCCTGCCTGATGCATATTGATGGGTATATACGCCACAAAGGCCATCACTTGAAAGCAATGCATATTGCTGATGTGCTGGCGAATTTTTAAAATGTTAGCTACCGATTACATCTTCGCCTGCAATGGCTCTAAACAAAAAGGCCATCCACATTGCATAACGCAAGCAGATGGCCACCCCTTAAAAACAACCTGTCGCAAGATTAAAATATCTCTGTTTTACACCAACTTTCTTCACTAGTGCAAAATTCAATTTCCATATCTCAATACGCAGCTTATTGGAAAAGGATGCTGCCCTGATTATTTTTTAACAAAAAAACCTGCTGGTTTCAAGGATGCGAAATAAAACTTTGCACCCCAACCTGACAGGTTTCTGACAGTAATTATAAATTATTATTATTATTATTGACAATGACCCCTAATTAACTCTTAGGCATCAGCACTGCATTGATGACATGAATCACGCCATTGCTTTGATAGACATCTTTAATAGTTACCCAGGCCATCCCGCCCTTTTCGTCTTTCAAAACTATTTTCCCGTCTTGGATCATTACCCAGAGTTTGCCTCCGGCAACAGTTTTCAATTCCGCCGTTCCGTGACCTTCTTTGATAAGTTTTGCCAACGATTTTGAATCCCATTTCCCGGCAACTACATGATAAGTAAGGATACCGCTGAGCATTGTTTTGTTCTCGGGTTTTACCAAACTTTCAACAGTGCCTTTGGGTAATTTGTCGAATGCCTCGTTTGTCGGAGCAAACACTGTGAAAGGGCCTGCACTTTGCAATGTTTCCACCAAACCTGCGGCCTTTACTGCAGCTACCAATGTAGTATGGTCTTTTGAGTTTATCGCATTTTCAACAATGTTTTTTGAAGGATACATCGGGGCGCCGCCTACTTCCACCGTTTTCTCCATTTGGGCGAATGAAGAATTCATAAAAAATGCTGCTGCCAGCATTAATGCAAACGATTTAATTGATTTCATAAAAGCTGTTTGTTTGTAATTAAAATGATTTTAAGTTTTTAACAGGTTACATGTAACATTCCGGTGTAGTTACGGGAACTGGTAAAGGTTGGATTTGCGGATGTGAAAAAAGTTTGAAAGCAGGAATTGATTTTGAAAACTGCACATTGCAGAATAGAATGGTTACCGCACAAGTGAGCCCTTCTTCCAATGGAAGAAGCGAAGACAACGATGTTTAATCAATGGGCGATATCAATAACCCAAAATTAAACACTCGCCAAAAGCAATTTGCCGGCCACCTGAACTATGAACCCGAAACTTCAAACCCTAAACTAATATTATATTTGTTGAAACTTTATACCCATGGCACACTGGCTTGTAAAATCAGAACCATCTACTTATAGTTTTGAGCAATTGCAAAAAGACAAAGAAACGACTTGGGACGGTGTTCGCAACTATGCGGCACGCGGGCATTTGAAAGCGATGAAAACAGGTGATGAAGTTTTTTTCTATCACAGCAATGAAGGAACGGATATTGTGGGCATCGCAAAAATATCAAAAGAATTTTTCCAAGACCCGACAACTGATGACGATGCATGGGTTGCCGTAAAATTAAAACCTGTAAAAAAATTGAAAAAGCCTGTCACGCTTGCTGATGTTAAAGCAGACAAACGCCTTGCACAAATGGCGCTGGTGAGGTTGGGAAGGTTATCGGTTCAGCCGGTTACCGATAAAGAATGGGAAATTGTGATGGAAATGGCTGGAGAAAAATAGCAGATACACGTGAACGTTATTAAGCACTTACATTTGATTGTAGGTGCTTTCTTATTTTACAGGCTTTTATCATTGCATTAACTTTTTGTTCAGGTTACTTTTTTGTTGCTAAAAGAATCAATAAGAAATTAATGAGCATGATATGCAAAATTGATTTTCCTGCATCTTAGCAACGATCACCTAAAACATACAGCCATGAAACTTTCCAAGCCTGTAGCGCTTTTTGCGCTACCAATCATACTTTTCTTTGCCTGCGGCAGAGCATCCGATAAAGTATCAAAAAATTTACTTCTTGAACCGACCCCCTCACCTGAAAAATTAGAGGACAATAAAATCGGAGTTGCAGATACCGCTGTAATTGCAAATGATTATCAATCGACAAACCCAGAAGAACATCAAAATGAACAAAACCAAAAAACCCTTCCACAAAAAATAGCCCAAGCAGAAAAAATCGACTGGGACAAAAAAATAATTAAAACTGCCAACTTAAATATTGAAGTGAAAGATTATAATGCTTTCAACAACCAGCTTCATCAAATCGTAAAACAATTCGGTGGTTATGTTTCACAGGAAGAACAAAATCAATCTGCATACCAGGTGGAAAACAAAGTGTCCATCAAAATACCTGTTAACCAATTTGAAGATGCAGTAACCAGGCTTACTTCAAACAGTGAAAAGATCATTGAAAGAAAAATAACATCTGAAGATGTGACTACTGAAATGATTGACACGAAATCAAGGATTGAAGCGAAGAAGGAGGTGCGCCTGCGATATTTGGATTTACTAAAACAGGCAAAAAATATGAAAGATATTTTGGAAGTGCAAAATGAAATAAACGGAATACAGGAAGAGCTTGAATCTGCAGCAGGAAGAGTTGCTTATCTTAATCATTCATCGGCTTTCAGCACGATCAACCTTACATTTTACCAGGTGACGGATGTAACGGCAGCGAATGAAAAAGAGCCGACTTACCTGCACAAAATGAGCGAAGCCTTTTCAGGCGGATTAAAATGGATCAGTGACCTGATTTTGGGTTTGGTTACGTTATGGCCGTTGATGATTCCGGTAGTTGCTTTATTTGTTATTTATAAAAGAAGAAAAGCCTCGAAGCCTCGAATGACAAATTCTTAGCCGTTATACTTTATCTTTTATTATCGCAAAGAGATGACATCTTCCTGAAAAGATGTCATCTCTCAAAATTGCTACTCACCTTCCACAACCTTATACTCATTCTTCTTATTCTTCCAGCCCCTGTGTTTCGCTCCATCCATCTTCACAATTTTCGGAGTAAACTTTCCGGCAACATCCACTAATGCTTTCTGGCTTTGCATTAAACTTATGAGAATGTAATCATCCCTGATAGCCAATACTCGTAACCCGATCCCTATTATTTGAATTTTCAAAAATACAATTCAACCGAGACCTATGATGTTATGTTTGTTGAACACAACATACAGCTCCTCACCTGTTTTTAATTCATGGTCAGTTCTTATTGTAATCAAAAAATCACCTACAGATAATTCTGTATCGAAATAGGAACCGAAAAAAAATGTTTTGCGCACAATAGCCTTTATCCCCTGTTTGTTATCTGAAGAAATTATAAAAGATTCCGGGCGGATGATGAATGATTTCTTATCCGGGATATCAACATGAAATAATGCAAGTTGTTCCTTGCCTACTAAATTATATCTTCCAAACAATCCTGCAACATATTCATCTTTTGGCTGATGATAAATTTCCGGCGGCGTTCCGTGCTGCACAATACGTCCTTCTTTCATCACCAATATTTCATCGGCCCATGATAAAGTGTCAGCAGGTTCATGTGAAGCGATGATAATAGTTACTTTCAAACGTTCATGTACATCTTCCAAAACATTTTTTAAAATGCTTTTATGGATCAGGTCAAGATTTGAAAATGGCTCATCCAGTACAAGCATCAGCGGCGATTTTACCAGCAACATGCATAATGCTATTCTCTGACGCTCCCCACCGGAAAGCTGGCTTGTCTTTCGTGTAAGTAAATGATCAATCTGGCAGAGTGAAAAAAGTTGTGCTGCTTGCTTGTCAGGAATTTTATTTTCAAACCAGATCAATTCTTCCACCCGGTAGTTATGCAGCAATTCATAATGCTGGGAAAGATATGCAATGTGTGGATGTCCAGGAATCAATTTGTCGTTCGGTCCGGCTACTTTTTTTTTGTTAAACAGCACCATTCCTGAATCGGGCTGAACAAGGCCTGCTATTATTTTCAGCAAAGTAGTCTTTCCTGCACCTGATTCACCGGCCACAGCAATATTCTGCAATTGATCCTGCGCAAAGCTGATCCCATGCAATTGCATAGAATCATTAACCCGCTTACTTATATTTGAAACTTCTAATAAAGGCAATTGAAACTGATTAAGGTTTCCAGTAATTAATCAATTACAGTCAATGTTTCTTTCAACCTGATATCCCTTGATGAAGCGCCTATCATGATCCGGAAATCACCAGGTTCTACAACTGTTTTGAGATCCTTATCCAACATGCTCAGCATTTCATGGGTGATGGTAAAGGAAATTTCTTTAGCTTCTCCTGCTTTTAAATGTATGCGTTGAAACCCTTTCAATTCCATAACCGGCCTCGCAACAGAAGCAAGCAAATCATGAATATATAATTGCACCACTTCATCACCTTCCATGCTGCCCACATTTTTCACTTTGCACATTACAACGGTTGAATCATTTTTTGGGATATTATTCTTGGTGATTCGTGCATCACTGTATTCAAATTTTGAATAGCTCAACCCAAAGCCAAATGGAAAGAGCGGAAGGCCGCTGAGGTTGTTATAATCATCTCCCCTTCCTGTCGGTTTATGATTATATACCAAAGGAAGCTGTGCTTCATGAATAGGGAATGTAACCGGCAATCTTCCCGCTGGATTATAATCCCCGAACAAAACTCCGGCAACAGCATTTCCACCTTCTTCCCCGGGGTACCACACATCAACAATACCACTTACTTTATTAATCCAATTATTCATCACTACAGCGCTTCCTCCAACAATCACCACCACCACCGGCTTTCCGGTAGCTGCAATTTTCTGTATCAGCTCTTCCTGTTTTCCCGGGAGTGTCAGCATCGCCCTGTCACGGAATTCACCTTCTTCAATTCCTGCAACTACTATGGCCATATCCGATTGTTTTGCTGTATTAACCGCTTCATCCATTTTTCTATCCCAATCCCCCGGCACATCTACATTCCATATCAGGTTAATATGTGCGTTCCCCACCGGTTCACAAAATTCTATCCTGATGTCATACTCTTTATTTTGTTCAAAGAAAAAATCTGCAAGTGAAGTATGATAAGATTGTTTTTGCCAATTATCAATCAGTAACCGGTCATTAATATATAACCTGAACCCGTCGTTTCCATCCAGGCCGATCTTGAACTTTCCTGATTTTGGGGAATGGATTTTTCCTGTCCAACGTACCGAATAAAAATCGAGGTCCAGGGATGGATCAGGCGGGAATAAGGTCCACTGAAAGCTGATCGCATTATCCGTTCTTACCAGTTTTGGGATACCCGTTAACGTTATATTGTTAAAATATTCCCCACGCAAACCTTTTTCAGCAACATTGCCATTTTTGCAAGACAGGAAATCCGTAGCCACAACTTTCCATTCTTCATTGTACCTGCCGCAACCGGGTGCATATAAGATATTCATTAACCCGCCCGCTCTTTTTTTCATCCCTTCAAGTATGCTTACCTTCTCGTTACCAGGGCCCGAATAACCGCCCAGTCGCGCTTCTGTGGCATCCGTTCCGATCACTGCTATTGATTTAAGGTTTTTCCGCAGCGGTAAAACATGATCATCATTCTTCAACAATACGACAGATTCAACAGCTGCCTTTTTAGCAATGGATTTATGCAAAGCCATACCATTGAATTTTGCAACTTCCTCCTCATCCGCATAAGGATGCTCAAATAATCCCAGTTCAAATTTTGCACGCAATACCCTTGATACCGCATCATCAATTCTTTTTATATCAATATCCCCATTTAAAAAAGGGGGTATAAAAAGTTTATAATGATCATATGCAGTCTGAAAAATCACATCCAGCCCGCCGGTAATTGCCTGCTGCCCTGATGTAGGGTAATCCTTCGATGTATAATGCAACACATTCGCGCCACCCACAGCGCTTGCATCTGAAATTACAAATCCTTTAAAGCCCCATTCTTCTTTTAGTTTTTTGTTCAGCAGCCAATCATTGGCAGAGCATGCAGTGCCGTCAAGCGAGTTATAAGAAGTCATCACGGATCTCGTGCCTGCCCTTTCAAAAGCTTCCTTGAATGGAGGAAAATGAATCTCATCCAAAAACCTTTCATTAAAATGGATCGGGTAACTGTCCCTTCCCCCATCGCCCACATTAGCAATCATGTGCTTTGGCGTGGTGATAATGCCCATCTTTTCAAATGCGCTCATATAGGCAACGCCCATTTTTGCAGTAAGAAAAGGGTCTTCGCCATAGGTTTCTTCCGTTCTTCCCCAACGAACATCGCTTGCGATATTGATAACCGGGGAAAGTATTTGTCTGATGCCACGCAATTTTGCTTCCGTTGCAATCGCATTGGCGATTTCATGAACAAGCGCCGTATCAAATGTTGCTGCAAGTGCGATTGACTGTGGAAATGATGTGGCGCCACCCCTTACCAGGCCATGCAATGCTTCATCAAATGCAATGATGGGAATGCCTAACCTCGTTTTTTCCACAAAATATTTTTGGATAGCATTGATTTTTTTTGTGAGCAGCAAGGCGTCTTCTGATGCATTGTAATGCAGCATTTGCTGCGAAGCATCTCCGTTTGCCGATGCCGCACTTACCTGGAAGCCGAATATGCCATTCTTATATTTCTCTTCATCGCCTTTTCCCACTTCGCCGGGAATCATAAATAGCTGCCAGAATTTTTCCTCTATGGTCATACGTCCTAATAAATCATTCACGCGTTCCTCAACAGGCAATGCCGGATTTTTATAAGGAAATACAGGTTGCCCAAACCCTGAAATTGAAATGCAAATAAAAAAAACCGAAAAAATGTTTTTCATGCCAGAATCTTTTTTAAGTATACCTATTTTGCTAATCCAAACTTTTCCAAAGCTTCATGTTGCTTCATAAAATTCATCATCAGGTGGAGGCTTTGGAAAAGTTAAAAGCACATCGTATTAAGCATTCTTGCGTCGCACTCTTCAACCTGAATATTGCTATTGCGCAATGAGCAAGTCCAAAAAAATGTTCCAACGCCTAATTTTGCTGAAAATAAAACTATATTTTGCAATCGCTCAAAAATAAATAATGAATAATAAAATCAGCTTTCGAATCTTAACTTCCATTTTTTTTTCAGCTACATTACCTGCCTGCTACGCACAGTTGCCTGAAATAAAAAATAATTATCATTCTGAAAACAACATACCTCATCTTTCCGTTGAAAGAACAATGATTTATACGCCCGACACAAGCTGGATGTATTCTCACCATGCGTCAATTGTCTGGTTCAAAAATAAATTCATGGCTATCTGGAGCAATGGCAAAATTGATGAAGATAATCCCGGTCAAAGAGTTGCTATTTCCACTTCAACCGATTTCTTTCACTGGAGCAAACCAAAGGTATTGGCATCTCCCTCTTTTTATAAAAAAGATACGCAAAATGTACTCACCGCTGCAGGTTTTCATCAGTATCGCGACACGCTTGTTGCATACTTCGGAGAATACTCGCCCATCCGCACCAACACGCATTTATGGGCCAAATATTCTACTGATGGGATACATTGGAGCAAAGCGATCAATATGCATGTTCCTGTCAACCCCAATCATGGGCCGCAGGCATTGGCGAATGGCAGATTGGTCATCAGCGGAAATTTCACCTTTCCGTATACTGATATAAAAGATGGTTTATCGGGATGGAAAATGGCTAGTTTTTATAATGACTCCTTATATAAAGAAGATAATCCTGAAACTTTTGAATATCCTGCAAGGAAAAACAATCTTCCGCCTTTGTGTGAAGGTTCATTTTTTCAAACGGATGATCATATTATCCACATGCTGCTTCGTGCCACTGATGACGGCTGGAAAGGCAAGCTGTGGTTAACAGAAAGTAAAGACAATGCAGAGCACTGGTCAATGCCAACAGAAACAAATTTTACCGATAACGACAGCAAATTTCATTTCGGGAGGCTGCCTGATAAAAGATTTTACTATGTTGGCATACCGGACACACTTCATCATGATGCCAGGACACCACTCGTATTAGCTATTTCAGAAGATGGAAAATTCTTTAATAAACAGTATATCATCGCCGATCAGCCATATGCATTAAAGAAAAAAGGCTTGTGGAAAGAAGGGCAATACGGCTATCCGCATACGATTATTTTTAACGGTGATATGTATGTGATTATTTCAAGACAAAAAGAAGCAGTGGAAGTGATCAGGTTCAGATTGGATCAGTTGAAGTGATAAGCAATGAAATACATGCTTCTTCAGATTACAAACCATTTGCCATCTGCATCTTTTGAATAAGAAAGGCCATTACTCATTTCATGCACTTCCTGGCCATATTTATTCATAAAATTTCTCTTTTCATACACACGAATGCCGTTATTTTCCCTTGTCAGGTAGGCGATTAACGCATGCATGGTCGGTGGTACATCATGCAACCATTGGCCGTCTTCTTCTTTTACAAAAGCCTGGCTCATTTTTATTTTGAAGGTTAGAAATTATTTTCCTGCTGCAAATTTATATGATGAATGCCTCATATACAGCTTAGTATTGTAGAAATAATTCTATAAGAAAATTATAAACAAAATGCCATCAAAAATGTTTTACAATGGTATCATATTTGTAAATACTGGCAGCATGAAAAAGATTATTGTATTATTATTTGTTTTTGGAACAATTGAATTTGCAAAACCTTCAGAAATTTTTGCGCAAAAAAAAAGTTACAGCGAAGCAGGGATTAACCCTGTGCGCATAGGTAGTATAATTTTAAATGCAGGGGCCGGTGTGGGCGCCAATTATCGTGAAGATTATTATTACTCACCATTCGGATTAAAAGCATCACTGGAATTAGGGTTGTGGCACACAGGGCCGGGGGTGATTACACTTGGGCCTGAACTTGGCGTAAGTTTTTCAAGTGATAATTATTATGGCAATTATAACAGCTATCATTCAAGAACAGTAATCATGGCTGCAAGATCTGCCTGGCATTACGGGTGGAAAGTGAAAGGCCTGGATACTTATGGCGGACTTTCGTTAGGAGTGGGTGTCCATCATTACGATTATCATAACGGAAGTGATACCTATTACTCATACAACGATGCCATTCCTGTTCTTGGCGCATATATTGGTGCATCATATTTCACTACTCCTACATTCGGGTTGAATGCAGAAGCCGGGTACGACATCACCAATTTCCAGTTGGGTGTTGTTTTCAAATTAAAATAAAATGATTAGTCAAGTAAAAGCCTGCGGTTTATTCCAGACTGCAGGCTTTTTTATGAAAGGTCTGAAGATGTGCTAAAAATATTTTTCCTGATCAAAAAAAATCCAAACCTTTGCGCATCAACTCCACGAATTATGAATATCTGATTTATCCTTTGCTGTTTGCAAAGTGACCCCTCTGCGAAAACGGAATGCTCCGTTGATCATTTCATCTTTATTTACAGTTTACCAATTTTAAATCAGGCAAGTCATGTCATCTACTGCTAACAATACCAATATAAAGTCATTATTTTCATTATTCAGACAATCTCTTTCAGGAGAAGAGTTGGATTACACCACAGGCAGCATCCGCAAAGCCATATTTCTTTTATCAGTTCCGATGATACTGGAAATGTGTATGGAATCAGTATTTGCAGTGGTAGATATCTTTTTTGTGGGCCGCATCAGTAAAGAAGCCGTGGCAACAGTTGCATTAACCGAATCCGTACTCACGATTGTATATTCAGTCGCTATTGGGTTAAGCATGGCTGCTACAGCTATGGTGGCCAGAAGAACCGGTGAAAAGAAACCTGAAGAAGCTTCAAAATCGGCAGTGCAGGCAATACTTATTGCACTTGCCTTTACCGTAGTTATGAGTGTTTCCGGATATTTATTTGCGCCGGATATCCTTAAGGTAATGGGTGCCGCAAAAGAAGTAGTTGAAACAGGGGTTGCTTACACCAAAATCATTTTCGGCGGAAGTATCGTGATCATGATGCTTTATCTCATCAACGGAATTTTCCGTGGAGCGGGAAATGCATCGATGGCGATGTGGTCGTTATGGATCGCGAATGGACTGAACGTGATTCTTTGCCCGGTCATGATCCATTTTTATGGTGTAAAAGGCGCTGCTATTGCCACAACTATTGGCAGGGGGGCAGGGGTTTGCTTTCAGTTGTATCACTTGCTTAACGGCACCGGCTCACTTCACCTGTTAAAAAAATATTTTAGTCCGGATTGGGAGATTATTAAATCACTGGCAGGCATTGCGTGGACAGGAACTGCACAATTTTTAATCGGCTCAGCAAGCTGGATTGTTCTTGCAAGGATTATTGCTGCATTCGGCAGTGCGACAGTTGCCGGTTACCAGGTTGCCATAAGAATTCTATTATTCTTCTTATTACCTGCATGGGGCATGAGTAATGCTACCGCCACATTGGTAGGACAAAACCTTGGGGCAAAGCAACCACAGCGTGCAGAACAAAGCGTTTGGAAAACGGCCAAGTACAACGCCATTTTTATGTTGTTCGTCACTTTGTTATTTCTGTTTGCTTCTGAACCCATCGTCGCATTTATGAACCCCGATCAGTCAGTTGAAAAAATTTCTATTGAAGTACTGCATATTGTTACTGCAGGATATATTTTTTACGGAGTAGGGATGGTTTTAATGAATGCATTCAACGGGGCAGGCGATACTAAGACACCCACTGTCATCAGCCTTTTTTGTTTCTGGATGTTCCAGATACCGATTGCTTATTTTATGGCCATGACATTCGGCTTAGGACCCAAAGGTGTTTTTTATGCCATCATTATTGCAGAAACTGTACTGGCAGCTGTGGCTTTTATTATTTTCAGGAAAGGCAGATGGAAGAAAATCAAAATATAAACTGAATTTAAATTATGTCGAAAATTGAAATTAAAAGCACCCGTAATTTCCGGGTGCTTTTAATTTTTTAAAATTTAATTCTTTCGGGCATCTATAATGTATGATCATACATCCTATAATAATTTTGTTGGAGAAGTGCAAGCCACTCTTGAGTAGGTTTGCCTTCATTCCATGCAATATTAAATGGACGTTTAAGAAGGCTATACCGTTTAAAATTGTATTTAAATGTGATATTCGTGTTTAGCTTGTATTAAGCTGCAAATACGGGCACAGAGTTCCTTATTCATTGCAGCAATGATTCAAATTATCCACTCTGAAAAAATTGTTGAAAAGAAATCTCCTATCTTTAATCCCTGTCTTAAAATCAAAAATCGTATTGAAGCAATATTGACAGATATATGAAAGATGAACGATGATAATAAAAGAAAATATAAAACCAACCGATATGCTATCTTATCCCACCCGTATTGCACTGATTGCTGCTTTAGGCGGGTTCCTATTTGGCTTTGAAACAGCAGTTATATCCGGCGCCGAAAAAACCATTGAGCAATTATGGCAGCTAAGTTCATTCTGGCAGGGGTTTACTGTTGCATCGAGTTTAATCGGCACAGTATTGGGTTCCGTAGTTGCAGGAATACCCGCTCAAAAGTTTGGCAGAAAAAAAACGCTGATGGCAATTGCCATTTTATACCTGATTTCAGCAATGGGTTGCACCGTATCCACCATCTGGATTTTGTTTGTCACTTTCCGTTTTATTGGTGGTATAGCAGTAGGCGCATCATCGGTGGTGGGACCAATGTATATTTCAGAAATATCACCGGCAAAACAAAGAGGACGATTAGCGGGATCGTTCCAGTTGAATGTTGTTGCTGGAATTTTCATCGCTTTACTTACTAATTTTTTATTTAAAGACATTGGTGAAAATTCCTGGCGGTGGATGCTTGGTGTTATGGTAATGCCTGCGGGCATCTTTGCTATTTTGCTACGCACTATTCCCGAAAGCCCGCGCTGGCTGGTGCTTAATAACAGGGATGATGAAGCTGAAGCGGTCTTTGCCAGGACCGGAGAACATGATGCGATAAAGCTGATTCGTGAAGAACACGAACTTTCAAAACATGGAACCAAGGAAAACCTCTTCAACGGAAAATACAGAAAACCCATCTTATTTGCAGTGCTGTTAGCCATGTTCAACCAGCTTTCAGGAATCAACGCTATATTTTACTATGCACCCCGAATTTTTGAACTGGCCGGGTTTGACAAATCAAGCGCCTATTTGCAGCCGGTGTATCTGGGAGCGGCGAATTTGGTTTTTACCCTTTTAGCAATGTCAGTAATCGACCGGTTTGGCAGAAAGAAATTATTGCTGATCGGATCAGTCGGTATGATTCTGTTTCTTGCCCTCACAGGAAATGCTATCAACACCACATTAGCAGGCAATAGTTTTTTGGTAATTTATCTCATCGGTTTCATCGCTTTTTTTGCTTTTTCGCAGGGAGCTGTGGTTTGGGTCTTTATTTCAGAAATATTTCCGAACTCTGTCCGCTCGCAGGGCGGATCGCTCGGAAGTTTTACACACTGGATCATGGCAGCAACCATATCCTGGATTTTCCCATCCATTGCACAAGTCGTATCAATAAAAAATATTCATACGGGTGTGGTGTATGCCTTTTATGGTTTCGCAGTTATGATGCTTGTGCATTTAATATTCGTGTGGAAGTTTTTACCAGAAACAAAAGGGAAATCACTTGAAGACATACAGAAATTCTTGGGGATCGGATAGGCAGGGTGCCAGGTATAAATAGCAAGCAGAAAGAGGAATGTTTTATTTTAGCAAAAAAATTGCTGATGTATAGTGAACATGACAATCGGGAACAGATCAGACAACATAAGTTACTGCCCTTGTTTTATCATGATGATTTACAGGTATGCATCTCCGTTACCAATGCATTGTATGAAGGCGGGGCAAGGTTAATTGAATTTACCAACCGGGGGCCGTATGCTCTTGAAAATTTCAAGGCATTGGTTAAAGAAAGAGATAAGGGCATGAAAGACCTGCTGCTTTGCACAGGAACAATCAAAACCCCGGAACATGCTTCCAGATTTATTGATGCCGGGGCGGATGTTTTAATCAGCCCTGTTTTCGATAATGGCATTTGCGATGTCGCTTATATGCAAAAGATTTTATGGATTCCCGGCTGTATGACTCCGACAGAAATACATCAGTCGTATAAATCAGGCTGCACGCTCATAAAACTTTTCCCGGGTGATTTGTTAAAACCTTCTTTTATTGAAGCCATCAAACCATTGTTCCCAGAAATTGATTTTGTGGTCACGGGAGGGGTAGATACCTCTAAAGAAAATATTTCAGCATGGTTCAAAGCCGGTGTTTGCGGCGTAGGCATGGGAAGTAAGCTGATTACCAAAGAGATTTTGAAGAATGGTAATTATGATCTGATTACCTCTGCAACAAAAAATATTTTAGCAATCATTAAAGAAATTCATTCTTAATCTTCAACTTCATCATATCTATCCCAATTCCTGATCTTTGATTTCATGCAAAACATCTCCTGCACAGCTTAATCCAAAGCCATGTTATAAAAAACTATTTTGCATCTAATTAAGAAGCGGCTTTTACAGCGTCTTTTTCCATCTTCGACGCAGGCATATTCGCCACATTTTGCGTCATGTGACATTCGCCGTTAAAGCTGGCAGAAGGCTCAATCTGCAATTTACCGGCATGTAGGTTGCCAGTTATCACACTTCCACCCTTCAGTTGCAGAAGGTCTTTCACTTTAATGCTGCCTGTCACTTTCCCCATAATGTCAGCCTGCTGGCCGTTAATGTCGCCATTCACCACGCCATTAGCACCAATAACTACTTTTGCCGTGCAATGGATATTGCCGTCGAGAGTGCCATCAATTCTAATGTCGCCATTGCTGGTAATGTCTCCTTTGAGAGTAGTGCCTGCTCCAATCAGGCTTGCGCTTCCACTGGGTGTTGAAGTTTCTCCCTGTGACTCAGATTTGGATTTTGCATTGAACATTGGTATCAGATTTTAGTCATCAATTTTTTCTGGCTTCGGAATTTTGAGCGTGGTGGTATCCACCGTTACCGGTTTATTACCCTGCAAAATATTTCTTACATTTTGTAAATATATGTCTTTATACCTTGCTTCTTCCTCTAACGAATCAGTACGCACTTTTAGTTCACGGAGTTCCTTAGTATTATTCACATCTCCATAACCCGGAATATAAAGCTTAAGCGGAGTGAACACAATAAGTGCCACAGTCAGCCCGGTTAACAAAACAAAAACCGTGCTTAAAAAAACATACACGCTAAGCCTCGATAGCTTAAAAGTAACTACTTCTTCATAGCTGTCATCATTCATAATAACAAGCCGGTAGCGGTTCTGGAGGCGTTTCAGCGAGGAATTGACATCAAATTTTGCCATATCTAAATTTGCCCGCTAAAGATACAAACAATTGCTTATGAGTTTTTAAGTACCGGATAATTGACAATTGCGTATTCAGTAGCCGGTGTTCACAACAGTAATCTTTAATTCAAATAACAACAAGTGAAAATTATGTTGATAATAACATGTTATATTTAACCAGCAAAGGCAATAATATTCCTGAAAACCAGTTATTAAGGCATTAGTTTGCCCCGCAAATGAAACGGATATTGTGAACCGAAACACATTTTTATTTTTTTTACTTTTCCTTTTTATCTCTCCTGAAATTTTCGGGCAGCCTGATTATTCTTCCATGGATATCAAAAAGCCCGAGAAATATGAAAACTCCAAACTTGGAGCTGAGAAAACAGATGAAACAAAATTCAAAACACCCAGGCATTTTATTCAGAATACAGTTACCCATTACAACTATTTTTTTAATGCCAATAATAAACTTAATGAGGTTATTGCCCGGGCTAGGGCACAACACAAAGATGACTACGGCAAATTGCTGAGTTTTTATGATTATTCTCTTGACATAACCTCCCGTGATAAAAAAGAACTGGACTCCATTATTTACAAAAGCACGGCAGGTATTTTAAACCATGACCTCCGTAACGACTGGATTGATAATTTATATATGCTGATGGGGAAAGCTTATTTTTTCCGGAACCAGCTTGACTCTGCATATATCACCTTCCAGTTCGTGAACCACGCATTTGCACCTAAAGATAAGAATGGGTATGATAAACCTATTGGCAGTAATGCGGGTAATGACGAAGCTGGCAACTCCCTTATTATTGCCACAAAAGAAAAGAGTAATATCCTGAAAAAAACTTTCTCACTACCTCCCAGCCGTAATGAATCTTTTATATGGCAAGTGAAAACTTATATTTCCAATAATCAATACCCTGAAGCTGCCGGACTTATAGAAGTATTGAAACAGGACCCTCAGTTCCCGCTACGCCTGCAAACTGATTTGCACGAAGTAGAAGCCTTATTGTTTTACTCACAAAATATTTATGACAGTGCTGCAGAACATTTAATACAGGCTGTTACCGGGGAGCCTGACAGACAGGAAAGATCCCGCTGGGAGTATTTAATTGCCCAATTATATGAACATGCAAAAAAAACTGAAAAGGCGCAGGAGTATTATAAAAAAGTCTTTCAGCAAACATACGACCCGGTGATGGAAGTATATGCCCGGTTAAACTACATCAGGCAAAACAAAGGCAGTGATGATAAAATTATTCAGCAAAACATAGATGCCCTGATGAGTATGGCCAGAAAAGCCAGGTTCGAAAATTACAGGGATATTATTTATTATGCTGCAGCACAGATGGAACTTGAAAGAAAAAATAAAGCCGGAGCAATAGCATTGCTATTGAAATCAATCAAAAATGCAGTGCCGGAAAATAATCAGAAGAACAAAGCTTTTCTTGAGCTGGGCAATTTGTATTATGCCGATAAAAACTATAAGCCTGCAAAAAATTATTATGACAGCGTAGATGCATCAGATAAATCAGCAGTAGGCGATCCTGTTGCATTTCTTGAAAAAAGAAAAGCGCTTGACAAAATCATGAACGAGTGGAACGCTATTGAAAAACAGGACAGCCTGCAAACTATTGCTGCAATGCCCGTTGCTGAAAGGGATGCTTATATCAAAAAATTAGTCAGGCGGCTTCGTAAAGCACAGGGGCTCGCTGAAGAAGAATTGAACAACGATAATAATTCCATTTTTACCAATAACATTACAGCTGATATTTTCGGAAGCTCCGGTAGTTCAACTGAATGGTATTTTGATAATAATTCATTAAAGTCAAAAGGCTTCGGGGATTTCAGATCAAAATGGGGAAACAGGCCAAATGCAGATTTCTGGCAGGTGTCCTCAAAATCAGGCCAGGGAAGATCAGGCAATAAAAACATTGACGATAACAGCCAGGATAATACCAACAGTAATAATGCTGCGTCTGAGATTAATTTCGAATCATTGCTGAAAAACCTGCCGCTTACCGCTGAAGCTATTAAAAAATCGAATGATTCGATTCAGAATTCGCTGTACAGCATTGGCAAATCTTTTCAGGACGGGCTCTCAGAATATCAAACAGCCATCACTATTTACGATTCCCTGCTCAACAGGTTCCCGGATACACATCTCCGTGAGCAAACCTTATTCAACCTGTATTACTGTTATAAAAAACTGGGTGATGAAGAAAATGCCAATCGTATCTTAAAAATAATGCTGGAACAATACCCGAATACCAAACTTACGAATATCGCAGCATATCCTGAAGCATATAAGAAAGCAGAAGAAGCCCCAAAAACAGAAGCTACCAGGAGGTATGAAGAAATTTACAATTCATTTATTGAAGGCCGGTTTGAAGAAGCTATTGCTGATAAAAAAGCAGCTGACAGCGCGTATGGGGAAAAATATTGGACAGCGCAGCTTTTATACATCGAAGCGGTTTATCTTGTAAAAAACCAGGATGATAGCCTTGCAAAAATTGATTTTCTGAATATTGCTCGTAAATATCCAAAAACGCCAATGGCTGATAAGGCAAGGATTTTTTTGGATGTACTGAACCGTCGCAAACAGATTGAAGATTATCTCACAAAACTCCAGGTGGTGCGCGCCAACGATGATTCCGTAATTACCATAACTGATGCGCCGGCAAGAAATAATGTAGTATACAAGCCGGTTACCGATTCCGCAAAAACAAACCCATCCGTGCAAAAAGGCAATGATTCTGCACAAATCGCGAAACGACTATTGTATATTAAATCGGCCTTTGTATTTGCACCTGATAAAGCACAATCAGTTGTTGTGCTTTTGAGTAAAGTCGATCCGGTATATATTAGCGAAACCAGGAATGCTTTTAACAGGTATAACCAGGAGGCTTTTTATAGCAAAAACTATGAGATGAGCATTGAACCCGTGAATGACACTGTAAAAATGGTACTGATCAATGGTTTTGAAAATTCCGGTGCTGCTCTTGAATACATGGAGAAAGCAAAAAAACTTGCCCCGAGAGAAATTGTACCCTGGCTTCCTGCCGGGAAATATTCGTTTATGATTATCAGCAATGATAACCTGCTGGTGCTGAAAACCGATAAGGATATAATTGCATACAAAAAATTCCTAAATACATCTTACCCCGGGAAGTTTTAGATCAACTCATTATTACAGCAAATAGTTTATGGCAGCAAATGCCCAACTATTTACTACTACGGCAAGTGATTAACCTTTGCCTGAACATTATTAAAACTTTAATAACCTTGAATTTTGAAGCGCAACATCTTTTATTAATTTCGGGTAAGATTTTTGCTGTTCATATAGCAGTAATTTTCTTTATTTAATCAATTCCATTATGTCAAAAGCCGTCCGCATTTTCTGGAGAATTTTTTTCTTTGGTATTGCCGTTCTCCTGGTATTTATTGTGATGATCAATTTCAACCTTTTTGGCAAATTACCTTCGTTGAAAGAACTCGAAAATCCCTCCATCATTCTTGCTTCTGAAGTATACGCTGATGATGGTACATTAATGGGCAAATACTATACCGAACGCGGCAACAGAAGCAATGTTGAATACAAGGATATTTCGAAAAATGTGATTGATGCGTTGGTCGCAACTGAAGACGAGCGTTTCTATGAACATTCAGGAATCGATGGCTGGGCAGTGCTTCGCGCAGTTGGAAAACTAGGCCGCGATGGCGGGGGAAGCACCATTACCCAGCAGCTTGCGAAAGCTATGCTTGACCAGGGATCAAAAAACAAATGGCTTCGTGGCCTTGAAAAATTAAAAGAATGGGTTATTGCGGTGAAGCTTGAACGAAATTTTACCAAACAGGAAATCCTTGCGTTATATCTTAACACAGTTCCTTTCGGAGACAATACTTATGGAATAAGGAACGCTTCAAGGACTTTTTTTTCAAAAGAACCAGACAGGCTCAACGTTGACGAAGCAGCTATTTTAGTTGGCATGCTTAAAGGAAATGCCATATATAATCCGAGAAAGCACAACAGAGCTGCGTTTGACAGGCGCAACACAGTTATCAATCAGATGCTGAAAAATAATTTTATTTCTGCCGATGAAGCTGCAAAATATAAAGCATTGCCAATAGACATGAGCCATTATAGAAAAATGGATGAGAACAACGGTCTTGCTCCATATTTCAGGGACGTGATCAGAGATGAATTAAAAAAATGGTGCAAAGAACATAAAAACCCGGCGACCAACGAGCCATATAATTTATATGAAGATGGATTGAGAATTTTTACAACCATTAACCCACGCATGCAGACCTACGCCGAAGAAGCGGTGGCCAAACACCTGCCGGTGCTGCAAAAAGTGTTGAGCACGCAAAACAGTATACGTAAAGGAGCTGTTTGGGCCGATCATAAAAATGTACTGGAAGGTTATATGAGAAAAAGTGATCGCTGGCAGAATATGAAAGATGACGGGTTTAGTGATGCCGATATCAAAAAAGCATTTAACCAGCCGGTACAAATGAAAATTTTTGCCTGGAACAGCAAACGCGAGAAAGATACGGTAATGACACCACTCGATTCCATCAAATACAGCAGGGATATGCTGGAGACTGCATTCATGGCAATGGACCCTATTACCGGTGCCGTAAAAGCATGGGTAGGCGGTATTGATTTCAAAACATACAAGTATGATCATGTCAACGTCAATACAAAAAGGCAAGTAGGATCTTCAATAAAACCTTTCTTGTACAGCCTCGCTATCGAAGAAGCAGGTTTTACCCCTGAAACACAGGTGCAAAATACAGCTCAATATTTTCCAGGTTCGGGTATGGTGCCTGCCAAAGGGCTTTGTGAAGGTGACGGCGCTATGGTATCAATGGCCAGTGCGCTTGCTCACTCGCTGAATTGTGCGTCGGCATATATTATCAAGCAAGTAGGCCCCCAGCGATTCGCCGATTTTATCAAGCAGATGAATATACCTACGAAAGTAGACCCTTATCCCTCCATTGCTTTGGGCACCTGCGAGATTTCGTTGTACGAAATGATGTGGGGCTATAGCATGTTCGCTGCAGGTGGTTTTGACTCAAAACCTTATTATATTTCACGAATTGAAGACAAAAACGGCAATGTGCTGGAGCGCTTTGACATGGAAAAGGAAAGAAAAGAAGTATTGAGCCAGGCTACAGCCTATACCATGTGCCGAATGATGCAGGGAACAGCCGACTTTGGTACGGCTGCTGGGGTGAGAAGCCGTTTAGGCATTGCTGAAATGGGCGCCAAAACCGGCACCACCAACGATAATTCTGATGCCTGGTTTTTCGGTTATACACCACAGTTACTCGCTGGCGTGTGGATTGGTTGTGATGACCGTTTCATTAGGCTGGAAGGCGGATTGGGATATGGCGGCCGTGCTGCTTTGCCGATATGGGAATATTTCTTCCAGAAAGCGTTGGCAGATAAAACCCTTGGCCTTGACAAGCAAATAAAATTTGTTCAGCCCGAAAATATGAAGCCTGAAGACATGTATGGAAACTATATAAATATTATTGATAAAACCCCGCCACCCGGGGCAGAAGGAGCCAATATAGGCAATGGCGATGCAAACGAATATATGGATACCACTACTCAAAAAGTCCCGATTGATTCCAGGCTTACCCCAGATGAAGAAAAAATTTTAAAAGAAGCTACCAGAGAGAACGATAAGAAAAAAGAAGAGCAGGCTATAAAACAAGATATGAATACACCACCTGCACCGGCCGATCCCAAAAAAGAAAAAAAAGGATTGCTCAAGAAAATATTTGGCAATAAGGATAAAAAAGACGGGAATTGATTGTTGCATTCAGTGTGAAACACAGAATATAAATACTTTTTATAGCAGGTAAGTCTCACTTGTTCTGTTCTTTTTACTTTGCGGCTATACGTGAAAAATTTACCTTTCTAAAAAATTCTCAATGAAATTTTTGCGCAATTCATTTTCCTATTTATTATTCGCTTTTTCCTATTTATTTTCTTATTCACAAACTGACAGTTGCCATCTGCGCATAAGCCTGCTTACCTGCGGCCCGGGCGATGAATTGTATTCTATTTGGGGGCACACAGGGATAAGGGTAATTGACAGTTCAACACATATGGATGTTGTTTTTAACTACGGACTTTTTGATGACTCTGATCCTTACTTCTATATAAAATTTACCAGAGGCATTATGCGTTATGCCGTCGGGGCTGAAACTTTTGATGATTTCATGCAGGAATATATAGAAGAAAAAAGAAGTGTAACAGAACAGGAATTATTTTTGAGCTGTGCGGAAAAAAACAACCTTTTCAATGCCTTAAAAGAAAATATCACGATACAAAAAAGGTACTACGATTACCATTTTTACAAAGACAACTGTACTACACGGGCTAAAGAAATCATAAAAAAGAATATCGGGAACACATTGGAATTCAGAAATATTATTCCTATAAAAGCGCCCACATTCCGGAACCTTATACATCGCTATCTGGATAGCGCCCATCATAGCTGGGATAAACTGGGTATTGATCTTTTACTTGGCAGTCATTTGGATAAGCAGGTGAACAATGAGGAGTCTATGTTTTTACCTGATTATTTAATGATGGGATTTGACAGCGCCACAATTCATCAGCACAAACTGGTGGGTGACAAGAAAATTATACTTACCCATGCAAATAAAGATGCGGGAAGTTTTTTATGGTTTACACCTTTTGCTCTTTTCTCATTGCTGGCAACGATTTTTATTGTACTGACATTTAGCAGTTCGGCATTATCCTTAAGATTATTACATATGCTGGATATTATATTTTTCCTTGCCATTGGCTTGCTTGGCATATTAATAGCTGCTGTTTGGATCGGTCGTGTTGATACGGTATGCAGGAACAATATCAATATCCTATGGGCCTGGCCCACCCATGTGGTATTTGCTTTTATAATTAAAAACAAAAATACATGGATACAAAAATATTTTCTGATAACAGCCATAACCTCCTGCATTCTTTTACTTGGCTGGTTCTGGTGGACGCAGGAACTCAATAATGCCATCTTTCCTTTGTTGATCATCATCATCATCAGAAGTTTTTTTATCAGCAGAAAAAAATAGTTTATGCATGAAGAGCAACAGCTCGATTACAACGGCAGTAAAATATTTTATAAAAAAACCGGAAAAGGCCCTTCGGTGGTTCTTGTTCATGGCTTTGCGGAAGATGGAACAATATGGGATAAACAGGTTGAGTTTCTGAAAAATCATACACAGTTGATTATCCCCGACCTGCCGGGCAGCGGTAAATCTAACCCCGGCCAACAATTTCCGAATGGCCGAATCTATATAATTGATGATTATGCAGACATTATCAAAAAAATTCTTGAAAAAGAACAGGTTTCTTCCTGCATCATGGTGGGACACAGCATGGGGGGGTATATTACGCTTGCATTTGCAGAGAAATATGCTCGCCTGTTAAATGCTTTTACACTTTTCCATTCTACCGCATACGCCGACAGCGACGAAAAAAAAGCTGCACGCAGAAAAAGCATAGAATTTATGCAAAAAAACGGCACTGCAGCGTTTTTAAAACAATCATCGCCCAATTTATTTTCCACGGCCACCAAAATTCATCACCCTGAAATGGTGCAAGAATTAATTCAACGATATGACAACTTTTCTGTTCAATCTCTCGTATCCTATTATGAAACGATGATTCTTAGGCCAGACAGGACTAACGTGCTGAGAAATTGCCAAAAACCTGTTCAGTTTATTATCGGAGAAGGCGATACCGCTGTACCGCTTGAACAAAGCCTTAAGCAATGCCATCTCCCCGAAATTTCATATATTCATATTCTCGAAAACATAGGGCACATGGGCATGTGGGAAGCATCGGATGCAGTTAATGATTTGCTTTTTGCTTTTGTAAATCAGGTTTCAGCATGATTCGTATACTAATGAAAATATGGTGCGTTATTTTGCTCGCTTCCAGCCTGACAAATGTGTTCTCACAATCCCAAACCTGCCCTGTAAATATAAATTTTTCCGATGGCACTCTTACCCATTGGTTTGCGTATACCGGTAATAATAAGAACGGAAACGGGCCGTCGGCAATCCAAGAAACTTACGACTCCAACCAAACTGCTCCCACCGGCACCGAATTCGTAAAAAGCATAAATGAATACCAACTTTATTCGGTTACAGGGATTCAGGCTCTTACTCAATCCTCTACGGATTATTTCGGAGGATTTTCTACTATCCCGATCATTAATGGTTATCCATATAATTATTCTATAAAAATCGGATCAACATCTATTGCCCAAAGAGGATCTAATGCAAACGGACCAAGCGGAGGATATATCAGGGGAGTAAGTTACAGATTTACTGTCCCTGCCAGTACTTCAAGTCAACCTTATACAATGACCTACGCTTATGCGATGGTTTTGGAGAACGGCGCTCATAACTCAAGCCAGCAGCCGCTGATCTCTGCTACTATATCCACAGATGATAGTATTATTTCCTGCGCTTCACCACAATATTTTCTTCCAACCAAAAACAATGCAAATAGCCAGGGAGGAGGAGCTACCTTAGATACTGCTACAGCTAAAGCTAACGGTTTTTTTCTCAGCAATCAATTATCCCCTAATCCAAATCCAAACTCTACAAATCCAAACGCAGCTCATTTACAGGATGTTTGGTTTAAGCCCTGGACCGAGGTAACTTTCGATCTGTCCGCTTATCGGGGCAGGCAGGTAACCTTAACCTTTGAAGCGGATAATTGTGTACCCGGGGGGCATTTTGCTTACGGTTATATTGCAATTAGAAATACATGTGCCGGCTTATTGATAAGTGGAGATTCCTCTGCGTGCATCAACAGCAATACCAGTTATTCCATACCTGCACTCGCTGGCGCAACCTATGAATGGTCAGTTCCTAGTGATTGGGTAATTAATTCCGGCAGCAATTCAAATATCATTAATGTTAAAGTTGGTAATCAACCCGGATTTGTTATCGCCAAAGAACAAAACGGCTGCGCAAATTTGAGCGATACACTGCAGGTTGCAACCACACCGCCTACAGTTCCGGGAAATGTGATGTCGGATGTTACAGTTTGTGCCGGTATGAATTCAACGCTGCTTACATTGGGAGCCAATACTGGCCAGGTACTGAACTGGATATCTTCTGTTGATGGAATAAACTGGAATAACATTTCAAATACGGCAACCTCCTATACTGCACAAAACCTGAATACCACTACAACATTCAAGGCTGTTGTGCAAAACGGTTATTCATGTAGCATTGACACGAGTACGGCGGCTATTGTAACTGTCGATCCCAAAAGTGTAGGTGGTAACCTGGCTCCATCATCAATGAATTATTGCGCCGGTCAAAATGTAAACTCGTTATTGGTTTTATCAGGAAAAATAGGTAACGTCGTTGACTGGCAATATTCCCAGGATAATATCAACTGGACAAATACCAATCCTGTAATTACGGACACTGCGAACAATATTACTTCACTTTCTGCAACGACTTATTTCCGCGTAATTGTCAAAGATGGCGTTTGCCCGGAGGATACAAGCTCTGTAGCAATATTAAATTATTTCAGTACTCCCTATCCGCAGGCAAATATTACCCCAGCAGATACAACAATATGCTATGGCAACTCTGCAACATTAAATGCAATGATATCCATCGGCACTAATTACAATTGGGTCAGTTATGACTCTCTTACTGGAGGAGATGGCGGCACCATTAGTGCTGTACCATCTACGATAACAGCAATTGCGACACCATCAAAGACTACTGATTATGTACTGAATATTCAGAACGCAGGTTGTCCTAATGTACTTTCTGATACCTTTCACATAGCTGTTATTCCACCAATTACTGTGTTTATTGTCAGCGACACAGCTGTTGTGGTGAATGAACCCCTGCAATTCAATGCTTCTTCAAGTGATGGAATAGAAGATGCTTTTCTGTGGTCGCCAGCTACTTACCTTAATAATCCTAATATCCCCGACCCGATAGGAATTTATAGTTCTGGCGTAGATTCCATAACTTATATAGTAAGGGCAACAGATTTTGCCGGATGCTACGGAGAAGCTTCAGTAAAGGTGAGGGTATTTAAAACACTGCCGGATATTTTTGTGCCCAATGCATTCACTCCGGACAAACCAACAAATAATATTTTTCGACCAATACCTGTTGGCATTGCAAACTTTCAATTCTTCAGGGTATATAACCGATGGGGGCAACTGGTTTACAGCACATCTAAAGCTGGTGACGGCTGGAACGGTTTATTTAATAGTAAACCTCAGGACACAGGAACATTTGTTTGGATGGCCCAGGGGATCGATTACACCGGCAAAAAAATTTTCAGGAAGGGTACGGTTGTACTTATACGTTAGTTCACTTTCTTATATCTGAGCGCTTTATAGGTAACCAGCTTTTTGCGACTGTCAGGCACCTTCGCCTCGCACGATTGAGCATGAGGGTCATTATGCATTAATGACAAGGCTTATTCATACCCTTTTACAACAATTTTTTTCTCTCTTTTCTTTGCGATAGCTTGCACATTCCTTAAATTTTAAAACATGAGTAAAATTGTTTTAATAACCGGCGCGACTTCAGGTTTTGGAAAAGCAACAGCGGAAAAATTCGCCGCCGGTAATTATAATATTATTATTACAGGAAGGAGAGAGGAAAGGCTCAATGAGATTCAGAAAAACATCTCCTCCACATACCAAGTAAAAGTATTGACCCTTCAATTTGATGTACAGGATAAACATGCTGTGTTTACAGCGATAGAAAACCTGCCAGAGGAATGGAAGAAGATTGACATACTGATCAATAATGCCGGGCTTGCGCTGGGAAGAGATTTTTTTGATGAAGCTGATCTGAATGATTGGGAAACAATGATCAATACCAACATCACCGGTTTATTATATGTCTCCAAAGCGGTGCTTCCTTACATGACAAGAAATAAGAAAGGACATATTATCAACATCGGTTCTACTGCCGGAAAAGAAGTTTATGAGAAAGGAAATGTTTACTGTGCCACAAAATTTGCTGTTAATGCCATTTCACAGGCTATGCGCATTGATCTTCTTCAGCATAAAATAAAAGTAACAAGTATAAATCCGGGGGCCGCAGAAACAGAATTTTCAAAAATCAGGTTTAAAGGCAATGAACAACAGGCGGCAAGAGTATACGAAGGTTACAAACCCCTGTATGCTGAAGATGTGGCTGATGTAATTTATTATTGCGCATCAGCTCCTGAACACGTATGTATTAACGATATAACCCTCACCAGCCTTGCCCAGGCGAATTCTTTTTATTTACATAAGAGTTTATGAATTAGCCCTTTATTCACAGTTGAGACATTAATCGGTATAAAAATTGCACGAAAGCTTTTAAATGCCAAAGACAATTTTTATATTTGATTATCCGAAATCCGTTAAAACCACAGACATGTTTACGTACCTTAGAAAAATTGTCTTGGTCCTATTATGCATAGTGCTAACCCATTCAGTAATTGCACAGGAAGTAATACGACAAGAAAACTGCGACATCAGCCCGTTGCGCACTGAAATTGACAGCCTTAAAAATCTTTTTAACTCCAAAGGTTACATTGTTCTCAGAGAAGCATCTATGTCGATGCAAAGTGAGTATGAAATGCCCATAGTAGTTCCTATGAACCAGGGCAATCTGTACCAGTTTGTTTTCATTGGCGACCCCACTTCAAAATTGTATGAAGTACGTATGTATGATTATAATGAGAAACAGGTAGTGTATAAGAAAAATATGTGGGGTGATGTTGATGGCAATATTATCAGCTACGCGTACATTCCGCAATTTTCAGAATATCACATGATCAAACCTGTTCAGGTAAATAACAAGAAGAAAAAATTGTGCGGGTACGTTCTTTTGCTCAAAAAAGTAAAGGAGTGAATGGTTGATAAACGATTTTGAGTGAGTTCATGTTGATTAAACTGATTTACCATTTTCCCTGGAACATTTAAGACTAGGGAACCCCTAATCCCCTAAATCCATTTATTTCGGGAAGGACATCTTATAATCCACACTTATTTTTCCGCGGGAGATATCATCGAGTTTACCCTTCAGCAATTTTCTTTTTAAAGGCTTAAGATAATCGATAAATAATTTGCCTTCAATATGGTCATATTCATGTAATATCACCCGTGCTGTTATACCAAAAAAAATTTGTGTAACCGGTTGAAAATTTTCATCCACATATTCAAGAGTTACCTGCTCATTCCTGGTAATATCTTCTCGTATTTTTGGTATACTCAAACAACCTTCATTATAAGACCACTCCTGGCCGTTCAATTCCTTAATGTGTGCGTTGATAAATACCTGCTTGATGCCTGGTCCATCTGAATACTTATCTTTTTCATCATCATCAAGGTTATTGAATATCTGTGTGGAATCTACCACAAACAGTCGTATAGCATAGTTCACCTGTGGTGCCGCGAGCCCAACGCCATTGCTGTAATACATCGTTTCCCACATGTCTTCAATCAAAGGAACTAGCCCTGGATAACTTGGATCAATGTCTTTGCACACTGTTCTTAATATTGGATTCCCATATGCAACAATAGGTAAAAGCATAAATAAAAAAATTGATGCAAAATTAATGAAATTCAGTGATCGGTTAACAGCTAACGGCTGGACAAATAATCCTGCAACATAATAGTAGCCGCAATTTCATCAATCAATGCTTTATTTTGACGTTGCTTTTTTTTCATGCCCATATCGATCATGGCGCGTGAAGCCATTTTGGAAGTAAACCTTTCATCCACCATTTTTACTAAAAGGGAGGGAAATTCTTTTTTTATTTTTTCAACGATCTGTTTTACCGGCTGAGTTGCATGTGTTTCACTATCATCTAAATTTTTAGGCTCACCAATCAATATCATTTCCACATTTTCTTTTTTAAAATATTCTTTTAAAAAAATAATAAGCTTTGCAGATTCTACTGTAGTTAATCCCGTAGCAATAATCTGCAGGGGGTCAGTAACCGCAATTCCTGTTCTTTTTAATCCATAATCAATGCAGATTATCCTGGGCATATTTGATAGTTCATTATGAATAACTCATGGATGGTGATCCTGATTATTTGGCATCCATCGCCGTCTGTTAAAGGCTTAATGCAAAAATAAATCTGCAATTACAAATACCGCGAACACTACGCTCGCAATACCATTCGCAGTCATAAAAGCAAGGTTTACTTTGCTCAGGTCATTCGGGTTTATAATAGAATGTTGATAAATCAGCATTCCTGCAAATATGCAAACACCAATCCAGTACCATATGCCAAATTGACCAAGTAAACCAGCTGCTATTACACACACGAAACTTAGCAGGTGCAATGCTTCCGAAACATGCAATGCTTTTGATTTACCGAGCCATGACGGCATGGAATATAATTGCTGCGATTTATCGAACTCTTCATCCTGCAAGGCATATATAATATCGAAACCACTCACCCAGAATACCACCGTCAATGAAAATAAAACAGGCAGTAAAGAAAATACTCCCGTTACAGCGAGGTAAGCTCCTATGGGCGCAAGTGAAAGCCCAAGTCCAAGCACTAAATGGCAAAGTGATGTAAACCGTTTGGTATAACTGTAAAATAATACTACAAATAATGCAACGGGTGATAAATAGAAACAAATACTGTTAATAAAAAAACAACAAACTACAAATAGCAAGCCTGAGACAATGACAAACAACAAAGCACTGTTGGCCGAGATAATTCCTTTTGGAATTTCCCGGATGGCAGTACGCGGGTTTTTTGCATCGAAATGCCTGTCGAGATAACGGTTAAAAGCCATGGCAGCGCTGCGGGCGAAGATCATGCACAGGATGACAAGAAGGAACCTGATCACTAAATCCCAAGATGAAGTTGGAATAGCTTTTTGTGATGCTATTTCCGGAACAATAACCGTATGCCATCCGGGAACTAGTGCATATGAATATGTATTAAATGTTCTAAGTCCTAAAAAAAATCCAATCATCGCAAATGGCATTGCGAAAATGGTATGCGAAAATTTTATTAATGAAAGATAGTTTTTGATTGTACCCATTTAGTTTCAGTAATATTTCAATAATATTTTTACGATTCCTTTTTAATTTTTGCCCTCACTAATTCCCACAGCACTATGCCGGCAGCCACTGAAATATTCAGTGAGTGCTTCATTCCCATTTGCGGTATTTCAATGCAACCATTGCACAATTTCAGCAACTCATCTCCTACCCCACTCACTTCATTCCCAAATATAACAGCCATTTTTTCATCTTGCCTGAAAAGAAAATCTTGCAAAAAAATACTTTGCGTTGCTTGTTCAACGGCAAATATCCGGTATCCTGCGTGTTGCAATTGTTTAATGGCATCTACGGCATCCGCAAAATATTTCCAGTTAACCGTTTCAGTGGACCCTAACGCGGTTTTATGTATATCCCTGTGCGGTGGCCTTGGCGTATAGCCGCACAAATAAATTGATTCCAATAAAAAAGCATCTGCAGTACGAAAAACACTGCCCACATTATGCATGCTGCGGATATTATCTAATACCACCACAACAGGAATTTTTTCGGATTTCTTAAATTCTTCCACTGATTTCCTGTTCAGCTCATCCATGCTTAATTTCTGCATCTCAAAAAAATATCCTGCAAAAATAGTAGAAAGACGGGAAGAGGGGAAGCATGAAAAGTCTGCAGGTTTGCAAGGTTTTTTATTAATTATTTGATGAATTTATGGTTTTCTGTCTTCCTCCGGTTTTCAGGCATTCCATCTTCCTGACTTGTTCTTCTTAAAACTTATATTTGCCACATGGCAAAAAGCAGCGCAGAAACGCCAATGATGCAACAGCACAGGGCCATTAAACAAAAATACCCCGATGCTATTTTGCTTTTTCGCGTTGGCGATTTTTATGAAACTTTCGGGGAAGATGCCATTATAGCTTCCCGGGTACTTGGCATCACATTAACTAAAAGAAATAACGGAAATGCCGCCTCTTCTGAGCTTGCAGGGTTTCCTCACCATGCGCTGGATACCTACCTGCATAAATTGGTTAAAGCAGGTTATCGTGTGGCTATCTGCGATCAATTGGAAGATCCTAAAGCCGCTAAGGGGATTGTAAAACGCGGTGTTACAGAAATGGTAACTCCAGGAATTGCCACCAATGAAAAATTACTGGAACATAACAGCAATAATTTTCTTGCAGGCATGCACTTCGGGGAAAAGAATATCGGCCTGTCTTTTCTTGATATATCTACCGGTGAATTTTTTGTTGCAGAAGGTAATGAAGAATATGCAGATAAGTTACTCCAAACACTGAAACCTGCCGAAGTCGTTTTCCAGCGAAGCAACCAGAAACATTTTAAAGAAATTTTCGACGACAAATTCTATACCTACACACTTGAAAGCTGGATCTTCGATGAAGGTTATGCCACAGAAAGCCTGCTGAAACATTTTCAGACACATTCGCTCAAAGGGTTTGGCGTGGAAGAAATGCACGAAGGAATTATAGCTGCCGGGGCCGTGCTGCATTATCTGAAAGATACGGAGCACCCGAATTTGCAACATATTACCTCTATTCAGAGAATAGAACGCGAAGATTATTTATGGATGGATAAATTCACCATCCGCAATCTTGAACTTTCCGGAAGTGGTGTTGAAAACGGAAATACATTATTGAAAGTAATAGATAATACCGTTTCAGCTATGGGTGCCCGAATGCTGAAGCGTTGGCTGTTATTACCGTTAAAGGATTTACGCAGAATCAATGAAAGGCTGGGCCTGACAGAATTTTTTATCCGGGATGTTGATCTCCGGAATAAAATTGTACAGCATATTAAACATTGCGGCGACATTGAAAGACTGGTTAGCAAAATACCCGCAAAAAAAATTAACCCACGTGAGGTAATACAGGTTGCCAAAGGGCTTCATCATATTACTGAAATAAAGCTGCTTTGTAAACATGCAGAAAATGATTACCTGAAAAGACTCGCTGATGCACTCAACCCCTGTCATTATATTGCAGAAAAGATTAACAGGGAAATCTCAGAAAACCCACCCATAGCTGTTACCAAAGGAGGCGTCATCCGGTTCGGCGTGAATGCCGAACTGGATGATTTGCGCAATATTGCCACTAACGGTAAAGAATACCTGATTTCGCTGCAGCAAAAAGAAGCGGAAGCTACCGGTATTTCGTCGTTAAAGATCGCGTTTAATAATGTGTTCGGATATTACCTTGAAGTTACCAATGTGCATAAACATAAAGTACCTGCATCATGGATGCGTAAGCAAACTTTAGCTAATGCAGAAAGGTACATTACCCCGGAGCTCAAGGAGTATGAAGAAAAAATAACCGGGGCGGAAGAAAAAATCATGGGTATTGAACTGAATCTATTCGACAAATTATTACTGGAACTGCAGGATTACATTGCCCCGATGCAGGCGAACGGCAACATACTGGCAATTTTGGATTGCCTGATTTGTTTTGCAAACAATGCACTTCACTATAATTATAAAAAACCCCAATTACACGAGGGCGACGAACTCGAGCTGAATGATAGCAGGCATCCTGTTATTGAAAGAAACTTACCGGTTGGCGAAACCTATATTTCAAATGATATTTTGCTCGATCCTTCATTGCAGCAAATTATTATACTCACCGGGCCTAATATGAGCGGCAAAAGCGCTTTGCTGAGGCAAACGGCATTGATCACCTTACTGGCTCATGCAGGCAGTTTTGTTCCGGCAAGTACTGCGAAAATCCCATTGACAGATAAAATCTTCACGCGTGTTGGCGCATCAGACAACCTCAGCGGAGGTGAATCCACGTTCATGGTAGAGATGAACGAAACTGCAAGTATCATTAATAACATTACTTCCAGAAGCCTGGTATTGCTTGATGAAATTGGCAGGGGTACTTCCACTTATGATGGCATCTCTATTGCATGGAGTATCGCAGAGTATCTTCACAATTCATCTTTCAGGCCAAAAACACTGTTTGCCACCCATTATCATGAACTGAATGAACTGGAAAATAAATTGCCCCGGGTAAAAAATTATCATATCACCAACAAAGAAGTTGGCAATAAAGTTATTTTCCTTCGCAAGCTTGCTCCCGGTGGCAGCACACACAGCTTCGGTATTCATGTGGCGAAAATGGCAGGCATGCCCCCTGCATTATTAAATCGCGCCAATGAAATTTTAAACCAGCTGGAAGAAAGCCGTGAAGACCGGCAAAACGGAAAAGGCGGAATACAGCAACAACTAAAAAAAATTTCAGCACCTCAAATGCAGCTTTCTATTTTTGATGAACATTCAGAAACATTTAAAGAAATCAGGAAATTGCTTGAGAATATAGATATCAACAGGCTTACTCCTGTTGAAGCCCTGCTAAAGCTGGAAGAAATAAAGGGTTTATTAAAATAACCACATCAGGCATTGGCATGACCCTGTCTAATACATACTCAGGTCGAACGAAATAAATTACACACATCCTTTAATTTATTTTTTACAAAAGCATATATTACAAAAAGATAAGCTTTACAAAGCAACTTTATTATTCACTTTTACGTTGTAAGTTCGCGATGCGGTTTTATGCGCAAATGAATAATTGATTGCATAAAAATTCTGCTGGATAAAGAAGTTTTTGCGTTCATATTTTGCATTAAACTGAATACTGCAACTTTTGACTAACACCAATCTTTGTTGTTTATTTTTCTAAGCAACACTTTCACATATTAATGATTGCGCATATACCGAAGAAAAAAGGGCCCAGATTGAAGCATTATAAAAATATATTCCCCGTAACAATTGCAATGCTGTTGTCGCTGGGCACTATTGCACAAGACAGCCCTGTTTTGTGCACACACAAATTTTTTTCTTATGACTCACTTAACCAGATAGACATAGCCGATGTGGCGAGGCATCTTTTTTCAAAAAAAATATTTTCAAAAACCGATACTGCTGCTCTTAAAACGTCGGACACACATATTTCTTTACTACCTGCTGCAGGGTATTCGCTGCAAACCGGATTTGCTGCAACTCTGGGAGCCAATATTGCTTTTTACAATAATGGGGTAAAAGGAGAAAACATCTCCAGCGTCCTTACCAGTTTTACTTATTCACAGTACAAACAATTTATTATCCCGCTGCAAACAAATATCTGGCTGAAGGATGGCAAATATAATTTTCAATCCGACTGGCGTTTCCTGAAATATCCTTCTTACACCTATGGACTTGGTACACGCAGCAGTTTATCCGACGGGTATATGATCGATTATTACTATATACGCATGCATCAAAATATATCGAAAGTAATTGCAAAAAATTTATATGCAGGAATCGGTATAGATGCCGATTTTTATTGGGATATCGAGGAAATTAATCCGGACAGTGGAAAGACCACTGATTTTGAGAACTACGGCCTTCATAGAACCGAAACGGCATTAGGCCCTACCTTTAACCTGCTGTATGACTCGAGAAAAAATTCGGTAAATCCTGACAAGGGTTCATACCTGAATATCTCGTTCAGGCCTAAACTGGAATTTTTGGGGAGTGATGATAACTGGCAATCATTACTGATCGAATACAAAGGTTACAAAAGATTTCCTTCAGGTACAGATAATGTAATTGCATTATGGAGTTATAACTGGCTCACTTTTGGCGGCAAACCACCTTATCTGCTTTTACCGAGCACTGGTTGGGATGCATACGTAAACACAGGCCGTGGGTATATACAAGGCCGGTACAGGGGAAGTAATATGCTTTACCTGGAAACTGAATATCGCTTTAATATTACTTCAAATGGATTGTTCGGCGCAGTAATTTTTGCTAATGCAGAAACATTTTCCAACCGGGAATCAACATTAGCAGGCAATGCTTCTTTAAAAACTTTTGACCCTGTACAACCCGGTTATGGGTTGGGGATACGCATTAAGCTGAATAAATACTCCAGGGCTAATCTTTGTGTAGATTACGGCTGGGGGGGGGGCGGCTCACGTGGCGTTGCCGTAAATCTGGGAGAGGTATTTTGAAGGGCTATATAAGAAATGCTGCTATCGATCAGTAGAAATGCGAATGTTATTGCCACCTTCCCGATAAATCCTGGCCATGAAATCCAGTCTATACAGAAAGTTGATATTTAAAAACTCTTATTCCTGTATTTTTTTTAAATTGTAATTATAAACTACCAGCTATATGAAAAAAACAAATCTCATCTTCTGGGTCGTCACCATAATTTTTGCAGCTTTTATGCTATTTTCAGCCGCCGGAGAGATTATGAATACTGCCGATGCAAAGGCCGTCACCAATCAATTAGGCTATCCCTCTTATTTTAATCTTTTTCTGGGTGTATTAAAAGTTTTGGGAGCTGTTGCCATTATTATTCCCGGATTTCCAAAAATAGCAGAGTGGGCGTATGCAGGTTTCTTCTTTGACCTCCTGGCGGCAACCTATTCGCAAATTGCCATTGAAGGCTTCAAACCTGAAATTGCATTTATGCTTATCTTCTTTTTGGTATGGGGAGTATCTTACGTTTATTATCATAAAAGATTAAGCACTCCGGCCGTTCAGCCAAAATAAAGCAATACCATTAATAACTGTAATGTGTACCCGAAAGTAATGCTTCTCTTCTGTGTAACAGCCTTAATTCATATGCATATTTAAGTGATGTAATATTTCCTGGGCGGATGCCACACCACTTTTACGCCATAAAATTTTCCCTTTTTTAAAAATAATGAGTGTCGGAATAGACTGAATGCCGTATTGGCGTGCATAAGCAGGATTTTTATCAACATCCAGTTTCAGTATGGTCACCCGGTCCCCTACTGATTCTTTTACTTCTTTCAAAATCGTGGGCATTAATTTGCATGGCCCGCACCAGTCTGCATAAAAATCAACTACCACCGGGATATCGCCTTCAATATGTCCTTCAAAGTTGTTCACTGAAAAGTATTGTTTAAAATCGCCAATTCTTTTTATCATTAATCTCACTAAAAATGGAACCGGCTGTTGCCGGTTCCGGGATACAGTAGCTTTTATGCCTTTTTACAGGCAACATGCTCTACTTTAATCTGTATGGCATCGGAAATAATTTCCGTATACGATGTTGTAAAGATAGATTTGCAAACGACGATTAATAATGAAAGCAATCATTATAAAATGTGATTGTAATCATCCAGTAATACTGCATTACTGCTAAATTTATTATTTTTATTTGTGTTGTTATGTCTTCAATTTATACGGTAACGCTGAATCCTGCAATTGATAAAAGCACTTCAGTAAATACATTGGCTCCTGAAAGAAAAATGAAATGCACACGCCCTCTTTTTGAACCCGGTGGAGGCGGCGTAAATGTTGCAAGGGCTATTAAAAAATTAGGTGGTGAGGCGACGGCGCTTTACCTGGCAGGAGGATACACGGGAAAATTTTTTACCCAATTGCTCAGCGGTGAACATGTTGCATCAGAAGTCGTTGAGATAAGCCAGCATACCCGGGAGAACCTGATTGTGCTCGATAACTCATCTAACCTGCAATATCGTTTTGGCATGCCGGGTCCCGTTATACAGGAAAAGGAATGGAAAGATTTACTGCATCAGGTGGAACAAATAACCCATGTTGAATTCATTGTTGCCAGTGGTAGTGTTCCTGAAGGTGTTCCGCTCGATATTTTTGCCAGAATTGCTGCTATAGCAAAAAAAAAGAATGCAAAATTTATTGTTGATACTTCAGGTGAAGCTTTAAAACAAGCTGTGGAAGAAGGTATTTTTTTGATGAAGCCGAATTTAGGGGAGCTTGGTTCGCTGATCGGGAAAGAGGAAATAAGTCAGGACATGATAGAAAAAGCAGCTAAGGAATTAATAACAAAAAATCACTGCAAAGCGATTGTAGTATCTATGGGATCTGCTGGAGCCATGCTGGTAACCAATGATGAAGCAACTGTAATAACCCCTCCTGATGTAAAAAGAGAAAGTACAGTTGGCGCAGGAGACAGTATGGTGGCAGGTATTGTCCTGAGCCTGTCGAAACAAAAATCTTTATTGGAAGCTGTTCACTATGGCGTAGCCTGCGGAACTTCGGCTACAATGAATTGGGGAACACAATTATGCAATTTGAAAGATGTTGAAAAAATATATGCTGCAATGCAAAAACAAATCAAAAACTGAAACAGATGCAATCACTCAGGTTTTAATAAGGCAGGTCCCTTAATTTCTTTTCATTCAGTACCACAATTTTACCCGGCTCAAGGTTGATTAGTTTTTCTGATTTGAAATCTGCCAGCGTCCTGATCAGGGATTCTGTAGCAACCCCTGTAATCTGTGCCAGGTTTTCCCTCGACAATTCCAGTATCTCGTTTTTATTATTTTCCTTTTTGTATTTATCCAAAACCTGTACCAGTCCGTATGCCACTTTTCTTCGCAAAGAGTTATAGGCAAGGTTCACCAGCGCTTCCTCCTTTTCCAGTATATTTTTGGTGATGATTTTAATAAACTGTTTTGCGATTTGTGTATCGTTGGTAGTTAATGTAATAAAATCCTCTCTCGGTATCAGCATCAGCTGGGCATCTTCCAGTATCTGCGCATTTTCAGAATAGTTTGTATTCTCAAGGATATATGTATAGCCGAAAAAATCTTCTGGCCCGTAAATGCTTGTTATCAATTCCTTGCCATCCTTGCTGGATTTGAAAATTTTAATTTTTCCGCTGATTACATAATAAACGGCTTTAGGCCGCTGGCCCTCGGAATATACCATTTGTTTTTTTCTGAAATCATATACTTCCCGTTCATCAGAGATGAGCTTAATATTTTCCGACTGCTTTGCAGCCTCTAAAAACTCTTTAATATTATTGTTCGCTTCACCCGTACTTTTTTTCAGGTTCTCTGTTTTTTTCAGTCGTATTTCCACCGCATTCAGCAGCTCAATACCATCAAAAGGTTTGGTAAGGTAATCGTCTGCCCCTAGTTCCATACCTTTCCTGAAATCAGCTTTTTCTGATTTTGCAGTAAGAAATATAAAGGGGATTCCATAAGTTTCTTTGTGCTTGCTTAACAAATGTAAAACGCCATAGCCATCAAGCACTGGCATCATAATATCGCAGATAATCAGGTCAGGGCTATCCTTCATGGCTATCTCAACCCCAACTTTACCATCCGGAGCCTGCAGTACTTCATAATCTGAAAGTTCAAGAATCTCTGCAATATTTTCTCTTACATCAGGATTATCTTCTATCACCAATATTTTTTTCATGGTCAATTATTTTTTGGAATAAAGAAGGTAAAAGTTGAGCCTTCGTTTAATGTGCTTTTCAATGCAATATTTCCATTCATCAGCTCAAGATATTTCAATACTATATGCAAACCTAATCCTGTTCCCTGAATGTTTAATGCATTTTTTGCCCGGAAAAACCGCTGGAATAAATGCTCCTGATCTTCTTCCGAAATACCTATACCATTATCTTTTATTGATATGGTCAGCCCGGCATCCATCAATTCAGCGTTAATATTGATCTCCCCGCTTTCTGACGAAAACTTGATCGCGTTTTGAACAAGATTTGCAACGATATGCCTGAAAAGCTGTTTATCCAAAATTAAACAGCCATTTCCGATATGATTAAAATTTATTTGCTGACCGTGCTTTTGCATGAGTTTTAAATCGGCAACAATAGCTGTCACTTCAGCGAAAATTTCAGCAGCAGTATATTCCTGTAAATGTACTTTCACAATACCTTCTTCAAGTTTCCCCAATGAAAGAAAATCTTCCAGGATACTTTTCATATCAGCCACGGCAGATTTTATCCTTTCGATGTGTTTGGTTCTTTTGGCAGGTTCATTTACTTCATTGTATTTTTCCAGTAAAAAAGAAGAAGACAAAATGGTACTGAGCGGAGTCCTGAATTCGTGTGATGCCGTAGTTACAAACCGCGATTTCAATTCATTCAATTCTTTTTCTTTCTCAAGCGCTTCATTGAGCTCGTCTTTTGATTTTTCCAGTTCAGACAACGTTTCACGAAGCATACGGGTACGGTAATCAACCTTCAGCTCCAGTTCTGCATTGAGCTTCTTAATTTCAATTGTTACACGCTCCAACTCGCTTTTCTGTTGAAGCACCAATGCCTCGTTTCTTTTTCTTACTGAAATATCAATAATAAAAGCAATTACGAACAACTCGTCATCAATTTTATAATTGCTCAGGCTTATTTCTACCGGAAATTCCGTGCCATCCTTGCGCTGCGCAAAAAGGTCCCTGCCTTCTCCCATTCTGCGGGGCTCAGGTTTTTCATAAAAACCTTCACGCTGATGAAGATGTACATTTTTAAACTTAGATGGCACTAAAATATCTACGTTCCTGCCTATTACCTCTTCTTTTGAATAACCGAATTGTATAACCGCATAATCATTGAAATTAATAATTATGCCTTTACTATTAGTCACCACCATACCTATTGTGGCATACTCAAAAACGGCCTCAAATTGTTGGATATGTTTTGTCATTGCATGGAGAAGATCTGGATACAAATACATAGGAAGGCTTATCCGGTAAAATTATTAAAAATTACTGTTCGGGAAATACAGGCATCGAAATAAAATTGTGTGCCCGTGAAAAACTATAAGAACTAATCTGATAAAATAAAAGTAGCTTCAGATAAAATTTCAGGAGGCCATGTTACCCTCTAATGAAAGCAAATACTGGAGTTATGACGAGAAAAGTTTGCTGCAGCAAGTGAACAGCACCTTACAAGGCATTACTGAAACCGAAGCAGATGAAAGGCTGGCACAATATGGCCCGAACAAATTACAGGCTGGCAGCAGGTCAGGGGCATTTATCCTTTTCCTGAAGCAATTCAACAGCCCTATTACATTAATATTAATAGGGGCAGCAATACTTTCATTTTTTTTGGGCGATAGAACAAATGCGCTGATCATTCTGGCTATCATTTTTATTAGCGCCTCATTAAGCTTTTTCCAGGAAAAAGGAGCAGCCGATGCACTGAAAGAACTGGTAAAACTTGTTCAAATCACTACCACCGTTTTCAGAGACGGTCATGAAAAAAATATCCCTATCGAACAGGTAGTAAAGGGTGACATCGCTATTTTATCAGCAGGTGATACTGTTCCTGGTGATTGCAGGCTTATGGAAGCGAATAACCTTTTTTTAAATGAAGCTGCTTTAACCGGCGAAACTTTTCCGTCAGAAAAAAAATGCTGTACACTGGCACCTACTACTGCGCTCGCCAACCGTATCAACTGCATTTTCATGGGCACACATGTTATCAGCGGCACGGCAAAAGCAATTGTTGTGGATACAGCCCGTGATACGGAGTTCGGGAAAATATCTCAACACCTGAGGAAACTAAAACCTGAAACGGAATTTGAAAAAGAAATAAAACACTTTGGTTATTTATTAATGGAAATAACCGTAATGCTGGTAGTACTGGTTTTTATCATTAATATATCCTTACACAAGCCGATCATCGATTCATTCCTGTTTTCACTGGCCATTGCAGTAGGGTTAACACCGCAATTACTCCCGGCCATTATCAGCATCAATCTGTCAAAAGGCGCGTCGAGAATGGCCAGGCAAAAAGTGATTGTTAAACGATTATCGGCTATTGAAAATTTTGGCAGCATGGATGTGCTGTGCTGTGACAAAACCGGAACATTAACCCAGGGAAAAATTACTTTACAGCAGGCAATCGATTTTGAAGGAAATGAAAACAAAAAGGCTTTTGAAACCGCATACATAAATGCGTTTTTGGAAAGCGGTTTCACAAATCCGATAGACAGCGCCATCAGGAACTATGGCAATCCTGATATGAGTGGCATCCGAAAGCTTGCGGAAATACCTTACGATTTTGTTAGAAAAAGACTCAGTATCCTGGCAAGCGCAGGTAATGAAAACATACTTATTACCAAAGGCGCTTTTCATGAAATGCTTGGCATTTGCAACAAGGCAGAAGATAGCGGCGGGAATATCGTGGATATACATGATATCAATGAAAGACTGGAAAAACAATTTGCGTTAAAAAGCGCTGAAGGGTTCAGGATTATTTCTGTAGCGTATAAAAATGTACCATGTAGTAAAAACGATTTGGACAAAGATGATGAAACAGGTATGATTTTTTTGGGTATGCTATTGCTGACTGACCCCCCCAAACCTGATGCTGCTGCAACGCTGCAACGATTAAACAAAATGGGAGTAGCATTAAAAATCATAACAGGCGACAACCCGTTGATCGCAACCTATATCAGCAAACAGGTAGGCATTGATAACCCGGTTATCATTACCGGCGAGGAGCTTATTGACATGAGTTCTGAGGCATTGATACAAAAAGCGCCGCAAACAAATGTTTTTGCCGCCGTTGAGCCTAATCAAAAAGAAAGGATACTGATTGCTTTAAAAAGGGCCGGAAAAGTAGTGGGATTTATGGGCGACGGTATTAATGATGCTCCTGCATTGCACACTGCCGATGTAGGCATTAGTGTGAATGGAGCTGCTGATGTGGCTAAAGATGCAGCTGATATTGTTTTGCTCTCGGACAACCTTGATGTGCTGGAAAATGGGATAACCGAAGGGAGAAAGACTTTTGCCAACACTTTGAAATACATTTTCATGGCTACGAGCGCCAATTTCGGCAACATGTTCAGCATGGCAGGATCCTCATTATTATTACCCTTCCTGCCATTGTTACCCACCCAGGTATTGTTGGTTAACCTGCTCACTGACATTCCGGAAATGACGATTGCTACAGATGACGTTGACATAAACATGATTGAAAAGCCTTCAAAAATGCATATCGGCTTCATAAAAAAATTCATGGTAGTGTTCGGGATTATCAGCTCATTGTTCGACTACATTACATTTGCGGTTTTATTATATGTGATAAAAGCGCCTATGCGGGAGTTCAGGACAGGATGGTTTATTGAATCCGTTATATCTGCAGCATTGATTGTACTTATTATCCGGACTTCGCAAAGTGTATTTAAAAGCAGGCCGGGAAAATATCTTGCTATTGCCACTATGCTGGTAATCATTGCCACTCTTATTATTCCCCTATCTCCTATTGCACCGTTATTAGGCTTCAGCAGGATGCCATTTAAACTTTACCTGTGGATAGCAGTTATTATTTTAACGTATATGGCGCTTACAGAAATAACCAAAAGAGTGTTTTATAAGTTTACGAGGTAATTGAATAAAATTTTACTGTAGCTCCTAAGCTCTTTCCTGGTTCATTTCTTCAACTTTCATATTGTATTTTATGATTGACCAATACTCCTTGCCATAACCCACCAAAATTTCAGAACCAGCAGGAATATCTTTTATTGCCTCAATAAACACTTTCGCTCCATGAATCATATATTCACTGTTATTTCGAAGGCCTTTGATTTTTTTGAGACCTTGCGCATCATTAGCATATCTTCCCAATGCTTTTTTATATGAATACGCATCTATCACCAATGAACGCTTGATGTAATAAATATACCCATTGCGGCCGTCGTCATGGTCCACTTCTTTCCATGTTGTAAGCCTGCCTTTGTATTCAACAATACGGGTGCCTTTAGGTATAAACACTTTCGTAAATAAACCTCTGCCCGCCCCGGGTATGGTTGATGTTTTGATAACGAGATATTTTTCCAGTAATGCCATTCGTGCAAAATAGGGAAAAGCAAGAAAAGAAATTCAATGCACGGAAAATTTAATATAGTTTATCGGCAAATGTGTAAATTAAAAGCATGATGCGTTTTCTACCAATGGCAAAAAATATAACACCCGGAAAATTTAAGGCTCTCTCATTTCCTGAAACTATATTTAGACGTCTAAAATTGAATTATTATATTACGCCTGATTTGGTGCAGCATATTCTCCTTGTTGCCCGTCTATACACATGATTGTACGTTAAAACCCGGTAATGCTCGCTGTAACTATACTTGGCAACAATTCCGCACTTCCTGCATTCGACCGTCACCCTACGGCACAGGTGGTTATGGTGGATGAATACCAGTTCCTGGTTGATTGCGGCGAAGGCACACAATCGCAAATGGCCAAATATAAAATGCGACGTAGTAAAATCAGCCATATTTTCATTTCACATTTACATGGTGATCATTATTTCGGGCTTATTGGATTGTTAACTAGTATGGGTTTGCTGGGAAGAGAGCAGGAACTGCATTTATTTGCCCCGGCACCTCTAAAAGAGATCTTAGATCTGCAGCTGAAAGTAGCGGATACGCAATTGCCCTTTCCACTGCATTTTCACCCGATAACTGATGAAGGCATTTTAGTGAAAGAAAATAAATTTGAGATCAGCTGCTTCAGGGTGCAACACCGTATTGAATGCTGGGGTTTCCGTTTCAGTGAAATAAAGCCATTAAGAAAAGTGAACCCGGAAAAAGCAAGAGCCCATGAAGTACCATCTTCATTTTTTGAAAGATTGAAATGGGGTGAAGATTACATTACCAAAGACAGCCGTACCATCAAAAATGAATGGGTGACCGATCCGGGGATTAAGCCGAAATCCTATGCATATTCCGCCGATACCATTTTCAACGAACGTGTTGCGGATAAAGTCAAAAATGTTTCATTGCTCTATCATGAAGCCACTTATTTAAAAGATCTTGAAGAACGTGCCGCCAAAAGGTTCCATTGCACCACCCTACAGGCAGCGAGCATTGCAAAAATGGCTGCCGCGGAAAGATTACTCATCGGCCATTTCAGCTCCAAATATGAAAAGCTTGACGATTTTGAAAAAGAAGCAAAAGAAGTATTTGAGAATACCGAGTTGGCATTAGAAGGAGTAACATACAGGGTTTGATGTTAGTTATTTGTAGCTGAATGCCTGTAAATTCTGCCGCCACAAAATAAAACAACATTCTGCTAATTTTTAGTAGGGAAAACAACAAACTATTTATTAATATACGATCTCAACTTTGCATGTATTTCCCTGCTTAATGAAACCAACGGCAGGCGCAAATAATTTTCGATCAATCCCAATTCGGCAAGCGCTGCTTTAACACCTGCAGGGTTATTTTCAGCAAATAATAACTCATACCCTTCAATGAGCTCATCGTTCAAAAATTTTGCAGATTTATAATCTCCCTTTAATGCTTCACGCACCATTTCGGAAAATTTCTTCGGGAAACTGTTAGCCGCAACACTGATTACCCCTTCCATGCCGCAGGCAATTTGCGGAAGGGCAAGTGCATCATCGCCGCTTACTACCAAAAAATCAGCTGGTTTGTCGCGGAGTATTTTCATACATTGAGCCATGTCGCCACTTGCTTCTTTAATACCAGCGATATTTTCCACTTCATGCGCAAGTTGAATAACGGTTGACGCATTAATATTCCTGCCGGTTCTCGACGGAACATTATAGAGCAACACCGGTTTTGAAGTAGCAGATGCCAATGCTTTATAATGCTGAAACAACCCTTCCTGGGAAGGTTTGCTGTAATAAGGGCTTGCACTCAGGATTGCCGCCGCTTCATGCAGCGGAAATTCTTCTATATCTTTTAGAAGCTCTCGGGTATTATTACCGCCAATGCCCACTACAACAGGAACACGCTTATCAACCTTATGGTAAGTGAAATTGACAATATCCATTTTTTCCTGCCTCGATAAGGTAGGTGTTTCACCGGTTGTACCCAGCGTAACCACATATTCCACGCCATCCTTAATCACGAAATCAATTACACGGCCAAGCGCATCATAGTCTATTTCAAAATCAGATTTGAATGGGGTAACCAATGCAACGCCGGTTCCCCTAAGTTGTGTTCTTAAATCCATCCTGAATGATTAATTTCTATTTATTATTAATTGTCGATTATGAAGCCACTTCATCCCAAAAACCCATTTTGCTGAATTTCTCAATCCGCTTTTCGGTTCTGTATTCCGGGGAATATTGTCTCAACTCGTGCAAAGTGCTTATCAGTTTTGGTTTCAGTAATGTTGCCGCTTCATCATAATCCCAATGTGCCCCGCCAAGCGGTTCGGGTATTATACCGTCAATCAATCCAAATTCATGCATATTATCTGAAGTTAGCCGGAGTTCTTCGGCAGCCTTTTCTTTTTGCGCCCAACTGCGCCATAAAATAGAACTGCAATTTTCCGGAGAGATCACCGTATACCATGCATTTTCCAGCATGAACACCCTGTCGCCAACCCCGATGCCTAAAGCGCCGCCCGATGCCCCTTCCCCGATAATGACACAAATAACGGGAACGCGTAACCGGATCATTTCATAAATATTCCTGGCTATGGCTTCACCCTGTCCGCGTTCTTCAGCTTCCAGCCCCGGGTAAGCACCCGGTGTGTCAATTAAAGTAATAACCGGTTTATTAAATTTTTCTGCCAGCTTCATGAGGCGTAATGCTTTTCTGTATCCTTCAGGATTTGCCATACCAAAATTTCTCATCTGCCGCATTTTAGTATTAGTCCCTTTTTGTTGCCCGATCATCATCACGGTTTGCCCATCCAGTTGGGCAAATCCTCCGATCATTGCCTTATCATCTTTTACATTCCTGTCACCAAACAATTCCACGAAATTGGTACACATTTTTTCAATATATTTCATGGTATAAGGCCTGTCCGGATGACGGCTAAGCTGAACTTTTTGCCAGGCAGTTAAATGGCTGGTGATATCTCTTCTTCGTTCAAGCACCTGTGCTTCCAGCTTTTTGATGGAATCGCTCAGGTCGACTTTTGTTTTCTCAGCAGTTTGTTTCAATTTTTCGATTTCATCAAAAAGGTCTTTGATCGGTTTTTCAAAATCGAGAAATTGACGGTTTTTATCTTGCGGCATAATGCGGCATAATTTATTGGTGGGTGTAAAATTAAGGGAAGCAGAATTTGTAGTGAAAGTTTTGTTTGAAAAACTCAATTCTCCTATCTTTGCCGTCCTCTAAAAAGGTTGGATCGGTAGTTCAGTTGGTTAGAATGCCGCCCTGTCACGGCGGAGGTCGCGGGTTCGAGTCCCGTCCGGTCCGCAAAACGAGGATTACAAAGTTTGTAATCCTTTTTTATTTTTACTCACCTTTATGATACAGTGTTGTATTTCAGAATACTGTAACAAAACTCTAAACCCTACTCATCTTACCTTTATAATGGTTGACATAATTATTGATCGAGTAAATGATCGAGTAAATTATGTTACTGCCAATCAAATTAATTTGCCCTGAAAAAGATGTCCGAAATGATGGAATGGAAAATCCACGAAGATTGACCCCCATTCGCCACGCAGATTTAAACGTAAAAGTGACTGGCGGACATGGGAAAGTTTTGCAGGCTTTTCCAACTGGCAGAAGAAATTGTTTTCAGAGGTATATTACTCACATTGCTTAACTATGTGTTTTCCAAACCTAAATGGACACTTGCAAGAGTGTCGTTTGGTTGGGCAGCCATTCTTACAAGTACTCTTTTCGGCCTGACACATGGCATTTACTTTGACAGTAGCTTGCATCTTCAATTCAATATCTTTTCAATTTTGAGAACAGCGTTTGGTGGTTTTTTGTTGGCGTTGCTGGCAGAGAAAACGAAAAGTTTAGTGCCAAGTATTTTGCTACACAATATTCTAAATTTAATAGGCAATCATTGACAAAAGCAAAGCAGCATCAACGCTAAGACAAAAATCGCAACGCATTTATCATTACAGAAATATTAAACATTCTCCCACGGGCCCCAGCCCTCCCCCGTACTTTCCTCTCCCTCCACGAACTAACCCCATTCCCAACTGAAGTTTACCACAACAGAAAACCGGCCTTACCTTTTTATACCCCAACTAAAATCACATTGACGAAATATTTTGCAAATGAAGAAGAAAGAAAAATGGATAATGATATAGAAAGTATAATTGGACATTTGCAAGAGGTCTGTATCTGTAAACATATCAGGCATCTAATTATGGGTGTTATACACGGTGCAGTACTTCATTAGAATTTTGATACAACATTCCATTATGCCCTTTTAAAGATATTTTTTCGATGCTCTAAACCCCATTCAACCATAGAATCAAGCACAGTCTTAATATTTCTGCCAGAAGAAGTAAACTCATATTCTATAGTAACAGGAATAGTGTCATGAACAGTTCTCTTTATGATGCCATTCAATTCCAGTTCCTTCAATTCTTTCGATAGCATTCGTGGTGTAATCTTTGGAATTTCTCTTTCAATTTCTTTGAACCGCCTTTTGCCAAATATCAGCGATGCCATGATGGGCAATTTCCATTTACCTGTCAATACATTCATGGCGTCATTTACTGCAACTACAAATGAATTGGGGCAATCTTGTATTGCTTTTAAATCAAGTTCTTTTTTCATAACAAAAATTTTATCTGCTATACAAAAGTATAGTCACAAAAGCGGTATACAAAAGTATACTGCTATCAATAGTATATCAAAGGTATTCTAAGTTTGCATTAGAAAGCAATAATAGTAATGAAAAAAATAAAAACAATTTACTGGACTGCAACCATACTGGCTATGCTTACAGGTGCCACTCCCGCTTTTATGTATTTTACAAGCCCTAAATTTATTGAAGGTTACCGGCACCTGGGTTTTCCTGATTATTTCCGTATCGAATTGGGTGTTGCCAAAATTTTAGGAATGCTGGTAATACTTATACCTACCATTGCCGCTAGGGTCAAAGAATGGGCATATGTTGGTTTTGCTATCACCTTTACATCGGGCATTATAGCCCACGGTATTGTAGATGGACCAAGTGTAGCTTTCTTCCCTGTAATCCCACTTGTTTTTTTAGTTGTTTCGTACATCTATTTTCAGGAACTGAGAACCTCACAGCTTTCTATTAGCACCAATCAATAAAAGTGCATTTATTTCAAATATTATGGAAAGGGGCAGCTTTATTAAAAAAATCAATCATTATGGCAACAGTAATTTTATCAGACAATTTAGGGGCTGCTTCCGCATCCACAAGTCAGCAAAAGTACAGAACGATATATAAGATAATCAGTCCATCGTCAGGAGGAATGGGAAAAATGGGATTGAAAAATATCATAAAGGGAGATTATCAAAGCTATGTTTCTCCGTTTTTTCTGTTAGATGAATTCGGCCCCATGCAATTGTCCAACGGTTTCCCATTCAGGGTGGATGCACATCCGCATGCCGGCATTATTCCAACTACATATTTATTGAAAGGCACTGCCCATCACCGTGATAGCATGGGTAATGATTTTGAATATAAAGCCGGTGATTTTATTCAGTTTACCTCAGGCAAAGGGGCGTTGCACATGGAAGAAACGGGTGATGAACTATATAAAAATGGTGGCGTTTTCCATGGGTTTCAAGGCTGTTTGAATATACCCCCTAAACTAAGAAAATCAGAACCTTCTGCCTCCCACACTAAAGAGGGAGACATATCAATCGTAGAAAAAGAGAATACCAAAATCAGGGTTATGCTGGGTGAAGTCTTTGGTGTGAAGTCAAAAACCCATTTGTTAATGCCTGTTGTTTACTGGCATATTTCAATGAAGGAAAACGCAACAATTGAACTACCGGTTGAGGCTGCGCAAAATGTGTTTATCTACCTGCAGGAAGGACAACTTGAGATAAACAGTTCTCAAAGCGTGAAAACAAGCCAGACAGTCCTTTTTGAACGGGATGCCAACACTATTCAAATCAAAGCCAATGAAGCCTCCGAGTTTTTGGTTTTGGGAGGCGAAGTCAATAACGAACCTTATATAGCTGAGGGCCCTTTTGTATTAAACAATGAACAGGAAATAAGGCAGGCATACATAGATTTTCAGAAAGGAAAATTTGGCGACCTGGCTAAAACAAACGGAAAAAGAAGACAGACAAACATAAAATTTTAAAAAAATGAAAGTAGCAGTTATTGGAACCACAGGATTTGTAGGTAAACAAATTACGATTGAACTGGTATACAGAGGCATTGAAGTAACCGGGTTCTCAAGAAAAGAACGAGTATCTGATAAGCCTAATCCAAAATATCTAGCAGTTGATGCCAATAACATTACAGCATTAACCACTGCATTAAAAGGCTTTGATGTTGTAATTAATGCATTTAGCCCGGGCTGGACAAACCCGAATATGTACGAAGATTTCATAGAGGGTTCTAAAGCCATTCAACAGGCCGTAAAACAAGCGGGCATAAAACGTTTTATTAGTATTGGTGGAGCTGGTAGCTTGTATTTACCCGATGGTAACCAGTTGGTGGATACTTTTCCTGCCGATAATCCTTTTGTGCCAGGTGCAAAAGCGGCAAGAGATTATTACCATATTCTAAAAGAAGAAAAAGAATTGGACTGGGCTTTTTTTAGTCCGGCAGCAGATATGCACCAGGGTATAACAACCGGAAGAACTGGCAAATATCGCTTGGGGACCGATTATCAGGTGATGGATGAAAATGGCAAAAACGTGTTATCTGTAGAAGATCTAGCAGTAGTCATTGCCGATGAAGTGGAAAATCCTAAGCATCATCAAACAAGATTCACTGCTGCATATTAATACACTTATTCCTTTTATTTCACTCAAATAAATCTAAAACAAATGATATTAGTAACAGGTGCTACCGGACATCTTGGCGGAGCTGCGACTGAGCAATTATTAAAACATCTTGCCCCCCACGAATTTGCCATTCTTGCAAGAGATGAAAATAAAGCTAAACCCTTTGCAGATAAAGGTATAACTGTGCGTATCGGAGATTTCGACAACCAGGAATCTTTAGATAAAGCATTTAAAGGCATCAGTAAAATTTTACTTATTCCCACCATTGTACCTTATCGTCTGGTACAAAACAAAAGCGTTGTAGATATTGCGGTAAAAAACGGGGTTAAGCATATTGTATATGCGGGAATTTCACATAAAAACATCAATGCATCGGTAGTGCAGGGACTTGATGACCATTTCAAAACCGAAGACTACATCCGTAAAAGCGCACTCACTTATACATTCCTTCGCAACAATCTTTACATGGATGTATTGCCATTTTATGCGGGTGAAAAAGTATTTGAAACCGGCTTTTATTTACCGGCAGGAAACGGCAAAGTTCCTTTCGCACTCAGAAGAGAAATGGGTGAAGCTGCCGCCAATGTACTTGTGCAAAACGGACATGAAAACAAGACCTATGACATTGCAGGAAATACCTTGTACTCGTTTCAGGATGTTGCAGATATACTCTCAGCCGTTTCAGGAAAAAAAGTAACCTATACCGCAGCGGAACTAAGTGTTTTTACACAAATGCTCAAAAATACAGGTGTGGATGATTTTATTGTCCTTATTGTTACAGGATTTAATACCGATATCAAAAACGGGCAATTTGAAATCGTTACAAACGACCTTGAAAAATTATTAGGCAGACGACCGGTTATGCTACAGCAAGGTATTAAAGAGGTTTGGGGGGTTAGATAACAATTTTATTCACATATAAATAAATAAAAATGAGTTTAATAACATCTTTAATGGCCTTATGCCGTAAAAAAAACAGCGAGCAAAAAGTAAACGACGCTGATGTAAAAACGATTTTGGAAGCCATCAACCTTTCGGCATCAGCAGCAGGTTTGCAGCCCTACCGTGTTGTTGTGGTAGAAAACCCAGAAGTGCGCAGGCAATTAGCAGAAGGCGGTTTTAATCCGCAGGTTACCGAAACTTGGCATTTATTAGTATTTGCCGCCATCGAAAATTTATCAACAGCCCATGTGGATGACTATATACAGCGTATGGCAGATACCAGAGGCATAGCAGTTGAAGCCCTGGGTGATTTTCGCAAAATTTTAGTAGCCAATCTTACAGGAAGAACAACAGAAGAGCATTTTATTTGGGCAAGCAAACAAGCATACATAGGATGGGGACAGGGCTAGTAGCGGCTGCTGAGTCAAGAATAGATGCTACGCCTATGGAATGCCTTAACCCGTCCAAGTACAACGAGATTTTGGGGCTTAAAGAAAAAGGGCTAAAAAGCGTTGTATTACTTTCATTAGGTTATCGCAATGTAGAAAAAGATCCGTTTGTAAATGCCGCTAAATTGCGTTTACCATTGGATAGCCTCATTTCTTACGAGTAGAATCTTAACTCGCCCGGAATAAATCGACTGCTTCAGTAAAGCTGCATGATAAAGTTAAATAGTAAGAACTAGTGCTGGGCTTTATTGGTTAAAACCAGCACTAAATCCGAGCGGAATTACCGCTGGTGATCGCTTCAATGTTCAAGCCTATTTTTGTTAAGCCCTCTACTCTAAAAGAAAGGCATTTAGAGATTGCAAATGAAAGTGCTGCCAAATGGATAGTAAAAAAATGGAGAACCTTGAAAGCGGATCATGATTTCGCCAAACTCGGCTACTGTCATTGAAAAACAGTAATCCCTGATTTTAATTTTTTGATTTTGCCCTTTGCAAAACTAAGCCAATCATTACCTTTACTTTCATATGGTAAGCTCCCTACTAAAGTATCGTTAAATGGCAAACAAGAATAAATACAGCGGTGATTGTAGCAATATCATTTTACCCATTATGGACACGCTTGATGTCATTAATGGCAAATGGAAAATCCTAATCATCATTTCCATCAAACATGGCAATAAACGTTTTGGTGAAATTGAAAAAAGCATCCCTAAACTCTCATCAAAGGTTTTGGCAAAAGAATTGAAGGATCTGGAAATTCACCAATTGGTCACAAGAACAGTTTATGATGGTTATCCTGTGAGTATAGAATATGCAACTACCGAATATGCTGAAACCCTGAGTAATTTAATAACCGAAATGAAATTATGGGGGCAACAACATAGAAAAAAAATAATGGCAAAATAAATGTATAGAATATTTATATTTTCAAACTCCTATAAGGTAAAACTAGTTGCAATCACCCCCTTCAATACTACAGACCAGCCCTTCTAAATTATTGTTTGATGCCCCCTGGCTTTTTTGTATCCATTCGGCATATGCCATTTCTAAAGTTTTAAGCAGCTCTTCAGGCGACTGGATTCCAATAAGATGCTGCTTGCCATTTAAGATGTATGAAGGCACTTTCCTTACATTTTTTTCTTTGGCTTCCTCCATGTCCTTCCTTACGTTTTCAGCATACATATCGTTGTTCAAAGCCTCCCTTACTTCCATTTCTGTCAAACCCACTTCTTTGCCTAATTCTATTAAAGTGCCAGTATTGCCAATATTTTTACCTTCGGTAAAATAAGCGTGACAGATACGTTCAATGATTTCTGTTGCCAAATTTTTAGTTTTGGCATATTGAATAACACGATGGGCATCAAATGAACTGGTCAAAACCACCCTTTCAAAATTGTATTCTAAACCGACACTTTTTGCCAGATCAACGGTTATTTGGTGCATAGCGATAGACTCCTCATAACTTACCCCCCTTTTTTGGGCCAGATACTGGTAAATGTTCATTCCGGGGCTAATTCGTTCTGCAATTTTTATATCAATTTCAAAACTTTTCCACTCAATGGAAAGCTCTTCTTTATGAGCAAACTGAACAAGCGCAGATTCAAATTTCCTTTTGCCCGCATAGCAAAATGGACAGATCACATCGCTCCAAATCTCTATTTTCATTTTCTGGTTTTCCATATCTACATTTTTTAAAAAATTTAATTTTCGTTGTTGACCAACCCCGATCATTTCGACATTTAAACCACTGATCAATCAATTTGTTGCTGTTCATTTTCTCTCATTTTTTAAGGCATTTCCCATGAGATCAATTCATCCAACTTTTGCAAATTTTTATCGTGAAAAGCGGCCGGTTTGAAAATGTGAAAGTTTTCGAAATCTGCCAGTAAAGATAAACCCGCACGAACCCGAACTGAGCGATGGAACGTTTGCCCATCATTCCAAGTAAGTGCTCAATTGCCCTTGGCGCGCCAGGACCTCCAGAACCAACAAAACCTGCGGATTTGTTCTTCCTCTCATTGAACAAATAAGCGATTATATTTTTCAATGCCCCGATTGTTGAATGTTTGTATCCTGGTGCAACAAATACAGATCCGTCAAAAGATTTGATTGCTTCAGACTACTTTCTGATATGCTGTTATGCATATCGACCCATTGATGCAGACATTGGTTCATCCAAAACGGGCAGGGTATAATCCCGCAAACCGACAACTGTAAATTCGGCATCGGTTCTATTAAAGCCTTTATCATAAGCCCGTTTTGGAACTGCTTCAGCAATCTGGTTAGGCCTTGTACCCCCTATAATGAGGGCTATTTTCATTTCTTGATTAGAATTTTTAACCAATCAAAATTTTGTTGCCCCCCAAGTCTTCCAACCAATAACCATTATCCGTTTTTATGGCTTCCGGGAAATTGGCCAGAACTTTCTGCAATCTTTCCTTCGTGTCATATTTTACAGTCATAAATTTTAACCCTGCCATATTGGTGGGCGTTTTGGGTGCATTGGGGCCAGCCCAAAGATTTACGGCAATACGATGTTTGGTAACGCCACCAGCTCCCAAATCGCCCCATACTTGCCCGTCAATTTTTACATGCGGTATAAAATCCATTTTTTTATAAAAATCATACGAAGCATCCAACACCGGCTGGTGCAAATTATAATGCCCTATTATGGCAGTTTCGGGAAATGGGTGTTCTGTATTATCATCTTCCAAATGAGTATAAAGCTCCTGCACATCCAGGGGTTCAATGGGGTTTCTTAATTTTCCATTGTCATCGATGAATTTAAAATCTTTTTCCGACACGATCTCTTTGGTTACCCTGTGCATCGTTTCCACGGCAAATTCAATAGTGATCCCGTCCGGGTCGTCCACATACACGGACTTTGCAACGATGTGATCGGTAGGGGCGGTCCTCCAACCTTTTTTGGTAAGCCTCAATAGTAATTGTGCCAAATCTTTTTCAGTCTCCAGATGAATGGCCACGTGGTACAAACCACTATACCCTCTTTGTTTGGGTTTGGTGGCATCCTGGTGCAACACAATTAAGGTTCTCGCTGAAGTGCCAACTTCAATGCTGTCACCCGCTTTTCTGACCTGCATGCCTACAATGTCCCGCCAAAAATGGATTGATCTTTGGATATTGGTAACACTTAAGTGTGCCTCCCCAAAATTTATATTTTGCATAATCGTATTATTGAATTGTTCAGTTTTGGGTTCAATGTTTTGTGTTGTTGCTTTTAAAATATTGGGTAAAGCAGTAACGACAGTTAAAATTGCTGAACTTCTTATAAACTCGTTTCTGTTCATTTTATTAACTGTTTAAAATGCGTTGCCTCAATTCTGGGAAGCGGACAACGGCCGCTATCCAAACAAATGCGGAAATAAATATTGGTGCCATGATAGGCAGCCCATGTTCCAGGTGCGATGCAATGGCCCCGCCCATATAAGCAGCCAAAAGCAAGGTTCCCAAAATGCCAGTTCGTGGATAAATAAATAAGATCACAGATAATAATTCAATTACCCCCAATGTTTTAAATGCAGTTGCACTAATGCCAAACCCTTCTGCCATTTTTAGTGCGTCTGGACTCCCCATTAATTTGCCCATAGCTGATCCCAGGAAGATGATACCTACCAAACCGGCAAGTACCCAATTGATGATGTTCTTGGTTTTTGATGTCATATTCTTTCTTTTAAATTGTCATTTATTTTTTTTGACAAGGCAAAGGTAGATACGACAACTTACCTTTTGTAAGTAGTTACCTATAGGAAAGTGGATACGTTGAGGTAAGTGTTAATTCCCCCGCCGCTGTTGTTGCAGGAAAGCTTTGTGCTTTTCGGGAAGGCTTCATATTTGATTAAACTCATGGACATAGACCATTAATTAAAGCTTGAAAAAAATAGATTTTTTTTTGGTTTTTTACACAGTTCATGTGGGTGGCAGTTATCAGTATTGTCATCTGGCCAAAAAGCCAATTTCTTTCCAAATATTTCCAGTCAACTTATAAAGCAGTATAACACCGCCACCAGCGAGCAAACAGTGTCCATAGTCCCTCTGACTAATTGCAAAATGTATTGTGTCGTCAAAAATTGGTCAATTAAACCTATAAATATTTTTGTCAGATTAGAAGAAAACTGTCAATCGCAGCTTTGGAAAAAATGGTACGCCAGGTATGTAGCTCATTTGATCAACGGGCACAGTTTCATTTTTCAATCGTGATGTATATTCTATTTCTGCTTCATCCCATTTTTGATCAAACAGGTTTTCTACGGTCAATCCTATTTCATACTTTTTCTTTGTATAGTTGACCGCCAGATCTGTTACGAAATATCCCCTTGCCGTGAGGCTGTAATCTTCATTGCCTGCACGGTCGTGCAAATAGCGATAGCTGATGCCACCATTCCATCCCCCCGGGAATTTAAAATTCAATTCGCCGGTACTTGTAAACGTTGGTGCAAGCGGAAGATAATTTTCACCTTTCGGGTCATCGATACTTCTCGGATGAGCGAGATTAATATTCATTGCTGCATATAGCCAATCCGTAACCTGGAACCTTCCGGAAAAATCAATGCCATAACGAACCGTTCTTCCGCTCGGTTCCATCGGGCCGCCTGGTTGGTCGATCAAATCAGATCCATACGTAAATTCCGATTGCAACAACAAATACCATACTGCCGCATTAATAAAAAGTTTGGGAAATGGTTTCCAGTTAAACCCAAAGTCTGTTGCATAGGCCGATGGCAATATTTCTTTTCCCTGTTGAGCGATCACAACACGTACGTCATTTGAATGAAATCCTTTTCCTGTTTTCAGGTATAATTGAAATGAAGGATTGAATGTATATTCAATATTAATTTTCGGGGATATTGTTGCTGCATGCGCCTTTGGATTTAATCCGTCGAATATCTTTGTTGCAAAAGAATCTGTGGCCATATTGAGGTAATAAAAATTGAAATAGTCATACCGCAAACCAATATTGAAAAGCCAGTTGCCGCTTTTTATATTTTCGTCAATGTATCTATAGATATTTGTTTCTTTAGCGTTGCCGTACTGAATTTTTTCCAGAAAAACACCTCGTTCCGTATGATCGAGTTCGACGGGGTCGATCAGGTCGGTTCTGAAACCAACTGCGGCTTCCGTGTTGAAGCTTGTGTTTCCGACATATCCTGTTTTATTAAGTGTGGAATGATAACCGAAAAGGTTCCTGTTCTCTCCCTGGCGAAATTCATCCCCCTGATCCGGGAAAAAATAATAAAACGTAAAATTGGTGTACAGGCTTAAATTATAATTAGAATAAAATGCTTCATTTTTCCAGGTAAAATTATTTCCAAGATTGGAGTTTAATTTTATAATGGCATTCGTTCTTGTAGTATAGCCGGTTTGAAAACTATCGATCGTTCCCCAACGGCCATCCATATACCCTTCGCTGGGTGCGCGTTCCGGAATTTCTCCTGATGAGCGCCATTTCGACCAAAGTGTAGAAAACTCAACGGTGAGCTTATTGTCAGCATTTAAAGGAGTTACAAATTTTCCCATGAAATTGTATCGTTTAAAATGTTCCGGCACTTGTGTAAACGGGCCGCCATCTGAATATAGCCCTTCCCCTGCGAGGTAAAGCGACTGCCCTTTTTCCCGGGCTTTATGATCGAGCAGGTTTATGCCGGCAACAACTCTCCCGGTATTGAACAACCCGCCTTCTGTTCGTACAAAATTGTTATCGAGAAAACCTTTGGTATTGTATGAAACAAAACCTCCTGTAGTAAAATCGCCTTTATTTGCGTAGAAGGGGCCTTTCCCCCATTGGTAATCAGCTATGGTTTCAGGTATCAGGAAGTGCAGGTCTGCATATCCCTGCCCATGCGCATGGGCAACAAGGTTCACAGGAACACCATCAACAGAAATATTAATATCCGTTCCGTGGTCACAATCGAAACCCCTTAAAAAAATTTGTTCTGCTTTTCCACCGCCCTGATGCTGTGAGATGAACAATCCGGGCACTAGGCGCAACAGGTCCTGCGCTGATTTTGCGGGATGGGCATTCAAGTCCAGCGCACTTAATATTTTAGTAGTGTAAAGCGCATTACTATTTGCTGTAATGACCACATCTTTCAACTGTAAATCTTTTCTTTCCAATGTGATCAATGTAAATTTTACATTTCCAACATTGCATTTAATATGAAAGGGAGGGCAGCCGACATAAAAAACAGTAATCGAAGCCGTATCTTTTGCATTTGTCTTTAGAAAAAATTTTCCATAGATATCTGTGATGGCTGTTCTGCCAGTGACGTCTTCAGTTATTGTCGCCTGTTCAAGCGGTTCTTGAGTGGCTCTGTCCATCACAATTCCGCGCACCTCAGATTGAGCCGAAAGTTTGGTAAAAAATAAGGATATCAAAACCCCGAGTAAATAAATTTTCCTAAAATCCATGACAGATACATTTTCTTTTGCAACATTTTTTAAACCTGTTATCCTTGCCAAAAAATTTCGTTTAATGATTTTTTAAATGCTGTATCAAGGGTCGACAGGGTATTTCTCAACTATTTTTTGTTCCAAAGATCTATAAACTATGAAGAAAAAATATACTTCTTGCCATTTAGCCGAGAGACGCTGTATCCAATGATCGACACGGCTGCGACAGCGCAGATACACCAAAGCCCGTATTCAGGGATTTTTGCGATGATAGCCGTAATAAAATTTTCATTCCCAAAGGTTCTCTCAGAAATCCATGCCATGGCGGCAATGCCGGCAAAGGCTGCTGCTGTTATCCGGAATGCCTTGTAAAATGGCGTTTTGCTAAGCAATATGAGCGAGGGGATAATCAGTGCTATTACAATCAACTGCATGAATTCGATGCCAAGGTTGAACCAGAGAATACTGAGCACAAGCAATCCTGGATTTAAGTTCATGTTCGAAATTGCGGATGCAAAAGCCAACCCGTGAATAAGGCCAAAACCACCGGCGATGAAAATTTCTTTCCCCGGGAAAACCGGCTTGATGGCATGAATCGCTGAGACGAGAATGGAAAACGCAATCAGTATTTCAACAGGCTGAGATGGTAATTTTATCCATGCAAGCGCACTTATCAAAAGCGTGAATGAATGGCCAATCGTGAAAGCGGTAACAATTTTCAGCAACCTCCCAAAGCTATATTTGACGCCACCAAATGCGCCCCACTTTTTTTTGTCTGTTAGAAGCATCGCCGGCAACAATAATGTGATCAGGAAAAGCAGATGATCTGTCCCTTCCCTGATATGATTCATGCCAAGGCTGAGCATATTCTTGAAGCCCGTCCACATCGTGCCGTTATTCAAGTCTATCTCCAATGGGTGAACCTTGTTATCACTACCAATCCTAATGGTCATAGGATTGCTGTCTGCTGTTAAGGAATCTGACCTTCCCGTTTCCCAATCACTCCTGATCACAACGAATACCACATGATTGATTACTTGGTGGACGACTGCATCATAATCTAGCATGAACTTTCTCGTAGAACCGTGATGTATTGTCGAAAAAATCAATTTGACCCTCAACTCCCAGAAAGGAGGGCCACTTGCGATTTGTTGTTCCGCTTCGACACTAATTTCTTTGATCTCTGGAAGCCACTGATATTGTTTATCTGAATAAGCACGTGTATGAGAAAGGATATATGCTTTTAAGGCATCGCCGTCTTTTTCAATCAGTGTCTCAGGCTGAAAACTGAGGTTTTTCTCCATCGCCAACTGAAGTTCACTTAAAGGGATTCGCAATTCGGCTCCCACCCTGTCCGGGCTGACATCAAGGTACACTATACTGTAAGGAGCTTGATGTGCGGATGAAAATTTGGGCAATAGAAAAAGAATTGATAAAATAAAAATGATAAGAATGAGCAACTGGTTTTTCCTCAAAAAGCAGTTGCTCATTTTAAATATTTTGGTCATGGAATAAAAAGTTTTAAAGCCCGATATAGTCCCTCGAGTGATCACGCATCACTGAATGGAAATGAATCTGGTTACTGATAACCACCCCTGTCTGGCAAATAAATTCTATCCACACGCTCGGGCCATCAATGCGGACATAATCCGTATTCGTTGTCAGAAAAGAACTGGCACTTCCTGCAGTAGCTGTAGTATTGCTGGCATAGCACACATACGTACTTGACAATTCATTCAAATATGCAGTGCGGATGGCGCCGGCTTGTGCAGAATCGATATCATCAAGCCAAGGCTGAATGGCTGCCCAAACATTTGCCTGTGCAGTGCTGCTAAGACTGCTGACCTGAATGCCCTGTTTAGTGGCAGGCATCGTATTGGTAGTAGAACCGGGTACCATCAGGCAATCGGAAAAAGTGCCGGATATTTTTGCAGATGACAATTCAGTGCTACTGAATGAGCCGAGCATAGTTTGCATGACCGTGTGCTCATTTGTCAGTGGGTTAGTATAGGTTGTATCATTGACTGTAAAATCGGTATGGGGCTCGACCCCTTCGTGAAGTGGCGTAATGCTTGTAACCGCACCCGCATCATAAGTAATGTTAGACGCGTAATGATGCCCGCCATATTGGAGCATCCATTTTCCGGTTGTGCTTGGTGTGCCCAAAAATGCGATAACGTAATTTCCGGAGCCATATCCATTCGCCATCGTGCCCAGATAGTCGTCTGCTGCGCGTATAGTCTGGAATTCCTCATAACCTTCACCAGTATAACCGGTGCCTGCGGCAGCTTTGATAAGGGCGAGGGCTGCTGTTGATTGTGCACTTGTAAGGGTACTAAACAATAAGCCATTCCTGCAGCTCAGTGCGCAGGGTAAGTTTGACCAGCGTTCGGCATTTGCCAATGTCAGATCAATGACTGCCGCTGTTTTTTGGTCAGATGTCAGTGTCGCAAGGAATGCGTTAGCAAGGCAAACAACCTGGGCAACGCCTGTTTCTGTTGAACAAGAATTTGACGCAGTCGAAGCTGAGTCGATTGTCAAAGACAGGCTGCAACTTTGTCCGCCAAAAGTGATCGCGAACAAAGCTGTTCCTGCTGCCGACGGCGTCCCGGAAATACTGTACTTAATGCTCCCAGCCCCGCTTGCCAAAGTCCCTGCGGCGAGGGTTGCGGTCAAGCCAGTCACTCCTGTAGAGGAAATGGCGGAGCCGGCACTATAGCTCAAGCCATTCCCTCCTGTGTAGGAGACTGTAGCAGTCCCGGTGTAGGACACGCTCGCCGTCGCCGTCGCCGAGAAAGTTGCGGACGAGCAGTTGAGCCCTGTTACAGAAGCACTTGAGGTTGTCGTTTTCTTACACGCAAGAAAAATCGTGAACACCATGGCCAACAAACCTGTGCTGAATAATAGGATTTTTCTAGTATCCATAAAGTAAGGGTCAGATATTTGGTTTTTCATATTTCCTTTTTTGAGGTTAGTTTGCATATGCTCTGGGTTTTTGTTTTAAGAAATTATTTTTGATTAAAAAAGCATGGCACCCGAACGTATTACTACTTTCAATTTTATGCCCAGGTTGCTAACTGTGCCGACCTTTGAGGTGAACTCACTAAATGTTGCGGTAAATAAAACTTTAAAGGGTGTTTATTGCCCTTTCCTGTAGGGAGAAGCAGGAAATGATGGCGTATTATCGCTTAAACAACTTTAAAAACCCCTTCTCGTAACTTACGCCAAGGGGTATCTGCTTTTTTTCAATAGTAATAGTTTTGTTCCTGACCATCTGCACGCGGCGAAATGGTACAATGTATGACTTATGGACACGAAAAAAATCCGTTGAAGGTAACTTCTCCATGATGGCTTTCATAGTGGAGCGCGTCATGACAGGTTTTTGGCCCGATAAATGTATTTTGACATAGTCGTCCATGGCCTCGATATAAAGTATGGCCGCAAGCTCTATCTTTAACAGGCTATAATCCGTGTACACGAATAGCAATTGTTCCAATGATTTGTTCTGCCGTGCCAAGTAATGAGAATACTCCTCAGCCTTGGAGATTGCACGCGAGAATCTTGAGAATGAGAATGGCTTCAATAAAAAATCGACCGCATCGAGCTCATAGCTTTCAAAGGCATATTCGCTATAAGAGGTTGTGAAAATCAGCATTGGTTTTTGCTGGATCGTTTTATAAAATTCAATCCCGGAAATGGAAGGCATGTTGATGTCAAGGAACAGCAGGTCAATTGGGTTTTCCCGGATGAAATTAAGAGCCTCTTTGGATTTGGTAAAGGCTTTTTCTAACCGTACTGAATTTGACTGCCTGCAAAAATTTTCAATTAGTTCAAGGGCCAATGGCTCATCGTCAACGGCAATGGCTTTTATCATTGTAATTGGATGCTTAGGTTGATCAAATATTTTTTTTCGTCCTCGTCAATCTCCAATTTGTATTTATCAGGATAAATATGGTCAAGCCTGTGTTTTGTATTGCTCATGCCAATCGCTGTTAAATCAGCAGGTGTCACGCGCTTTGCCTTGCTATTGAATACTTGCAAAAGAATTCCAATTTCCTTTATTTGCAGGACGATTTTTATAAGGCAGCCTTCCATGTCTGGATTGGCGCCATGCTTGAATGCATTCTCAATGTAAGTAATCAATATGAGTGGCGCAATTCTCTTGCCATTTGCATTGCCTTCGCATTGAAATAAGACATTGGCTGTATTACCCAGCCTTGCCTTTTGCAGCTCTACATAATTTGTGATGTACTCAATTTCTTTTTGCAAAAGTATCATGGCGTCATTTGCATCCGTGATGGCGTAACGCATGATGCCTGACAATTGGACAATGGCTTCTGAAGCACGCGGATCATTTTTGAGCGACAAGGTGTATATGGTGTTAAGCGTGTTAAAAAGAAAATGGGGGTTTATCTGGGATTTCAGCGAGGCGATTTCTGCTTTTAATTTCTCCGCCTTTATTTCATCAAGGTTTTCCCTCGTCCGGATCAAAAATGAAAAGAAGATAGCAATCATGAAAAGATATACATGGTGCAATGAACCCGGTAGAAAGCCCAGTTGGTACAGCGGCTGCGATTTTGGATGTGTTATTATGGGATGCGCTTGCGTCAGGTGCAATGGGACTACGCTCGAAATTAACGTTGGCCAGACCATCATTGCCAAAAAGCAAAGCAACAGGCTAACGATATACAAGAGGGTTTTTTTTCTTAAATAAACCGCAGGTATTAGCACATAATAATTGAAATAAAATATCATAAGGGATATGATATCTCCCGAAATATCCCGGATGAAGGGTCTCGTTAATGTCAAGAATGGCTCATCCGGGGGCCTTGTGCTGACAAGGATTGGAAGGAAAATGAAAAGGCAAATCAAAAAAAAGTGGTTTGCAATATATTTCCAGCGCAATGGTAAAAACATCCTGATTGGTTAACGTACAAAGGTTCTTTTCTTTTTCTAAAACTTAAGAAAAAATTTTGGTGATGTATTTATAGATGGACCATGCCTTCAAAATTTGGATTTATGGCTCATATTACTTTGATTTACATTAGGTTCTTACTGCGAGACTATAAAATTGGTAACCCAATAGCCGCGAATTGCGGTTGGGGCTGAAAATAAGAATAAAATCCATCGAGGCATTTGATAAATCAATGATCGTAGCTTATGGAAAACATGCGGCTGAAGTATTGAGCAATATTGTATGCGAACGTTTGATGGTTGAAAAGGCATGATAGACGTTTTTCCAAACACACATTTTCTTCAACCATAGATTTATTCTTTGTTAGCGAAATTATTATTTACAGTTAATCTATTTCTCTCTCTACTTGCCATTACAATCTCTTTAAGAAAATCAAATCATTCTCGCTGCTTTCCAAATGGATTTCATCATTCGCAAAGCAGGTCACAACATATCTTACAGATGATTTCCCCTTTCCCATTTCTATACACATATTTTCATTTTCTGCAAATATGCTATACATCGTCAAAGAATAATTTTTCAGTTTAATATTGTAATGATCGTCGGCAAGATTTAATGAAGATGTGCATATTCATATAGTTCCAACAATACTTGGTTCCATTTTTTTGTAATTACTTATTTTCGAGTTGCATAAATTACTGTGCTATTTTATTTTTTTAAATAACTACTACGAAAAAATTTCAAGCTGAGGCACTACCGAAGATTAGGGTTATGTGATATTAGTCATATCTTTATTAAGACAAGTCAATCTTTGTAAAAAATGGTAAGATTTGGCGGAAGTATTTCAATTGATAGAGGAAAAAATCGAGGAAAAAATACAAGCAATTGTAATTCAGTAAAATATTTTGCGCCGAACTTTCCCGTCCGGTCCGCAAGGTTGAAAAATGCTATTGATTTTCAGTAGCATTTTTTATTTTGCTTATTTACTTCCTTTGGGACAACAATGTTTCAGAATTCTTTCAGTTTGCTTTTTGATCGCAGCGGAAATCTTTATCGCGGTATTGTTTGCGGCTGAAATAAAACTTTGATAAAAATAAATCTGCCCGTTCCGTCAATAAGAACTATCTTTGCCTTTCTTAATGTTACTACTCTCTCTGTTTGCGTAGATTAACCTCCTCAAATACTGTGATGTGTTAACGTAAGGCAGATAATGTATCAGTTCATTCCTGATAGCCTTATCAACATTTAATTAAAACAATCTAATCGTGTCATTTAACAATTTACAGCTCATTGAGCCTATATTGGCTGCATTGGGCAAAGAAGGGTATACAAAACCAACTCCTGTACAAGAGCAATCCATCCCATTTGTTTTACGGGGAAAAGACTTGTTGGGATGCGCACAGACGGGCACCGGTAAAACAGCTGCCTTCAGTATACCTATACTGCAATTAATGTATCAGCAATTGAACGGGCAACTTCCTAAACGCCGTATTCAAACTTTAATATTAACGCCTACGCGAGAATTAGCGATTCAAATCGGGGAGAGCATAAAAACTTATGGACAGTTTCTTTCTTTCAAGCAACAGGTCATTTTTGGAGGTGTACCACAATTCCAACAGGTACGTGCAATCCGTAATGGGGTCGATATTCTTATTGCGACACCGGGCCGCTTATTGGATTTGCTCAAACAAAATGTGCTTCATCTGAACGATATCAGGTATTTTGTATTAGATGAGGCTGACCGGATGCTGGATATGGGATTTGTACATGATGTAAAACGCATCATTGCCAAACTCCCATCCCAAAAACAAACGTTGTTTTTCTCTGCAACTATGCCTGCAGAAATAAAACAATTAGCAGGTATGTTGTTAAACAATCCTGCAAAAGTAGAAGTTACACCAGTATCGTCTACGGCGGAAATAATACAACAACAGGTATATTATGTAGACAAACTGAAGAAATTTGACCTCCTTGTTCATCTGCTAAAAGATGAAAATATAAAAACCATGCTGGTGTTTATCCAGATGAAACACCATGCAGATAAACTGGCCAGGCAATTAAACAATGCCGGTATCTGCACTGAAGCAATACATGGAAATAAGATGCAGAATGCCAGGCAAAAAGCATTGGATAATTTTAAATTACGTAAAACACGTGTACTTGTTGCAACAGATATAGCAGCACGTGGTATTGATATTGATGATCTTAGCCATGTACTGAATTATGACCTTCCCAATATTGCGGAAACTTATGTTCACCGCATAGGGCGAACTGGAAGGGCCGGAGCAAGCGGCATCGCCATTTCTTTTTGCGATTGGAGCGAGAAAAGTTTTTTGAACGATATCCAAAAATTAATAAAGAAACCAATACCGGTAATAAAGGGGCATCCTTTTGATAACAACTTAATGCACGCTTTACCAACACAATCCACACAATCAGTTTTTACAGGCAATGCACGCAGGGGTGGAAGAAGGGGCAGGGCCTTCATGCAAAGATAATTTCACCTCATTATTTCTGTGGTAAGAACAAATTAACTTAATCAGATTTATTATCGGAATAGTCTAAGGCTCCGCAAGCATATCTACTGAGCCGGCCGGAATCATTGTTAAAAATTAAAACTTTAATCATGCGCTTCACAAAAAATAACAAGTGATGAAATCGAAAGTTCATAACACTTCAGTATTCAGCACTTGTTTTCCTCTATGTATTTATTTTGCTCCCTCCAGCTGATTTATTTTTCGCGGTTCTTGTATTACAACAAGTTTCCCCATTGCGTTTCCCAGCGTAACAAAAGTTACTAAAATCCTTTCTTTTGCCAGATAGCTTTGCGTGAAATTAAAAACAGCATGTTTCGCTCAAGCTATCTTTTTTTATTGTCGTTATGTTTTTTCACCATTTCAGCTACCGCGCAGGAAAACGGGAAATCATTATCGCTCGATGACGCCATTAAAGCATCATTGAATAATAACAAATCCGTTCAGATTGCAACGATCGAGAAAGAAATTTCCGCAGCCGGTTATAAACAAACCGACGCTATCTTTTTGCCGCAGGTAAATTTTTCCTACACGGCAATGAGCACCAATAACCCGTTGAATGCATTTGGCTTTAAGCTGCAACAGAAATCTATTTCTGCAACTGACTTCAATCCTGATTTATTAAATCATCCTGATGGAACGCCTGATTTCACTACAAAATTAGAAGTGCAACAACCGTTGGTAAATATGGATATGATCTATATGCGCAAAGCTGCTGCTGCACAGGTTGAAATTTATTCACACAAATTAGAACGCACCAAAGAGTACATCACATTCGAAGTTTCCAAAGCGTACCTGCAACTGCAACTGGCTTACGATGCGGTGAATGTGCTGGAAGATGCATTAAAAACAGTGAATGCAGTGTATAAATTTACAGACGATCATTTTCAGCAGGGGTTAATCCAAAAATCAGATGTGTTGAATGTGCAGGTGCAGGTGGCGTCTGTTGAAAGCAACCTTCAAAAAGCAAAAAGCAATATCAAAAATGCTTCGGATTATATCAGCCTGATGATGGGAGAGCCTACAGGGACAATATATAAAGCAAACCCGGCTGACGGCAATGAAATTATAACTTCGGTTACAGATACCAGTTATATCCCTGCATCCCGTGCAGATTTTTTAGCCATGTCAAAAGCAGTTGAAGCGAAAAACCTGGTCATTCAATCCAATAAAATGAGCATGTTTCCGAAGCTGAATGCATTCGGTTCCTTTCAATACAACGATAACCGCTTGTTTGGTTTTGGCGCCAATGCATATCTCGCCGGCATTCAATTGTCGTGGGATATTTTTAAAGGCAACCGCACAAGAAATATTATTTCCACGCAAACACTGGAGCGCAATAAACTTCAATCCGAACTGGAACAACAGAAAGCGCAAAGCAACCTGGAACTGAATAAAACAAAACAGGATATTATAGACGCACAGTTTGATATCTCGCAATATAAAAAAGCGGTAGAACAATCGTCGGAAGCATTGCGCATATTGCAAAACCGCTATACGCAGGGATTGGTGAATACTACCGATGTAATGATGGCTGCCACACAATTATCGCAACAAAAACTGGCATTGGCACAGGCAATTTTCAATCAGCATGTAAGCAATGCGTACTTGCAATTTTTAACAGCAACTGAAAACAAATAATCACTTCATCATGATCAACCATTTCAACAAAACAAAATATTTATTACTACTGGTTAGCCCGATTGCTTTTTTATGGGCCGCATGTTCATCAGATAAAAGAAGCGAAACCATTTCCGATAATGAAGCCCCTGTTATGGTAACAGTTGCAAAACCTTCGGGCAACGAAACAGGGAGTATCCATTTCAGTGGCACCGTGGAATCTTCACAAACTGCAAACATCAGCACACGTGTGATGGGTTACATCACTAAACTAAATGTGAAAGTTGGCGACCACGTAAACAAAGGGCAATTGATTGCAACGATCAGCAATGATGATATCCTCGCCAAACGTGCACAGGCGGATGCCATGATCAGCGAAGCGGAAGCTGCTTTGAAAAATGCGCAAAAAGATTATGACCGCTTCACTGCATTGTACAAACAACAAAGCGCTTCGGCAAAAGAACTGGAGAACGTAACGCTGCAATACAATTCAATGAAATCAAAACTGGAAACAGCGAAACAAATGCGCAACGAGATTAATGCCACATTAGCATATACTAATTTGACAGCGCCTTTCCCCGGAACCGTTACACAAAAACTGGCAGATGCAGGGAGCATGGCAAATCCCGGAATGCCTATCGTTACCATCGAACAAAGCGGCACGTATCAAATCAGCGCTTCAGTTCCTGAAACAGAAATCAGTTCGATTAAAATGAATGAGCCGGTTACTATCAGCATTGAGGCTGCTAATAAAACATTTCATGGAAATATCACACAGATCAACCAGTCCTCTGCATTTACCGGCGGACAATACATCATCAAAGCAAGTATCCCTGCAAATGAAAAGCAAGGGTTGTACGCAGGTATGTATGCAACACTTTCCGTTAATTCTCCCCAAAAAAATACAACTGTTTCAAATGCTGTGCTGGTGCCGGTTTCAGCCATCGTCAATAAAGACCAGCTTACCGGTTTATATACGATCGGTTCAAATAATAAAGCATTGCTCCGTTGGGTAAGGTTAGGAAAAACTTTCGGAAACGAAGTGGAAGTATTGAGTGGGTTGCAACAAAACGAACAATTCATCAGCGCCGCCGAAGGAAAATTATATAACGGCGCACCGGTGAAAATAAAATAAGCAAATTCAAATCCGGATTATTAAAAGAATTAACAGGCAATAATGAAAAACGGTTTTTCAGGAAATATAGCAAAAGCATTTCTGCAATCGAAGTTAACCATACTGCTGATGATTGCATTTTTATTGATTGGCGCATACAGCACCTACCTGATCCCGCGTGAAGAAGAACCGCAGATACAGGTGCCGATGGCAGATATTTTTATCGGCTATCCCGGCGCAGAACCCAAAGATGTAGAAACAAAAGTAGCAGCGCCTTTGGAAAAGATCATCTCGAATGTGAAAGGGGTTGAATATGTGTACTCTACTTCGATGAAAGGACAGGTGATGCTGATCGTGCAATTTTATGTTGGCGAAGATGTAGAACGTTCGTTAGTAAAATTGTACAGTGAGTTAATGAAAAATATGGACAGGATGCCGCAAGGCGTAACGCTTCCATTGATCAAAACGAGGGCAATTGATGATGTGCCTGTGTTCGGGTTAACATTATGGAGCGATACCTATGATGATTACCGGTTGAAACAGATCGGGCAGGAACTTACCAACGAGATCAAAAAAATCCCGGATGTTTCCGATATTAATATTCTTGGCGGAAGAAGCCGCGAAATAAAAGTGTTATTAGATAAAAATAAGATGGCAGAAAACCATGTTGATTTTCTTTCCATCAGTAAACAAATACAGGGAAGCAACACACAATTGCAAAGCGGGAATTTATTACAAAGAGATACGGTGTTCTCTGTGGAAACCGGGAACTTTTTGAACACTGCCGATGATGTTGGCAATTTAGTTGTCGGCATCAACAAACAACAACCGGTTTACCTGAAACAAGTTTCGAGAATTGAAGATGGTCCTGAAACACCGAACCAGTATGTGCTTTTCGGTTATGGAAAAGCAGATACATCAAAAGCAAATGCATTCAGGTCAAATTATCCGGCCATTACTTTATCTGTTGCAAAAAAGAAAGGCGCAGATGCGATGCAGCTTTCTGAAAAAATCCTTTCTAAAATAAATCACATTAAAAAAGAATTATTGCCTGATGATGTCCATTTAACTGTGACAAGAAATTATGGCGAAACCGCTTCGGATAAAGTTTCAGAATTATTATTCCATTTGTTCATTGCTATTGTGGTAGTAACTGTTTTCGTAATGCTCGCCATGGGCTGGCGTGGCGGATTGGTAGTGTTTTTATCAGTGCCGGTAACATTTGCGCTTACTTTGTTTGCTTATTACTTCCTGCATTATACATTGAACCGCATCACACTTTTTGCATTGGTGTTTATTACGGGTATTGTGGTAGATGATTCCATCATCATTGCAGAAAATATGCACCGGCATTTCAAGATGAAAAAACTGCCGCCTTTGCAGGCAGCCATCTATGCAATCAATGAAGTTGGCAACCCGACAATTCTTGCTACTTTTACTGTTGTTGCAGCCGTGTTGCCGATGGCATTTGTGAGTGGGATGATGGGACCGTATATGAGCCCTATGCCAATCGGGGCATCTATTGCGATGATGCTTTCACTGATCGTAGCGTTAACACTCACTCCTTATCTCGGTTTTATTTTCCTTCGTGAAAAAGAAAAAAGAGGGATTGAACATGAAGAAAGCAAACCACATTCACTCGAAACAACAGGCATCTATAAAATTTATCGTTCATTCATTCATCCATTACTCGAATCAAGATGGAAGCGGTGGACATTCATGATCAGCATTGTTGTTATTCTGATCGGTTCGATGATGATGTTTTATACAAAAACGGTTGCTGTAAAAATGTTGCCGTTCGATAATAAGAATGAATTCCAGGTGGTGATCGACATGCCTGAAGGAACAACATTGGAAAAAACGCAGGCTGTTGCAAAAGACATTTCAACGTATATCTCTTCACAATCATTGGTGGAAAATTACCAGGCATATATCGGCACATCTGCGCCCATCAGTTTTAATGGTTTGGTAAGGCATTACGATCTGAGACGCGGTGATAATGTTGCAGACATACAAGTGAACCTGGTTGATAAAAAAGACAGGAGTATTCAAAGCCATGCCATTGCCAAACAAATGCGTGAGCCTATCCAGGCTATCGCAAAAAAATATAACGCGAATGTAAAGATTGTTGAAGTGCCGCCGGGCCCACCGGTGTTATCAACTATCGTTGCAGAAGTATATGGGCCGGATTATAATGAGCAGACGAAAATCGCGAGGCAGGTAAAAAATTTATTCGGTAAAACTGCAGATGTTGTTGATGTGGATTGGATGGTTGAAGATGACCAACCGGAATACCACATTGCAGTTGACAAAGAAAAAGCAATGCGTTATGGCGTGGCAGCGGCACAAATAACTTCAACGGTAAATGCAGCTTTGTCGGGTATGCCTGTTGGCAATGTTTATCAGCCTGCATCATACAATCAAACTGCCATCAAACTGCAACTGAATGATGCAGATAAAACCGGCATTGATGATATTCTCGACCTGAAAATTGCAGGCATGCAGGGAAATGTTGTTCCCCTTCGCGATGTGGTAACCGTAACGCAACAGGTGAAACAAAAAAGTATTTACCGGAAAAATCAAAAAGAAGTTGTTTATGTGCTCGCAGATATGGCAGGAAAATTAGAAAGCCCGTCGTATGCTATTGCAAAAGTTTCCGATAGCCTGAAAAATATAACGATCCCGAAAGGATATTCATTAAAAGAAGAATACACCCACCAGCCGGAGTTTGAAGATAATTATTCATTGAAGTGGGATGGTGAATGGCAAATTACATTCGAAGTATTCAGGGACCTCGGCATTGCATTCGCTGTTGTTATACTCATCATTTATATATTGATCGTTGGATGGTTCCAGAATTTCACAGTGCCGTTGGTAATGCTTGCAGCCATTCCATTATCACTTGTAGGAATTATTCTGGGGCATTGGATGATGCATGCATATTTCACGGCAACATCCATGATCGGTTTTATTGCACTTGCAGGTGTGATGGTAAGAAATTCTGTGTTGCTGATCGACTTCATCAATATCCGTTTGCGCGAAGGCATTCCGTTAAAACAATCGATCATTGAAGCAGGCGCAGTAAGAACAACGCCAATATTATTAACAGCAGGCGCAGTGGCATTAGGCGCAGTGATCATTTTGTTCGATCCCATTTTCCAGGGGCTTGCCATATCATTGATGGGCGGAACAATCACTTCAACTTTCCTCACATTGATCGTTGTGCCTTTACTCTATTATAAAATGATGCGCAAAAAATTTCCTGTTAAAAAATAAAAATAACATCATGAAATTATTAATAGTTACCTGCATAAAAGATTACCAGGAAAATGTTCAGAAAATTTTCAAAACTATAGAAATTGAAGTGTTTAGTTCTGTTGATATAACAGGCTTCAAAGGATCGAATGCAATTAATTTATTGGAAGAATGGTTTGCTGCAGGAGATGAAAAATTTGACTCGACAATGTTTTTCAGCTTTACTGATGACGAACAGGTTACCAAAGCTGTCAAAATAATTAAAGAATTTAATCAAAAAGAAGCAAGTAATTTCCCGGTTCGGGCATTTATACTGCCCGTAGACTCTTATATATAAACAGCTAATCTTATTCGGCATTACAGAAAAGCAGGCTACTGCTTTGATTCCATTCTCACAACTCAACAAAATAAAAAAAAGCAATGAGAGAAAAAATAATAAGGGCGGTAGCAGGGATACTTGCGCTTACCGGTATTGGGCTTTCTTACCTCGTCAACAAACATTGGATATGGCTAAGTGTTTTTGTAGGTGTTAATTTATTGCAGTCTTCACTTACCGGCTTTTGCCCGCTTGAGATTATTTTAAAAAAAATGAAAATAAAAAACAACAATATGGCTGAGTAAGTTATTCATAACCCTGGCTTTAATTTGTCATTGCTTCCGTTTATCTGAGAGTACAATTCCTCAGGGCTGATTAAAATCTTTTAATTGAATAACGTTAGCAGGAATTTCTTTTCCTGAAAAATGATTATGCAATACCATTGCCGCCCCCAACGATGAGGCCTGTGCAATGCTTGCAGCAGATATTTTCATGCCCGGGAAGGAAACAGCAAGCAAGTTCATATATACATCATTCTTTCCAAATCCACCATCAACTAATATCCTTTTTACGGGCGTTCCGGATAAAACCAATTTTGTAGAATATACCTGTTGCTGCATAATATCGTAAATTAAATAATGATAGGCTTCTTCGTAAGTTCCAAAATCGTTAATCGCTCTTTTGGTGAATACGGATTTGTGTAACATCCCATGATTATTATGTTGCGATTGTGAAACACCGGTTTGGTCAAGATGTTTCAAAAAAACCGGATTGAATAAAACGCTTTTATAATAATCTTCATTTTTATCGAAATATGATGCCAGTTTTTTTATTTCCTCTTCGTGCTCCTGGCCTGCAAATAACCGAGAGGCTTTTACCGGCAACCCCTTATAACTCATATAACAAAGGCAATCATGATGCAATTCTTCATCACTAAGCGGGGAATGATTGAACGGGTTTAAGCTGATGCACCAGGTGCCCGTTGATAATAACACAAAAGGTTCAGGAAAAAATTTCATGTAAGGTATAAGCGCGGCAGAACTATCATGCAAGCCGATGCCTGTTGAAATATTCTTTTTCCCGGCTTCTATATAATGAACTAAAGAAGCATCACAGAGTGCAGGAAATTTTTGACTTAACTGTTCAGCATAAACCCATGCATGATAGTCGTTGTTCCGAAAATCCCAGAGTTGCGTGTGGCATCCGATACTGGTAATATCTGCTGTTTTTTGCGAGGTTAAAATAAAGCTCAGGTATTGCGGAAGGTGAAGTGAATATTTAATCCTGGAAAAGACTTCAGGCCTTTCATATTTCAGGCGGTATAATTGCATTCCTGAATTCAGGTTGCCAAGAACCGGAGATGCGGTTTGCTGAGATATTAAACTTTCACCGCCGTAAGTTGCATAGAATTGTTTTTTTAGTTTTCCAGGATAAGGCTTCAGGTAATTATACAAAGGAGTAATTGGCTGATCATTTTCATCAATATGCACAAAACTTGCTCCATAAGCAGAAAAATTTACTGCAGTCAATTCATAATCATGCTGATTGGCTGCAAAGTCAAATTTTTCTTTGACCCAATCAGTCAGCTCCTGTAAATTTTCTGTAGGGAAGCCATCTTCATCTTGTATTTCTTCAAATTTTGCTGACTCTTCAAATGCGATTTTATAATCTTCATCAAAAAGAAACAACTTCTTATTGGTTTTTCCTACATCAAAAACTGCAATTGCTTTTTGTTTACTCATGGCAAATTAGCTGCTGGTAAAATTTATTTTTGATCACAGCCCTGTGGCTACTGTTTTTCCCCCTCTTTCTTTAACCAGGCGTGCCCTTATTTTTTCCATACGATAAATATGCAAAGGGTTTAAAGCGCCGCCACTCCTTATTCTCGCTTCAGCCACCAATGCACGCAGGTCTGTACGAAATGCATGTTGCAATAATTCCTGGGCGGTAACCACATCATTCACCAGTTGTGCTTCGGATAATTTTTTTCCGTCAACCAGTAATGCCTGTGCATACGTAATCATAATTGCTTCTACAGATTGCAACAAATCTTCGAGCGGGTCTTTCACATTATGAGATGCATCGATCATCCAGCCAAGATCTGTTGCATGGTTCATTTTCTTTGCATCCATTCCTTCCACCAGTTCATTAAAAATGAGAAACAACTGGTATGGTTTAATACTACCCACTGTCAAATCATCATCACCGTATTTTGAATCATTGAAATGAAAACCACCCAGTTTGCCTTCCATCAGCAACAATGAAACAATCTGTTCAATATTCGCATTGGGCAGGTGATGACCAAGGTCAACCAAAGTATAGGCTTTGCTCCCAAGTTTTGTTGCATACAACAATGACTGTCCCCAATCTCCGACTGTGGTTGAATAAAAATTAGGCTCGTACGCTTTATATTCAATAAACATTTTCCAGTTCTGCGGAAGTGCGGCATATACTTCCTGTAAACTTTCCAAAGTGTTTTGAAATGCTTTTCTGAAATTCAACTGGCCGGGAAAACAACTTCCATCGCTTAACCAAACGGTAAGGGATTCAGAACCGAGTTCAACTCCATATTTTATTACTTCGATGTTATGTTGAACTGCTTGTTTGCGCACTGCTTTATCAACATGTTGCATGGAGCCGAATTTGTAGCTCAATTGCTGACCAGGCTGGTCCTGGAAAGTATTTGAGTTCATTGCATCAAACTTCAGCCCGTTTTGTGCAGCAAGCGATTTGATATTTGCAGTATTTTCCGGAATATCCCATGGAATATGTAATGATATTGCGCCACTCGATTTATTTAGGGCATGCAACAATCCGATATCTTCAATTTTTTCTTCGAGATTGCGTGGTTCGCCGCTTGTGCTGAAACGCCCGAACCTTGTGCCCCCCGTTCCAAGGGCCCATGATGGAATAGCAACCTGAAAATCGATAAGCTTCTGCAATATATTTTCAGCATCCGCCACTTGTGAAGAAATAAAATCCAGTCTCTGTTTGTGCGCTTTTAGTAAAGGATGATTATATTCTTCAATTTTATTTTTTTCAATATGCATTGCAAATATTATTTTATCTAAGCTGTGATGTACCTGGTTATCCTGAAATATTTCACGGCCTCATTTTAAATAAAACACTTCGTTTAAAAGAATGCTCCACGGAGAATTATCTTCATTCGTTTCCATAATATCCTGCATATAACCCCACCACTTTTGCATGATGGGTTCGTCTGGTAATGTATCCAGTTTTATTCTATCCTCAATAACAAGATAAGCAAATAAAAAACCAGTTTCTTCATCCAGGAAAATTGAATATTCTTTTATTCCTGTTTGCTTTAATAATTGCCGAAGTTCAGGCCAGATGGCATCATGACGTCTTTTGTATTCGTCTTCATAACCTTTAAATAATTTCATCTTAAAAGCAATTCGTTGCATCCGCATAATTTTAATCACAGAGATACACAGAAATCCTTAAGCGTCTATAAAGTTCTTTCCATATGCATCACAAAATTCTTTTAATTCCGCAAAACTGCAGCCCAATAGTTATCGCAAGAAAGCTGCTGCCACACCGCCATCAACATTTAATGTATTGCCTGTTGATTTACCCAGCAAGCCTCCTACAAAAGCAAAGCATGCATTGGCAATGTCTTCCGGCAATATGGTTTCGTTGAGCAATGTACGCTTTGCATAATAAGCCGGCAATTCTTCCACTGTAATTCCGTAGGCTTTTGCTCTTCCTTCAGCCCACCCCCCCGCCCAGATATTACTGTCGGCAATCACTGCATCGGGGTTCACTGCATTTACACGTATTTTATCCAACCCCAATTCTGCAGCAAGCAAACGCGAAAGATGCGCCTGCGCGGCTTTTGCACTTCCATACCCGGCATTATTCGGCCCGGCAACCACTGAATTTTTGGAAACGATATTAATAATATCCCCTCCCATATTTTGCTTACGCATAATTTCGATGGAAGCTTTTGAAACAAGAAACTGGCCTTTTACCAGGATATCATACAACCTGTCCCAATCCTGTATGCTATGACCAGTTACAGGTTTTGAAATGCTGATGCCGGCATTGTTCACCACAATATCCACACCACCAAATGCCAGAACAGTTGCAGCAAGTGCTTTTTCAATGCTGTTGTTATTTGTTACATCAAGCAAGGCAGATGCGGCAATATCTTTACCGAATAATTGCTGAAATTCCGCCATCGTATTTTTCATGCGCTCTTCATTAATATCATTAATGATTACACAAGCGCCTTCTTCTGCAAATTTTTTAGCGATGGCTTTGCCAATACCACCTGCACTGCCGGTTACCAAAGCAATTCTTCCGCTCAATGCTTTAGGTTTAGGCATACGTTGCAATTTCGCTTCTTCCAGCAACCAATATTCAATATTGAACGCTTCCTGCCGGGGAAGAGAAGTATATTCACTTACTGCTTCCGCTCCACGCATAACATTAATGGCATTGATATAAAATTCTGCGGCTACCCTTGCAGTTTGTTTATCTTTTGCGAAACTGAACATGCCAACGCCGGGATATAAAATAATTACAGGATTGGCATCACGCATAGCAGGACTGTTCGGATGTTTGCAGCTGTTATAATAGTCTGCATACATTTTCCTGTATATTTCAAACTGGGGGGCGAGTTTTTCTTTTATTGCAGATACGTCAACAACTTCTTGTCCAGGGTGAAGATGTAAAACCAATGGAGAAATTTTTGTGCGCAGAAAATGATCAGGGCAACTGGTTCCCATCGGCGCCAGTTTCTCCATGTCGTTGGAGTTGATAAACTGCAGCACCCTTTCATCATCGGTAAAATGCCCGATCATTTTTGTGTGAGACGAGCAAAACCCCCTCAGCACAGGCATTAATGCTGATGCCTGCTGCGATCTTTGTTCATTTGTTAATGATTGAATTTTTTCGCCGCCAAAAACCGGTTTTTTCTTACCATAATTGTCTTCTAAATATTGGGCACAACGTTCAATCACTTCCAGTGTGTTAATATAACTTTCATAAGCAGTATCGCCCCAGGTAAACAAACCATGCGAACCGAGCATAATGCCACGGATGCCCGGGTTTTCATCCAAACATCTTTTCAATTTTAAACCCAGGTCAAATCCGGGCCGTTGCCAATCTACCCAACCAAGTGTTCCGTTAAACAATTCCTGCGTAATTTTTTTTCCATCTTTCGCAGCAGCAATTGCAATAGCAGCATCCGGATGCAGATGATCAATATGTTTAAAAGGAAGAAATCCATGCAATGGCGTATCAATGGAAGGAGCTTTTGAATCCAGCTCATAAATGCAATGGTTGAACAATTCCACCATTTCGTCTTCATACTGAATACCCCGGTAAACATTTTTCAGGCTCCGCAAGCGATCAATATAAAGAGCTGCGAGCCCGTTACGTTTCATCGTTCCGAGATCGCCACCGCTTCCTTTCACCCACATTATTTCGGTTTCCTTCCCGGTCAGCGGATCTTTTGCCATCCCCTTACAGGATGTGTTTCCACCGCCATAATTAGTTAGCCGCAAATCTGCCCCCAGTAAATTGGAACGATACACCAGCAATGCAACTTCATCGCCCTGCATTGATGCTGCTTTCACATCATCCCATAAATAACTTACATGCTTAAAATTCTTTGTTGTATTCATTATTCAACATTTTAATGTGGCGTTGCTCCAGTAAAATTATTTCATTGAATTGCCGATGCCTACCAGCACAACGGATGCAATAATGGTGACAATACCAATAATAATGGTAGTTTTTGTTTTTGAGCTTACGCCTTTCCATTCTTTCAAAACAATTCCCCAGATATTAGCCACTAAAATAATAAAGGCCATATGAAGGATCCAACTGCTTGCTCCATTACCCAGTTTGCTTTCTCCCATACCATAGAAAAAAAACTGAAGGAACCAGGTTGTTCCTGCCAAAGCTGAAAACAGGTAATTTTTCAGCAATGGAGTAGTTGATTTTGTATAATCGCCGAAACTTTTATTACGGGTGTTCAATAACATGCACCAAATAAAATTGGTAGCGAGCCCGCCCCATAATAAAGTGATGTATATAACATTGTTCTGATACAGCGGGTTAAAGCCGGCCTGCACGGCAGCTTGCGCCATTGGTTTTCCCGCCTCTATCCCAAAATTGAAACAGGCACTCATGATTCCGGAAAAAATGGCTACCAGCAAGCCTTTCACCAGGTTAAATTCGGCAACAGATTTTTTCTTTTCTTCTTCAGGCAATTCTTTTTCTTTCATCATACCTGCACGACCGCATATATAAATTCCAAGCAAACAGATAATCACCCCCAGTAAGACAATTTTTCCCCAGGAAGTAGTAACAAGGTCGTGTAAATTTGTTTTCCCTTCTGCCGGATAAAAATTATAATAAACAGAAGGAACTAATGCCCCGAATGCAGAACAAAAACCAAGCACTACTGAATTGCCCAGGCTCATGCCCAAATACCGTACACCTAATCCGTAAGTAAGCCCGCCAAATCCCCACAATACCCCGAATAAAATTGTGTAACTTATTACTGATAATGGGGTGTGCCTGATGATGTCAGCAAATCCGGGAACAGTGAGCCAGGCAGCTAATGGCGGCATAATCAACCATGAAAATAATCCTCCGATAATCCAGTAGCTTTCCCAGTGCCAGTCTTTTACTTTTTTATAAGGCATGTAAAAGCTGCCCGAAGCAAAACCGCCAATAAAATGGAAAATAATCCCTAAAATAATTTGCATGGCAATCGTTTTATGTTTCAGCTAACGGACCCTGTCTGTAAAGTTAAATATCAACAATCATTAACCATCCTGATCTGTCATGATTAACTTTTTCTATACACCATAAAGTAAATGTCATCAATACTACATTTTTATTTTCTTTGCAACAGATAATCATTTATGCGGCCAACCGGGATTTATGATATTATTAAAGTGGATGAATACTCCAGCACTCCCAAATACCAGCAAATTATCAATTGCATTGTAAAAGGGCTGGAAAGCGGAAAATTAAACCGAGGCGATGCCTTGCCTTCCATTAACGATTTGAGTTATGAGCTGGATGTATCAAGAGATACTGCAGAACGGGGCTACCGTTATCTTAAAAAAATCGGGTTACTGAACTCTGTTGCAGGAAAAGGCTATTTCATCAAAAATGCAAAGCTGGAAAACGTCCTCAGGATTTGTATTTTTTTCAATAAGTTGAGTGCACACAAAAAAATAATTTACGACTCATTTGTTCATGCCCTTGGCAATAATGCCACTATCGATTTTTATATCTACAATAACGATTTTGGGCTGTTCAAAAAATTGCTTTCCAGCAAGAATGAAAATTATACCCATTATGTAATCATCCCTCATTTTATTGAAGGGGGCGAAAATGCATCAGCAGTTATCAATACGCTTCCAAAAGACAAACTGGTACTGCTTGACAAAATGATTACCGGGGTAGACGGCGAATATGGTGCCGTGTATGAAAATTTTGAAGAAGATATCTATTACGCTTTGCAACAGGCAGGTGAGCGTTTAAGTAAATATGAAACGCTTAAAATTATTTTTCCGGCAAACAGCTATTATCCCAATGAAATATTAACAGGCTTTATTAAGTTTTGCCAGGACTACGCATTCAACTATAAAGTGGTCAGCACTATAAAAAATGAAGAAATCGGGAAAGGAGAAGCCTATATTGCTGTAATGGAAGATGACCTGGTAAAACTGGTTGAAAATATCATTCGCCGCAAACTACAGGTAGGTAAAGATGTGGGAATTATTTCTTATAATGAAACACCATTAAAAAAAATCATCCTGAACGGCATCACTACTATTTCAACCGATTTTAATGAAATGGGGAAAATGACCGCCTCCCTGATATTGGAAAAATCAAAAAAACACTTGCCTGTGCCTTTCAGGTTAACTTTGAGAGATTCCCTGTAGTGATATCGAAATATCAAATCTTATTTATCAGCTTCAAAAGAATTATTGTTGAAGAACGGCTCCGGCAATATGTTTAGGCATATCCAATCCTTTTATTACCTGATCTTTTATATGATTAAGTAAAATTACCGGCGATGAAGAAGCCGTTTTGATCGTTAGCCCATTCACATTGAGGCCTGTAACATCATTAAAAATACAAGCCGTCCTGAAATCCTCTTTTTGATACCCGAGCCTAATATTTTTTATAGTTATTCCTTCAGCATGGCGGACATATAATCCCCAGGCAGGCAACTCCCCAAACATGGAAAACTCCGGGTAACCGGATGCATTTTCGGTTATGCGTTCCAGTGAGTCCAATCCATATTTTGCAACACTGCTGTCTCCGCCGCCTTCATATTCAATGCTGATATTTTCAAGTGTTATATCTTTTACAGGATGCCCCGGCAAACCACTGATGGACGCCGGAAAAACATTGTGCGGGTACCTGATCTCGGGGCCCTCCATGTCATAGCCTTTATCTGGTTTTCCCGATGGGATACGGGCGGTAATATTTTTAATAACGATGTGCTGCACTTTGCTGATCGTGTCCGTTTTATTCCGATGGCCGAGTTTTATAAAAATGGCATTGCCGGTATTTTTTGCGGTAATATTTTTTACAAATATGCTGTCTAATATGCCCCCGTCTACCGCTTCCAGCGCAATGGCAGAACGATAAGTGTCATACACATCTATATCTTCCACTCTTATATTTCTAAACCCTCCATGAGAAGCGGTGCCGAATTTAATGGCTGAAGCGCTGGAGCGGACCTTGCATTGCTTAATCAAAATATTTTCACAAATGCTGTTTGCATTTTCTGATTTCAGGCAAATGCCATCATCCGCAGCATTTACAAAACAGTTGGTGATGTTTACATTTTTACAATCCACTACATCAATTCCGTCGTTGTTCCAGTATGCGTTGCTCTCCACGGTAATATGATCAATGGTCAGGTGGTTGCATTCTTTATAATCCTGCACCCATGTGGTGGCGTTGATGAGGCGGATACCGGATATATGAATGTTGCTGCAGTTAAAAAAATGAATGATTTGCGGGCGGTTGGCTTCGGTTGGCCTTTTCTGGTGCCAGGGGTTTTCTGTTTTCCATTCCGGGTCCTGCAGCGTGCCTGCGTTCAGCATCTCGAAAACATCTGCCAACAATGCTTTTGCATTTCCACTAATCGTTCCTTTACCGGTGATAGAGATATTTTTCAAGCCGTTAGCGGAAATCAGTGGTTGTGCATCACCGTTGCCATAGTCCGGTCTTCTGGCGCTGCCGATCAGTTCCGCATTTTCCTGCAGCTGCAATTGCACTCCGGACCTGAATTGAAAAGGGCTGGTCAGAAATTTACCTGCAGGCACTATTACTATGCCACCTCCGTTTTTCCCTGCCGCATCTATTGCTTTTTGAATAGCATTTGCATTGTCATATATACCATCGCCTGTTGCGCCAAATGTTTTGATGTTGAATTTATTTTGCGCAACAAGCTGCAATGCAGATAAAGAAAGCAACAGTATAAAAATATTTTTTTGCATCATCTTTTAGCCGGAATTTCTATGGTGTAAAAAGGTATTTAGCCAATACAATTCTTGTCGTTGTTCCCTCACTTCTTTTGCTCTGAAGTAAAAGAAAAATGATTTATGATCAATAGTTTGATCTGTTACAAATCAAATTTAACTGTTAATAAAATATCTCAGTTTTAGCGATCAATTTTGTGATTGCATTTCTGAACGATATTTCTGGTACAGAAGGCGAACTATTGCTGTGGCATCTCCTGTTGCACTAACCGGATAATCTTTTCTTTCATGCACCCATTGCCATTCCCATTTTTTAATTTTTTGGGTGAACGAATCCATATCAAACCCCTGGTGTTGTGTGAACGTTTTTTCTGCTTCTTCAAAAAATAATTTCCATCTTGGTTTATAAAAATCATTTATTAAACCGCTCCATTGCCTGCAGGCATATTCATTCAGCGGACAATTTTCATCGCCCCAAAGTGTGATCAGGTCTTTGGCATTCATTTCATACAACAATTTTTCATTCTCATTTTTGCCCCATTTTCTTGCATCAGCCACCCATGGCCCTAACAAAAAATCTTTTCGTGTTGCCAGTAACTTATCCATATCATCCATCAACTGAATAAATGCTGTTGAATATTTTTTAAATGCCGCCAGATCTTTGTTACGATAAGCAGCCGCAAATTTTTGCTGTAAGGGAGATGCATAATTTGCCAGCACCTGCCTGGCAATATCCACTAGGTCAAACAGGAAGCCATTACTGTTTTTACATGCAGGCATTGCTTTCATCATTTCATCCCATGCAGGTAATAAATCAGCCGCATTGTAATTGAGTTTTGTATTGGCCCAACGTGAAGAAGAGTCAAAAGTTGGCCTTGCCTGAATGATCGACTCAGCCCCATCACGTTTGTATTTATCGGGAGGAACAGAGTAAGCTGTTTTTCTCAGTATATCCCATGCTTTTCGGGCATGCAAATTTTTTACTCCATACCGGTTATGCGTGTATTCAGCCAACCAGTCTTCTAAATTTATAGAAGTATCCCGCCATGTATTGGCAGTCATCAGTTCATAGATCACGGGATTTTGTTCAATGCCCTCCATCGTCATGCCAATACCGGCCATATTTTTTGAAGAATCATTTTTCAAGGCAAGGGCAGGCCCTTTTGCCACAGCATCCATTCTTCCAAACAAATTTGTGTTGCCACCGAAATTGTTAATCATGTTCCATATCCATTGCTTTCCATGAAAAGCGTTTGTTCTTTTCCATACCGGCTCAATTTCAGCGGCGAGATCAAGCAATATCATTTTATCATCCGGCACTGCTTTCAATAATGCTTCAATCTGCGGGGCTTTCCAGAATTTCCGGTCGCTGAAAAAAAGCCATGCCTGCATTACCCAGGTTGCGGCAGTGTCAGCATTATACATACCTTCATACACCCTCCCACTCAGCTTTGATAAAAATTCCGGATCATCCGATGCGGGTTCATTTTCATTAAAAGTATCTGCAGAGTACAAATGGTCGGTGCCGAATAATTTTGTTTGCTCCTGTAAAAATTTTTTTCCTAATTCAGCGAAGAGGGAGTCTTCTGAGTCGAGGATATAAGTGTCACCAAACCCGTTTTTCCAGTTTGCTACTTTCAATTTTGCATTCGGAAATTTCTTTTTGAATGCAGCAGGAACATGCCCGGTAAACGCAGGTAATGCAGGTTTCATTCCCAGTTCACGTTCACGTTGCAGGATTTTTTGTTGCAGGTCCCGATGGCTTTCCATCCAGCTAACGGGCAATGGGCCGCCCCATCCATCAATATTTCCCATCCAGAACCATGAAAAATAAGCGGGGCCTGAAAAAAAATCTTTCAGGTCATCATCTGTAAAACCCATTTGATGATATACTTCACGCCAGGTATATTCTTCTCCGGTGATTGCAAGCGGCATATTAATACCATGCAAGGCCATCCAGTCAATTTCTTTTTCCCAACGCGGCCAGTCCCACCAGCTCATGCTGTAATTGAAGGTGCAATAATTCAAATAATAGCGATAGGAATAAGGAGTTTCTTTATGAATTTTTGTTAGTGGGATGGGGAGTTGTTTTGGAAGATGAAGGTTTGTTCCGTTCCAGGTAACCTGGCAGTGGCAAAATTCAGTGAGATAGTAATATAATGCCGCTGCAACGGCAACACCGTTATTTCCTCTCAACACAATTTTATTATTCCTGCTTTCAATTTCAAATGCTTCTTTGTTTTTTTCAGGCGCTAACTGTTCGACCACAAAATCATTCACGTGTGCCGGCAAAATTCTTTGAATAAGATTTTGAGATGCTGCAATACTATTTTGCGATAAAGATTTTTTGGGTGCAATGATTACAATTGCAATAAAAAATGTTGAAAATATTTTTATAGCTGAGCCCATAAATGTATTTGTAAATTTTATTGATAAATGTAAACTCATACTGCTAAAATAAATTCATCATCGGTTTTGCCATTATAAAAGCCCCGGAACAGAAGTACCGGGGCGCAACTACCTGCTGTGTAGTTCATTGCTTAAACCAAAACGAATGATTATGAGAAAAAACTAATATCCCGGGTTTTGTTTGAGCGATGGGTTTAATGTTAGTGCAGAGGTCGGTATCGGGAAAATCCTTCGATAAGTATCTGCATTGGTTTTGTATCCCCAGCTTCCTTCAAATTTACCGAAACGTATCATGTCATTTCTGTGCCAGCCTTCCCATGTCAGTTCGCGGCAACGCTCATTGTAAACACTGTCGAGGTTTATATCGGACCATGCCGGGCTTGTTGTTCTGTTGGCACGAAGGCTGTTGACAAGTGACAGGGGAGTGCTTCCGTTGGTGGCAGAGCCTCCGCGTAAAATAGCTTCTGCTTTCATCAAAATAATATCTGAATAACGGAAGATGGGAATATCATTATTTTGGTTCCTGCTTGATGAAGAAGCATCAGGATGAAATTTTATATTCCTGTAACCCATAGTCCATGCAATTTCATCATTACCCACATCGAAGCCATTGCTAACGCCATTGTAAGGGTCTTGCCCGTTGGCAATATCTTGCCTTAAAACAACATTAGGCACTAAATTTACCTGATACGTGTAACTACCTCCCGGGTTATTACCACTGTAATATTGATCATAACCTACATTGGTGGTAGTAACTGTTAGTGGAATGGTTTTGGCTGCATCCTGCCATTGTAAACCGGTTAGCCATTGCCCGTTCCTCACGTCATTCGAATCGTTGAAGTTTGCGTAAAATTCGGGCAAAGTGCTTGCCGGGCCGGAAGGGTCGTAAGGCAAGCCAAAATAATTATACCCTGCTCCTGCTGCCACCTTACCCATAGAACGCGGCACATCGTAACGTGCATGATAATTTGCAGAGCGGCCATACCAACCTGATCCGTTGGAATTGAAAGGAACAGCAAAAATAAATTCATCTTCACTACCCGGCGAAGTAGGGCCATTGCTGGGATAAAACATTACCAAGTAATTCGACCTGGCAGTAATATTAAACTTGCCCGAGCTAATAATATTATCACAGGCTGCAATGCAGTCATTATATCTTGCAGTACCGGTATAATATTCGGCATTCAGGTACATTTTAGCCAACAATGCATAAGCCCCATATGCAGTAAAGCGGCCATAAGTGGTCTGATCAACCGTAGTGCTTAAATAGGGAATCGTGTTTTTGATATCATTCTCCAGAAATGCAAAAACCTGTGCCCTTGGTATGTTTGGATGAGGATTGAAATCTCCGTACAAAGTATCCAGAGGAACGTTGCCCCAGTTATCCATAAGCATGAAAATGGCATAGTCGCGCACCAGTTTCAGTTCTGCCAATTTCATTTGCTTATTGGTGCCTGCAGGCATGGTGGTGGTTAATATCGATATCGCCTGGTTTGCGGAACTCACAATGACAGACATCCATCCCCAGTTTCCGTTCAAGTACCCGTTATCTTTTGTCCAGGAATGATAATGCATTTGCATGTTTTGCGCACCATCGTACCAGTTGCCGCCATGTGCAGGCATAATGGCTTCGTCTGTACTGTAAGACTGCTGAAAGAAATATTCCTGCGCCAGGTAGCCATCCAGTGCAACATAAGGGGTAAGCTCTGTTTGAATATACCCCAGTGAATCCTGCGGGAAAACGGATGGCGTTACTTCCGTTGTAATGGGAACATCTAATTTATGGCAGGAACTGATAATGCCTGCTATAAAGAACAGCATGAAAAGTTTTCCTAATATCTTTTTCATATTCATGACTTTAATTTTCTGAATTAAAATGAAACGTTTACTCCAAATAAAAAGCTCCTGGTTTTTGGATAGAAATTGTTGTAATCGATACCCGGTGCAATGCCTCCTTGATTTACTTCAGGATCTATGCCTGTGAATTTGGTAATGACGAATAAATTGTTTGCAGAAATATAAAACCTGAGCGATTTAATATAAGTGGATACGTTTCTGAAGTTGTAACCCAGTGTTGCATTATCGAGGCGCACATAATTTCCGCTTTCAATAAAACGGGTGGAGTAAGTATAATCCAACACATCTGCAGGCGATTCATTAGCAGCATCTACCAGTATGTTCGTGCTGGCTGCCGTGGCAGGAGAGAACAAAACAGCTCGGGTTGCATTCATGATTTTATTTCCGAACACACCTCTGAGCGAAAAATTCAGGTCGATATTTTTATACTTGAAAGTGTTGGCAAAACCAATCAATAATTTAGGTTGGGCATCTCCTGCATAGAAATAATCTGTGCCGTTTGACGGAGAAGTAGTAAGCGTTCCATCGTGCTTATACCATTGTGAAATGCCCTGTGCGTTTTTGCCTGCATATTTGAATGTGAAGAACTGGCCCAATGGGTGGCCTTCTTTCAGCAACTGAACATAACGCCCTGATTGGCCGGGCCCTTCCGGGTCGCCGACACTGACGGAGTCGCCACCTATAAATAATGGGTTCGTTAATTTGGTGATCTCATTTTTGTTGTGCGCAAAGTTCAGGTTGGTTGTCCATGAAAAATCTTTGCTTTGCATCACCATGCCGCTAATACTTAATTCAATCCCCTTGTTCGTCATACTGCCACCGTTTGCAGTAATGCCACCATTGGGCAACAACATCGGGTCTGCAGCATACCCAATAATCATATCACTCGTTTTCTTATTATACCAATCAAATGCCACAAAGATTCTTTTGTTTATGATGGAGAAGTCGAGACCTACATCAGTAGTAGCCGTTTTCTCCCAATGCAAATTGGGGTTTGCGGTTTGTGAAGTTCCGATTGCAGAAACCAATGTTCCATTATAATAATAGTTCCCTCTTCCCGCCAGTATAAATTGCGGTGTGTAAGGATTGAAGCCTGCAGCATTACCTGCTTCGCCATAGCTGCCCCTTAATTTCAGATCGCTGATAATGTTCTGATCTTTCATAAATCCTTCCTCACCAATACGCCATGCTGCGCCAACAGATGGGAAATATCCCCATTGGCGGTTGGCGCCAAACATCGAACCGCCATCTCTTCTTAATGAAGCCTGTAATAAATATTTTTCCTGATAGTTATATTTCAGGCGGGCAAAATCTGAAATCAAACGGGTGCGTTGATAAACACCATCCCCACTAAAATATAACCCATTGCCATAACTTGATGGATTGCTTAATGCAAGGTTGTTGTACAAAATATTATCCACAGGGAAATTGCTTGTAGTGGCAGAAAAGCCATCACCGCTGACATTGTCCTGCCAGGAATAACCGATTACAGCATTGATGCTGTGTGCACCAAATTTTTTATCCCATGTAAAGAAGGTTTCCAGCAACTTACTGGTGTTCTGATAATCGCTTCTTGTTGCCTGGCCGTTTTGCCCGAAAGTCTGCAGGCTGTGGCCTCCATAACCGGGGTCCGGGTTATCATACATCTGGTTATAGGTAGATGTAAAATATTTGGTAAGATAAGTGCCGGTCAGCGCATTCGAATTCTGGTAGGACAGAGCCAGGTCATAAGTAATGCCTAAAGGCAATTTTAATTGCGCTGTTAAACTTCCCAGCAGTAAATTGGTTTTCGTTTGTCCATACTCGTTATTAAGCATGGCAACCGGATTGTAATAGTTGGATTTCTGTAAATTTTCAAAATAAGTGCCATCGCTGTTTTTGATTGGATTCACCGGCAGGTATAAGTTTGCCATTTGCAATATGGAATTGCGGTAAGGCAAATCATTGGCATTACTGATCGAGTTGCTGATATTCAAACCCAATTTAAGTTTATCCTTAAAAGCATACTGATCGGCATTTAACCGTGCAATAACACGATTTAATGAAGTAGTTTGAATGATGCCCTGCTTGTCAAAATAGTTGATGCTGGCAATATAACCGCCATGCTCGCCGGTGTTACTGTAAGAAAGGTTGTGATTGTGAGCAATGGCACTGCTGCGTTCAATAGCTTTTTGCCAGTTGGTATTGGCCCCTTTGTCATCGGCCGGAGTGAAAGCCAGATTGTTTTTGGTAACAAAAGAACGCAGTTGTGTAGCGTTCATTACCTTCAATTGGCTTGATACTGATTCATCGCTAATATAACCATTGTAAACAAGGATAGGCTCACCTTTTTTTGCTCTTTTGGTAGTAATGATAATAACACCGTTTGATGCGCGGTTACCATAAATAGCAGTAGCTGCGGCATCTTTTAAAATATCAATAGAGGCGATATCGTCTGGCGCAACATTGGCAATGTCTGCACCTGGCACGCCATCAATTACATAAAATACCCCTTGCGTGCTATTGAGTGAGGAAACACCTCTTAAAATTACGGCAGCGGTCCTGTTGGGGTCGCCACTGGAAGTAATATTCAGGCCGGCCACTTTGCCCTGCAACAATTGCCCTACATCGCTGATAGATCCTTTGTTCATCTCTTCCGGCTTCACGGAAGTAATGGAGCTGGCAAGTGTACGCTTGGTAGAACGCCCATAACCGATTACCACTGCATCATTCAAGGTGCTTTTGCTTTCGGAAAGCGATATGGAAATGAATGTTTGGTTGCCTACAGCCACTTGTTTGTTTTCATAACCTACATAAGAAAAAACAAGCACATCTTCCTTGGAAGCCACTAAAGAAAATTCCCCGTTTTTATCCGTGGTTGTTCCTTTTGAAGTGCCTTTTACCACAACGCTTACGCCGACAAGCGGTTGCCCTTCCGTTGTGGTTACTTTACCTTTTATGTCAACAAAAGAAGGCTTTTCAACAACCAGCCCCGTTTCTTCTTTTTTCCAAAGCACAATGGTTTGTGCTACGATAGAATAGTTGAGTGGCTGGTTTTCGAAACATTTTTTAAGTGCAGAGTCAAGCCCGGCATTCTTCAGGCTGATGCTCACTTTTGAAGCTTTTTGGAGCAGTTCCGTTTTGTACCAGAAAGAATAGCCGCTTTGTTTTTCAATTTGCTTTAACACTTTTTCGAGAGAAACATTGCGTTCGGAGAGCGTGATGGTTTGGGAATAACCACCGGCATTTACCTGTAAGCAAAATGCAAGCAACAGAAATGCGGTCAATTTCATAACCAAAATCATTTTGGTGATTGGCAGGCTAATGTGCAGCCTGGGCGAAGAAGCTGTGAAGCGCTTCTTTTTGCCATAAGCAGCCAGATTCATACTTTTGTTTTGTTTTGGGTTAACAAATAAACAGTTCCTGAAATAATTGTTTAATACAAAAAGTTAACTCAGCTATTCGCCGGGGGCGGTCGCAACGTTCCCGGTTTTTTCATGTTTTAACTTTTAAAATCTTCTCTATTTTTTGTTAGACGTTACAATGATTCTTCTTCCTTCAATCCTGAAATGCTCATCACTGAGCGAAAGGATTTTAAGTACATCGGAAGCATTCATGTTCCTTGACATTTTGCCCGTGAAATGATCTGTCGGGCTGTTTCCTTCATACACCACTTCCACATCATACCACCTGGCAATCTCCCGCATAACCGATGGCAAATCTGCATCATTGAAAATGAACCTGCCGTTTTTCCATGCCATCACTTCATCCATATTCACCTCTGTTTTCACGTACACATTACTGTTATTTTTATCGATCACCGACTGCTGGCCGGGTTTCAGCAAACTACTGCCGCCGCCGTTCGTCACTTTTACCGAACCTTCCAGCAAAGTGGTTTTCATTGTTTCTTCTTCCTGGTAAGCATTTACATTAAAATGTGTTCCCAACACTTCTATTTCCGAACCGTTGGCTTTTACCACAAAAGGCTTCTCTTTGTTTTTAGCTACTTCAAAATATGCTTCCCCGCTAATTTCAACACGCCGCTTATCTCCAACAAATGAGGTAGGAAAACGAAGACTGGAAGCCGCATTCAGCCATACCATTGTACCATCTGAAAGCGTTACCTGGTATTGACCGCCTTTAGGTGTGGCAATAATATTATACACCGGTTTGTCTTCGCCCTGTTTTATGTTATTATATGCAATTTCACCTGACTTGATCTTCACTATATCGCTGTTTCCCTGATTGCCAAGCTTGCCGTTACGGGCGCTATCTAACACAATAGAACTTCCATCAGCAAGTGTCAGCACGGCCTTGTTGCCGCCGGGTAACAAGTCGTTTAAAGGTTTTTGATTCGAAATTTGAGGAGTTACAACCTGTTGTTGCCTCTTGCTATTAACGACCACCAAATAGGAAATACCAATTAATAAAATAATGGCAGCAGCAACAGGCCACACAAGTCTCCGTATGGAATATAATTTTTGAACCGGGCTTTTATTTTGCCTTAATGCTTCTTTCAGCTTATTAAGCAATACGGCCTCCTGTTCATGCACGTTTCCCAGTTCAGCCTCATTCCATTCATTATTATTTTGAAAGCTTTCATAATATCGTTTCAGCAACAAATCCTCTTCAGGTGTCGTTTTACCATTAAGATATCTGTCAACTATTTCGAGAAATTCGCTTTTATTCACAGCAGGTGTTTGTAAAAAGCTATGTGCAAAAAATCATGGGTATCCCCTAAAAGAATAAAAAATATTTTTATACGCTGATTGTGTAATTCAGAAAAATAAAAAAACAGCAAGTCTGTTTAATGATGAACGCAGCTTTCGTAAGGCAATCGTAAGCTGGTTTTCAACAGTTTTTGTGGATATATGTAGCTGGTTTGCAATTTCTTTATGAGAAAGTTGGTATTCGCGGCTGAGTTTATAAATTGTACGGCATTTATCAGGCAAATTGTCTACTACAGTATTAACAATCTGGTTGATTTCTTTCTGTCTGAAATGTGTTTCCGGCGAAGGTTCAGCTATTCTTTCTTCTACATTTTCAAAAAGTTCTATATCGGAAGGATTATTCTTAATATGTCTGAAAACCTGGTATTTTACTGCAGTGTGCATGTACGCATTAAGCGATTCCCTGATAAGCAGCGTTTCTCTTTTTGCCCACAGTTGCAAAAAAATTTCCTGAACGATATCTTCGCAAACTGCTTTGTTTTTAAGAATATTATATGAACTAATAAACAAGGGTTGCCACAAATGATGGTATATCTCTTCAAGCGCCTTTTCATCTCCGGCAGCTAAACGCAGAAGCAAATCATGTTCATCATATACTTTGAAATCTGGCATATGCAATCGGGATTTCTACTAATCAAATTTCATTTAAAGTTATATATTTCTTTGTGTATACAAAAAATCCGGGCATTGATCGGGTATAAAGTTTAACGTCGCTTATCAAATAGTGCATTACTCATTAACCGGTATAATAGCATAAACCACAGTGCAAACGAAAATATTAATAAAAGCCGTCGTGCAAAAATTGGAGGATTATATTTAACTTGATGCTTCGTTGTTCGCCTTCGCTTTACGTCATTAATAACCAAAACCATCACACATGCAGAAAGATTTTTGCAGAATTGTTCTTATGGCTACATGTATTGCTGTAGTAACAAATAATTATGGGCAAAAAAAGAAAAAAGATATCAATTCGGAAGAAAAATTAAAAACAGAGGCAATTGGCGACCTGCAATCCAAATATAACGATTATAAGAAAATTGCATTGCAGATATGGGATTATGCAGAAGTAGGCTATAAAGAAAACAAAAGCTCAGCCCTTCATCAAAAAACTTTATCAGACAATGGGTTCACCGTGCAGGCCGGGGTTGCAGACATACCCACCGCTTTTGTTGCCACTTATGGTAGCGGCAAACCTGTCATCGGCATACTGGCGGAGTTCGATGCATTACCGGGATTATCTCAGGATTCCGTTCCTGAAAAAAAATCTCTCGGTAAAATTGCCGGGCATGCATGTGGCCATCATCTCTTTGGTACAGCTTCCGTAGCCTCCGCTATCGAACTGAAAAAAATAATGCAGGAACAGCATTTACCGGGCACTGTAAAATTATTCGGTACACCTGCTGAAGAAGGCGGAGCAGGCAAAGTGTACATGGTGCGTGCCGGCTTATTTAATGATGTGGATGTAGTAATTCACTGGCACCCTGCCGATGGTAATGCAGTAGCTTATTATACTTCTCTTGCAGTAATCTCGGCCAAGTTCCGTTTCCATGGCTTATCGGCACATGCAGCTGCGGCCCCTGACAAAGGCCGTTCGGCACTTGATGCCGTGGAAGGAATGGATTATATGGTAAATATGATGCGCGAACATATCCCATCCGATGCCCGCATACATTATGTAATCACAGATGGAGGTAAAGCGCCTAATGTAGTTCCTGATTTCGCCGAATCTTATTATTTCATTCGCCACTACAGCCGCGATATGGCCAAACAAATTTTCGATCGCGTAGTGAAAGCTGCAGAAGGAGCTGCATTGGGGACCGGCACTACCATGGATTATGAAATTATTGACGGCGATTATGATATCCTGCCGAATAAAATTTTATCTGTAGCCATGCAAAAAAACATGGACATGGTAGGTGGCATTACCTACACGGAACGGGAAATTGAATTCGGGAAAAAATTACAGGCAACATTCAATTATAAAGCCCCTGCCATTGAATCTGTTTCCAAAATTGCATCCTTGCCTGAAACACCGGGTAAGATTACTGCATCATCTGATGTAGGTGATGTTAGCTGGAATGTACCGACAGTTGGACTTGGCGCGGCAACCTGGATCCCCGGAACACCCGCCCATAGCTGGCAGGCAGTAGCATGCGGTGGTACAGATATAGGGATAAAAGGGATGATGGTAGCTGCAAAATCAATGGCCTTGATGGGCATAGACCTGCTTACCAAACCTGATTTGATAACCCAGGCAAAACAAGAATTTAATAAAGACCGGGGCGAAGGATTTGAATACCAAGCATTACTTGGAAACAGGAACCCGGCACTGGATTACAGGGATAAAAAATAATTTATAACAATGATTATAAAATTTTCAATTACACTTTCAGCCGTTTTGTTATTATCACTTTCTGCAAGTGCCCAGCAAAAAAACAACAGCTCGTCTGTTTTAAAGGCCCAGGCAGAAAATGATATTCAATCCCGATATGATTTATACAAATCAAAAGCATTGCAGATATGGACCTATGCGGAAGTAGGCTACAAAGAATATAAAAGCTCCACATTGCTGCAACAAACCTTGAAAGATAACGGCTTTACTGTTGAAGCAGGCGTCGCAGAAATACCTACTGCATTTGTTGCAACATACGGAAGCGGAAGACCGGTAATTGGCATACTCGCAGAGTTTGATGCATTGCCCGGGCTGGCACAGGATTCCGTTCCTGAAAAAAAAGCTGTTGATGGCATGAAAGCGGGTCATGGTTGCGGACACCATCTGTTTGGCGTGGCGTCTGCAGCAGCAGGTATTGAATTGAAAAAGCTGATTGAATCAGGAAAATTAAAAGGGACGATAAAAGTTTTTGGCTGCCCTGCAGAAGAAGGAGGTTCAGGAAAGGTGTATATGGTTCGTGCAGGGCTTTTTAACGGAATTGATGTCGTAATGCATTGGCATCCGGCTTCAGAAAACCAGGTTGAATTAAGAAGGTCAATGGCCAACATCAGTGCTAAATTCCGCTTTCACGGATTATCTGCGCATGCAGCTGCTGCACCTGATAAAGGACGTTCTGCACTTGATGCTGTGGAAGGAATGGATTACCTGGTAAACATGATGCGTGAACATATTCCATCCAGCACTCGCATACATTATGTAATTACCGATGGAGGCAAAGCGCCTAATGTAGTTCCTGATTTCGCCGAATCTTATTATTACGTGCGCAATCAGGATCGTAATATAGTGCAGGACGTTTTCGCCAGAGTGGTGAAAGCCGCAGAGGGTGCAGCTTTGGGCACAGGCACTACAATGGATTACGAAATAACCGGCGGTGTATATGATCTGCTCCCGAATAAAACCCTTGCAGAAATAATGCAAAAAAATCTGGAAATGGTCGGTGGTGTTCCTTACACGGATAAAGAAAATGAATTTGCAAAAAAAATTCAGTCAACATTCAGCTTTACAGTACCGGCAATCGAAACTTCAAAAAACATAAAACCACTTGCTGAAGAGAAAGATGACGGCGGCGGTTCCACAGATGTCGCCGATGTAAGCTGGAACGTTCCTACTGTGGGTATGAATGCCGCAACCTGGGTGCCGGGCACACCGGCTCATAGCTGGCAGGCCACTGCATGTGGCGGAACTGATATTGGTGTGAAAGGAATGATGGTTGCTGCAAAAACCATTGCACTTACGGGCATCGATTTGTTTACCGATAATACCATAATACAAAAAGCCACGGAAGAATTCAACAAGGCAAAAGGCCCGGAATTCCAATACAAAGCTTTAGTAGGCGACCGTAAACCGGCATTGCATTACCGTGATTGAGTAAAATAAGTTTTATATAAACAACTCCGGAATTCTGCCGAACCCCGGTTGCGTCACTCACTGCAGCAGCAACAATTCTACTCAGCGGCCAGTAACGGTAATGGATACCTTTTTTGCAGGGAATGAATAAAATTGAATAAAGCAATTTAAAAATATCCCGGCTGCAAAAAAATAAAATGCTGCAATTTTTTGCAGCATTTGTTCAAAAACCTGTTCTATTAATTTTTAACTTGAATTACCATCGTATCAGTCCATCTGTCGTGCCACATCTGGCCACCGCTAAATGCAGACACAAATTCAAAAGGCACAAACCGGCAAAGGGTGCGAAGAAATGCATTCTTGTAACTCAGGGTGGCGCCTTCAAGGGTAACAGCTTTGGTTTTAGTTACCATTTTGCCAATTGTCTGACCTTTAGACCCTTCCAATAATGTATAATAAATAATAAGTACTGCAAACACAACAAGATAAATAATACCCATTGAATGGCCAAGCCCCGCTATTCCAAGAAGCATTCCCATCACAAACATGATAGCGTAAAACACAATAAGGTCAATTAAATAGTTTACAAAACGCTGGCCTGTTGTTGCGTAAACGTTCGATGAGTTTGAAAATTCATCTAATAGGTTGGGTTGTTGTTCCATAAATCTGGTTTTATAGTTTATAATATATTAAATATACAAACTATCCATGGTTGTACAAATCCTTGCTTGCATTTATTTAAAACCTGAGTTCCATAAAATAAAAAGTGCAGCAATAGCAATTGCCGCACTTTACACTGAGATATGAAATCATCAGTTTCGCAACGAAGTAATGTCAATTACAAAACGGTATTTGACATCATTTTTTAACATCCGTTCATAAGCCTGGTTGATGTACGATACATTAATCACTTCCACCTCCGAAACAATATGCTGTTCGGCGCAGTAATCAAGCATTTCCTGTGTTTCAGTAATACCCCCGATAAGCGAACCAATAATGGAGCGTCTTTTCATAATAAGGTTGAAGGCGGGCACTTCAGCAGGTTTAGGAGGTACGCCGACTACTATCATAGTGCCGTTTACCGTAAGCAAATCAAGATAAGTGGCATATTGGTGCGGGGCCGATACAGTGTTGAGTATAACATCAAATGTGTTCCTTACCGTATTCATTTGTTTTTTATCGCTTGTTAAAACAAAATGATGGGCGCCGAGTTTTTTTGCATCCGCTTCTTTGGAAGGCGATGAACTTAACATGGTAACTTCAGCCCCGAATGATGATGCGAATTTAACAGCCATATGACCCAACCCGCCAAGACCTAATACCGCAACCTTATCCCCTTTCTTTACACCAACATGCCGCAAAGGAGAATATGTGGTAATACCTGCACAAAGCAAAGGTGCAACACCTGCCAATGGCAGCTTCTCAGAAACTTTCAATACATAATTTTCATCAACCACTATATTGGTGGAATAACCCCCATATGTTGGCGTCTTCCCGTCTTTTTCATAGCCATTGTAGGTGGCATTCATTCCCACATCGCAATATTGCTCAAGACCCGATTTACACTGAGGACATTCCCTGCAACTATCAACAAAACAGCCAACACCTGCCAGGTCGCCTTCTTTGAACTTTTTCACATGACCGCCAACTTTAACAACCCGCCCCACAATTTCATGGCCCGGTACCATCGGGAAGATTGAACCACCCCATTCATCCCTTACCTGATGAATGTCAGAGTGACAAACACCGCAATATAAAATTTCGATCTGCACATCATGCGTCCCCACCTGTCTTCTTTCAAATGCAAATGGCGCTAACAACGATGTTGGGCTTTGTGCCGCATATGCTTTTGTGTTACTCATAATAAAATTTTGGTTTTAAATGTTCAGCTTTTAACACGCAAATTTCATATTTGTTTGATTAATAAAAGCACAAAACAAAAATTACCTGTTACGTAAACAAAAGCAGGTTACAGTTGTAATTGAGAAATGCCTAAGGGAGCTTATTAAGCATCGATTTAGAAACCATCGATACTCATCGGTTGTCACATCCGTATGCAAACCGGAATATTGAATTAAAATAATCATTCCAGCTCTTCGCACATAAAACCGGTTGCTTTTACCGTATTGATCACATCCGCTGCAGTAATACATTGACTGTCGATCCGCAATACCTTGTCACAATCTTCCAGGTCAAAATTGATTTTGCTGCCGGGGAAATGCTGTTGCAGCAACCCGATTATTTTTTTAGCCTGATGTTTTTCCTGTACGTTGGTTTTAAATACTTCAATCATGGCCAAATAGTTTGTGTTATTTCTTAACACAAAAAAACAGCTACCGGGTGACAGCCTTATGTCAGCAGTACTAATTTTATTCAGGAAAATTTTTCAGAAAGCCTGGTTATATGAGCTTTCAGCGAATTATTAAGAAATGCGGGGCTGATAATGTCGGCATAATCTGCAAACATTGTAAACCATCTTATAAATGGTTCGGTGTACGAGGTTAAAAAAGTCATTTGAACAAAACCTCCTTCTTCCTTTTCACTTATAAAACCATAATAAAATTTCATTTGCCGAAGGTGTTTTACAATTTCTTTTTTTACATGAATGATGATTGTTTCGAGCTTTTCCTCTTTCGCCAGTTTCTTTAAAAATGTTTTTAAAGATGGATGGTTATCAATAAAAATTTCGCCGGAAAAATTAATGCGTATAATTCTGTCCGTCCTGAAGTTGCGGTAATCTTTTCGCAACCGGCAATAGGCAATACTATACCAATGCCCGCCCGAATAATAAATACCGACAGGTTCGATTTTCCTTTCCGTTGTTTCTCCTGAGTGGATGGCCGAATACAAAATGCAAAGCACTTCTTTTGTAGAAATACTTTTCAATAAAGTCAGAAGGATATTATTTACCGGTGCTGTTTCGAAAGGGGCATAGTTTTGCACCACTTCAATATGTTCTTCTATATTTTCCAGCATGCTTTTTTCAGAACTGCGCAAAACAGCCCGGACCTTATCCATAGCAGATATATAATTCTTATTGGTAGAATCATCGGTAAATTTCTCGATCAGTTTACCTCCCGTAAGAAATGCCGTGGCCTCTTCTCTATTAAACATCACCGGTGGAAGCCTGTAGCCATCCATAATAGAATATCCCAATCCGGCTTCGCCAATAACCGGAACACCGGCTGCTTCCAGCGTTTTAATATCACGATATACTGTGCGCAGGCTAATCCGGAACCGGTCTGCAATATTCTGAGCTTTCACCACCTTCCTCGATTGCAGCAGTATCAATATGGCAGAAACCCTGTCTATCCTGTTCATAAAAGGAAAAATAAGTTAATATACCAAACAAGCAAAACAGAAAACATGAATTAATAAAACCATGCCCTACACAACCTTTTTCCAGGCAAACCTGTTTTATAAACATGGTATGGATATTTAACCAGTGCTAATCACCAGGCCCGAAAAACCAAATAATAGATCCGTTGCCTTTTATCATAAATAAGCCCAAATAAAAAAATCCTGCGGTTGCAGGATTTTTTTATTTTTTGGCTGAGTTATTTCAATCCGTATTTGTATTTATATCTTGCATAAAGCTGTGTTTGTTTATTATCCAGGCTTACCTCCCGGCCTTGAATGAATGCGTTTGTGATAATACTGGTCCGCATGTCAAGAATATCGCCATCACTAATCACCATATTCGCATCTTTCCCCGGTTCGAGAGAACCAGTCCGGTCATCAATTCCCAAAATTTTTGCAGCATTTAAAGTAATTGACTGCAATGCCTGTTCTTTTGTCAGTCCGTAAGCTGCAGCAGTTCCTGCGTTAAACATCAGGTTGCGGTAACGGCTTTCATCATGTGAATCGTTAATGGCAAACAGCACACCTGCTTTTTGCAAAACAGCCGGTGTTTTATAAGGCTGATCGAAATCGTCATCATCTGTTGCCGGCAATTCATGCATTTGCTGCAATATCACGGAGATGTTATTTTGTTTCAGTAAATCGGCAATCAGGAAGCTTTCACTGCCACCCACAATTGTTACATCAAAACCAAATTCCTTTACGAAATCAACAGCAGTAAGCATTTGTTTAACCTGGTCTCCATGCACAAACAACTTTTGTGTTTTGTTGAACAAACCTTTCACTGCTTCAAACTTCAGATTGGTTTCTTTGTGAACAGCCTCCCCGAAATAGGCTTTTGCTTCCCGGAAAAAAGATTTTAGTTCATCAATTTTTTCCAGTGCTTTTTTAGTGGGGTCTGTACGGTCAACCGGTAATCCGAAGAATATGGCAAAGCGGTTCGGCCTGTTAATAAAAGAAGGCATATTCAAATGAATCGCATTATCCATTTTATAGGCAGCGTCTTCCCAGTTCCATGCATCCAGCTGAACCACGGAAGAAGAACCGCTGATTGTTCCCCCTTGCGGAGTTACGCTGGCCAGAAGAATCCCATTTGCCCTCAACGTCCCGGTTATTTTTGAATCGGTATTATATGCAACAATGGATCGGATATTAGGATTCAACTCGCCCAGTTCAAGATAATCATTTGACCCGCGAACACCACTGGCGATTTCTTTTAGCCCCAGGTCCGTTTCGGAAAGAATCAATCCCGGGTACACATTCTTTCCTTTTGCATCCACTACTTTGGAATCATTTTGTGAAACCGAAATATTTGCGCCCACCTGTACAATTTTACCATTGTTCACCTCAATTACAGCATTTTCAATTACCTGCCCGTTTCCGACATGCACATTACCGTTAATGATATACAACTTTCCCATGTACTCTTTTGCCGGGTAAACATCATCCTGGGCAAAAGCAAATAATGATGTTATTCCCAGTATTGCTATACAAAAATATTTTTTCATTATTTCAGATATTATTGGTTTGAAGAATTGGTTATATCAGCATCGCTGACATCAATGGTAATAAGCCCATCGTGATGCCCGTGATCGCCACAACTCAGCAACACATTAAAGCTTGGTGCCGCTGGTTGGGTTGGCCCGCCTGATTTTTTTTCATTCAGCATTTTTTGAATAAGCCGGTTCCTCTCTTCAGAAATATATTTTCTCATGGCCTCATCTCGCTCACTATCGAAATATACGGTGCCGTCAATAATTGTTTTTAAAGGTTTGGCATAAATGCTCAAGGGATTATCGCTCCACAGAACAACATCTGCATCCTTTCCTGCTTTAATGCTTCCTACCCTATCGCTTACATGCAGTGCTTTTGCAGGATTCAGGGTCACCATCTTCCATGCATCTTCTTCGCTCATGCCGCCGTATTTCACACTCTTTGCCGCTTCCTGGTTTAAGCGGCGTGCCTGTTCTGCATCATCGGAATTGATACAAACATTCAAGCCTACCCTCTGCATAATGCTTGCATTATAGGCTATTGCATCCTGCACTTCCATTTTATACGCCCACCAGTCGGAGAAAGTAGATGCATTGGATCCATGTTCCTTCATCTTATCAGCTACTTTATAACCTTCAAGTATATGCGTAAATGTATTCACCTTAAAACCAAAACGGTCTGCAACCCTTATTAAATCAGTAATTTCACTTTGCACATAGGAATGACAGGTAATAAACCGCTTGTGGTTTAATATTTCAGCCAGTGCATCCAGTTCCAGATCTCTGCGTACAACCATCGGCGTTAACCCTTTTTTCTTATTATTCGTTTCTGCCGCCTTCCATTCATTTTCATAATCACGGGCACGGGTAAACGCATCTACCAGTACCTGGTCAACCCCCATTCGCGTATCAGGAAAACGGTTATTATTGGTTGATGTAGTCCTTTTTACATTTTCGCCTAATGCAAACTTGATGAAGGGATCCCAGTTTTTAAATTTCAACCCTTCATCATCAGTACCCCAGCGTAATTTGATCAGCTGCGTTTGTCCGCCGATTGTATTTGCTGAGCCATGAAGGATATGTGAGGAGGTCACACCTCCAGCCAGCTGCCGGTATATATTAATATCTTCAGGGTTCAGGTTATCACCAATCCTGACTTCAGAAGTAACGGATTGTGCACCTTCATTAATAGATGATGCGGCAATATGCGAATGTTCATCAATGATTCCTGCTGTAAGGTATTTACCAGTACCATCAATAATTTCAGCAGAAGTGCCAGATAAATTTTTACCGATCTGTTCAATTTTACCGTTTTTAATCAGCACATCTGTATTTTGCAACATTCCTTCATTTTCATTTGTCCATACCGTGGCATTTTTAATAAGTATAGTTTCTTGTTTCGGCAATTCCTCCCATCCATAACCATCAAAAGGATAAAGTACTTTGCCAAGTTTAAGCACTGGCCTTTTCTTTACGCTGTCTGCTGCAGATGAAGCTGCTTTTACAAAAGCAGCCGACCAAATCACTGTATTGCCAGACGTATCTTTTCCATTTCCATTCCATAGGTTCCCATTGGCGACACCACTTAACAACACGGTTACCCCCCCACTCCTTGTACCTCCGCCAAATCTCCCCCTTCCGGCAGGAGTTTGTGAACTGCTGTCGTGCATGACTGTTTTTTTAGATAATGCGGGGGAAAAACTCAGCTTCACCATTTTCCCATCAAAACTGAATTTTGCCGCAAGCGTATCTCTGCCTATTATGTCCGCACTATTATTTCCTTTTACATTCAATGTATAATTTAAGGAGCCTGCAGATGAATTGATTACTAAATGGTATGTTCCTCTTATATCATTCCAGTCTTCTTCTTTTACTTCATATTTGTGGCCCTGCACCCAGTTTTCAATGATGGAGGTTTTTTCATTAAAAACAGGCCCGTTGGTAATCAGGAAATTTGCAAGCTTGCCTGCATCCAGGCTTCCTACTTTATCATACAATCCCAAAAGAGTAGCAGGAATTTTGGTAAGCGCCTCGAACGCTTTCGCTTCACTCAATCCATATTCCAATGCCTTATGAAGATTGGCAACAAATTCTTTCGGATCTTTTGTATCTGCAGTACTAAGACAAAATGGAATATTTGCTTTTTCAAGCACTGCAGGGTTTGTTGGTGCAAGTTCCCAATGTTTCATATCAGCCAAGGAAACAAACCTCGCGTCATTAGGATCTTCAACATCCATTGCTTTGGGAAAATTCAGTGGTATGATAAATGTAGCTTTTGTCGCCGCAATATCATCGATACGCTGATATTCATTTCCGCCCCCTTTAATAATATATTGCACCCCAAATTCATCGCCAATCCGGTCTGCACGCAAGTCATTCCATTTATCATTTGCCTCAAAAATTTGAGGCAGGTTTTGATTATCGTTCCACGCCTGCAGGCTCATATTCACTCCTTCTTTCAATGGTTTGGCTTTATACCATTGTGCATCGAGATAGGTTTGACGAAGTAATGCAATAGTTCCCATCATGGAAGTAGGGTAACTTTGTGTAGATGTCCCTTTGCTGAGCGAATAATGGGCAGATGCTTTCTCTTTTACAATTACGAGGTTTTCTTTTTCAGCAGCCAGGGTAACAAATACGCCAGTCCCTCTCGCAATGCCATCTTTCTGATGGGTAAGTACCGATCCGAAACCCACATCGCGCAATTGTTTCGCTTTTGTTTCATCAACAGTAAAAATTTTCGAACCTTCTACTTCAGGTTTGATGGCCTGGTTCCAGCCATAAGCACCTTTTGTGTTTGAATTGAACTGAGCCGGCGCACGAAAATCAAATCCGCCTCTCTGCCTCTCGGGGATAGGAATGCCATAATCGCTGTAAATATCAATGAACGAAGGATATATATATTTCCCGCTGCAATCTATCACCACAGCATCTTCAGGAGCTTCGCCATTAGCAGCAACTGAAATAATTTTTCCTTCCCGAACCACAAGAGTAGCATTAGCAATTGTAGTTTGTCCATCTTTAACAATCGTTGCATGCGTGAATGCATAATACCCTGTGCGTGGATCAGCAACACCGTTTTCAGGGAAAGTAGGTTGCTGTGCCTCAACAAAAACACTTAGCAGAAGGAATGCCGGAATACAAAACAGTTTTCCCGGCGGATGCAGCCAGAAAGTTCTCATGTGTTAGTTTTTAGTAATGATAAAATGAACATACAATTTACCAAATTAGCAGATTGGCGGCATCATAATGTTATTAACGGCGTTTTGTTTTGATGAAAATTTTTTCTGCTTACAAATGCACCTGTTTGAGACAGGATTAAAATAAAAAACCTTCCTGCTGTGCCGAACAGGAAAGTTTTTATAATTAATTCCGGGGTTATTTCAATCCGTATTTGTCCATATATTTTTTAAACAATTGCTTTTGCTTATTGTCGAGATTAATTTGCCTGCCCTGGATAAAAGCTGTGCTGATATTATTTGTCCGGATATCAAGAATATCCCCATCACTGACTACAATATTGGCATCTTTTCCTATTTCGATGGAACCTGTTCTGTTCTCTATGCCCAGTATTTTTGCAGCATTTAAAGTAATTGCCTGCAATGCCTGTTCTTTAGATAAACCATAACAAGTAGCCACCCCTCCATTAAAAGCAAGATTTCTGTAACGGTTATTCTCGTTCGGATCGGAAATGCAGTACAATACGCCTGCCTGCTGCAGCAGGTAAGGAGTTTTATAGGACATATCGATATCATCATCCTGAACTGCAGGTAATGAAAAGACCTGGTTCAATATAACTGCAACATTATTTTGTTTTAAATAATCTGCAATTTTCCAGCTATCATATCCCCCTACAACCACCGTTTTAAAACCAAACTCTTTGGCAAAGCTAATGGCCATCGTCATCTCCCGTATCAGGTCACAATTCACAAAAAAGGTCTGTTCTTTTGTAAATAGTTTTTTCACCGCTTCAAATTTCAGGTTCACATGCTCGTGCTTGGGTTCATCCAAATATGCTTTTGCCTGGCGGAAAAAAGTACGCACATCTTCAATCTTATCCATACCGTCTTTTACCGGGTCCCCCTCTGTTGAGAAACGGATAAGATTGGGCATGTTGAAATATATCCCTCCGTCTGCTTTATACAGTGCATCTTCCCAGTTCCATGCATCCAGCTGCATTACTGAAGTGGAACCACTGATGATTCCACCTTGCGGAACAATATTCGCCAACAGGATTCCATTGCTACGCACGTTATTGATCACTTTCGAATCCGTGTTATATGCTATTGCCGAGCGAATGTTCGGATTAATATCACCTAACTCAAAATCATCGTGTGTAGATCGTACGGCACTGATTTCATCAAGCCCCAGGTTGCTTACCGGAGATATGAGGCCCGGATAGACCTGTTTACCCGAGCAATCGATCATTTTAGCATCGGCAACCGGGGTGTATTTTCTTACGGCTGTAATTTTCCCTTTGGAAAAAATAACAAGCCCGTCTTCAATCACTTCACCGTTACCTACATGAACGGTGCCATGCACAAGGGCAATGGCTGAGTTTTGTTGAGGTGCGGGAGAGATTGTTTCCTGTGCATTTATCACTTTACATGCTGCAATTAATACAATGTATGATAATATTTTTTTCATATAATTTTTTTTATTGTCTGCCAGATGGTTTTCATTCTGAACACTGAAATTTTAATTTTCAGAAACTGCTTCGATATTCCATATTCCGTTCTTCACTCTTCTGTCAACTTCACACTCATTTAGGTTATCAAATGTGACTACTGCCGGGGTGGTTTTCGCTCCGTCTTTTTTTGCCGCAATCATTTTCTGTATCAGGCGGTTTCTTTCTGCGGCAAGGTGTTGCCGGGTAACAACATCTTTTTCAATATCAAAATAAACCACTCCGTCAACAATTGTTTTTTCAGCTTTTGCATAAACGCTCAATGGGTTATCAGTCCATAAAACCACATCTGCATCTTTACCGGCTTTTATGCTGCCTACCCTGTCGGCAACATGCAACATAATAGCAGGGTTCAGCGTACACATTTTAAAAGCTTCAGTTTCCGGAACGCTGCCATATTTTACTGCTTTAGCCGATTCGAGGTTCAGATGGCGGGCCTGTTCAGCATCGTCGCTGTTCATAGCAACCACCAATCCTTCTTTCTGCATAATGGCGGCATTATAGGCAATAGCATCTTCCACTTCCATTTTATAATTATACCAATCGCTGAACGTTGAAGCGGCTGCACCATGGGACTTCATTTTATCTGCCACTTTATAACCCTCAAGTATATGCGTAAAAGTATTTACTTTAAAACCGAAAGTATCAGCAATATGCATCAGCATATTGATTTCACTTTGCACATAGGAATGACAGGTAATGAACCGCTTATGATTTAAGATTTCGGAAAGGGCTTCCAGTTCCAGGTCTTTTCTTTTATTCGGGCCTGCATTCTGATAATCCTTTGCCCGGGTAAAAGCATCTGCCAGCACCTGTTCTACACCCATCCTGGTATCAGGAAAACGATTATTGGTAAAACCATAAGAACGTTTTACGTTTTCTCCCAATGCAAATTTTATAAAAGGGTCCCAGTTGGCAAACTTCATCTCTTCTGCATTTCTGCCCCAGCGTAATTTTATCAGTTGTGTTTGTCCGCCAATAGTATTACAGCTTCCATGCAATACATGAGCACTGGTTACACCACCAGCCAATTGTCTGTATATCTGGATATCCTCAGGATCAATCACATCTGCAATCCGCACCTCTGCTGTAACAGACTGAGAACATTCGTTAATGCCGCCGGTAGCTGCAATATGTGAATGTTCGTCAATAATGCCCGCTGTTAAATGTTTACCGGTGCCATCAATCACTTTTATATTTCCAGCATTCAGATTTTTACCTATTGAAACAATTTTTCCTCCTTTAATTAACACATCGGTATTTTCCAATATGCCTTCCTTTTCATTTGTCCATACTGTTGTGTTTTTGATCAGGAGGTCTTCCTGTTTTGGCAGTTCGGGCGAACCAAAACCCATAAAAGGGTATAATACTCCTTTATTAATCTCGGCTTTCTTTTCTTCTTTTTTCTTTGAAGTATCTGGTTTTTCAATAAAGGCAGAATGGTATTGCATGTTCCAGCTCAGCATATCACCATTACTGCTATACCCATTACCAACCCAAAATTTATCATCGATCAAGCCACTTAGGCTATTTAGTTTTGAACTGTCGGTTTTCCGGCTCCAGGTAAGCTTTATCATTTTTCCAGAAACAACAATATTGACATCCGTCTTCAAAGTATCCCCAACAGGAGTTAAAGTTGCAGCAAGTTTATCTGGCGTTCCTTTTACTTCAATATTATATTCTTTATTTTCTTTGGCGGACTTAACTGTGAGCTTATAGTTGCCGCGATAATCATTCCAGCCGTTTTCATTGATGATATATTTTTTCCCCTGCACCCAGTTCTGAAAAAAGATGGTTTTTTCATCGAAAATTGGTCCGCTGGCAATCAAAAAATTTGCAAGCTTGCCGGCATCCAGGCTGCCTACTTTATCATAAACGCCAATAAGTGATGCAGGAGTTTTTGTCAAAGCATCTAAGGCTTTCGTTGCACTTAACCCATTTTCAATTGCTTTGCGAAGGTTGAGAAGAAAATCAGATGGACCCTTCAAACCTGCTGCGGTCAATGCAAAGTTGATCCCTGATTTTTCAAACATACCCGGTTCAAGCGGTGCCATTTCCCAATGCTTCATTACACTCAATGCTACAACTCTGGCATCATTAGGGTCTTCAAGGTCTATTGCCGATGGAAAATTAACTGGCAAAATAAAAGATGCTTTGCTCGTTTTCATTTCATCCATCCGCTGGTACTCGTTTCCCCCTGCTTTAATAATATACTGCACCCCGAATTCATTTGCAATTTTAATGGCACGCAGGTCATTCCATTTATCATTGGCATCAAATATCTGTGGCAGATTTTGATTATCGTTCCATGCCTGCAAACTGATATTGACGCCTTCAGTAGCAGGCCTGTTTTTGTACCATTGGCCGTCGAGGTAGGTTTGCCGCAGCAAAGCAATTGTTCCCATTAATGAATTCGGATAATCCTGAGTAGAAATTCCTTTATTGAAAGAATAAAATGCAGCGGCTTTTTCTTTTACCATTAATAAATTCTCTTTGTCATTTCCAAGAGTTACCAGCGTTCCTGCTCCCCTGGCGATACCATCCTGTTGATGTGAAAGCACCGTGCCGAAGCCAATATTGCGAAGGTCTTTTGCCTTGTCGTTATTTACATTAAATAATTTCGAAGCATCAGTTTCAGGCTTCAACGCCTGGTTCCAGCCATAAGCGCCTTTAGTATTACTGACGTTCTGGTAGCGGAAAAAATCCGTACGGTTCGGTGCAGCCGCAGCTGCCGGGACCCCATAGTCACTGAAAAGGTCAATAAAAGAAGGATAAATATATTTTCCCTTACAATCAAGCACAGCAGCGTCTTTCGGAACAGTAATATTAGTTCCCACCGCAACAATCTTGCCTTGCTTAATAATCAGTGTTGCGTTTTGTAAAGTTGTTTGCGGATCTTTTACAATAGTTGCATTAATAAATGCGAAATAATCGGAGCGAAGGTCTGCAACTCCGTTTACGGGGAATGTTTCCTGGGCGGGCAGGAAATGATTAATAAAAGAAAAAAAGAGCAGGAAAAATAGTTTTTTTCTTTGCAGCAGGAATATCCTCATATGTTTTGGTTTTAATGTTGCAAATGAACATCTAATTTACCAAAACTGAATAACCGCCAATGTAATTTTATATCAACCGTTAATTATTGCTTTTATTGAGTTCCTGCTGTTTCCAACAAATCAATCAAATTACAACAGTTCGGAGTTGTGATAACATTATTAGCCGATTGTTTCAGATAATTAACAATAATTGCTTCTTCAGTCTGCACACCATATTTTTTTGAAAAAGGAATTTCCGTTTCCTGGATATTTTCGAATCCATGGTCATTCGTTTGCTGCTTTACCAGGATGTTTTTCAAAGCAACAGCCTGTCTGTTCTTAACACTAACGGTGTTGGATACTCCAAAAAGCACCTGTGGCTTTGTTTCAAGGCCGATATTAAATATATATTGCTCCATTTCCTCAAAATCGAGGTTCTGACAATTAATATAAAGGCATCCATCACGTATTCCCAATACCTTGCCGCTATATCGGTGACCTTCAGAAACCGATTTTACAATTACCTGTCCGTTTTCCAGTTCTTTCAAAATAAATGGCGTTTTAATTATGTTCCTGCTCCCATCGGTTTTCTGATAGTACAAAAAATAATTCCCCAGATAATAATTCTTGATAATGGACAATGAAGATTTGCTCAGGCCCATAGCTGTAAGGGGCAACTTTGACAAGCCCAATGTATACCTGTTGTTCTTTTGTGTTTCATTTTTTTGCCATTCGTCCCAGTCAATAAAAGGCACTTGCAAAAAAACAAGCAATGCATTAATCTTCACATATTTCGCTTGCCCGCCACTCCAGTAGCTCTGCAAGGTTTTTCCGCTGATCCAGTTAAAAACACGGTATTCATTTAAATTGCCAATATGCTTTATGAAATCATGAATGTTATTTTGTCTCAGAATGAAAAGTTGCTTTTCCAGTTGCTGCTTTCCGATAATCAAATGCATTTCAACAAGGTTCTCATTCACCAGCACTTCTTTGCTGATCACTTTATTAATGACCCTCGCAATCAAATTAAAATGTGTTCGCGTGAACCGTTCCCAGCGAAGTTCTTTTCCTTTTAACTTTAATGCCGAAACAATTTCAGGGTGAGACTGGATGGCCTTTTTAATTTTTTGAGATAATAACATGTTCTGTTTTCGTGAAACGTGAGATGAGACATGCCGGTTATTTGGTGTAAAAAACTATTCGTAAAGCCACTCTTACTGCTCACTATTCACCTCTTTCGTTTTTGACCAAACAAGTTACCAAAATCTGACCAAATATGAATAATTGAAAATCAATTTTTAAATTTTTTTATTTTAGATATATTCTGACTTAATTTTTATTTCGTTTGACTTATTGAAATTCATATTCAGAAAAACGGTTGCCCGCCATTTTCATTTCTTCTTTCATCAAAACCAAAAATGACTGTTATGAACCGAACCACTTTACATGCTGTGGCTAAAGCAGCCGTCTTTTTGTGCATGCTTTTTCCTCTGATGATTTTTGCTCAAACCCATCTTATCAAAGGCGTGATCAAAGATGCCGATGGAAAACCCGTTGCCGGGGCGACTGTTATTGTAAAAGGCACATCGAAAGGCACCAACAGTGCGGCAGACGGCTCCTATTCTATTACGCTTAATTCCTTAAACGATGTTATAGAAATTTCTTTTGTTGGGTTCAGAACAAAAACGATTGAAGTAAAAGGGCGCAGTTCAATTGACGTGGTACTTGAAGAATCAAGAAGCCAATTGAGCGATGTAGTCGTTGTGGGATATGGCACGCAAAAAAAGAGCGATATCACAGGTGCTATTTCATCCATCCGGAATAAAGAATTCAAAGATCAGCCTGTTTCCAACCTGGCAAGCAGCATACAGGGAAAAGTAGCCGGCATTTTAGTAACAACACCTTCTGGCACACCCGGGGCAGGTTTACTGGTCAGTGTTCGCGGAGCAAACAATCCTCTGTATGTTGTGGATGGTGTCCCTATGCTCAGCGAAAGCAATTCTTCATTATCTACTTCTTATAATACCAATGGCGATGAGGAAGGAAGCGGGCAGAATGTCAGCTCTATCAGCGATATTAATCCAGATGATATTGAGTCCATTGAAATTCTCAAAGACGCTTCTTCCGCATCTATATATGGAGCCCGGGCTGCCAACGGAGTTGTACTGATTACCACCAAACGCGGTAAAAACGGCAAAACGGAATTCAGCCTGAATAGTTTTGCAGGCATACAAAATGTGGCACGTAAAATTCCTTTTCTCGATAGCAAAGGTTTTGTCGCACTGGAAGAAGATGCCAGGCAACAGGATCTGAAATTATACCAGCAAGACCCTACACCCTTCAACGACGCGTATCCCGGTTTTGACCCTGCAGTATTAACCAACCCCCTTCCGGATTCATGGCACACCGGGGTAAACACCAACTGGGAGAATGAAATTTTCAGAACTGCGCCAATGGCAAATCTTCAATTATCTGCCCGTGGCGGTAATGACAAAACAAAGTTTTTTATCGCAGGAAATTATTTTGACCAGCAGGGTATAGTTATTGAAAACTATTATAAACGCGCCTCGTTCCGGATGAACGTTGATAATAAAGTGAGTAATCATGTAAGTATCGGCGCCAATACTTCTTTTACCTATGGAAAAAACCGGAGAAGTTTTAACGATGATACCTATACGGGTATTGTAACCAATGCGCTCGGCGCTTCTCCGTTAATGCCTGTTTATGATTCAGCCGGAAATTATTCCGACTATACACAATACCAGGCAAGCTGGTTAAGTGATAATCCTGTAAAATCTGCAAAGGAAATAAAAGCATTTACTACAAATTATCGCTTTATAGGAACCGCATTTGCAGATATTGAAATTTTAAAATCACTGAAATTCAGAAGTTCTTTTACGGCAGACTATACTGACCTTGAAGATAACCAATTCTTCAGCCCAATTACCTCGGATGGGGCCCCCGTAGGGGGTAAAGCTATCCAGGGCACTTACAAAAACCTGACATGGCTGAATGAAAATATTCTTACTTACTCCAGCTTATTCGGTAAAAGCGCTGTCAATGCAGTGGGTGGTTTCACTGTACAATCTTCACGCTACGAAAAATCTTCTATCAAAGCTCAGGGGTTCCCTGTCGGCAGCGGACTTGAAAATATTTCCAGCGCATCCACTATTACAGCAGCAACTGTACAAAATTTCGGATGGGGATTGGTTTCATTCCTGGGCAGGGTAAACTACAGTTATGATGAAAAATATTTATTGGCGGTAAGCGCCCGTTATGACGGATCATCCCGCCTTGACCCCTCTGTACGCTGGGGCTTATTCCCTGCATTTTCTGCAGGATGGGTTTTATCGAAAGAAAAATTTCTTGAAAAATCAGAATGGCTCACCAATTTAAAGCTAAGAGCAAGCTATGGTTTAACCGGTGATCAGGAAATAGGAGATTTTCAATATCTCAGCTACTGGTCACCCGCACGCTATGATGGCAATGCAGGACTACGGCCCACCAATCTCGGTAACCGCGATCTCACCTGGCAGAGAAATAAAATGCTCAACATTGGTGCAGACTTTGAAATATTACAAGGAAAATTCAGCGGTTCATTGGAGTTTTTCAAAGGCAACAGAACCAAATTGCTTGCAGAAGCGGTTACGCCGGCAACATCAGGTTTCCAGCAGCAAATAACAAATGCAGGTAATATCGAAAACAAAGGTGTTGAATTTTCGCTGATGGCTTATCCTGTTAAAAAGAAAGATTTTTCATGGAGCATCAATTTCAATATCAGCTACCTGAAAGATAAAATATTGTCACTCTACTCAGACAATGAACAGTTGTTTGCTTATACGGATCTTTTCCCCACACATATTCTGAAAGTAGGCCAGGCAATAGGAACATTCCTTGGTTACAAATACCTCGGCGTTGATCCCCAAACAGGCAATCCTTTATTTGGCGACAGCCTTCAACCACTCGGTAAAGCAACACCTGATTATTTCGGCGGCCTCACCAATGAGTTCAGGTACAAGAACTGGGATCTTTCCATTGTTACACAATTCAGCATTGGCAATAAAGTTTATAACCTCATCCGCACAACTTATCAAACACTGGGCAACAGCCCCGGTGGCTGGGATGCTAATAATGTTTTGTACCAGGTGTATGCTAACAATGCTACCATTGTAAATAAACGATGGGAAAAGCCTGGCGACAAAACCGATATCCCAAGGGCATCATTAATTTTTGAAAATTATAACCAGCAATCCTCGCAGTTTATTGAGGATGCTTCTTTTTTCCGTATCAGGACTGTAAACTTTGGTTATACCATCAGGCCCAAACATTCCGTAGTGTACAATTCACTGAGGTTATATGTGCAGGCACAAAATCTCTGGGTATTTACAAAATATTATGGCTTCGATCCTGAAGTAAGTTCAAACGGCGGAAGTAACCCGCAAACTGCAGGCGTGGATTATGCCGCCTACCCGCAGGCACGCACGTTCACTTTTGGTGTAAACTTTAACTTCTAAAAAAACCACTATGCACAAACATATTTTCAATAATACAGCAACTGATAAGGAGAATAAAATTTATGTACCCGGCAGCACTGCAGCCATAAAGCATCCGTTGCGTCGCACCCTTCGGCAGTGGCGCAGGCACGGGCACTCAGTCTTCTCACCGCTTACGTTTCATATTTTCGGTTATGCTATACTGTTAGCCATCCTTACAGCGGGCTCTTTTTCATGCAAAAAAATCCTTGACGTGAACTCCCCGAATGCCGTCGATGATGCAACCATCTTCACCTCCGTAAACGGTTTACGCAGCGCAAGGATCGGCATGTACAATACCTTGCAGGATAAGAATTACTACGGGGGGGCGTATCCTTTATTGGCAGAATGTTATACTGACAACGGAACAACAGGTGGGTATGATGTAATCGATCTGAATGATATTGCCGCAAGAGCAGTGCAGCCTTCTAACATTTATACAACGGGGATTTATTCAGCCATATACACCAGCATCTATACAGCCAACAAGATCATCAATAATATTGATAATGTCCCAAATCTTGACCCCACGGAAAAAAGCAATATACTCGGAGAAGCTTTGTTTGTTCGCGCCCTGGGTGAATTTGATTTGCTTCGGATGTTTGGTGAACATTGGGACAAAACTTCCGCTTACGGCATTTCTATTGCGCTTTCAACTGATCAGCCTAAAACTCCCATTGCAAGAAGTCCGGTAGACGATTCTTACAAACAAATCATTTCCGACCTGCAGTCTGCCATCAATGACCTTAACACATACAACGGCAACCAATATATTTCACAAACAGCAGCAAAAGCCTTGCTTGCTCGTGTTGATTTGTATTATGGCGACAAAACAAGCGCAACATCCCTTGCCAATGATGTGATCAACGATAATACATTTTCACTGTTCGGCCCGGATAATTTCACAAGCATTTATACTAACAGGTTAACGCCAGAAAGCATCTTCGAGCTAAAATTCGATTTGCAGAACCAAAGCGCTTACAACAGCCTCACTTATGTTCGTGATGATGCTTTAAGAACGGATGTTGCTTTTTTGGCTGCCGCTGATCTGAATACCTTTTTCCAAAACCGGCCTGATGATAACAGAAGTAAGTTGGTAGATTATGTTAATGTTGACGTAAGCATTCAGCCCGATGGCCGTTCACAAAAATATCGTGGGGAACAAACAAAAGACAATTCCGGATTTATTATCCGCCTTGCTGAAGTTTACCTGATAAGAGCCGAAGCATTAGGAAGAACAAACGGGCTGGCAGACCTGAATACCATTCGCGAAAGTAGGGGTATGGCTGATTTAAAAAGTTCAGATGTTCCTACTGATAACAGTTTCCTGAAGGCAGTGCTTGATGAAAGAAGGGCTGAACTGAATTTCGAAGGGCACAGGCTTTTCGATCTGGCAAGAACAAATAATGTATCAGCTATTCTTGGTTCATCGGTTAACCCTATTATGCCTATACCACAAAGAGAAATTGACGGAACAAATAATGTGGTGGTTCAAAACCCTGGTTATTAATCCTGAAAAAAGTGCATCATACACCATCTCGTCGCGCCTATGTACCGTTGCGAGATATATTTTTAACGAATAAAAAAATTATGGCACATAGCCCGATTGCAAACCTGCTGAGAAGATTATTTTTTGATTCGGCAAAAGAAAATAAAGAAGTTGCAAAAATCCTGCAGCAAAGCCGCAGAAAATTTTTACATGATTCGGTATGCACAGCAGGCAGTATCGCTTTTACCCCTTCATTTCTTGATGCATTGCCATTTGCAGCATCTTTGTCTGTTGCAAGCAATGTTGCCATTATCGGCGCCGGAATTGCCGGGTTAAATACTTGTTACCAGTTAAAAAAACATGGTATTGTATCCACAGTATATGAAGCCACCAGCCGTGCCGGAGGCAGGATGTTTACTATGAAAGATGAATTCGGTGCAGGAATCACCACAGATATAGGCGGAGAATTTATTGACACCACACACACCGATATCATTCACCTGGTGAAAGAGCTTGGCCTTTCCTTTTATGATCTCCGGAAAGACCATCTTGATCCCAAAGAGCTTTACTTTAATGGAAGGCATATTTCAAACAAGGAATTAAAAAAAGCATTTGCGCCTTTTGTGCCTCAGCTACTGAAAGATATCAAATCATTGCCTCCTGTTATCAGCTACAAAAGTGCGGCATCATGTAGCCGGCTCGACAACATATCCATTACCGAATATATTTCACATATCGGCATCAAAGGCTGGTTGTATGATTTTATTAATGTAGTGCTTACCCGGGAATATGGTATGGAAGCATCCGAACAGTCTGCTATTAATTTTCTCATCATGTTTGAACCGCCTAAAGATCATTATTATGAAATGTTCGGTGATGATCATGAGGTATTCAAAATAAAAGGAGGAAGCCAGCATCTTTCTGATACTCTTTACGAAAAAGTCAAAGACAGTGTACTATTGAATAACCAGCTGGCAGGCGTTGACAAAAGCGCCAAATCCGGTTACGATCTTTCAATAAAAGCAAATGGGGAAACAAAAATCATTCATACAGACTATGTAGTGTTAGCTATTCCCTTCAGCGTTCTGCGCGGCTTGAAAATAAATGTTAACATGCCGGCAGGAAAAAGAAAGGTAATTGATGAGATAGGATATGGCAACAGCTGTAAATTTATTATGGGCATGAACAGTAAACCCTGGCGGAAATCAGGCAAACAAGGTTATACTTTTTCTGACATTTCATTTGGCTGTGGCTGGGACAGCAGCCAAAACCAATCTCCTGACAAAGGCAGTTTTACTGTTTTTGGGGGAGGTAAAATGGCTGATAAGATATATGATACAACTACCGAAGTATTACTTGCAGATTTTGTTGGCGGCTTAGATAAAATTTATCCGGGTGCAAAAAAATCATATAATGGGAAAAATATGAAATATTGCTGGGAAAAAAACCCGCAGACCCGCGGTGGTTATAGTTCATTCAGAAAAGGCCAGTGGTCCACCATCGCAGGATGGGAAGCTGAGCCGGTCGGAAATATTTATTTTGCCGGAGAGCATGTAAGCCGGGATTTCCAGGGATATATGAATGGTGCAGCACAAACAGGAAGAATGGCCGCTGAAAAAATTGCCGAAAATATTTTAAAAAAATGACAATGATTGCTACTAAAAAACATTCAGATGAAATACTGGAAAGAAGGAAACAGTTCGTTCCCAATGCCATCGGTATTTTTAATCCATCTACCGCTGTCAGTGCGTATGACAGCATCATAGTTGATGCAGATGGAAATGAAATGATTGATTTTGCAGGCGGTATTGGCGTGGTTAACGCAGGCCATTGTCCGCAACCTGTAGTAGATGCCATTACGAACCAAGCCGCTGCTATGATTCATTGCAGCTTCAATGTAGCCACCTATGATCTCTATATGCAGCTGGCGGAAAAGCTTTCAACATTATTACCTCATGGGGAGCATACAAAGGTAATGCTCACCAATTCAGGGGCAGAAAGTATAGAGAACGCCATCAAAATTGCCAGGCAGGCCACCGGAAGGCAGGCAGTCATTTGTTATAGCAGTGCATTTCACGGAAGGACCATGATGGCGATGACGCTGACTTCAAAAGTCGGATACAAATTGGGGTGCGGCCCGTTTGCACCGGAAGTGTACCGCATTCCTTTTCCCGATTATTACCGTTATGGCAACGGATTGAACCTTGATGAGTTTTCAGATATACATCTCCGTGAGTTAGAAGATTTTTTTCACACCCATGTTCCGGCAGAACAGGTTGCCGCAATCATTATTGAGCCTGTGCAAGGGGAAGGAGGCTTTAATGTGGCTCCCAAAAAATATCTGCAGGGGCTAAGAAACATTTGTACAAAATATGGCATATTGCTGATCCTTGATGAAGTGCAAAGCGGTTTTGGGCGTACCGGAAGGTGGGCAGCCTATCAGCATTACAATATCGTGCCTGATATCTCTACCTGGGCTAAGAGCATGGGCAGCGGTATGCCAATCGGTGCAGTGATTGGCAAAGCCCATATTATGGATGCATGCAAGCCTTCTACTATCGGCGGAACCTATCCAGGCAACCCCGTATGTTGTGCAGCATCGTTAGCGACACTGAAATACATGGAAGATATTAATATCAATGCCCTCGGCGAAAAAGTGGGGGCGATGGTAAGAGACCGGTTTAATGAAATGAAAAATAAATTTTCATGTATTGGTGATGTGAGGGGCCTTGGCGCCATGATGGCATTTGAACTGGTAAAGAATAAAGATCCCTTTCAGCCAGATACGGAGCTGTGTAAAAAACTAATCAGTTATTGTGCGGAAAACAGATTGATTGTTATTAATGCCGGAGTAAACGGAAATGTGATACGAATCCTTAGTCCACTGGTAATTGAGGAAAAATTATTAACCAAAGGATTGGATATAATTGCAAAAGGACTGGAAGTGTTGGGAAATTAATTATGACCGATGCCAAAGGCTGCAGCTTACTATAGCCTATACCAAATAAAATCAAAAAAAATGAACAGGCAATTTATAAATGGAGAATGGGTTGATTCAGTTGATAAGAAAACCTACAACCTTATTAATCCGGCCAACGAAGAAACCATTGCTGCTATAAGCCTGGCGAATAAAAAAGATACCGCTTTAGCCATTGACAAAGCTTATGATGCTTTTGGGTCATGGAGTGAAACAACACCGTATTTACGAGCTGAAATTTTAAAAAAAGCGGCTAACCATCTGCGTGAAAATTTAAATACCATAGCTAAAGACATGGTAACCGAAAGCGGCAAACCTTTTGCTGAAGCTAAAGGAGAATGGACTGTTGCAGCAAACCTGTTCGAATGGTATGCAGAAGAATGCAAGCGTGCTTATGGCAAAACAATCCCCACTAACCGTGCAGATAAACGAAGTATTACCATCTGGCAGCCGATGGGTGTAATTGGCGTCATCACTGCTTGGAATTTCCCGGCATACAATCCTGCACGTGCATGGGCTGCAGCCCTCGCAGCCGGTTGCACAATCGTGGCAAAGCCTTCAGAGAATACCCCTCTTTCCGCGTTTCATATGGCCAATGCTTTACAGTATGCCGGTTTACCAAAAGGGGTGATGAATGTTTTGACAGGAGATGCCGCAGCCATTGGCGATGAAATGTTAAACAACCCGAAGTTGAAAAAAATAAGTTTTACCGGAAGCACACGTGTTGGAAAAATATTAATGGATGGCGCCTCAAAAACACATACTAAACTTTCTCTTGAATTGGGGGGCAATGCCCCGGTAATTATTTTTGATGATGTGGATGTTGATGCAGTGGCGAAAGCAAGTTCCATTGCGCGTTTCCGCAACAATGGCCAGGTTTGTATTGCCCCACAACGTTTTTATATACATAAAAATATCTATCAAAAATTTTCCGAAGCTGTTACCGGATATGTGTCGCAATTAAAAGTGGGCGATGGCTTTGAAGAAGGGGTCAATGTAGGTCCGCTCATCACTAAAAAACAAAAAGAATCGGTGATCAACCTCCTGGAAAAAGCAAAGTCAGAAAATGCAGAAATATTAACCGGTGGTACACCCCCCTCTCATTTACAGAAGGGGTATTTTCTGCAGCCTGCAGTGGTAAGCGGGTTAAAGCAATCATCGGTATTGGCGCAGAATGAAATTTTCGGTCCCGTGCTGCCACTATTTTCATTCAGCGATATAGATGATGCCATTCAAAAAGCAAACGACACTGAATACGGGTTAGCTGCATATATTTTTACTAACAACCTGAAAGCAGCTATTCATGCCTCGGAAAAATTAAAATTTGGCATTGTAGGCATCAATGAATGGGCGCCTCACGGAACGGAATCCCCGTTTGGCGGATGGAAACAAAGCGGCCAGGGACATGAGAGTGGAAGTGAAGGGTTATATGAATATATGGAGAAGAAACTGATCAGTATCGGCGGATTATGAAATGAAGAATATTGAACGGTTAATATCGAACAGTGAAGCATTAAAGATATTATCAGTGATTTTTGATAGCCCCGGCTTTCAGGCCGGTAACTAAAAACAGAAATTATCAAATTGAAAACAGAATGGCTGACTACGGCGCATTATCATTAATTCCCCCATTGGTTGTTGTTGTGCTGGCAATAGTTTTGCGCACATCATTCGAACCATTATTAATCGGCTGCCTGACTGGCTTTTTAATCATCGCAATACACAATCACTCAAATTTCTTTACCGATTTTGTAGACTCTATAATGAATGTAATTGGCGACCCTAGCCAAAGCGGGTCAGTATGGGTTATACTTGTTTGTGGGTTATATGGTTCACTCATCGGCCTGATGATCCGCAGCGGGGGAACGATGAAATTCGGTGATTGGGCGCTGCGCAAAATAAAATCACAGCGCGGCGCATTGATGGGCACATGGGGCCTGGGCTTGGCTATTTTTTTAGACGATTATCTGAGCGCACTTACAGTTGGCTTGTCAATGCGAAAAATTACTGACGCATATAAAATACCACGGAGCAAACTGGCCTATATCGTCAACACCACAGCAGCGCCATGGTCCGTAGTGGTACCTATTTCCACATGGACCATTTTTACAGGGGCCATCTTAGCCAAAAGCGGAGTAGGCCCGGCTGACGAGGGCCTGCGAACCTACTGGAAAATGATCCCCTTTATTTGTTACGGTTACATTTCGGTGCTGATCATCCCGCTTTTTATTTACGGCATTATACCGTGGTTCGGCAAAATGAAAAAAGCAGATATGCATGCCAGTGAAACGGGGGAACTGAAACAAATGGAATTTACCATGAACAGCAGCCTGGATGTTACGCCGATGAATAAACAAAAGCAGGCTAAAATTATTTACTTTTTACTGCCGATCATGGTGTTGCTGGCAGCAACAGTTTACTTCAATATCGATGCATTAAAGGGAGTGATGATTGCTGTAACTTTTACATTCATTTATTACATGGTCATCAAAGTGGGAAGCTTCAGCCAGTTATCCGAAACAGTATTTACCGGTTTCAACAGTATGGTATTTGCCCTGGCCATACTCATGATGAGCTATGTACTAAAAGACGTGAACGATAAAATGGGGCTCACACAATATGTATTGCATGGGGTATCGCCTTATGTGAACAGGCAATTATTGCCTTTCCTTGTCTTTTCTTCACTTTCTTTGATCGCAGTAACTACGGGCTCTTCCTGGGGATTATATGCTGTTGCTATTCCGCTGGTAGTGCCGCTGGCCAATAGTCTCCACAGCAATGTGCTCTTGAATTGCGGGGCAATTGTCAGTGCGGGCGTTTTCGGCTCCAACGCATGCTTGTATTCCGATGCCACCATTCTTACCGCACAGAGTACCGAATGCAATAATCTGGAAAACGGACTGACACAATTGCCCTATGCCGGAATTGCATTCGGCCTCTCCTGTATTGCTTATTTAGTATTAGGATATACTGTTTCATAAAACTAACGATCATGCTTAACCTAAAAACTCCTTATTATCAGAAACTCGAAAGCGGGCTCATCGTGCAGCACATGAAGCCCGAACATGCCCGACAACTGGAAGAACTGCAAAAAATTGTTTTTCCGACCTTAGCTGACGATGAGCTGATCAAAGCACAACACTACCTGAAGCATCTGGAAATATTTGCCGAAGGCCAGTTTGTAATTACCGATCATGAAGAAGTGATTGGAATGACTTCATCAATGCGCAGCAGTTTTGATTTCACCCATTATCACCACACCTTCAAGGAAACCATAGCAGGCGGATGGATGACTAATCATGACCCGGAAGGCGATTGGTTGTACGGTCTCGACATTGGCATTCATCCTGGCTATCGGGGTAAGGGTCTTGCACGCGCTCTATATCGTGCCCGTCATGCAATTGCCCGGCAGTTAAACTTAAAAGGTCAGCTTACAGTGGGCATGATGAGCGGCTATGGAAAAGTAAGCATCACGATGTCCGGTCAGCAATACTATAAAGAACTGGTAGAAGGAAAAAGATTTGATCCCACTATTTCAGCACAAATGAAAATAGGTTTCGAGCCGATAGCATTGATTCCTGATTATCTCAACGATCCTGTGTGTGGTGGCTTTGGAGTGCTAATTAAATTGGATATTAATAAAGAAGTGTGATGGTGGAAACGGGTCAATATGAAAAGTGAATGAAGATAAATATTTTTATGTACCATGCCTATTGCTACTATTAGGCATAGTTGCGTCGCACTCTTCAACAGCAACAATTCTATTGAGCAGTGTGCAGCAATATGAACATATCCGGCAAAGCAGGATAAACTAAAGAAAAAATAATCGAACGACCATTACACGAAATAAAAAACATGGAAATAAAAATCGCCAAAACAGAAGAAGAAATTTTAAAATGCCGGGAGGTGCTTTTTGAGCTGAGGCCGCACCTCAAAAAAGAAAGTTTTTTGGTAACAGTGCAAGAAATGATGGCAGAAGGTTACACATTAGCATATATTGAAGAGGATAACACAGCAGTTGCAGCCGTAGGTTACAGGTACCTTCAGTTTTTATATAACGGCAAACACATTTATATTGATGACCTCTCCACATTACCATCAAGCCGTGGAAAAGGTTATGCAGGCAAGTTGCTCGATTATGTTTGCGATGTTGCGGGGCAAAGAGGTTTCAAAACCGTAACGCTTGATTCCGGTTACACCCGTTTTGATGCACACCGACTATACCTGAACAAAGGGTTTACATTAAACTGTCATCATTTTTCAAAAACACTATAATTCATAATCCTCAACATGACTTATATTCAATTAAAAACAAACTTGCCCGGGCCAAAAAGCCAGGCAGCATTGGAAAGAAGAAAGAATGCATTACCATCCGGCCTTGCAAAATCAACAGAAGTGGTAGTAGAAAAAGCAGAAGGTGCATTGATATGGGATGTGGACGGCAACCAACTGATTGATTTTGCCGGGGGCATCGGTATGATCAATGTTGGCCACCGGAATGAAAATGTGGTAAATGCAGTTAAGCAACAACTGGATAAGTACGTACACACCTGTACGTTAGTAACTACCATGGAACCTTACCTCGAACTGGCGGAACTGCTTAACAGTGTAACGCCCGGAAATTTCCCAAAGAAAACATTGCTCGCCAATTCAGGTTCAGAAGCCGTGGAAAATGCCATCAATATTGCAAAATATTATACCAAACGCAACGCCATATTGTGCTTTGAAGGAGCTTATCATGGCCGTACCTTACTGACATTAAGCCTGACCAGTAAATACAATTTGTTTAAAAAGGGTTTTGGCTCATACGTATCGGATATTTACCGCATCGCCGCCCCAAATACCTACCGCGGAATTGAAGGCATGAGTGAAGAGCAATATGTGATACATTGCATTAAAAAATTAGAGGAAGCATTTATTTCACAAATCGACCCTGATTCACTGGCTGCAATCATTATTGAACCTGTGCAGGGCGAAGGGGGGTTTTTGCCGATACCGGCAGCTTATCTTCAAAAAATAAGAGAAATATGCGATAAGCATGGCATTGTTTTTATTACAGATGAGATACAATGTGGTGCAAGCCGCACCGGGAAATTGTTTGCAGTAGAACATAGCCATATTATTCCGGATATTATAGTCAGTGCAAAATCAATTGGGGCAGGAATGCCCATCAGCGCAGTTACCGGCAAAGCTGAAATTATGGATGCGCCTCATCTTGGTGGTGTTGGCGGCACTTACGGCGGAAGCCCTGTTGCCTGTGTTGCTGCAATTGAAGCAATAAAGATCCTGAAAAGTGAAACATTCCTGAAACGCGTAAATGAAGTAGGCGAAATGATACGCACAACCATGGAAAAATGGAAAACCAAATATAAAATCATCGGTGATGTTCGTGGTATAGGCGCTATGCGATTGGTGGAGTTTGTGAAGGACAATAACACAAAAGAACCTGATGCAGATGTGACCCTCGAAGTGATCAGGGATGCTGTTTCGAAAGGCATAATATTGATCCGTGCCGGTTTGTTCAGCAACTGCATCCGCTTGCTGCCGCCTATCGTTATTACTGATGAACAATTAAAAGAAGGTTTGGAGGTGCTGGAAAATGCTATTGCAAGAGCGCAGGCAAAACGTTAATGCTGAAAACCCGGTCAGGTTCTGAAAGCCTGACCGGGTACAGTTCAAACATGTCAACACTATTCATTCATAACGTAAATATTCTTTCTTTTCATAAAAACTTTGTGAAAGGAAAAAATACAATTGTCATTAACGGGAATAAAATTTCTGCTGTCGGGAAATTTGAAGAGCTGAAACCTTTGATCCATCCGGCCACAAAGATGATTGATGCAGCAGGCAAAACATTAATGCCCGGGTTTAACGACACGCATATACATATCTGGAAAGTTGGCAATCTGAAAACCTTTATGCTGGATGTACGCGCCGCAAAAAGCCTGGATGAAATGCTCTCGATGCTGGAAAATTATTACAAAAGTAATCCGGATATTGCTTGGGTTACGGCTCGCGGGTTTAATGAAGCAGCATGGCAAACCGGGAAACTGCCGACGAAAGATGATTTGGATAAAGTAATTAAAGACAAGCCCGTTTATGTTATCCGCACTTGTGCCCATATTGCCGTAGCCAATTCCAAAGCGCTGGAAATCTCCGGCATTACATCAAAAACCATTGTTCCCGAAGGAGGTGAGGTACATACTAACAGTAATGGGCAACCGAATGGAATTTTTGCAGAAAATGCACTTGGCCTGATTACAAAACATATTCCCGCATACACAAAAAATGAGCTGAAGCTGATGGTGAAAGCCGCACGTAATGAAATGTACAGCTACGGTATCACCTCTGCAACAGACCCCGCTGTTGACCCGTTATTACTCCAGACTTATCATGAAATGAATGATGCTGGTGAATTGCAATTCCGCCTGAATGCGTTGCCCATATTATTGCCAGATGGCGGAGAGAACCCTTATCTCTTACCGGAAAGTTTCAGTTCGGATTTCCTGAACGTAAATACGGTAAAATTTTTCAGCGATGGGGGTTTGAGCGGTAAGACATCAGCTTTAAAAAAACATTACAAAAACTCTGACGAAAAAGGGGTTTTGCGGCTGAAGCGGGAACAGTATTCGAGATTGTGCATTTCTGCAATGGAAAAAGGATTTGGGATTGCCACACATGCCATCGGGGATGCTGCTATTGAATTTGTAATTGACGTATATAAACAGCTGCACAAAGATTTTCCGTCAGCCATTAAACGTATTGAACACCTCGGACTGCCGGAAAAAAAACATTTGAGCGAAATGGCCGACAATAATATTGCCGCGTCCATGCAAAGTATTTTCATTAGTGAACTGGGAAAAAATTTTATCAGGTATCTTGATGAAGATTATCTTAATCATTGCTATCCCATAAAATCTGTGATGCAGCATGGTATATTAACTGCGCTTTCCTCAGATGCACCGGTAGTAAAAGATTTCAATCCCTTGAAGGGGATAGAAGCAGCCGTTACACGCAGAACCAATGAAGGCAGCCTGATTGCAGCCGCTGAAGCCATCAGCAAAGAAGATGCACTGAAAGCATACACCATCAACGCTTCTGCTATAAGTAATACAAATAATTCCGGAACCATTGAGCCCGGCAAGTGGGCAGATTTCATTCTTCTCAATAAAAACCCGTTAACGACCCCTGTGGAAGAAATTACCACTGTTGAAGTAGAAGAAACCTTTGTGGGCGGCCAACGTGTTTGGAAAAGACATTAATGAAGAATGATTCCTGCGCTCTAATGACTATTGCTCAATAATAGCACAACTGATGAACGGATTGCGATGAACCCTGCTTACCCTGAGTACCAAATCCGCTATGACAGTTCATTATTTTAAACCATATACTGCAACATAATTGGAAAACGTTGCGAGATATACGTGACCGTTAGCAATTGTAGGGGAAGCAAACTTGGCATAATTCCCCACGGCATCTGCAGTGTTTTGGTCGCTGTTCCAGAGTTCTTTGGTAATGTCATCGGCGTTAAACGCCCTCAGAATTCCTGCACACACGCTATGTTCGGCATCGCAGCTTTTGGAATAGGAAGCCCATAAAATACCTGTGCCACTGCTGTTTCCGTTTGATGAAACAGAAAGCATAGCACCGTTTTGGCCCCATGGTCCGCTAATGCCTACAACAGTCGAATTCACGTCGAACATATTTGTACTGCGATTGAAAGGGAAAGCCCTCAGCTGATCATTCTCAGACCATATATAAACAAATTCATTGCTTGGCCCATTATAATAGGCAGGCTGGCAATGTTGATTGGCGCTTCCTCCGAGGAAAATGGTTTGTTGCACCTGGTTTGAGGTAGGCTGATAACCTCCCAGGTTATCTTTGTTCAGCAGGTAGAGATTACCATCTTTAGCACCGGTGAAAAAATAATTTGAATTGGGAATAAGAAATGAGCCTACACAACCATAATCCAAATCATTTGCTTCGAGGTAATCAAAATTAAACGGTGTGAAATAGCTGCTCACATTTAATGTTGAACCGGAGACAGAAAGTTTCATGGCACTTTCTCCACGGTTTCTTAGATTGGTAGGATCATTATTCACTCCCACCGAACCATTTCCTGTTACTACGAATAAGTTACCTGCATCATCTGCAGACATACCTGTGCCGCTTTCCCAAAGCCCTGCATTATATCCGTCAGGAGTATCATTGTAAACAATCTGCTGTTGCAAGGTGCTTGCATTATATCCCAATATCCATCCGTGATAGGGACCCCAGTCGCAATGTGAAGAAAAAGTAATATACACCACTCCGTTCACCAATGTAAGTGCCTGTCTTTGATTTTGCCTTTGCGGATCAAAACTGATCTGGTTGTTTACACTGCCATCACCGTTTCCGGTATATGTTGCCGTTATTAGCACAGGGCTACCCGGCCTTTCGCTGCCATTAATAATATTGACAGCATGGAGATATTGAACAAAACTGCTGCCATTATCGGTACTTCTTGCTACAAAATAAATGGTTTGGCCAACAGAATCTATTACAGGGGTGCCAACAATGCCTATGTTGCCATTGAAATCGAAATAGGAACCGCCGCAGGCATTAGTCATATCAGAATTTTTAGGAGGCCTCATTCCTGAAGCCGTAAAATTTTTCTTCCAGAACAAATTGCCCGCATCTGCGTCATAAGCATAAATGCTGTTATTCACTGTTGCGATATACGCCACATTATGTGTTCCGCCATTTATGGTAATGTTACCAACTACCAGTGGTTGTGCATACACCTGGTCATCAACAACAAGATTAAAAAGTCTTCCGAACCTGCCTGTATTTACGTTCGTATCACGTAAAACAGTTTCATGGTTATTAAGTCCGCTGCGTGTATTATTATTATGCTGTGTAACCACCGAAATATGTTGGCTGTTAGGAACAGATGGGTGTTGAGCAGTTTCTTTCGATTTGCAGGCAAATAAAATCAGAATGGCGAAAACGGATGCCAAATGTTTTTTGTTCATAAGTAAAATGTAAGTTATCAAATATCCGTGGTATAAAATACTTAAAAAAATCTAAAGTGAACCGACTATGTTTGGTAATGTTATTATTTTGAATAGCAGCTGGTTTGTAACCAACTATGGCGCAAAACTTTGGTAGTTGCCTGACCGGCAAAATTTAATTTGATAACAATACTAAATTTTTCAAGTTGATACACTACTCTAGTTTTTTATATCAATAGGTACGAGTAATTTAAAACTAATGTTTCTGCCCATGTTGTACACACCAACACGAACAGGGTTAACAGCTAAATTTGCGGTATAATATTTGAAGCGGCTCATATAATCCATGTAAGCTGTATTGAAAATATTATTGGCGCTTATATAGAATGAAAGTATTCTATTTCCTTTATTGCCCTTCATGTCTGTTCCAAAACCGATATTAAATAAAGTGTACGCTTTTGTCGGCGCAAGGCTTGCAGCCAGTTCATAATCAGAAAGTGCATCATAAATGGATGTAGCATTATATATATGTTTTTGTTCAAAGCAATGCAACACTCCGAATTTCACATAAGTATTTGCAAAAGAAGCTGAATTCAGCACAAGATTTATTCTGATATCCGATTGCAATTTTGAAGGCGGGATAAAAGGTGGGTATTTTGTGCTGTCGGGCTGATTTTTCAGGCTTGCATGAACAGTACTAAATGCAATATACCAGTCGATCCATTTCGCAGCCTGCGGATGGAAATCAAAAGTTACTTCACCTCCCGTTAAACGGGCCTGGCCCTGAGTATATTTGAATACGGGAGCGTTTCCAAAACCTGGTGTTGTATTATTTGTTGAATCACCTCCATTCACGCTTTTCAATGCATTAGGGTAAATGTAATGGTTGATGGCATTACTGAAGAAATCCGCTTCAGCAGTTATATCTGCATTATTAAACCCGGGAGCAAGATCAAATTCGAAATTTGTTTCGGGCTTTAACTCAGGATTCCCGATTTCATATACTACAGTTCCGTCATGGATTCCGTTAGAACCGGTTTCCGCTACATTTGCCGCACGAAACCCTCTTGCAATATTAGCTTTCAAATAAAATGAAGGAGTAATCTGATAAGCGGCACCAAGGCTACCTGATATTCCGTTAAAATCTGAAGTATACGCTAAAAAACGGTGTATGGCATTCGGATCGGTTGCTGGCAGCTGATTACCGTCTGCATCAATGTAATCATCATGCCCTTTGAACTTGCGCGTATCATAACGTATGCCTCCGCTCAAACTGAGATCGCCAATTTTTTTTGCAGCAATAGCGAAAATACCAATATTGAACAAATCATACTCAGGTATCAGCAACAATGTTCCCTTGTTTTTTGAATTCTGATAAATGCCGTTTAATCCCATTGTGAAATTAAAATCATGCTTGTCTGAATAAATATATTTCAAATCATAATTAAATGAATTGAGATAATAGTAAATATTCGATGTATTGGGAATTGTGGGGTCATTATTTTCCTGCCGCTTGTTTTGCTGCCATGCAAAAGTGCCGGTTAACCTGCCTTTACCAATAGCTATACTGTTGTCCCAAACTATCTTTTGATGATGAATTGTCTGGTTGATTACCAGCGGTGTGTATGACTTCAGTTCCTGGTTTGTTGGAATTGTGTAAGTAGGATCCCCGTTATCATCAACTGATTGTTTTAATAAAATCCCTGTTGCAGTATCTCGTGATCCGTCAACAATTCCCGTACGCAAATCGAAGTAACTATAATGCAATTTTGTAAATCCCCATTCCCTGTGCACACCCAAAGTACCGTCAAAATTAAAGTTGCTGAATTGAGAGTTCAGGACATACCCATCATTCTTATTTTGATAAGCATGTGCTATCGTATTATCAATTCTTGCACTCCATGCAATTCCGTTGATATTTCCAGCAACATGGGCCGCATTATTTATCAGGCCATTATTTGTTTGATAATTTAATAAAAGGTCGCCTTTAATTTTCCCCTCAGGCAATGTTTGTTCAGGGATCAGGTTCACTACGCCGCTAATAGCATCTGAACCATATACTAAAGATGCAGGCCCTTTTAAAATTTCAACACGATCAACGGCATTTTGATCCACTTCAATACCGAACTCATCGCCCCATTGCTGCCCTTGTTGTGTAACTCCGTCTGCAACAGTCACCACCCTGTTATAACCCAACCCTCTGATAACAGGCTTGGCTATGCTTTGCCCGTCAGTAATTGCCGAAACACCGGGTATCCTGGTAATGGCATCAATAATATTGGTAGATGCATTCTGTAATAATGCAGAATTAGGCATTACTGCAACAGGCATCGGGCTTTTTTGATTGTCAGTAGCTATGGGAACTCCGGTAACTATGACTTCTTTCAGCCCGACAGAGGACGGTTTTAGTGAATAGTCCTTTTGCATTGTTCCGTTAATTGTAATTTTTTCAATCTGGCTGGCATAGCCGATAATACTAACTTCAACAATGTAAGTTCCGGAGGGGATATTTTTCAGTGAGTAAACACCATGGGCATCAGAAGATGTTCCGTTTTTCAAATCAGGAATATAAACCGAAACCCCCGAAAGGGCAGCACCATTTATAATATCAGAAATCTTACCGCTCATTATATTTTGAGCGTGTACAGAGAAAGAGGTTGCACAAATAAAAACGCACAAATATATTTTGCCCATAAAAGCATTTTTTGAATGAGGATTAGCATAAATAAATACAATAAAAGAATTGCTTATACTTGCGCAACCTGTTCAGGCGGGGGATTGGGCACTTCGCTTTCATTTAACAAGTGAATAAGAATATCATTAACAGTTAGAGGCAGAGATATAAAAAAGTAAACAATTTCCGGGGAGGGCGGGTATGAAATATAATTATCATCAAACTTAAAAGAATCTTTTTTATTCAGCAGTTGGCTGCAATTGCCAGCAGTTGTATTTGCTTCATTTTTTTGGAAATATCCGGCCCCAATATCAAGTACATTTTGTTCGTCATCATCTGCCACAAGGAAAACATACATGGTATCTTTTAACTTCTCCCGTTTTACAACATCATACAACCTGTTATTGTACCAAACTTCTTCCACTTCGTCCTTCTGCAAGTTTTTGGCTGAAACTTTTACCACCAATCCTTTGATTTCATTTCCCGCTGCAGCAACAGCTTTAGCAGCTTCCAATTTCGCCCATGTTATAGAAAGAGAAAAATAAACACAATGAAAAAATGTATTACCTAAAACAAAAAGAATAAAGATGGCTGAAATTTTTCTCAAAGCAGGTCATTATTATCACGACCTGCAATTTAATAAATCAGGACCGAAAATCAGGCATGATAAAAGAAATAACTAAACCGGTTATCAAAAATAAAAAAAATGCAACTGCTGAGAGGTGACTTTGTATGCAATACTGGCGGCATATTCATTACTCAATGTAAAACTGTTTACCCGCCAGTTTTCATTTGAACCGGCTACTATTTGATCTACATAATAATCACCATCCAGGCATGGAACATTTTTCAAATTATCATCAATTCCTTTTGAAGTAGCTTTCAGCAAAGATTCTTTTCGCGACCACAACAAGTAAAAATTTTCATGATAAAAGCCGCTTCTTTTAATAAAATCTATTTCTTCCTGGCTGAAATTTTTTTCCAGTATTTCGGCAAATACAAATTCTTTATCTATTTTTTCCACATCAACCCCTATGTCTGAATTTGCAACAGCAATCAAAATTATATCGCCGGAATGTGAAATATTAAAATGAACATTTCCATTATGGCTGTTTTGCAGAAAAGGTTTTTTATTTACGTTTTCGTAAAATATTAGTTCCTTGGCGGGACAATCTGCATACTTTGACAATAATAACCGAAGTGCCATACGGCTTACAATAAACCTTTGCCTGTCAACTTCCCGGTAATAGCGGGAAGCTTTTTTGATTTCATCAGCCGAAAGCAGTTCATTGAACCGATCTGCAAGAGAATGCTGAGACGAAACCTCAATGCACCAGATATCAATTGCTGAACCGATTTCATAATTGCAAAATATTTGTCCATGATTAACCCAGGCAATTTCATTTATTACGCTGCAATGGACCAACGGCATATTAAACAGCTTTTAAAATAGTATTTCTATAACTGCCTTTTTCATGAGCTTTATTATGCTCATCTATACATTTTTGAAGTGTTTTGGCAAGCGCTATATAATTAGTACCCAATAGAAATGTTTTATGATCACCGGGAATATCATAGATATTTACACCTTTAAGTGCATAAGCATTCCATCCCAGATAAACAGGGTCGTCAAGATAATAAAGGCGCTTGGTTACCCTGAATAAATCAATAACCCCGTCATATGGTATCATCTTATAATTTGCATAAGCCTTAAAATATGCTTCATTTATCCTTTTGGCATACACAGAAAGCTGTTCTTCTTCTGCAGGCAAACTATTCAGCATTCCTGCCTTTTCGAGCAGGCTTCTTATTTTACCAAAAAAGAAATTGAACTGGTACTTAATTGTATCAGCAGGGTACTTCGCGAATGATTGAAAAACAAATAATGCTTTTGGAAACTGTCTTACTATTTTTTTCTTCCATCGTTGAGATGAGCTCAAAAAATTATCAGCTCCTGCAACATTTGTGTCAAATATTGCTACCAGCCGCACTTCCTTACCCATAGCCTTTAATTGTTTTGCCATTTCAAACACTACTTTGCCACCGAAGGAATAGCCGGCTAACAAATAAGGCCCATCCGGATTGTAAGCCACAATTTCGTTGATATAATGAGTTGCTATTTCCTCAATAGTATCAAAAGGTTCTTCCCCATTAAGTCCATAAGCTTGTAATCCATAAACAGGTTGGTTCTCGCTTAGTTCTTTTGCCAGGGAATTGAACACCATAACCGTTAAACCTGAACCATGAACAATGTACAACGGAGGTTTATTTCCTTCAGGTTTAATAGGAACAAGAGATTTCCAAACAATAGGCACCGACTCATCTTTAAGTAATGCGCTTAATTTTTCTACAGTGGGTGCAGAAAATAAAGAGGTAATCGGCAGTTTTTGCCCGGTTTTCTCTTCAAGTATTTTCATCACCTTAATCGCAATAAGCGAGTGCCCGCCCATTTCAAAAAAATCATCATCAATGCTTATTTCGGCGAGTCCTAAAGCATCAGAAAAAATTCCTGCTACAATTTTTTCTGTTTCTGTTCTGGGAGCTTTATGTTTTCTTTTTCCAAATTCAGGTAAAAGTCCCGGATCAGGCAAAGCTTTTTTGTCAGCTTTCCCATTCGCTGTTAACGGAATTTTATTCAGCTCTATTAACAGTTTAGGAATCATGTAATCGGGAAGGTGCTGTTGCAGATAAGACATAATATTTTCCTTATCGAAACTGTTTTCTGCAACAACATAACCTACCAATCTTTTGATTCCGTCACGATCTTCTTTAGCTATAATAACTGCGTCTTTTACTCCTGAACATTTTTTTAACACTGATTCGATTTCTCCCAGCTCTATTCTGAAGCCACGGATTTTGACCTGATCATCTATTCTTCCTAAAAATTCCACATTACCATCAGCAAGCCATTTCGCTATGTCTCCGGTTCGATACATCATCGCTCCAGCACTCACATTAAACAAATCAGGCATAAATTTCTCTCTGGTAAGTTCCGGCAAGTTCAAATATCCTCTGCCAATTCCCGCGCCGCCAACATACAGTTCCCCTTCTTCACCTACCGCACACAATTGCATATGGCTATTCAATATGTAAGCAGACCTACTATTCAATGCCCTGCCGATTGGAATAGGGTGTGGTATTTCGGATGAGTGAATTAAATAAGTTAAAGAAAAAGTCGTGTTTTCTGTTGGGCCGTACCCATTGATAATACTGATAGCAGGAAATTTTCTTTTTAATTTTTCAATGTGTTTCTCAGATAATTTTTCGCCACCAGCCAGCACTGTCTGCAACTTTTCAAATATCATTATATCCAGGTCAACCCATTGGTTTAATAAACCTGAAGTAACCCACATTATATTTACTTTATTTTCCGCGATTACTTTTTTTAAGGATCTCGTATCAAATAAGGTCTCTTCATCGCATAAAACCAGTTCACCTCCATTAAGCAACATTCCCCAATATTCAAATGTTGTGGCATCAAAAGAAGGAGAGCCTGTTGATAACAAAACACTCTGTTCAGACAGCTTTACATAACCGATTCCTTTAACTAGGCTAACCACATTCTTGTGTTCAATCATTACCCCCTTCGGCCTGCCTGTCGAACCTGAGGTATAGATTATGTAAGCAAGCTGACCCGGAGTAATGGTATTATTTAGTGATGATTTGGGTTCTTTACTAATAATACTCCAATCGCTATCCATGAGAACAAGAGTGGCCTTACTATCTGCAAAAAGTTTTTCCTTATATAAAGAGTTGGTAACAACAATATCAGCACTGGTATCTTTCAGCATGTAGTTGATCCTGTCTGCCGGATATTCGGGATCAATCGGAACATAAGCTCCTCCGGCTTTTAGTATGCCGAGTATGCCAATAATTGTTTCAGGAGAACGGCCAACGCAGATGGGAACCAAGCTTTCTCCTTGAACACCTTTGGCAACAAGGTAATGAGCCAACTGATTCGTTTTATAATCTAATTCCTGGTAGGTAAGCCTGATACCTTCAAAAACAAATGCTGTTTTTTTAGGCGTTTTAGCAACCTGTTCAGCAAACAAATCAACAATCGACCTGTCAGCAGGATAAGTAAATTCTAATGGTTCAATTACAATTTTTGGCTTTGCCAAGACTGGTATATCATTCAGCCTGATATCAGGTTTTTGTATAATTACAGCAAGCAATGATTTAAAGTCGTCCATCATTTTTTGGATGGATTCCAACTTAAACAAATGGGTGTTATACGACCAGAGCAACATCGGCGACTCTTCTGTACCGCCATTGGTAATTGAAATATCAAAAGTTTCAAATTCCCTGGGATTAAAAACCATTTCGTGCTTAATACCATAAAAGCTTACACCATCGTCTGCGCCCGTTTCTATATTAAATGAAACCGGTACAAGAGGAATGCGAGAATTGTCTCTTGCAATATTGAGCTGCTTCAGTAAAGCACCGAATGTAAGCTGCGAATGGTCGTAAGCATCCAATATTGCATTTTTCCTGGATTTGAGGTAATCTAGAAAAGTGGATTCATTTACAAGTTTACTTCTTACCGGTAACAAATTCACACAGTGACCAACAAGTCCATAATTTGCATTGGTCAACTGCCCTGCTGCAGGAAGACCGAGAACGATATCGTCCTGACCTGTTAACCGATATAAAAACATTTCAAATGCTGCTCGGAGGGTTATTGGAAGACTACAACCTGCACTTGAGCCTAATTTGGTTAACTCTGCCATAAGATTTTTGCCCAGCTCAAAATCTCCTCGATGGCCCTTGTATGTTCGATTTGCCGGACGTGGAAAATCTGTTGGTATATCCAATACCGGCACATTATCCTTGAATTGGTCTGTCCAATACTGCAGGTTCCTCATGTATTCTTCAGTCCGGTAAAAGGCAAGCTGCTGCTCAGCAAACTCGCTGAATTCAGGCGCTTCTGATAATTCAGGGCTTTCCCCTTTTGCATAGGCAGAATACAATTTGCCCAGTTCCTGCATAATTAACCCAAGCGACCAGCCATCACAAATTATATGATGAGCTGTGAATGTAAGGTAATGCTGGTCTTTTCCCAACCGGAACAAAGCAAATCTATGCAACGGTCCGTTTAGCAGATCAAAAGTCGTAGATGAAGTTTCTTTGATGAAATTTTCTAAGTAATTGTTTTGCTCATCCGGGTTCAATGATGAAATATCTTCAAAACGAAGGTTAAGCTTCCATTTGCTAAAAATCTGCATGTCTTTTCCATCTTCGCTAAAAGTAGTTCGCAATGAATCATGGCGGTTAATAACCTGCTGCATTGCTCTTTCCATCGCCGGTTTATCAAGCGGCCCGGTTAATTTTTCCGAAAGCGATATGTTGTAGGACCTGTTGGCATCTTCACCGCCTAACACACAGGCAACCCAGATTTCCACCTGGGGCTCAATAGCTGGTACTACTGTTATTTGTGGAGCTGTGTCATCAACTAAACCGGTTTCATTATCGGTATTATCGGGCTTTTTTTTTAACCCTTCTTCGTCGAGCAATGAAGCGAGTTGCTTTACAGTTGAATATTTGAACAGAGTGGTTAACGGAAGTTTTTTACCTGTTTCTTGCTCAATACGACTCATTACCTGCGCTGCAATTAATGAATGACCCCCTAATTCAAAGAAGTCGTCAGTTACACCTACTTTTTCCAGCCCTAATAGTTCTGCAAATATGCCAGCCACCAGTTTTTCAATTTGCGTTTGCGGCAATACCAATTCCTTCTTATCATCATCCTGCATTTCATCAGGATCAGGAAGCCTTTTACGGTCTACCTTTCCGTTATCAGACAATGGAATGTTGTCTATCTGAATAAACAGTTCCGGCACCATATAATCGGTCAACTTAGATTTTAAATAAGCCGTTACTTCTTTTTTATCAAATGTCCCATTCACTACAACATAGGCTACTAGTCTTTTAGTTCCTTTTTTATTTTCTTTTGCAACAACCACGCAATGTTTTATTCCCTTATATTGCAACAGCACGTTTTCGATTTCACCAAGCTCAACACGAAAGCCCCTTATTTTTACCTGCGAATCTTTTCGACCGATAAATTCCATGTACATATCTGGCATCATCCTGCCCAGGTCTCCGGTCCTGTACATTCTGCCACCGGCTTTATTATTGAAAGGATCTTTTACGAAAGCATAATTTGTTTTTTCAGGGTCGTTGGCATATCCTCTTGCCACGCCGACACCTCCAATATACAGCTCACCGATTACGCCAACGGGAACGGGTTGTAGTTGTTCATTAAGTATGTAGAAGAAATTATTTTGAAGTGGTCTTCCGTACGGAATACTTTTCCATTGGCTTTTCACTTCATCTACAATAAAATAATTTGACCATATTGTGCCTTCAGTAGCGCCGCCTAAGCTAACAAACCGGGCATTGGGAAAATATTTTTTTAACCTTTCGGGAAGGCTTACCGGTATCCAGTCACCACTCAGGAAAACTGTTCTCAGCGATTCCTGCAAATAAGACCGCTTGCCCATCTCCATTTCTTTCACCAGATAATCAAGTGTGGTAGGAACGGAGTCCCAGAAAGTAATTTTATACTCCAGCAGCATTTGCTGCAACTTTCTTACATCCTGTATCTCGTCTTTTTGGGCAATCACAACTGTACCCCCTGCAGCAAGCATTCCAAAAACATCATACACTGCAAGATCAAAACACATGGATGTAATAAACAACAACCGGTCTTCCCTGCCAATATCAAATGTTTTGTTCACCCATTCAATAAGATTAACTACCGAATGATGTTCGATCATTACCCCTTTCGGCCTGCCGGTGGAGCCTGATGTGTAAATAGTATAAGCCAGTTGTGTACTGTCAATTTTTGCATTAACAGGCTTATCACTATAGCTGTTCAAATTGACTGATCGTATGTTCAGGTAGCGTTCAGCAGAAATGGCATTTCTGATTTCATCATCTTCGTCTGTAACTAAAAACTGAACATCAGATTGCCTGAGGATATATTGTTGTCTGTCTAAAGGATAATCAGGTTCGATTGGCACATAAGCTGCCCCTGTTTTCATAATACCATACATAGCCACAATCATATCAAAACCGCGGGATGCGATCAGGCCGATGTTATCAGAATTTTTTACACCCTTTTCAATAAGACAACGGGCAAGCCGGTTAGATTGATTATCCAATTCAGCATAAGTCATCACTTCGTTTGCTAACCTGAGTGCAACCTGGTCCGGGGTTTTTACCGCTTGCTCCCGGAAAATATCTACTACTGTTTTTTGCGCAGCATAAGCAGTTAATGTGTTATTAAAAGCTGCAAATTTTTTTTGTTCTTCCGCATTTGATAAGACGGGTAGAGAACCGATTTTTTGCAAAGGATCTTTAATAATAGATTCCAACAAAAATTCGAACTCATCCATCATTTTTTTGATAGTGGCAGGTTTAAACAACTGTGTGTTGTAAGACCATTCCAGTACGAGCGACTTTTCTGAGCCAGTGGCATTCACAAAAATTTCGAAATTTTCATATTCTCTTGGATTGATGATCAGTTCATAAGTGAGCCCTTCAAAAGCCACTCCATTGTCCATGCCCATATCAATATTGAACGCCAATGGTACCAGAGGTATCCTGGAAGGATCTCTGGCGATATTCAGCTTTTTCAACAAACTTCCCAGGGTAACCCGTTGATGGTCGTAATCGTTAAGAATTTTTGGCTTTCGTATTTTAAGGTATTCAATGAAAGAAAGATTACCGTCAGGGTTGCTACGTAAAGGCAGCAGATTTACACAGTGACCTACAAGTCCGTAATTATCTGTTACTGACTGGCCGGCTGTGGGAACCGCCAGTACTATATCTTGCTGGCCTGTCAACCTGTAGAGATAAATTTCGTAAGCTGCTATAACACTTGTAATAAGGCTGCATCCTGCTTTTGCACCGATTTTCTTTAATGCAGTTACCAGATCATAATTAAGATGATAATCATCTCTGCGGCTTTTATAAGTGCGGTTTTCAGGTCTCGGATAATCCGCGGGTATATCCAAAAGAGGAACATTATGAAGATATTGATCTAACCAATATTGTTCAGTTTTTTTATATTCATCACTTTTTTCAAAATTCAGTTGATCTTCGGCATAATTACCAAACTGCGGAGCGTGAGGTAAATCAGGCAACGATCCTTGAACGTATGCGGAATATAGTTTACCCAAATCTTCCATTATTATACCAAACGACCAACCATCACAAGTAATATGATGTGCGGACAGGGTTAAGTAATGTTCCCGATCAGCAAGTTTGAAAAGAGCCATACGAAAAAGAGGCCCGTTCAGTAAATCGAATGGTTCATTAACATCCTTTTTTACATATCCGTTTATATATTCCTGCTGATTTTCCCTGTCTTCGCCAGAAAGATCTTTATAAAAAACAGGCAATGTCAACTCTTTATAAACACATATTTGTTTTCCATCTGCACTAAAAGATGTTCTTAACGCTTCATGCCTTTTTATCAAATCCTGAAGGGATTGTTCCATTGCCATCCGGTTAAAATTACCTTTAAACAGCAATGAAATAGATTCATTAAAGGCCAGACTGGCCTCTTTTCCTCCGATAAGGCAGGAAGCCCAGATTTCCAGTTGCGATTCAATTGCCGGAATAACGTGAAGAATTTCAGGCCCGGCAAAAGGATCGAAATCTACGGGAAGCAAATCATTTGTAAAATCTTTATTCATCTTTAACAAGTCAGGTTTTATTTTATTTGAACATATTTTCCCGGGCGTTCAGGGTCGGATATAAACCAGGCAGGATTTCCATCCTTATCTTTTCCAAGCCTTGCACCGGGTATAGGAGCTTCATTAAAAGACGAAGTTTGATTGGTAACCCTAGCACTTGATTTTGCTAAAGGAAAAAAGCCGGCTTCAGTCATTTCATTTACGCTTTCTTCAAATGCAGTAATGATGGCATCAATTTCCGCAGCGGAGTGTGCTTCTGTCATAAAGCATGGAAATCCGTCTAAAATATGAATGCCTTTTTCGCGCATAAGCACAAACAACAATTCACTATATGGAATGTCTTCTTTGAATTTTATTTTCCATAATGAGCCAAATTGTGCTACAAATAAAGGCAGATTATTTTTTGAGCAAATCATATTCACTGTATCAGCCAGTTTTTTTGCTTTTGTATTTATGCCTTCCTGTAAGCCAGGTCCGCGTTCTTTCATGTATTCAAGTGATGCTTTAGCGGCAGCGAGAGCCAAAGGATGACGTACGAAAGTGCCTGCAAAATAAGTTACGCCTGCTTCAGGAGTGGAGGCATCTCCATATTGCCAATAACCACCATCCAATGCATCCATAAAGCGTTTTTTTCCGGCAATGATGCCTATTGATATTCCCGCACCAACTACTTTTCCATAGGTTCCAATATCTGCTTTGATGCCAAACAAAGCCTGTGCTCCGCCGGGATGCATCCTGAAACCGGTAATCACTTCATCAAAAACCAATGCAGTTCCTGACTGAGCGGTAATGTCTCTTAATTTTCTTAAAAATTCTACCGGCTGAAATTCGGGCCTGCGGCTTTGCACTGGTTCAACAAGAACTGCAGCAATTTCATTTGCTTTTTCTTTAATGATCTGTAAACTTTCATCCGTTCCATATTCAAGTATCAGCATATTCTGAACTGCTTCGGGCATAATACCAGATGCAGCCGGAAATGATTTCAGCTTTTTAGTTCCGCGAACAATTACTTCATCTACAATACCATGATAAGATCCCGAAAATGCAACAATAATTGAACGGCCAGTTACCGTTCTTGCAATACGCATCGCACCAAGCACTGCTTCAGAACCCGTATTACATAAAGCCGCCCTCTCTAACCCGGTAAATTCACAAATCAACTTGCTTACAGGGCCTGCCAGTTCATGCTGGGGGCCGATCTCATATCCTTTCTCTATCTGTTCTTTAATGGCATTGGTAATTACTTCAGGTTGATACCCGAGGAAATTTGAACCGAAACCATTTAGCGCATCGATATATTTATTATCATCAAGATCCCATAAATAGATGCCTTTTGACTTTTTTATTACTATAGAATACACCAATTCTTTGGTAGATGGCCTGAAGCCTGAAACAACTCTTGGATCAGCCATATATGCCCTGTGCTTTTGTGTGTATTCCTTGCTTGCATTGGTTTTAGCATTATATCGCTTTATCAGATTGCTAATAAACGCTTGCTGCTTTGTTGTTAATTGTTGCGACTGCTTTTCAATTTTTGCAGTTGCGCCAAAAGGCTTTTTCAGTTCTATCAATTCTTCAGCACTAACATCAGGTTCAGCCGGTTTTTTTGAGAAGGCAGAGTTAGGGGCAGCAAGACCATTCTGTGACGTGGTTGGAATTGGAGGTGCATACACATTATTACCAGGAGCCACCCCACCCTGAAGCAATGCAATTTGTTGCGCCAGCAATTGAATCTGTTGCGATATCAGGCCAATTGCTGTGGCATTAACCTGAGAAAATTGTTGAACAGGGGTATTACTCATGGGCTGCTGATTTGGAACTGATATAATAGGTTGCTGCGCAGGTAATGGTGCAGATAGCCGAACCTGCTCTTGCGGTAGGTTTGCATCCAGGAACCCTGCTAATAAATCAAGAGTGCTGTATTCCTCATTTAGCTGCCTGAAAGTAATGGGCAGTTTGAATTCTTTTTTCAGGTTCATGGCTACCTGCGTCAACAATAAAGAATCAAACCCCATCTCAATAAAGTTCATGTCAGGGGTAATATCAGACATCTCAATTCCGGAGGCATTTTCAAGTACTTCTTTTATCCTTTCTATAAGCTGTTCTTTTCGCATAATATTATTTTGAGGTACGCTATTATCCATCATTTCCTGGGCAGATATAGTTTCTGTATTTGCAGGGATTACCTGGTTATTATTCTGCAGAGTATGTTCAACCAGCACTGATGGAGGGTCAAGCCATAAACGGGTTTTTTCAAATGCGTAAGTCGGTAATTGTATTTTTCTTCTTTTTTCTGCGGCATAAAATCCCTCCCAATCCATCTCAAGTCCATTCAACCATAATTGCCCCACTGCTTTCAAAACAGAATAATATTCAGATTGTCCATCTGTCGAATCAAGGCTTGAAATAGCCACTGTATTTTTCTTGCCTTGCTGACGAATCAGCGAGGAGGTTACATTTTTAGGGCCTGTTTCCAAAATCATTCTTCCTTCATCTTTCAATAATGTATCAACAGCATCGGCAAAGCGAACAGTCGACCTGAGATGCCCTGCCCAATAGGACGGGTTAGTGGCATCCGCATCAGACATCCAATTACCCGTAACAGTAGACACGATAGGTATTCTCGGTAAACTCAATTTTACCGTTTTCACTATTTCTTCAAAAGGCGCAACAATCGGGTCCATCATGATAGAATGAAAAGCGTGGCTTGTTGCAAGCACTTTATTAGAAATGGCTTCCTCTGCTAATTTTTTTGAAAGAACTTCAATTGAATTTGTCGGCCCTGCAACAACACAGGATCCGGGGCTGTTCACAACCGCAAGAGATAAATCATCAGATAATAATGATTCTATTTTGTCAAACTCCGAACGCACCGCAAGCATGCTGCCACGGGGCATTTCAGACATCATTTTTCCGCGGATCGCAATCATCTTCAGCCCATCCTCCAGGCTAAATACTCCTGCAAGATGCGCTGCCACATATTCACCAATGCTATGACCAATGAAAGCTGAAGGATGCACCCCCCAGCTCATCCACAATTTTGCAACAGCATATTCAATAACAAAAATGGCTGGTTGTGTGTAATAGGTGTTATTTATTTTTTCTTCAGCCTCAGCATTTGTCACCGAGGGATAAATTATGTTCCTGATATCTTCATTCAAAATTGTTTTTAAAATTTCGGCACACTCGTCAACTGCGTTTTTAAAAACAGGTTCGTGTTGGTATAAATCAATCCCCATATTCACATATTGAGAGCCTTGTCCGGGAAATGAAAACACCACTTCATCAAGGCTTTCTTTTAATTGATTTGACTCATTGGGAGATATAAAGGAAGCATTGAGTTTTTCAACCAGTTCGCTCTTATCAGCAACAATCACGAACCTTCTGCAGTTGAAATTCTGACGAGATGTCTGCAATGTATAGGCAACATCAGCCAAATTTATATTGGGGTCAGACTGAATACCGTTAGCTAATTTTTTTGCATATGCTTCCCGGCTGGCGGTTGTTTTTGCACTCCAGTTTATAAATTGAACCGGCCTTGATGAAGAAACTTCAATGTTTTTTCTTTCACACTCTTCCACAATTACATGAACGTTGGTTCCGCCAACTCCAAAAGAACTTACGCCTGCTCTTCTTTTCCCATTAGTGTTCCAGTCTTGCAATTTTGTGTTTACAAAAAAAGGACTGTTTGAGAAATCAATATTAGGGTTAGGTTTTTTGTAATTAATTGAAGGTGGAATTTGTTTGTAATAAATAGACAAAACAGTTTTGATAAATCCCACCACACCTGCAGCCGCAGTAAGGTGCCCCATATTACTTTTAACAGAGCCAATAGCACAATACTGCTTTTTGTCCTGTGTTCCGAATGCAATATTTAAACCCTCTATTTCAATCGGGTCACCTAAAGGGGTTGCTGTTCCATGAGTTTCCACATAACTGATTGAAGATGGGAGCACACTTGCATCCTCCAAGGCCATGCTAATTGCTCCTGCTTGGCCTTCAGAGCTCGGAGCCGTAAAACTTCCTTTACCTCCGCCATCATTATTTACCCCCACTCCTTTAATTACAGCATAAATAAAATCGCCATCTCTTTCAGCATCTTCTTTTCTTTTCAAAAGAACTACACCGGCACCGTCACTAAATACCGTCCCGTCAGCATCTGCATCGAACGACCGGCAATGACCATCGCGGCTTAACATAGCACCTGGTTGATAGATGTGACCGCTTTTTATCGGAGAAGTAATTGCAGCCCCTCCGGCCAATGCAACATCACATTGGCAGTTACGTATACTTTCTACAGCTTCTGCGATTGCTAATAAAGAGGTTGAACATGCAGAGTGTACGCTGACTGCAGGCCCTTTAAGATTTAATTCATAGGCAGTCCGTGTTGCTATATAATCTTTTTCATTTAATATCTGCACGTTAAAAAGCCCTATTGTCGTTATCAAATCATAGTGGCCTTGAACATTATTAAAAAAATAGGTATTGTTACCTGAACCTGCAAATACCCCTATTGTACCATCATAAAGTTCAGGGATGCATCCGGCATTTTCAAAAGCTTCCCAAGCCAGTTGTAAAAATACCCTGTGTTGAGGATCCATTACTGTTGCAATTTTAGGGCTAATTTTAAAAAAGCCGGCATCAAAATATTCTGCTTCATCAATTACCCCGCGTGCTGCAACATAATCTGAATCGTTTCTGATCTCAGGAGGGATATAATGGCTAAGTTCTTCTTTGGTAAAAAAAGAAATTGTTTCTTTTCCTTCTTTTAGCAGTTGCCATAGCTCATCAATTGTATTTGCGCCTGGAAATCGACCGGCCATCCCTATTACAGCTACATCACCGCTTCCTGGAGATGTAACTTTCTTTTTTCTGTTAGAAATTTTATTACTTACTCTGTTATCAAGATAAGCCGAGACCCCATTTACTGTCGGATATTGATATAATTTAATTACAGGTAAATCATAATTAAGTTCTTTTAAAAGAGCAACTGTTTTAATTGCCAGAATTGAATTGCCCCCTAATTCAAAAAAATTATCGTTCACACCGACATTTTTTACCTGAAGCAAATTTTTCCAGATTGCGGCCACCTCCGTTTCTGTTTTATTTCTTGCAGCAACAAATTCCTTGGCCAATATTTCAGAAGCATCTAAATCGGGCAGCAATTTTTTATCGATTTTGCCATTAATCGTTAGTGGCATTGCTTTTATAGGAACAACTAACCGCGGAACCATAAATTCCGGCAATCTGAGCTCCAGAAATCGATTTATTAAAGTTTTATCAAATTCTCCTTTTGGAACAACATAAGCAACAAGATTTTTTTCTCCGAATTTATCCTGCTTTGCTATTACAACGCCTTGTGCAACATTTGGGCACTGCAACAAAACATTTTCTATTTCTCCTAATTCAATACGATACCCCCTGATTTTTACCTGATCATCTTCTCTGCGCAAGTATTCAATATTGCCATCTGCAAGCAAACGAACAATATCACCGGTTTTATACATTTTTGCGCCGGGAACTGAAGAAAAAGGATTAGTTACAAATTTTTCTGCAGTCAACTCAGGATTATTCAAATAGCCTCTCGCAAGTTGAGGCCCTCCGATACATAATTCCCCGACTTCGCCTGCAGCAACTAACTGGTTATTTAAGTCAACAATATACAGGTCAACATTATCCAGCGGTTTTCCAATCGGAATACTATCCATCTTATCAGCTGAACCGGTATTGAACGAATAAATACAACATCCAACGGTTGCTTCTGTAGGCCCGTATTCATTCACAATCTCAACGGAGGAACCCTCCTCCGTTATATATTTTATATGACCCCAATGTAACGCTTCGCCTCCCAAAACAAGCCTTTTAGTGATATTTTCAAGTTTTCCCTTTACAGCCATTTGAAGCAAAGGCATATGGGCGGGAGTAAGCTTAATGAAATCATAAGGGGCATTTTCCAAAAAACTTTTTCCGAAAATTTCAACAGCATCAGCCTCTCTCAGCACAATTGATTTACCAAAAATTAACGGCAGAAAAAGCCCTGTTATTGAACCATCAAATGTGTAAGATAGGCTGAAATAGTTACCTGCTTTGTTATGATCACCATTTATATATTTCACTTTCTTGTTAAGCAGATAATGCAAAAGGCTATTATGCTCTATCATCACCCCTTTGGGGACGCCCGTTGATCCGGATGTATAAATTACGTAGGCCAGGTTATGAGCAGATAGCTTAATCGCTGGTTTTGTTTTCGGAGCCACTCGAATATTACTCCAATCAGTTTGCGGGTTAACAATCTTAACAGCAATGCCAGTTGATGCCCTCAGTACTTTATCCGGCGAATCTGACAAAATAATTTTTGCCCCAGTATCCGAAAGTATATATTTTATTCGGCCTTCAGGATACTCAGGATCAATTGGAACATAAGCACCGCCGGCTTTTAATATCCCAAAAATACCAATAATCATTTCTATAGAACGGTTCATGCAGATGGGGACCAATACCTCTTCTTTAACCTCCCTATCGCGCAGATAATGCGCCAACTGGTTTGTATGCTCATCAAGTTCACGATAAGTAAGCATCTTATCCTCAAAAACCACGGCAATATGGTCTGGGGTCTTATTTACTTGTTCAGTAAATAAATCCACTATTGTTTTACCAGGGGAAAACCCTGCATTAACATATTTTACCTCCACTGATTCAGCCATATCAATTTTATCTTAGCTTAAACATTACCAATATTTTACAAACGAATAAACAACAACGATTATTTTACTTCTTTACCTATTATAAGTAACATTATAACCATTAAAATGTGTTCATCTCTAGCCTATAGAAAAATTACCGACAACAACACGATCAATAACAAGATCCTTTACATCAAATGGGCCCTTTTATTCAGAAATATTCAATTTTGTCAAGGCTTTTAAAATAATCAATGAATCACAATACCATTTTCTGCAGCAATAAATCTTTCTGGTTATTTCATAAGCTTAGATTGACAACTTAGGAATCAAACTTGTGCAAGTTGAGTTGTAAAATCATCTATTGGCTTTCCAAAAGAACGGTATGCTTATAGTTCTATCGACTTTTGCAGAATGAAACTTGCAACAGCCAGGAAATCTGAAGGATCTTTCTTTTATTGTATTCCATTTTTAACAACATGGTCTTGATATATTTGGTCAATTAGTTATACGAATAGAAAATATAAAACTCAATTTTGATTTGTTCAAAATCACAGATATACTCCTTTATTAAGCCTTTAACCTTGTTAATCCAGGACAAACACCTTTCTGCTGATATAATACAGCCTGAATTACCTTTTTTTGAACCGCAAATACTTGTATTTGGTTAGAAATACTTTTTAAAACTTTGCTGATGTGTCCTGTTCTTTTTGATATCAATAATCGAAAGATTTTATTCAATTCTGGTTTTGCCAATACCTGTAATGCACGGAACTTTTTACAAAACAATTCGTAAAAATTATTTTCTACAAACCGGGATTTTAAAAAACAAATTATGTACGAAGAGGGGGAGATTTTTTTGAAATCAATCAATATCCTTTCTGCGTCAACCTTTTTAGCAAAATGTTTTATATAAGGTACTTTATTCGTTTCCTCTGCTTCCATAGACTTTTAGGGGTATTTGGGGACTACAAAATACAAAAAGATTTAAAAACCTACTATAACTTCACCAGTTTTGTGGATAATTATATTTCAAAAAAGCCGGGTTATAGTTAATCGATTGGATCAGGCCCGGTTTTTCACCTTTGCATATATCGGCTTTAGGTAATGAGTAGTAAATTCAGGATAAAATTTCACAGCATATACAAAAGAACTGAGAAAATTAACTTTAAATTTTTTCTTCAGAAGGAACTGGATAACAACAAAAAAGATAATATCCGTGACCAGCGTTGCATAAACCGCCCCCATCACATGAAACCATTTTACAAAAAAATAAGTAAATGATAAATTCAACGCCGCATAAAGAAGCAAGGTCAAAAAATTGGTTTTAGGGCTCCCCATCGAATCCATAATAACGCCAAACAAACGAAAAAATGGGTTCATAACACAGGTGACAATGGTAATATGCAAGATGGGGATAGCATCCGTATATTTTGTGCCTGCAATGATATCTACAACAAAATTTGAAAAAATCATCAGAAAAAAAAGAGCGGGGATGAGCAGAGCCAAAATTGTACCGACTGATTTTTCATACATATATTTACCTGCATTGCTGCCTTGCTCCGCAAAGCGTCTGGAACTTTGGGGGAAAACAGCTGTTCCTATAGCGTTTGTAGGCAAATCTGCAACGGTTGTAACCCGCATGGCCACATTGTAGACCCCGGCAGCATCGGGCGAAACCATTGCTCCAAGCATCATTTGATTAATGGTGTTGGAGAGCATCGTGCTTACGGAAGTGCCGAAAACATATTTGCCATAATTAAATAACTCAAACACCCATTTCTTTGAAATTTTTTTAGACACTGAAAGAAATTCTTTTACAAAAAAATATTCCGTAATCATACCGGTAAGCGCACAAATAACCTGAACATAAATTAAACTAATCAAAGAAATGTGAACCTTTAAGAAAAAGCAAAAAGCCACATAAAAGAAAAAACCTCCCTGTTTAATAGTATTTGTTACAAGAACACCCATGAAGCTGAAATGAGCTTGTTCAATCCATTGAAATTGCAGTAATACTGCCTGAAAAATATAAACAATGTTATACAACAAAAACATCTGCACCAATGCAGGATAGTTCCATATACGTGCAAAATAACCTGCCAGAGAAATATTGGCAACTATACAAAGAATAATTAAAATGGCGCTGATAAAAAAGGAAGCGGATAATATATCGGGATGATCTTGTTTACTGTTGCCCGATAAGAACCTGATTAATGCATTTTGAACAAGTCCCCCTCTTATAGTTTCAAAAATGGTAGTTGTTGCTGTAAATAAAACCCATATACCAAAACTGTGTTTGTCGAGCATTCTCACCAGGAAAAAAAAACCACCAAACCCAAAAATAAGCGTTTGGACATTCAATATAAGATTAAGAGACCCTGATTTAAGCCAATAATTTCTGTTGTTTGAAGACATGGGGGTTATTGCATTAGTTAATCATAAAGCACTTAATTTCTACGGGAAACTTTAGCTTAAAACATCCGGTTTTCAAAAAAGGGACAAGCTAATGTATTCGAAAATTTCAGGTCAAAAATAGGTGATGCAATGATCAGAATAATGTTTATTTTTTCAGTTTAAAAATAGCAAAACCTTCATTTCGGAAAACAGTATCCTGTGGAATTAATTGTAAAGATTTATAGCTATTCAATCGTTTTGCAGAAATCAGCACATAATTTACCCCATATTTACCAAACAATTTCCTGGCTGAATCCGGAGTTCCGGTTCGCAGGTAGGACAACATACTTTCCCTATCGTTTTCTCTTTCATAAAAATCAATATACGGATTGGAAAAGGTACCTTCTGTACATACCATTTTGCGGGCAGTAGCCATAACCGGAAAAAAGGAAATGCTGTCTTTTCGCTCGCAAAGAATTACTTCGTCTTCGGGAATATGCTGCATAATAAAATGATAAACCTCTATTTTTCCATAATTTTTTTGCCTAGCAACCGATAAATCGCGCATTATGGTAAAATCAGGCCGTTTCTGATAAGAAGGATAAACTGCCAAAGCAAGAAGAACCAATAATGTTGCAAGAAAAATACTTTGAAAGGGAGTTGACTGTGGCTTTGTAAAGGCTGCTTTTCCCAGCCACCCCCACAGCAACCTGAACAGAAATACGAAACCAAAACCGAAGAAAATGAACTGTACTACTTTAATATAATAATAATAATGAAAAGAAGGCACAGTGCCGGGAAGATGTATGTTATACCTTTCGCCACCAAGAAAACTCTGAACCGTTGTATAAACATACATAATGACTGTAATAACCAGCCAATTTAAAATAATGCTTCTGATTAATGGTTGATGAAAATTTTTATAAAACCAAATAAAGCCTAAAATGGAAACAACCAACGCAACGGAAAGGTTCTTTTTAATCATTTCCCCAATACGACTCATGTAAAACATGCCTTCAGTATATTCCATCGGATCCTTATTCACTACATGCAAATGATATTTCCCTGCTACATAATAAAGAAGTGGCATGGCTGCTAAAATAAAGAAACCAAAAACAACCGCTCCCTGGAAAAAATACTTTTTCAGATATTGTATATGATTTTGTTTTATCGAACCAATCATGTTTTTGAACTGTATAGATACAAGAATTAAAATAATCAGAATCGTCGGCGCCGCATGGGCAAGAAAACTGATACCTATACCTACGCCTAATAGCACAAACCAAATATATTTCTGCGACGAAAAGGCCTTATAACAAAAAATAATGTTCATGTAAAAAGCGAATTGTGCAAAGCAAAACGGGTATAACCAAGGAGAATACCCATATACTGTTCCGCCATTGACCATATCTGCCCGCACAAACAGGAAAGCAAACAAAGCAGCAAGTGCAACTTCTAATCCAAAAAAATATACTGCCATTAATAAAAAAACAAGCGGGCTTAAAAAATTAAGGAAAGTTCCTGCCTGAGCAGCAACAGCACTTGGAGGCAATGAAGTCAGTTTCGATATCGCAGCCTCAATTGCAAAAACCATTGGATTGTACCACAAAAACTCACCTTTATAATTTGGGTCTTGCCCGTAATGCCCATCCATTAAACTTTGTGCAAAAGAAACATCCCTGTCAAAATCAACATCAAAGGCATACTGTAAATCATGTGTGGTTTTATAGCATTGAAAAAAAGCTATCGAGAGCATTATTACAAATGCAGCAATAAAAAATATTTTATTCGGGTTTTTGTTTAGGGTCAATTCAGGCATATCAGATTGTTTCTTTAAGGGCGTTTACCCATATGTTCCACAACGAAATGGTTGCCGGAAAAGTGTGCAGAAACTTCAAGATAATCCAATTTTAATGTCCAAGCTGCACTTTTACAGGTTCATTGCTTCCTCCTTTTACTTGATAACCACGCCAGCCGTACCAGGCCACCACAATGAAACATATAAGAGGGACAATATAAGAAAAAGCGGTTGAATGATATTCACTGATAAGAATGCCCATTAACTTTGGAGCAATTGCGCCCCCAACAATTGACATGATTATAAACGATGCGGCTTTTTTGGTATGATGTCCCAGATCTTTTACACCAAGCGCAAAAATGGTAGGAAACATAATACTTTCAAAAAAGAAAACAACCATTAATGCAGCTACTGAAACCCATTCATGCTTTAGCATAATAACTGCGCAGAGAATTATATTAATAATCGCATAAACAGTAAGCAGCTTATTGGGAGAAAAACTTTGCATTAATGCTGTACCAACAAAACGCCCGATGGTAAACAACAACAGGCTTATGGAAAGTAACCTCGCAGCTAAGGCATTATCAATTTTTGCTCCACTTTCTGTACAATAATTAATAAACAATGCAGCTATTCCTACTTGTGCTGCTACATAAAAAAACTGTGCTATTACCCCCCCAACAAAATTAGGATGAGCCAGCAATGGCTTTTTGTCAAGCTCCTTTGAAGACACAATTTCACTTTCATGAATTTCGGGCAATGGTGTACGAAAGAAAAAAACTGCTATGACGAGTACCACAATACCAATCCCGATATAAACATATTTTACGCTGTCCAGATTACTATGATTACCCTCTCCGAAAAAAACAGAAGCTGCTATCATCGGCCCTAGAAAAGCTCCCACCCCATTAAAACATTGCGAAAGATTGAGCCTTCTTTCTGAAGTTTTTGGTTCTCCAAGCACTGTAATATACGGGTTGGCAGCTGTTTCAAGACATGCCAATCCTGAAGCAAGAATGAATAATGCAATCAGAAAAAAATCAAAATTTGCTTGTTGAGCTGCAGGATAAAAAAGAAAAGCCCCGAATGCATAAAGCAGCAACCCGCCAATAATACCTTTCTTATATCCATATTTGTTCATAAACAATCCGGCGGGAAACGCCATCAAAAAATAAGCTCCGAAATAAGCTGCCTGCAAAAGAGTGGATCTTTCAGGGGTAACGTTTAAAGCTTCCTGAAAATGTTTGTTCAACACATCCAATAAGCCGTAAGCAAAACCCCATAAAAAAAATAAAGAAGTGACAAGTATGAGCGGAACCAGGTATTTATTTTTCGCCATAGCAATCGCGTTTATATATTTTCAGGAAATAAATAAGAATAATCGTCGCTGAAAGTAAGAAATTCCTGAATACGACGGCGAAAATATTATTTCATCAATAATTAACGAGTAAGGGTAACCGAAAATGAAATCAAGGATCAAGCGCCCCTTCTAGAATATTGATTTTGGAAATAAACTCCATACAGTTTTGAATATACAGGTGTGCCGGAACCGACTGGCTTACCGAAGGCACATCACATAGTAGTCTTGAATTGTCAAATGCCTGCCCAAGCTCCATGAATTCCAGGTAAGGTTCAAGCCCTGCAAGCAATATGCGAACTGCTCCGGGATCAGTAAATGCCTCATTCCAATAATCAAGATAAGGTTGATACTTGTAAAGCAAACTTTCCGGCTTCAGACGGTTTTTTGCCCAAAGCTTGATCTGGTTTAAAAATGATTTATCAATAAATGTAAAAGGCGGCAGTTGGTTAAAATACCCTGACAATGCCACAGACAGCTTCTGTGCCGAGGTTGCTCCATCTTTGCCGGAGGAAATATGGTATACTTTGTGTTTTCTTTTGGCAAACATTAATTCGATAATCGATGCTGCAGCATAATCAACAGGGATCATGTCAAGCATGGCATGCTCATTTACCGGTATTAACCGCAGCTGATTAATAGTGGCAACAGCCCATAAAATCACAGGTGACCTGGGCCTGGTATGCTGACTGTCGCCCATTATAATTGACGGTCTGGCAATCAGGATTTTTTCACCTGGCAAGTGCTTATCCACCATCAATTCACCCTGCATTTTTGTATAGGTATAACGCACCAGGTGCGATGCATCTTTATTAGGCGATTCTTCTTCACGTACAAGTCTATGCGTAATATCGGTACCGCAAATGGTAGCTGTACCTATATATAAAAAAGTCTGCAGGTGCGGCAATTGCCTGGCCCATAATAATAGTTTTTCAAGTCCGGCAATGTTCACTTGTTCCAGCATATCATCATATATACTGGAAAAAGAAGTATTAGCTGCAGAATGAATAATAACATCCGTATCATCAAGCACGTTGTTAGCCTGCAGCGATTGTGCCAGATGCGGATCGAAAAGGTTACCGCTTACGGGTATCACTTTGGCGGCATCGAAAAAATCATTGTGTACTGCAAAAACTTTTTTCAGGCGGGTAATGGCATCCAGCTCATTGTTTGGCCTAACAAAACAATAAACTTTATCAATCTCTTTTCTTTTAACAAGATTAACAAGTAATTCACCGCCCAAAAATCCGGTAGCACCTGTGAGAAAAATATTCATACTACTATATTAATCAAAAAGCTCAAGACCTAAAATTCCGAGAATTATTAATGAAATGGATAAAACTTTTACTAAGGATAACGGTTCCTTGAAAAAAATTACACCGATTATAGCTATCAGTGCAGTTCCTGCACTTGCCCATATTGCATAGGCTATGCTCACCTGCATTTTCTCCAGCACAAAAACAAGCGCCGCCAGACTAATGCCGTAAAACACAAACACCAAAACGGAAGGCCACAATTTGGTAAAGCCTTCGGCATATTTCATACAAATCGTACCAAGCACTTCGAATAAAATGCCGGCGGCAAGTATTAACCATTTCATAGCAAAAATTTCAAAGATTATCCGGTTTTGTCAAAGATGCAGCCAGGAGAAGATTGGCAATGTATGAATTTTTAAATTATTACGAACAAACTATTGTCAGGATGGCGCTGACGAATAATTCTAATTGTGTTTGCAAAGCTGAATGGCAGGTTATATTCATCGTGGCGAAATAATAATGATCGCACTGATTTTTCTGTGCGATCATTATTAGAATAAATAATTCAAAAGTATCACCAAAGCATATTCAGCTTTTAATCTTGCGAAATGCTTATCGTTTAATAATTATCTTTTGCTCATGGACAATTCCATCGGATGTTATAAATCTTAAATAATATACACCATTTACATATGGAGTGGTAAGTTGTACAAACCCATTTTGTACAGCAGCTCCTTCCTGTTTAACAAGTCTTCCTGCCAAATCGTACCATTCCACTTTCAGGTTGGATTCGTTTACCCCTAATCCTTTTACGTAAACAAAGCCGGATGCAGGATTAGGAAATACTGTCAGCAACTGAGTTTTATTCAGTTGCACAGCAACTATATTATAATAAGTATCATTATTATCCAGATCTGTTTGTTTTAACCTGTAATAGGTTATTCCATAGAACGGGTTTCTGTCAACAATGCTATAATTTAAAACATCAGTACTATTTCCATTTAATGCTTGTGAATTTACTTTTTCAAATGATGTAAAATGTATACCATCACTGCTTTTCTCAACAGTAAAATAGCTGTTGTTTGTTTCTGTAGCAGTAGCCCACGATAATTTTACAGAATCATCATTCACTAGCTGGGCGTTAAAATAAATTAACTTAGTCGGCAAAACATTGCCCCCAAAAGTTTCGTCTGCCAAAGCAAAAGTCGAAAACGAATTAAATGCCGAAGGGGTAGAGGTTGAATAAATGCTTCCGGTAAGATTGCCTCCTGTGTTCGCAGGGCCGCCTGCACCACCAATATCAATCCAGGATGTTAGATGATTATATGTGTTTTTTACAATTGTAAGTGCAGCCCCATTGGTAATAAGATCATTCGAACCAAAAAATATCTGAATAGTTTGGTTACCACTTAAACCTGCGGTAGGTTGAGAGGTGCCTGAAGCATCAGTTCTATTGATAGTGTAATAGTGTATTCCGGATACCTTATCAACAGTTGGAGGAAGAGTATATCCCAGCATGTTGGCATTTGCATTGAATAACTGTGCCTGGTAAGTGTATAAAGTTCCGTTGCTATGATTGATAGTAAGTATAACAGGCCTGCAATCAGCCCCATTTCCAATGGGAAAATTTAAAGTTGATGTTCCGCCTGACGATTTTTGATACCGCATCGGGCCATTAACGTAACTGGTAGATAATGCATTTCCGGCCGCAACAGATGAACCGTTTAGCATAGTCAGGATATTGCTTGTTGTGGTGTTAAGTAACCCTGTAGTCAATGTAAGCGAGCCTGAAACGTTAATGGATGTGGTATTCAAAGTAACCCCAGCCCCCGAATTACTAATAATTAACCTGGTAAAAACAGGTGCAGGCGTTCCGCCTGTCGCATTCATATTTTGATTGGCAGACCCTCCGAATACAGCTGTCCCGTTACCACTGCCAAAAGTAATTGCAGTGTTTGACGATACATTCAGGTTGCCCATATAGGTGCTGCTGTTATTATAGTTAGGATAAATAAGCCCTGTATTACTTTTCACAAAACTAATATCCCCGTTATATGCATCCGCGCTTGTATTCGTCATCATCAAATATCCGGTCCCGGTATTTGTAAATGTGCTGGCCCCGTTAAAAATGTTTCCTCCTGCGCTTTGATCATTTGTACTACCTGTTTTGGTAGAATTGACCGTACCATTAAATGTTGCTCCATTGAAAAGAATTCCCGGACTGGAAGAAGTTAATGGCCCATTAAATATTGTTCCGCTGGAAAATTGAATATAACTGCTTCCGGATGTTGTGATATTTTGAGCGGTTCCTGATCCGTTCTGAACAAAATTTCTAAAAATTAATCCTCCGTAATTAAATCCCGATGCCCCAATTATAATTGTGTTACCACTGGCTAAAGCAGCTGAACCGGAGCTTGCCCCGAAATATATACCAGCACCATTCACATTTACTATATTGATATTTCCATTAAATTGAGTATTGGCGCCATAATAATTCGAATATATCCATAAATTGGTTGAACCTGGCTGATTGTTGAAAGTAACATCCCCATTAAAAATATTTCCGCTGCTATTATGAGCAATATACATATGCTGACCAGTGCTGTAATTATTAAAAGTAGCAGTGGACTGCCATGTATCCGGATAAGTAATACCCATTGCAAAATATCCTGACCCGGTATTCGTAACCGTAAATGCCCCATTGAATGTGTTATTACCGGAAGATCCATCATTTGTCGAACCGTTTTTGGTCGAATTGACTGTTCCGGAAAAAATACAACCATTAAAATATAAAGCAGGGCTGACCGTGGTAATATTTCCACCAAATGCAGAAGTAGGCCCGAAGGTTAGGTTAGCCGTTCCCGTTAGGGTTAAACTTTGTGATGTAGATCCAATCTGTGAAAATTGTTTTAGCAATAATGTTCCGGCAGAAAAACCTGAAGCTCCAACAGCAATGGTTTTACCTGCTGCAAGAGAAACTGTTGCCGTAGTATTTCCCGTGCAAAACTGAACACCTTGACCGTTAGTAGAATTTACAACGATATTATCATTAAAAACTGTGCCTGTAGAATATGAGCTTACATATATGCCGGTGTTTGCAGAAGGAATATTAGTAAATGTCGTAGCTCCACCAAATATATTGTTACTGCTGTTGTAAGCAACATAAATATTACTGGTACCTGTATTATTGAAAATAGCCGCTGCATTAAACTGATCTGCATTTCCGTTACCAAACATTAAATAACCCGCACCCGCATTAGTCATTGTTGCAGTTCCATTGAATATATTATTTCCGCTTGACGCATCACTTGTTGATCCGTTTTTTGTAGAATTGACTGTTCCGGAAAAAATACAACCATTAAAATACAAAGAAGCGCTGGTCGAAGTAACATCCCCCCCTATTGCTGCACTTGGACCAAAGGTTAAAGATGATGTACCTGTTAAAGGCAAATTCATTGCAGTATTGCCAAGTTGTGTAAACCTTTCTATTTGTAAATAACCAACATTAAACCCGGCAGCACCGATTGAAATGGTTTTACCTGCAGCCATCGTCATAGTTGTTCCCGAATTCCATCCCAAGGCAATTCCGACTGATGATCCGATTTGGGTTACTATAATATTTCCATTGAACTGATTGTTAACTGAACTGTTACCTAAAATAATTCTCTCAGTAGAATTATTATTAAGATATAAATCTCCATTGTATACATCTGGAGAGCCATTAGCAAAGCCGAAATAACCTGAACCAAGCTGATTAATCGTAGTGATACCGTTGAAAATATTTCCACCGGAAGACCATTCGCCTGTAAACCCTGTTTTGGTAAGATTTACATTGCCCGAATAAGTTGCGCCGTTCAGCAGTATTCTTGGTGAAACAACAGTAAAATCTCCCCCGATTGCAGAAGAAGGGCCAACCTGAATGTAGGTGGTAGAGCCGGTTAATGTTAAATTACTTGCCGCATTTCCTAATTGCGTAAATCTGTTCAGGATTAAATATCCGGTGTTAAATCCTGCAGCGCCGATTTGAATATTCTTTGTTGCTGCAAGTGTTGCATTTGAAGTAGCTGACCCGCAAAACTGAATACCCACACCTGATCCTGTATTTGAAACTATAATATTGCCATTAAACTGATTGTTGGTTGAATTCCATGCCGGCAAAATCCTTTCTGATCCGTTATTCACAAAATAGACATCAGCATTCCATGTATCTGCAATTCCATTTCCAAACATCAAATAACCTCCACCACTATTTGTAAAATTGCAAATACCGTTATAAGTATTTCCTCCTGCACTCGCATCGCTACCAGAACCCGTTTTGGTTCCAGTAACTGTTCCGTTAAATACACAACCATTAAAATACATATCAGGACTTGTCAATGTCAGGTTACCCCCAATGACAGAATTACGTGAAAATGATATATATGTATTTGTTCCGGTGAAATTCAGATTCATTGGCGCACTGCCGAGCTGAGTAAATGTATTCAGGCTTAAAAACCCGGTATTAAAACCTGCAGGGCCAACAGAAATAGTTTTACCCGCTGCAAGTGTAGGTGTACCTGTTCCAGATGTCCACCCGAGATAAATTCCTCCACTGCCAGTTGATGTAAGAATGATGTCATCATTAAACTGATCATTGGAATTATAACCCAGCATAAAATAACCTGTATTACTTTGCTGGTTAATAGTGCACGTAGAATTAAATATGTTTTGAATTTGATTATTGTGGTTATTTGTCCCTCCTGTTTTTGTAAAGTTTGCAGCACCATTAAAAGTTGCACCCCTAACATAAATATCAGGAGCAGTTACTGTAAAACTTCCTCCGAAGTTACAAGGAACGAAGTTATTGAGACATAATTGTAAATAAGCCGTTCCGGTAAGAGTAAGATTAATGGGTGTCGATCCTAACTGAGTAAAACCTCCTAACGTCAAAAAACCTGCACTAAAGCCACCCGCACCAATTAAAATAGCTTTACCTGCAGCAAGCGTAGGAGTACTTGCACCTGCATTATATCCAAGATAAATACCTCCACTTCCTGTTGAGCTAACGGTTATATTGTCGTTAAATTGATCGTCAGTATTGTACCCGAGCATAAAGTAACCGGTATTACTTTGTTGATTGATAGTAACAGTTGAATTAAATATGTTTTGAATCTGATTGTTGTGGTTATTTGTGCCTCCCGTTTTTGTAAAACTTGCAGCACCATTGAAAACACCACCCTGAATATAAATATCATTTGCCGTAACAGTAAATGCCCCGCCAAAATTACACACTCCACCATTTGTTTTATATACCTGTAAATAGCTGCTTCCAGTAAAACTAAGGTTGATAGGCGCTGACCCCAACTGGGTAAAGCCACCTAATACCAGGAAGCCTGCACTGAAACCCGCACCTCCTATTGAAATGGTTTTGCCGGCTGCAAGTGTTGCCGTACCTGTTCCCCACCCTAAATAAATACCGGCAGCCCCTGTTGACGTTACCGTTATATTATCATTAAACTGGTCGTTTGAATTATAGCCCAACATAAAATAACCGGTACTACTTTGCTGATTTATTGTTATTGTAGAATTGAAAATATTCTGATAGGAACTGTTGTTATCGTTACCGCCTCCAGTTTTAGTTATTGTTACTGTTTTATTGAAGGTACCTCCCCTGAAATAAACATCTGGCGCTGTTATATTCAAATCTCCTCCGATTACAGTTGGGTTATTTGCCGATGCCGCACCAACACAAATGGAAGAATTGCCCGTTGTAGTCAGGTTCATTGCTGTAGCCCCGTTTTGTGTTAGCCCCTGAATATAAAAATATCCAACACTGAAACCAGATGTCCCTATTATTATAGTTTTACCCGCGGTCATAACGCAGGTTGAGCCCGCATTCCACGTTAAAGCTGTGCCTACTGAAGAACCAATTTGACTAACATAAATATTACCGTTGAATTGATTGTTGGCTGAATTATGTCCGAAAATTATTCTGTCCAAACTATTATTATTCGAATATACATCACCGTTATATATGTCCGGGTTTCCATACCCAAACGACCAATATCCGGTTCCATTTGTTGAAATATAATTGGCTGTAAAAGTTGAGTTATACGTATTTCCCCCGGAAGTAGCGTTGCTATTAGTGCCATCTGTCTTGGTAAGGGTAACAGCGCTATTAAAAACAGAATTCCATGGATAAATATTCGGTGCAGTTACAGCTAACTGCCCCCCAAAATTACTGGAAGGCCCTAAATTTACCTGGGCCGTCCCCGTTGCGGTTATGTTTATAGGAGCATTGCCATTTTGTGTAAATTGACGTAATGAGAGGGTGCCCGAAGAAAAGCCGCTTCCCCCAACGCTAATTGAATATCCGGATGAAAGTGTTGCAGTAGAGGTGGTGTTTCCTCCGCAAAACTGAACACCTTGTCCGTTGGTTGATGAAACAATAATATTATTGTTAAATATGGTGCCAATGGAATACCAGCCTACGTAAATCAGGTTATTGGTAGAAGGCGAATTATTAAAGGTAGTAACGCCATTAAAAACATTCCCTGTGCTGTTATGCGCTACATAAATATTGTTGCTTCCGGTATTATTAAATGTAACGCTACCGTTAAATTGGTCTCCACTGTTGTTGGCCAGTAACAAGTAACCAGAGCCGGCATTGGTTATAGTTGTTGTTCCATTAAAAATATTACCTCCATAACTTACATCGTTACCCGCCCCTGTTTTAGTAATGTTTAAAGTGTTTTGAAAAGTAGTATTTCGAATCGCAACAGTTGCAGAACTAATATTGGTTATACAATTCATGGTAACGCTACCGCTTCCGAAAGTTGTGGTTGTTGCTCCTGCAACAGTAATAGTTCCGTTTTGAATTGTCCCGTTAGTAAATGATGCTGTTGTACCATTTACACTAAGCGTTCCTCCTCCCAAATCAAGCGTTCCGCTGTTAATTGTAAAATTATTGATAGTCTGATTTGCGCTTATTGAACATATGTTAGATCCTGTGACAATGGTTACATTGTCTGCAGACCCCGGAACTCCGTTAGGTGTCCAGTTTGAGGAAATATTCCAGTTCGATGAACTCGAACCATTCCAGGTATAAGAAGTTTGTGCCTGGATATCAATAACAAGGATAAGCAAGCTTACATAAAGTAGAGCTTTTTTCATAAAGGTATTGTTGTTTTAATAGGATTTCCGGATAGGCCTTTAATTACGTTACATATGAAACCAAGTCCTGAGTATGGTAATATTACTAATCAAGCATTCGTAAAATAACACAAATCGCTTTTAGTAATCTAAAAAAAACGATCTGTTTGTAGATATTATTGTACAAATTGTAGTTTTAAAATGAGTGGTTCGTAGATATACAACTACGGTTTGTATTCTTTCTCTTTTATTTTCAAGTCATTAAATCCGTCCAAGTTTTTCCATTTTTTAAAAAATTGAACCGATAGGTAAACTTTTTTACCTTCGCACGGTAACCGGTAGTTGACTTTAATGAGAAAAATTTTTGCTTTCACTATTATTGTTGCGATGCTTTACCAGGCATTCAATAATTCATTTTTGCTTGCTGATTATTACCTGAACATGGCTTCTTATCTGAAAAATTGCGAGAACAAAGCCAGGCCCAAAATGCATTGCAACGGCAAATGCCAGGTAATGAAAAAAATACGTGAGCAGGAAAAAAAAGACCAGGAGAATGCTGAAAGCAAGGGTGGTAATAAATACGAAGTGTTTTCTTCCAAATCATTTTTCGCTACCGTTCATATTCTGTCATCCGTAAGACGCCCGTCAACAATTCCTCATCATTATCTCTGCAGTAAACCATCTGTTCTGATAACAGATATTTTCCATCCGCCACAGGCATAATTATTCCATTCTTTGATGCCGGCTGCCAGTTGGTCAGCGGCGTACACATTTATTATCAGCATGTACGGATTCATGAATGAATTGTTGTGTCCCGTCATGCATTCACGCACAAATATTTTTATGGCTCCTCATTTTAACAATGATGACGAGCGCAGCAACGCTTTAAAGCGTGTGCGCATCAGCATGCTCGTTATTTCTGCATTATCAGTCATCCTTTTTCTTTTCATGGCTTATAAAACCTTTATAAAATAATTCAATTAATGAAACATATTACAGTATTCTTTTTTTTAATTTTTCTTTTAGCAACTGCAGGCGCCCAGAAAAACAAAGGTTCCATACAGGGAAATATCCAGGATAACAAACAGGAATTACTTTCAGGTATTTCTGTTCAACTGGAAGGAATAACACTTGGCACCATCACCAATGATGACGGCTTTTATCAGATAAAAAATATTGAAGCAGGCAATTACACAGTACTTGTGTCGGGGGTAGGTTTTAAAGCTTCGAAACAAAATATTCAAATTAAAGCTGGCGAAACTACTATTTTGGATTTGCAGTTGAATGAAATCACAAAAGAACTTGAACCGGTAACCATAAAAGCAACTACTCAAAAAAAATATGTAACTAAAGTTTCTACTTCAGGAACAAGACTTCCATTATCATTAACTGAAACACCACAAACCATACAGGTTATTCCTCAACAAATCATTCTGGACCAGCAGGCACAAAACCTGAATGATGTCGCTAAAAATATGACTGGCGTTATAGTGAACAATATGTACACTTCATACACTATGCGAGGCTTCCTGAACAGTTATTACAACCAGTTTATAACATTTGACGGATATATCGGCAACCCCTATTTCTGGAACCAAATGGTGCAGTTGTATAATATTGACCATGTTGAAGAAATTGCCGGGCCGGCATCAGCATTGTTTAGTACCGGAAGTCCTGGCGGGGTAATAAACATGGTAACCAAAAAGCCTTTGGAAAATACCGCTTATTCATTCAACCTTTCCACAGGCTCATGGGGCTTGATTGATGCATCGGCAGACCTTGGCGGCTCATTATCAAAAAACAAAAAACTGCTTTATAGATTGAATATTGGTTTCAATAATCAAAACAGTTTTCGTGACAGGATATTTAATACCAATTATGTAGTTGCACCTTCTTTGCTTTATAAATTTTCAGACAAAACAACACTAAGTGCAGATTTTGTATCAACTTATAATCAGCAAAGAGATGGAGAAGACCATGGCGGATACGTATTGATGAAACCCGACAGTACCTACGATTGGAAAAACATCAATATCAAATTCAATTTTGGAAGCCCGGCTGATTATAGCAGGATTTATAATAATGCTGTCACTGTAAAGTTTAATCACCAGTTTTCTGAAAAGGTACAGCTAACATTGATGTCGAGGTATTTGCATCAGAATTTAAGTTCTGGTGAAATTTATGGATATTATTGGGGCGATAATTATTTGACGGCATTACCCGATTCAATGACCAGAGGTTATAATACATGGAGCTATAAAAACTATAACTTTCAAAATAGCATTTTTTCAACAATCAAATTTGGGAAAGAGAATTTTAAGCAGACACTTGTTATTGGCGCAGACTACCAAAGGCTCGGAGATATACATAACCGCTATATCAGCGATGCCGCCCCTTCCATTTCTTTTTCTAATCCTGATTATAGTAACGACAATTTCAACTTCTCGATAAACGCAAACACCAATGTTTATGATGCTTTATCTTCCACACGACAGTTGGGCGCTTATGTTCAGGACTTAATCAGTGTGCATGACAAACTGAAAATATTGCTGGCAGGGCGATATGATAATTATTACTATACCATTCGCCCAAATGCCGCAGATGCGTCATCTTACTTAACTAATGACACGTCAACCGCACATGTATTTTTACCAAGAGTTGGCATGGTGTACAGCTTCAATAAAAACCATTCTGTTTATGGAAGTTATTGCCAGTCATTTCAACCGCAATACAGCAACCTTAAACCTTCAGGCGGTCCATTCCCGCCTCAAAAAGGTAAACAATATGAATTTGGTTATAAGGGATTATTTTTTGACGGAAAATTACTTTCGTCATTAGCCTTATATTCTATCAGTTTTGTAAACGTATTACAAACGGATCCCACTGACCCATCAGGCGTTCGGCAAATTGCAATACCCGGATTAACAAGTAACGGTGCAGAAATTACTTTTCAGGGAAGTGTCAACAAACAATGGAGCATCATTGCCGGGTATGCATACAACCATGTAGTGTTTTCTGCCAACAGTCCTTTGGGTAGTAAAGGCGACAGATACGACAATGCACCGGAACATGTTGCCAATTTTTGGGTAAAATATTCTCTTCCTGAAAAAACTGCGCTAAAAGGTTTAAGTGTTTCTGCAGGCGGAAAATATGTTGGCAACAGGGTGGGCAGTTCTTTCAATCAGCATTTTTTAATGCCTGCTTATTTTATTCCGGATGCAGCTGTGAACTATAATATCAATCGTTTTAACATAGGTTTTAATGCTTATAATTTATTCAATAAGCATTATGCGGTGGGCTACTATTCATCTGACCTGATGGTGCAGGTAGGCGCTCCGGTTAACTGGAAGCTGAGTATGAGATATACAATCAAATAAATTTATCCGAACATCGATTCTGTTGTTCGGCATGTTCTAAAATAAAATCCTGTTACATGAAAAAATTATTCCTTAACAGAAAGCTTTTTGCCATTCATAGCTGGATGGGTTTATTTGTTGGTGTTTTTTATCTGCTCATTTCCGTCAGCGGAGCGATCTCAGTGTTTCGTTTTGAATTGAATTCATTGATATACGGGCATAAGACAAATGTGATGAATGAGCCAACGAAAAAAAGAATTTCCTACGATTCTATTTTTTCCATTGCAAAAAAGACAGTGCCCGGCATGCCTTATTATGTATGCGGCTTCGAAGAAACGTATAAAAATTCGCCTGCATTTTACAGCGCCGTTACCCATGTTACGCCGCAGCTTTTTACAAGCAGCATGCAATATAAAATAAACTATTTGGACCCGTATACCGGAGCACTGAAATTACCATCTACCAGCAGCGGGAAAAATAATGTGATTGATTGGATCATGGGATTTCATTACACCTTTGCCCTGGGTGAGGGCGGAGAGCTTTTTGTTGTACTGCTGGATATAGCTTTATTAATAAGTATTATAACAGGTTTTATTTTTTACAGGAAATATGTATGGAAGGCATTAACCTTTAGGGTAAAAATAAAGTTTACCAACTGGAGAATTGCTTCTTCAGGTCTGCACAGGGTTATCGGCACATGGGCTTTACTCTTTAATCTTCTTATTTTTTTATCGGGATTATATATTCAAAGAAGATTCTTTGTTGAAAGATGGTGGGATAAATACACTGATATTGCAAATGCCGAACATCAACATACTAATAAAATTCGATTCCCATTAGCTAGTGTTTCATTAGATAGTTTGAAAGAAGTTGCAATACAAAAGGCTCCATATATGCACTTCCTGAGTTTCGGAATTGATTGTGCTAATGGTGGCGCTATTTCAGCAGTTGGCACCAAACAGGAATCTATATTCCAGGCATACGATAATGTAGTCGCTGTAAATTTTAACAGTGCAGGAAGATATACGGGTACTGCTTATACACCCTGGAAAAATTACAACACATCAGATAAGTTTAACGACATCAATTTCGCCGGATTCCACACCGGGTGGGCATTTGGCACATTTGGAAAGATTGTATGGTGTGTGATGGGTTGCACACCTGCATTTCTTTCCATCACAGGTTTTATGCTATGGTGGAGGAAGAAAAAATATTTTAAAAAATAAATTAAATCAAAATGAAAAATTTATTTATAAGCATTTTGTTATTGTTATCATTATCACTCTTTTCCCAGGATTATTCTCTCGACAACAAATTATACAAAACCATTTCATGGAACGAATTTTTTAATCGCCTTGAAAAAAATCCGCATCTTGTTTTTTTCGATATAAGAACGGAAGGCGAAAGAAGAGATACTTCACAATATGAAGAAACTAACCAGGGCCGAATTCGCGGAGCGCTACAAGCAGATTATTACCAGTTTGATAAATATTATCCTGATTTTTTAAAACACAAAGACGATACGATTTATCTGTATTGCAGCCACAGCATGCGCTCACGCAGGCTTGCTAAACAGTTATCAGACAGTTCTTTTAAAAATGTTATAAGCATTAATGGTGGTATGTATTACCTGAACCTGATGGGAAACAAAACATTTCCCCTGAGAAAAAAATATTATGAATCGGACCTCAAATATCACCTGGTAACATCTTTGGAATTTGGAAGCAAACTAAAAGAAAAAAATGTACAAGTAATAGATGTACGGCCCGACAGCATCTATAATGGTACGGGCGGAGATGAACAGGATCGTAGCTATGGATTTGTGAGAGGAGTAAAGCATATTGACAACAGCAAGTGTATCGACAGCATCCATCTCTTTAATAAAAGCAAAGAAATTATTTTAATTGATAATTATGGCGATGTAAGTGCATCAGTTGCAAACAAACTAATCAGCAAAGGATATAAAAATATAAGCGTATTGTTTTTTGGGTTAGATGATATTTGCAGCCATATTGTTTCATCTCAGCGAACATATTTACAATTAAAATATCCTGTCATATTACCATCTGAGCTCTTGACGCTTAAAAAGAAAAACGATGTGGTTATTATTGATATAAGAACCGCGTCAGAGTTTGCCAGCACCGATACTGCCAGATGGAAAAATGTTGGTAGGCTCAAAGATGCTGTAAATATTCCATTGGCTGATTTGAATGAAACATCACTCAAGCCATATCGCAATAAAAAAATTGTGATCTACGACAACATGATGATGCCACCGGAAATATATCGGTCAGGAGACATTTTAAAAAAATATGGTGTGAAAGATTTTACATTGCTTTCCAATGGTATCACACAAATTAAATGGGAAATGGCTAACCTGGGTAAAACAGAATTGAAAGAATTAATAGCTGAATAAATAAACTAATCGTAATGGCTGCATCAGTTAACAAGGTTTTATTTAAAATCCATAGCTGGCTTGGATTATTTAATGGCGTATGGTTATTATTTCTTGGTATCACCGGCTCATTGCTGGTATTTAATTCAGAACTGGATGCATGGATTCACAAAGATATTTTGAGTGTGCAACCACAACAACAACGATTACCTGTTGACTCATTATATAAAATCGTAAGGGCAAAATATCCAACAGCAATGGGCACTACCATTATACATTTTCCAAAAGAAAAAACTGATTGTATCAGTTTCAGAATTTATGTGGAAGATTTGAATGCGCCTGCCCAGCGATGGGATGAAATGTATTACATGGATATTAATCCTTACAATGGAAAAATTTTACGCGAAGGAAATTATAAAGATATCAGCAAATCATTTTTACTCTGGTGCAGCACCTTTCACTGGAACCTGCAATTCGGAAACATTGGTGTATTGATTGTAACGATTGCAGGTATTTTATTGTTCATCAATATTCTTACCGGTATTATTATTTATCGTAAATATTTTTTCAAAGCATTAATATTTCGTGCACCGGTAAAATGGAAAAACTGGCGAACCGGTACTTCAGGCTTGCATCGTTACATTGGTGTGTGGTCAATTGTTTTTAATATTTTGATTTTCTACAGTGGTTTGCAGATGACATGGATGTCACTTACTAAAGACTATTACAAAAAACCTGAACCGCTTCAATATAATAACGGACAATATGCAAGCATTGATGCTATGATGAATGACGTTCAAAAAATATTTCCCGGCTTTAGACAAAAGTATTTTTATATCCCTTTCAGCAAAGTAATCATGAATGGAACCAATATGAGTTATGCCAGTGAGATGGGATCAGTGCCGGGTACACCCTCTATCATTCCAACAAGCAACAGTCATATTGATTTCGATGTAAATACCGGGAAAGTAGTTGCCACTGTAAATGCCAATGATGAAATCAAAGAGAAAAATTTATGGGAAAAATTCAATTATATCGCATACAGTTTTCATGCAGGTACTTTTCTCGGAATATTCTCAAGAGTGCTGTATGTGTTCGTGGGGATTGCACCGGCATTTCTTTCATTAAGCGGTTTTATGTTATGGTGGAGAAGAAAAAAAATTATTAAACCTCATCTCATTTAGTTTGCAATTTTCCAATACCGTGAAATAATAAATGAAAATCATTTAATAATTAAATTTTCATAATGAAAGAAAAGAGAATCTCTATAAACAAACCAAGCAAACCCGCTCACGGAAAAGAGAAGATAAATATCTGGATGCTTGCTGTCATAGCAGTTTTCGCAGGTCTTGTTTTTTTTGTCTTTTCATCGAAAGGATCCATACTTCCTGTACTGGGCGACCCGGGGCATGCCATCGGCAGTTTTTCATTTGTTGATCAGGATGGCAGGAATATTACGGATAAAGATGTCGCCGGGAAAATCCGCGTAGTGGAATATTTTTTTACTACCTGCAAAAGTATTTGCCCGATCATGAACAGTAACCTGGTAATGGTGCAGGATGCATTTAAAGAAAAGCCGGATGTGATCATCCTTTCACATACCGTTAACCCGTCAACTGACAGTGTGCCTGTGTTAAAAAAATATGCAGGAACTATGCACGCCATCCCGGGCAAATGGGAATTTCTTACAGGCACCAAAGTGGCCCTTTATCAAATGGCGCAGCATGATTACCTGCTTAGCGCGGATTCCACAACGGAGGCGAATGAAGCAGGAGCATTCATACACACGCAATATGTTGCGCTCATTGATAAAGAAAACCGCATCCGCGGGTTTTATGACGCAACCGACAAAAAAGAAATAAACAAACTGATCTCAGATATAAAAAAATTATAATCATGAAAAAAAATACAGTTACATCGCTGGTAGCCCTCTTGTTGTTTTTTGCTTTCTCTGCTTTCAAACCCGCGCCAAAATCCGGGAAATGCAAACTCATTATCTGCTTTCAGCATTTTGTTGACAAGCAGCCTTTGAAACTGAATGACAGCCTGAACAGGTATCTCAATGCAAATGGCGACAGTTTTTATATAACTACTTTCAAATATTACATCAGCAATATAACGCTCACAAAAACCAATGATGAAACCATCACTATTCCCGATTCCTATTTGCTGGTGAATGCCGCCGACTCTTCCACTTTTACGCAGCAGTTGCCCGATGTGCCCGCTGGAAAATATAAAAACATCAGCTTCATTATCGGTGTCGACAGCCTCCGTAATTTTTCAGGTGCACAAACCGGTTGCCTTGACCCGGCAAAAGGGATGTTCTGGACATGGAAAAACGGTTATATTTTCGTAAAAATGGAAGGCTATTCGCCACAGTCATCTGACAAAAAAAACAGGCTTGTTTTCCATATTGGCGGCGCTATTGCACCCAACAACACCATCCGTAATTTTTCGCAAATACTTCCTAAAAAAATAAAACTGAAGCAGGGACATGAAAAGCAGATAGGCGTTGACGTGAATGCCGCCGCTCTTTTCAGGGGCAAATCAACGGTAGATTTTTCAACACTGAATTTTACAATGGGTGGCCCTAAATCTGTAGTCATTGCCGACAATTACTCAGAAGGCCTTTTTACCGTAACCAATTAATGCCCTATGTACCGCATCATTGCTTTATTCGTGATCACGATTGTTTTTTGCAGTGCACATTTCACTCGCTATAGCAAAGATAATTTCAGGAAATATGAAGACAGTGTCCGCTTTGCAGTGCCTTCTAATTTTCCAAAGCCTGTGTATGATTTTAAAAATAATCCCCTTACCAATGCCGGATTTATGCTTGGCCGCTACCTGTTCTATGATCCTTCTCTTTCAAAAGACAGCAGCATCGCCTGTAGCAACTGCCATCAATATTTTGCAGCATTTGCCAACCTTGACCATCCTGTGAGCCATGGCGTTGATTATTGCCTGGGAACAAGAAATGCACCTGCGTTATTCAATCTGGCCTGGCAGAAAGAATTTATGTGGGATGGCGGCGTGAAACATATTGAATTTTCACCACTCAACGCCATTACCAGCAGCTGTGAAATGGCCAGTTCGCTGGATACGATTGTCCACCGTTTGCAAAAGAGCAGCACTTATCCGGCACTTTTTCAATCTGCATTCGGTTCATCGGAAATCAATTCACAAAAACTGTTGCGGGCCCTTGCGCAGTTCACAGCAATGCTTGTATCTGCCAACTCAAAATATGATAAGCACATACGGCACGAAGCGGGAGGTGAATTCACTAATGAAGAAGAAACCGGTTATCGGTTGTTCAAACAACATTGCAGCGCCTGCCACAAAGAGCCATTGTTTACTGATTTCTCTTTTCGCAATAATGGGCTTGAGTTAATATCGGCTGACCCGGGAAGGGATACGGTTACAGACCAGGAAACTGATCGCGGAAGATTCAAAGTGCCTTCCTTAAGAAATATTGAACTCAGCTCACCATACATGCATGACGGGCGTTTCTCCACTTTACAGGAAGTGCTGGAACATTATAATTCAGGTGTAAAAAAGAATGCCAATCTGGACAGCCTTTTGCAAAAGAATAACCAGTTGGGCATACGCCTGTCTGCCCCTGAACAGCAGGCCCTGCTTGCATTCCTGAAAACGCTAACGGATTATGAATTTGTAAATAATAAAAAGTTTCAACAAGATTAATAACATCAAAAAAAAACAAAAATGAAAAAGACGATTATTACATGCTGCCTGATCATAACATCATTTTATGCAGGAAAAACATTTGCACAGGAAACTTTTAAATGGGCGGAAATGGGCAGCTTCCATGCAACAGCCATGAGCAGTTTTCATTCCGCCGAAATGAATAAGCTGCAACCTGCACGCGACAGTGCAGCATCCATCCTGAAAAAGGCCGAACAATGGCAGAACTCAGCCATACCTTCCAATTATGATGCAACTGCACTGAAACCTTTGTTGCAGAATTTATCAGACCAGTGCAAAGCGATTAATGATGCAGTGGCAGAAAAAAAACCCGATGCCGTATTAAAACCATTGGTGCTTAAAGCACATAATACCTTTCATGCCATTCTCAGCAAAACCCGATAATCACATCCTTCATCATAAAACAAAGAACCATGACAAACAAAAATTTCAACCGTCGCGACTTTCTTAAAACAAGTGGCAGGGCCGGCATTGCAGCAGGCCTGTCATCCATCGCTATTACATCACTCGCCAGAAATAACGGACATGGATATCCAACAATCAAATCAGGCCCTACTCCTTTTAAACAACAACCGCTTTCTTACGCGTATAATGCGCTGGAGCCTAATATTGATGCCGCGACAATGGAAATACATTATAGTAAACATGCAGCAGGTTATGCAAAAAACCTGGCAGATGCACTGATTGCAGAAAATGTAGACACGAACAAGACAAGCCTCGAAGATATTTTGAACAACATTTCAAAATACTCTGTGAAGATGCGCAACAATGCAGGCGGCCATTACAACCATGAATTGTTCTGGAAACTAATGTCCCCGCCATCTGCAGACCGTTTACCTTCCAGGAAACTATTGGCTGCCATTCAGAAAGATTTTGGTTCTGAAGAAGCATTTAAAACCCAATTTTCCGATGCAGCGAAAAACCGTTTTGGCAGTGGCTGGGCATGGCTTGTTTTCACCCATGATCAGAAATTAGTGATCGGATCAACGCCCAACCAAGATAATCCGTTGATGGATAGCTGTGAGCTCAAAGGGTTTCCTTTACTGGGGATTGATGTTTTGGAACATGCGTATTACCTGAAATACCAAAACAAAAGGGCCGATTATATCAGTGCATGGTGGAACCTGGTTAACTGGAATTTTATAGGTCAGAGGTTTGAGCAGGTGTAGGTTAACAAGTGACAAGCAATGCAACCTGGTACCGGATATAATAACCTTTCGATTGAAGAACTGCATCATGAATTAAAAAAGCAGCATGGGCTTTTTATACAATCTATCAGTGAACAAAATCAGCAGCTGACAAAAGAAACCAGTAATTTGATCAGCGACCTGATAAAACTGTTAGATGAAAAACTGCGTTTGGAATAAATTATGAAAACGATTATGAAAAAAATTGCGATTGTACTTTTTGACGATGTTGAAGTGCTTGACTTTGCCGGGCCTTTCGAGGTGTTTTCAGTTACAGGTAAACGTGAAATCGGCCAGCCGTTTGAAGTATTCACAGTGGCAGAGAAAGAATCTGTTTTTGCAAGGAACAAACTAAAAGTTATTCCAACATTTACACTCAATGATTGTCCTGCTGTTGACTTCTTCCTAGTGCCCGGCGGTGGGGGTTATCATGAAGATGGAAAGCCTTTCGGTTCGAGGAAAGAGATGGGCAACCCTGTTTTGTTAAACTGGATAAAACAAAGAGCAGAACAAGCTGAATTGATATTATCAGTTTGCACAGGCGCATTGATACTTGCCAAAGCGGGCCTGCTTGAAAACATGAATGCCACCACTCATTTCATGGCAGTGGAAACATTAAAGGCTATAGCGCCCACAACACAAATTTTTCCTGAAAGAAGATTTGTAGATAATGGGAAAATTATCCTATCAGCAGGCGTTTCCGCGGGAATAGATATGGCTTTGTATGTTGTAGAAAGAATTTCAGGAAAAGATGCTGCGGCCGAAACTGCGAGGTATATGCAGTATGATTATTATCACTAATATTTGTAGCCGTATTTTAAACTGGTTGCCACCGTCAATAAAACTAAGCTCGCAGAAGGCAGATCAGTTTCGATTATACATCACTGTTATAATTGCACTTTTAAGGGAGCAAGATCATTAGCAACCGCACATCTTTAAATAGATTAAGTTACAGTTAAGGCTTAAAAATCCTTAAAAGAGCCTCATGGTTGATTATCTTTGTAAACGTTCAAAAATCAGGGCCAAATGCAGAAATTTATCAGCACTCTATTACTTTTTTTATTTTCCCAGCACTTTTTGTTTGCACAGAAAAGCAGCGGCGCTATCAAAGGAAAAATATTTACCGCCGACAGCAGTGCAGCCTATGTTACCGTTGAATTGAAAAAATTTAAAAGGATCACCACCACCGATAATAACGGCAACTTCAGTTTCCGGAATTTGCCTGCCATTGAAGACACGCTGGTCATCTCGTCCATCGAATCAAAAAATTATTCGCTTCCGGTTGCTGTTGAAAAAGGTGAAATAAAAGACCTCGGTAATATTTATCTTTCTTTCAACATACACCAGCTAAGGGATGTGGAAGTGACCGGGCGTGTGGCACGGTCTTATAAGAATGACTACTCCTACATGGCCACCAAATCACAAACTCCTGTAATCGATATCCCTCAATCTGTTTCAGCCATCACCAAGGAACTGGTTAAAGACAAAATGGAATTTACGGTGAAAGAAGCTGTGGATGCAGCCGCAGGCGTAAATCAATATTCGGGGTTTGATGAATATACCATTCGTGGTTTTAAAGCAGAAAATGCAAGGTTGATTAACGGGTTACGCGGCTATGCCACCACCTACACCAGTTCGATGCTGGTGAATGTGGAAAGGATTGAAGTAATGAAAGGGCCTGCTGCTGCATTGTATGGCAACTGCGACCCGGGCGGCACGGTGAACCTCGTTACAAAAAAACCGCTTGATAAAACACAGGGAGAAATAAATATCGGCGGCGGCTCCTGGAATCATTTCAGGGCATCGGGAGATATAACAGGAGCTATTAATAAAAACAAAACTTTTTTGTACCGTTTCAACGCCGGTTATGATAATACAAAATCCTACCGCGATCTTTTTTATGCAAAATCGTATCAACTCGCTCCTTCATTTTCATTTACACCCAATGAAAAAATTCAACTGAATGTTGATTTTTCTCTTTCACATATCAACACCATACTCGACCGCGGGCAACCCGGCTTTCAAAACGATACAACATTAACTTCAACACCCACACATCTTACAGCATCGCAACCGGGGGATTATTTGCGTGAAACTGATTTTGCCGCCAACATTTTATTTTCGTACAAAATCAACAAGCATATCAGTTTCAACAGCGGCTACCTGAATTATATCACGCAACAGAACTCTGCTGGCCACGGCATCCATAGCTATATCAACAACGATTCGGTAAATTTATATTACAGCAACTGGGATTACCATACCATGACCAATTCATTCAGTAATTATTTCACCTTCCGTTTTTCAACAGGCCGGTTCAATCACCAGTTAATTGCAGGCTACGATTTCATAACCACCTCTGTGAAACTGGATCAGAATTATTTTGAAATGCCCGACCAGTTCGGGAGCGGAAGTGGAGTTGTGGGCACCTTCAGCTTAAAAAACCCGCAGTATATTTCAAGAGCTGTGAGCGAATATAAAATCTCAGCTTTCAATTCATTTGCTACGAATGTGGATGCCGGTGATTACCATACCCAGGGAATTTATATGCAGGAGCAAGTCAGTCTTGATAAATGGAAATTGTTATTCGGGCTGCGGGAAGAACTATATTCATCCGGTGACGCCGAAGATCCTGCTGATAGCGCTGATCTTTTTTCCGAACATGTTTTTCTTCCCAGGATTGGTATTGTGTACGAATTGAAACCAAACCTCAGTATCTACGCCACGTACAGCAAGGGCTTCGATCCTTTTGAAGCATCTACCAGCACACAGGTTTTTAATGCCCCGTTCAGGCCAATTACCAGCCAGTTGTTAGAAGCAGGCGCTAAAGCAAATTTGTTCAGGAATAAATTGTTTGCAACCATTTCTCTTTACCAGCTCACCCTGCAAAATGTGGCAGTCAATGCGAACGATATCACCAACCCGAATTTGTTTGTGCAGCAGGGCGAAGACCGATCGAGGGGAATTGAAACAGAAATCAATGGGAATATTTTGCCCAACCTCAGTGCGTCTGTTTCTTATGCTTATTGTGTGGCCAAAGTCATAAAAAGCAAAATTGCTTCACAACAGGGAACCATTGTTGAAAATGCCCCACGCAACACCAGCAGCAGCTGGATAAAATATATTTTTGATAAGCACGTACTAAAAGGTTTTGGGCTGGCTATTGGCCATTCGCAGGCAAGCAGCCGTGCAACATTGCAGCAAAATCTTACATTGCCAGGTTATTTTGTTTTGAACGCGGGGCTTCGTTATGAATATAAAAAGATAGGCATTGCCGTTAACCTGAATAATATCACTAACAAAACTTACTGGATGGGCGCATACAATAATGTAAACAAATGGCCCGGCGCCCAAAGAAATTTTATGATTAATGCTACTTATAATTTTTAACACAAAAATGAAAAGAATAATCTGCCTTGTAATTAATGCCATTATATTTTCCTATACAGCTTTCTCTCAGAAAGCCGCCGCAACAGGTATCCATTACGAAAATAAAACCCTCGGCGCTACCGGCCAGTTTACCATCATGCCCTATAACAGGCTGGTAAAATCGGCAGGCAAAGTAATTACCTACGGAGATTCTTCGGTTGAAAACCATGCTCTGGATATTTCCCTTTTGCCTGATAAAAAAAATGTGGTGGTTGAAGACAGGTATGGTATTGCCATCATAAATACTTCTTCAAATACCTTATCGGAAAGATGGGCCTATCAGAAAAATGAAAAATGGAAAAATTATTCCAGCACTTACTCCGGGATTGTTTCATTCCAGTTTAAAAATAAAATTTTTTTAGCATGGAGTGCAGCAAGCTATGGCAGCTGTGCATTGCTGATGGCAGAATGGGATGGGAAAAAATTGACAGATGTATCGGGTATTGAATTTGCAAAAGTCCCCCCCGCTGATCTTTCGATCCCCAACCAGGTAGTTGCCAATATGGAAAACGGATCGTTGTATTTATATACAGTGCTTAATGGGAATAACCAGCTGGTAAAAATAAAATTGGATGACAAGAAGATAGTATGGACAGTTCCGACAGGAGTCGCGCCTTATGGTGTATGTATCATTAATAAAAAAATTTATGTCACTAACTGGGCAGGCCCGCTGGTAACGGATACCACCATGGAAAATGCCGGCACACCTTGGGGCAGCGCTTATACTGATCCGAGAACTGGTGCAACCAAACAGGGGAGTCTATCAATTATAAATACTGATGATGGAAAACTGTTGAATGAACTGAAGCTCGGATTGCATCCAACCGCGATCATAAAAACTCATAATAATCACTTTTTATTTGTTGCAAACGGCAACAGCGATTTTGTAAGCGTTGTAGACGTTGAAAAAGAAAAAGTTGTTGATTCGATTTCAACAGGATTGTTCTCTTCTAAATATTCATTCTTCGGCAGCAGCCCAGATGCATTAGCTTTCGACAGCAACACCAATATTTTATATGTTGCCAATGGAATGGACAATGCAGTTGCCGTTGTTCAGTTAAATAAAAATATGCAGCCTGGTGCTGCAAAGATTAAAGGTTATATACCAACTGAAGCATATCCTTCAGGTATTGTAATAGTTGATCACCACTTGTTTGTCACCAACCTGGAAGCAAAAGGCGCTAGAATATTATCTGCCGCGAAGGAGTTTACAAAAACAAATGGCGTTAGCGAAAACGCATACAGCATCCATAAAGAACTGGCCTCAGTAAGCATCATCACCATCCCCAGCCAACAGCAATTAAATGCTTACACTGAAAAAGTAAAACAACTGAATTTGTTTTATCGCATTGCACTGACTAACAGCCAGCCGAGGAATAATGTGTCACCAAAGCCTTTGCCAGAGAGGATCGGCGAGCCTTCTGTTTTCAAACATGTGATATACATCATCAAAGAAAATAAAACCTACGACCAGGTTTTCGGAGATATTGCCAAAGGAAGGGGTGATAAAAATCTATGCATTTATGGAGAAAATGTAACTCCCAACCAGCACAAACTTGCCAACGATTTCTGTTTGCTGGATAATTATTATGCATCCGGCAAATCTTCCGCTGAAGGCCACCAGTGGGCCGATGCTGCAATGGTATCGGATTATATTGAAAGAAATGTGCGTGCATGGTACCGCAGCTATCCGCACCGCCAGGAGGATGCGCTGGTATATAACAAAAACGGTTTTATCTGGAACAATGCTTTGGACAATGAGAAAAAAGTGCGCATTTATGGCGAGGCTTGTCGAACTCATTATGATGAAAGAATGAGGTGGGCGGACATTTATAATAAGTATATGAATGGTGAAGCGATCGGGCAGAAAAATACAAGCACGATTGCGAGGATAAGGCCAATCCTTTCTTTGGATTACCCCGACTGTGATAATATTAATTTCCCGGACCAGATGCGTGCTGATATTTTCATTAACGACTGGAAAAAAGCAGAGCAACAGCCAGATATTGAATTGCCTGACCTCTTGGTGCTTTCATTGCCTGACGATCACACCGCAGGTACCTCGGAAAACTTTCCTACGCCAAGGGCAATGGTGGCTGATAATGATCTCGCAGTAGGCAGGATTATTGAAACGGTGACGCATAGCCGATTTTGGGATTCAACAGTTATTTTTATCACGGAAGATGATTCGCAGTCAGGCTGGGACCATATTTCTTCTTACAGGACCATATGCCAGGTCATCAGCAAATATTCAAATTCAGGAAAAATCATTCATACCAATTACAATCAAACTTCCATGGTAAGGACCATTGAACAGATATTAGGCATACCACCCATGAATGTGGTTGATGCCACAGCATTGCCCATGTTCGATTGTTTTGAAAACAAAAAGCATGATTATGCTTTTCAGCTCCTTGGCAATAATATTCCATTGAATGAAATGAACAAACATGCCGCTGAATTAAAAGGTAAGTCAAAGTATTATGCAAAGCTCTCCGCATCCAAAGCATTTAAAGAAGTGGATGGCGGCGAAGATAACCTCATGAACAGGATACTTTGGTTCGATGCAAAAGGAAATGAAAAATATCCGGGCAGAAAATAATTAAAGATAATTTCATCTCATTAAATCATTCTGAAATTGTAAATTCATTTTTTATTGGGAGTGTCACCTTCCAATACTAACTGCAAATAATATAGCATGCAAAAACACTTCTTCCACTGCCTTGCCTTTTTTCTTTTGCTCAGTATGTGTAGTTCTGCGCAAAAAAAATATTCTATATTAACCGTTCCGGGAGTAAAGGAATATGCACGTATCAACAAGCAAGGCAACAGTGTGCTGGCCAGCGGAAGGTTTATTACTCCTGCAGGAAGCACCATCACCATCACACACGATCCTTTCGGCATGGCCATATCGCCTGACGGGAAAAAGACAGTAACCATTCACAACGGCGTGTTCACCATCATTGATAATGCAACGCTCGAAAACATCCGTGTGCCAAGTTATGATGGAAAAATTGTTTCTCCTTTTTCCAACGGTTCGTTTCTCGGCGTGGCATTCGGCCCCGATTCAAAGACAGTTTATTTAAGTGGTGGAGATAATGGCGCTGTTTTGATTTATGATATTGAAAAAATGCAACGCATCGATTCCATTTCATTGAACGGAAAAGCAGATGGCAATGATTATGACGACAGTTTCACTTCAGACCTTTTGTTGAACGGAAATGAATTACTGGTGTTGGACAGAGGAAATTTCAGGTTGGTCCGCATTGATCTTACCACAAAAAAAATAACCGCTTCCATCAAAACAGGAAGGCAACCTTTTGGCCTTTCCATCAGCCCGGATAAAAAAACAGCTTTTGTTGCGAATGTGGGCATGTATGATTACCCGTTAATGCCCGATATTACCGAAAAAAATTACGACAGCATGTTATTGCCCTGGCACCCTTATGGCAACAACACTAAAGAGTCCATCGAAGGGACCACCTTCCAAGGAAGAAAAGTGCCCGGCCTTGGCAGCCCCAACGCACCTGAAGCGATGAGCGTGTACAGCATTGATCTTATTACCAACAACGTAACTGATCGTTTCAAAACCGGTTATCAGGTCGGGCAAATGGTAGAAGGCGCTGAAGTAGTGGGCGGTGCCAGCCCAAATTCAATTGCTATTGGAAACCGCTATGCTTATGTTACCAATGCCACCAACGATAATATTTCGGTTATTGATTACCGTGAGCATAAAATTGTCGGCGAAATCCCGATAAAAGTAAATGCATTGATTGATCGTTACCGCGGACTGCTTCCATTCGGCATCACATTAAGTAAAGATGAAAAAACACTGTATGTGGCATTATTAGGTTTTAATGCAATTGCAGTAATTGATGTGGATTCCCAAAAAACAAAAGGCCTGATCCCTACCGGCTGGGGCCCTGCAAGAGTGAAACTAAGTAACGACGAAAAAGAATTATATGCCATCAGCTGCCGCGGATATGGTGCCGGTCCAAATGGCGGAAAAGGTTTTGTTGAACCAGTTCAGGGAACTTATATCGGCGACATACAACTCGCCACCTTCCAGAAAATACCCATGCCAGATGAGCAGCAACTTGCAGCCTATACTGCGCAGGCTATCGCCAATACTTTCGTGAAAAATGAACTGGTTGATGACGGAAAAAACCCTTTGCCTGTTTTGCAGAACATCCGCAAAAGCCCTATTAAATACATTGTCTACATTACTAAAGAAAACAGGACTTATGATGAAATGCTCGGTCAATTGAAATCAGCCAATGGTGATTCCACTCTTGCACGCTTCGGTGTGGGCGTGAATATTATTGAAAAAGACAAGACTGCCTATCATATTAATATAGATCCCAATCATCAGAAAATTGCCACACAATTTTCTTTTTCCGATAATTATTATTGCGACAGCGATGCCTCCATTCATGGGCATCACTGGATGATGGGCGTGATCCCTAATGAATGGGTGGAAACCAATTCGAGTGTTGACAAAACATCAAAGCTCTTTTCAAAAGCATCCGGCAGAAGGTTTCCCGGATCAACAGGCAGCATGGACCCCGAAGATTATGCCGAAAGGGGCGGCTTGTGGGAAGCTCTGGAAAGAAAGCATGTTTCCTTTTATAATTTCGGCGAAGCAAATGAAACAGCGCATAACCGCGAAGAATGGTACGATACCGCAACCGGCTCCGGCCACGGCGTGATGGTGCCCATACAAAAAGCTTTGTTCCCCCGCACCAGCCATAACTATGCAGGCTTCAACACCAATATTCCAGATCAGTTCCGCATGGACCAGTTTGAATCGGAATTCACAAAAATGTGGTTGAAGGGAAAACAAAAAATGCCGCAACTCATTACCATGCAGGTACCGAACGACCATACTGCATCGCCCCGGCCTGAATATGGTTATCCTTTCCATCATTCTTATGTGGCGGATAATGATCTGGCCATTGGAAGGATTTTGCATTTTCTTTCCCGCACTCCTTATTGGAAAAATATGTTGGTGATCATTACCGAAGACGACCCGCAAGGCGGCGTTGACCATATTGATGCGCACCGCAGCATTTTATTAATGGCCGGCCCTTATGTGAAGCATGGTTACACATCGCACACACATGCCAATTTCGGTTCTATATTAAAAACCATCTACACCATTCTGGATGTGCCTTATGTAAACCAGTACGATGCCACCGCTACCCTGCTGCAGGATTTCTTTACGGATAAACCTGATTTCCGGCCCTACTCGCTGGAGTTTCCTTCCAAAGAAGTGTTTGACACGCAGGTGGCCATGAAACGCTACAACAGGAACACCGACTGGAGAAAAATTATAAAAGGCCCTGAAATGGATGATGAAGATGAACTGCGCAAAGAACATTACAAACAACAAAGTTCTGTGAAACCGGGGAAGAAAGATTAGCTGCTAAAACTGCAATATTATTTTTTCATACCAGCTTGAGTGACTCCGATTAAACATCCTTGCGTCGCAATCCGTTCAGCAGCAGTGCTGCTATTGGGCCGCCTCAGACACGGGTTTCATTGATAATAATAAAAAGCTCATTACATACGGGTCTTGCCCGGCACCCGCACAAAGTATATACGAAGATCCTACGCAAGAGAAAACTCAATATCTGAAAATTGATTACCGCGTTTGTTGAGGAGAATCGTCTTATGTCATAAATTTACTTGTTGGCAGTAACTTTTGAACCCCGGTACTATGAATTGTAAAAACTGTGGAAATCATTTAACTGGCATTTATTGCTCAAATTGCGGAGAAAAAAAATTTGACAAACATGAGTTAACCGTTAAACATTTCTTCAGTGAAACCCTGGAGTCTTTTTTTCATTTTGACAATCGATTTTTTCGCTCCCTCAAATTATTGCTTATAAAGCCCGGGCAGCTTTCATTAAATTTTGTACAAGGCAGGAGAGTTTCTTTCATGAAGCCCTTGCAACTTTTCCTGGTGCTTAATATATGCTTGTTTTTTGTTCCGGGAAACCCCGTCGCATTACCGCTCTACAACTATATCACTTATAACCCCTTTATTAGTTACGGCACAAAAAAAATGGTAGCAGACAAGATTAACAAAAGCAAAATCAGCCCAAACGAATATGCCATTCAATTCAATGAAAAAATAAAATCAGAGTCAAAAGAATTTATTTTTATTTATATCCTGTTTTATTCACTTATATTCTTTTTATTTTTTATTTTTTCAAAAAGGCCCTTTGCAGAACACATTGTATTTGCCTGCCACTTTATGTGTGCATATACTCTGTTAACCATTTTAAACACCTTTTTGATAGTGCTGCCTTTTTATTATTTTTCAAAATTCAACTATTCGCAATTATTTGACAACATAAACACATTAGGCTCTCAAATAATACTACTTTTCTATCTGTTTGTAGCAATAAAGAGATTTTATAATACTTCATTTGTTTGGGCATTGGTTATTGCAGCTTCCATTTCATTAACCTTTATTTTCATTTTACAGTACTATAGAATGCTTTTATTTTTTAAAATTGTGTATTTAGGCTAATTAGGGTTAATAATTGCATCAGCCCAAAGCTGCCGCCAACATTAAGTTTTCTCTTCCCGGCAACATCTCGTTACTGCATTGTGCGCAAGCTGCAGGTGTAGCGCTGCATGAAAGAATGCATTTGTTAATAGGAATGTACAATAACACCCCGTGCTGAACATATATCAACGCTTCGCTTACATTTGCATGGAAAATAATGCAATATGGTTTCTTCCGTTTCTGATTTTCAAAATGTCTTTTTTATTGGCATTGCCGGCACCGGCATGAGCGCTATTGCACAATACTTTTCCGGTATTGGCAAAAATGTGAGCGGCTCTGACCGATATTTTGTTAAAGATGTTTTTAATGAAACAATAGAAAAGCTAACGGCGATGGGCATACGCTGTTTTGAACAAAACGGCGAAGGCATCACCAACGAAATAGAACTGGTAGTGGTATCAACAGCTGTAGAAGACACTGTGCCAGAAGTGCAAAAAGCAAAACAACTGAATATACCGATCATCAGGCGTTCAGAATTATTGGCCCTGATCGCCAAAAGCAAAAAAACAATTGCTATAGGCGGCACATCAGGCAAAAGCACCACCAGCGCTATGTTATTTGATATTTTACAACATGCAGGAATGGGGCCCGGCATTATCAGCGGCGCCGGATTAACCAGTATTATCAAAGAAGGGAAAATCGGTAATGCAAAAGTGGGCAAAGGCGGGTGGCTGGTGATTGAAGCAGATGAAAGTGATGGATCGATTGTGCAATATGAACCTGAAGTAGGCGTATTACTGAACATTGACAAAGACCATCAGGAAATTGATGAGCTGATGCAGATTTTTTCTACATTCAAAAAAAATACAAAAAAAATATTTGTAGTTAATCAATCCAATGCGCTGGCAAAAAAACTTTCTCAACATATTGAACACGACTTTTCTGTAGATGCAAATTCAGGCGCAGGCTACATAGCCGCTGATTTCAGCCAAAATGGACTGGCCATTTCTTTCAAAATAAACGGAAATGATTTTAGGTTAAACACAGTTGGCAAACACAATATGGAAAATGCATTGGCTGCAAGCGCTGTTGCCAACCGATTAGGTGTTGATTTAAAAATATGCGCTGATGCATTGCAGCATTACGAAGGTATTTACCGACGTCATCAAGTTATTGGTAATAAAAATGGTGTTTGGCTGATCGACGATTATGCCCACAACCCTGCCAAATGCGCTGCATCTATTGAAGCCTGCCAGAGTATTGCGCCAAAAGTAATTGCATGGTTTCAGCCGCATGGTTACGGCCCGACAAGATTTTTAAGAAATGATTTTGTGCATGAATTTGCACGGGTGCTGAGGTACCGGGATGAAATATGGATGAGTGAAATTTTTTATGCAGGCGGAACAGCTACCAAAAATATTTCCGCTAAGGATCTGACCAATGACCTGAAAAATTTAAACAAGCCGGCATTTTTCATTGAGAACAGGAATGATTTTCTCAAAACGGTAAGACCCCGCCTCACCAATAATTGTGTGCTTTTATTAATGGGCGCCAGGGACCCTTCGCTGGAACATTTTGCAAAAAAAATTTGGGAAGAGTTATAAAAAATCAATTGGCTTTTACTATTTCATTTGATGGCAAACCTTCATTATGCAAAGCGCTTTTTAAAATTGTATTTAAAACATATGAGGAATTTACTCCGGAGCTAACCAAATCGAATAATGTTATTTTATCCAGCAACTGGTCAACAGTGAACTGCACCATTTGCCAGAGTGAGCGTGCAGAACAGTCTACCGAATTTGTGCAAAGCTTCACTGTTCCAGCATGGGTACCACAAAATGAAGAATCAAATAATTGCCCACCCAAAGCCTTCAGTACGTCATTAATAATAATTTGCCCTGAAGATTTAGCCAGCACATAACCACCTTTGTTTCCGGGGGTACTATTAATAAAACCGGACATGCGTAATATACGTGTAAGTTTCGCAATATAATGACTGCTCAGCCCCTCAGCTTCACTTAACTGTGGAATACTCATCCCTTCTTCATCTTTGCAAGAAGCAATTCGTATTAAAATCCTCAACCCGTATTCTTCCTGTGCCGTAATTTTCATAAATCAGACTTTTATTTTTACATCATGCCCAATTCCAGTTGTGCAGCTTCGCTCATCATGCTCTTCTCCCATTTAGGAGTCCATGTTATAGCCACATGCACATCATTCACGCCTTCAATTTCACGCACTTTCTGATCAACTTCAACAGGAATACTTTGTGCAGCGGGGCAGCTCGGCGCCGTTAGTGTCATCACAATCTGAACATTGTTAATAGGCAAAATATTTATTTCATAAATAAGCCCAAGCTCATATATGCTAACTGGAATCTCCGGATCATAAATGGATTGCAGGCATTCAACTACTTTCTGTTTCAGTTCTTCTTCATTCATCATATCGTTGTTGAATTTTTTATTTTATAAGCCAACGCATAATTTTTCATTTGTTTCACCATAGCCAGCAAACCATTGGAGCGTGTTTGCGCCAAATGTGTGGTCATACCGATCTGTTGAATGAATTCCAATTTTGCATTAATAATCTCATCTGCCGTTTGCCCTGACAAAACGCGGATCAACAAACTGATTAATCCTTTCACAATCACCGCATCGCTCTCGGCTTTAAAAAAAATCTTCCCGTCTTTTTCATCAGCCACCAGCCAAACAGTGGATTGGCAGCCCTTTACTTTGTTCTCCTCTTTTTTATAGATCTCGTCCAAAGGCTGCAGTTTCTTTCCCAGATCAATAATGTACTCATATCTATCATCCCATGAATCGAACAAAGAAAATTCTTCCACAATCTCTTCTTCAATTTCCTTTATCGTTTTTTGGTCGTCCATCCTTTATCATTTTATATATCAACCCGGATTCCAAGAGGTGACAGCTTTTGAAAGCTGTCACCTCTTGGAATCTTAAACCAATATCTTCACCGCTTTATGCAAACCCATCACCAGTTCATCAATTTCTTCTCTAGTATTATACAGAGCAAAAGATGCCCTCACGGTGCCGGGTATCCCAAAACGTTGCATCAGCGGTTGTGCACAATGGTGGCCTGTTCGAACAGCAATGCCACGATTGTCAAGCAAAATGCCGATATCCTGCGGATGTGTTTTATCGATCACAAAAGAAACCAGGCCTGTTTTCTCTTTCGCCCTTCCGATAATTTTCAAACCTGAAATTTGCTTTAACTGCCCAGTTGCGTAATTCAGCAATTCATTTTCATGCTCACGGATTTTTTCTTTACCGATCTTATTGACAAAATCAATGGCTGTTTTAAATGCAATCGTGGCTGCAATGTTCGGCGTGCCTGCTTCAAACTTATAAGGAAGATCGTTAAAAGTTGTTTTATCAAAACTCACTTCTTTGATCATCTCACCGCCACCCTGAAAAACAGGCATGCTTTCCAATAAATTCTTCTTTCCGTATAAAACACCAACACCTGTAGGCCCGTATAACTTATGCGCAGAGAAAGCAAAGAAATCGCAATCCGTTTGCTGCATATCAATATCCAAATGAACCGATGATTGTGCGCCATCCACCAAAACAACAGCACCAACTGTATGTGCCGCTCTAATCATTTCTTTAACCGGGTTCACAGTTCCTGTTGCATTTGATACATGCACAATGGAAACCAATTTGGTTTTCGTGCTTAATAATTTTTCAAACTCATCCATTAATAATTCTCCGTCATCATTCACAGCTATCACTTTCAACTTTGCATTTTTTTGTTCGCACAAAACCTGCCAGGGAACAATATTGGAATGATGTTCCATAGCAGAAATGATGACTTCATCTCCTTCTTTTATATTTTGTCTTCCCCAGGTGTAAGCAACCAGATTAATACTTTCCGTAGTTCCGCTTGTAAAAACAATTTGTTCCCGCGTTTCTGAATTGATAAATTCTTTAACCGTGTCGCGTGTTTTTTCAAAGGCGGCTGTCGCTTCTTCAGCAAGTGTGTGTATGCCGCGGTGAATATTCGCATTGTAATTGGAATAATAATCAGTCAATGCATCGATCACTACCTGCGGTTTCTGCGAAGTGGCTGCATTATCAAAATAAATCAAGGGCCTGCCTTTCACTTCGCGGTTTAATATGGGAAATTGTTCGCGAATTGCGTGAACATCAAAACTATTTCGAATTACAGCGTCTTTAATCATACTCATCTGAAACCCATTTTTTAGTACACAAATTTTTTTGAATGCATAAAACGCTTCCGTTTTAATTAGTGTAATTCCTGCTTAAAACACCAGCTGCCCGGCGATCAGTTGCTCGATATAACCTTTAATGGGTGCAGGTTTTACATGTTCCAGGATGTCCGCGGCAAATGCCTGCACCAGCATAGAGTAAGCTGATTTTTCTGTTATTCCTCTTGATCGCAAATAAAATAATGCATCCTCATCCAGCTGCCCAACCGTGCAGCCATGCGAACATTTCACATCATCAGCATAAATCTCCAGTTGCGGTTTGGTGTTCACACTCGCATTATCTGACAACAAAATATTTTTATTTGACTGGTATGCATTTGTTTTCTGAGCCTGCTGGCGTACGAAAATCTTTCCGTTAAATACACCTGTTGCCTCATCATTCAGTACGCCTTTATACAACTCGTTACTGAAACAATTTGGCTTTACATTGTCAACAATGGTATGGTTATCAATATGGCTCCTGCCTTTTTGAAAATACAATCCATACAAATGTGATTCGCAACGTTCCGCTTCCATCACCATATTCAGGTTGTTCCGAACAATTCCGCCATTCAATGAAACAACCACAGTGTGTACGTAACTTTTTCCAATCTGCCTGATATGCGTTGTACTCACCTGACTTGCATTTGCCACATCGTTCTGTATTTTATAATATTCCAGCAATGCATTTTCAGCGACAACTATTTCCATTACCTGGTTGGTAAAACTTTCAGCAGTACCCATGGTGATATATGTTTCGACAATTTGCAATTGTGCATTTTCTGCCACGTGAACCAGGCAGCGTGGCTGTGCAAAAACACTATCACCGGCAGCATCAGCAATATTATATATGTAAAGCGGATGCTCCATAACCTTTCCTTTTGGAATATGAACAAAAACACCGCCATTGACAAATGCTGTGTTCAATGCATTAATGCCATCCTTTAAATAATTTGAACTGTGCCCTAAGTTTGCCGAAATAATTTCTTTGTATTCGCCTGAAGCAGCTAGCTCAAGCGGAATCACATTCAGATTTTTTGAAATAATTTTTGAAAGTGATAAAGAAAAGAAACCGTTTACAAAAACCAATTCATTTGCTTGTTCATAACCAGGCAAACGCATACTGTCCAATTCTTTTGCATCAAAAACCGGCGATCCGGAAAATTGATAAGGTTTATTGAACAAGGAGCTTACACGAGTATATTTCCATTCTTCATGCTTCGTGGTTGGAATACCCCATTTGCTGAAAGCATTGAAGGCTTTTTCACGAATAGCTTTTAATTCATCAGCTTTTTCTGATGATTGCAGTTGCTCAAAATGATCTTTATAATATTCTACTGAATTCATATTTATTTTTTCTCCGGGCTGAAGCCCGGAGCTAATCAAATTATTCATGGTTATTGATCATGCTTCTTGTTCTACATCCACTTCGCTCTTGATAAAGTCATACCCCCTTTCTTCCAGTTCAAGCGCCAGTTCTTTAGTGCCTGATTTTACAATTCTTCCTTTATAAAGCACATGAACAAAATCAGGAACAATATAATCCAGCAGGCGCTGGTAATGCGTTACCATCAACACTGCGTTGTCTTTGTTTTTTAATTTATTTACACCATTTGATACCACACGAATTGCGTCAATGTCAAGGCCAGAATCTGTTTCATCCAATATCGCCAGCTTCGGCTCCAGCATTGCCATCTGAAAAATCTCATTTCTCTTTTTCTCCCCGCCAGAAAAACCTTCGTTCAACGGCCTGCTCAGCAATGACTGATCAATATTCATCAATGCCATTTTTTGTTTCATCATCTTCAGAAAACTTACAGCATCCAACGGTTCTTTGCCATGATATTTCCGCACTTCATTTACTGCGGTTTTAATAAAATTCGTGGTGCTCAGTCCCGGTATTTCAATCGGGTATTGAAAAGCGAGGAACAAACCTTCAGCCGCTCTTGCTTCAGGTGAAAGTTCCAGTAAATCTTTCCCTAAAAATTCAACAGTGCCGCCTGTTATCTCATAATTCTGTTTGCCTGCCAGCACAGAAGCAAGCGTGCTTTTTCCTGAACCGTTCGGCCCCATAATCGCATGCACTTCGCCGGCTTTTATTTCAAGATTGATGCCGTTCAAAATTTCTCTTCCTTCAATACCAGCTCTTAAATTGTGAATCTTCAACATAATATTTTTCAGGTTTTATTTTTAATATCTCCCCGGCCTGAAGGCCGGAGCGGCCAACATTTGATTGATTAGCCCACGCTTCCTTCCAAGCTGATCGCTAATAATTTCTGCGCTTCCACTGCGAACTCCATTGGCAACTGGTTCATCACTTCTCTTGCAAAACCATTCACGATCAGCGCAACTGCCGTTTCCGTATCAATGCCGCGCTGGTTGCAATAAAATATCTGGTCTTCGCCTATCTTTGAAGTGGTGGCTTCATGCTCGACCACTGCAGATTTATTTCGCACTTCTATATATGGAAAAGTGTGTGCGCCGCATTTATCACCCAGCAACAAGGAATCGCACTGTGAAAAATTTCTTGCATTAGCAGCTTTCTTGTTTACATGCACAAGGCCACGATAACTATTATTACTGAACCCTGCAGAAATACCTTTCGAAACAATCCGGCTTTTCGTATTCTTGCCAATATGCTGCATCTTGGTTCCGGTATCTGCCTGTTGATGATTATTGGTAACAGCTACAGAGTAAAATTCTCCGATTGAATTATCCCCTTTCAAAATCACGCTTGGATATTTCCAGGTGATTGCAGAACCTGTTTCCACCTGCGTCCAGGAAATTTTTGAATTCAGGCCCTGGCAAATTCCACGCTTCGTTACAAAATTGTAGATGCCGCCAATTCCGTTTTTATCGCCGGGATACCAGTTCTGAACCGTTGAATATTTTATTTCTGCATTATCCATAGCAATCAATTCTACCACTGCAGCGTGTAGCTGGTTCTCATCCCGCATCGGTGCAGTACAGCCTTCCAGGTAACTTACATAACTGCCTTCATCCGCAACGATCAATGTTCTTTCGAACTGTCCTGTGTTTTCAGCATTGATACGGAAATAAGTGGAAAGCTCCATCGGGCAACGCACGCCTTTTGGAATATAACAGAATGAGCCATCGCTGAAAACAGCAGCATTCAGTGCAGCAAAATAATTATCAGTAACCGGCACCACCGTACTCAAATATTTTTTTACCAGTTCGGGATGCTCCTGTATCGCTTCACTCATGGAACAGAAAATAATTCCAAGTTCTGATAGCTGCTCTTTAAAACTGGTACCGATGGACACACTGTCAATCACTGCATCCACTGCTACACCTGTTAATCTTTTTTGTTCAGAAAGAGAAATACCGAGTTTTTCAAAAGTCTTACGCAATTCGGGATCAACTTCATCCAGGCTTTTTGGTTTGTCTTTTTGTTTTGGCGCTGAGTAATAAATAATATCCTGATAGTTGATGGGCGGATATTTCAGGTTAGCCCATTTCGGTTCATCTTTTTCCATACGCAGCCACTGGCGATAAGCTTTTAACCTCCATTCGAGCATCCATTCCGGTTCGTTTTTTTTTGAAGATATAAACCTGATAATGTCTTCGTTTAAACCTTTCGGTGCCTCATCGGCCTCAATATCAGTTACAAAGCCATATTTATAATCGCTCAGCACCGTTTTCTCAATAGTACTGAGCCCTTCATTCACATTTGTTTCAATATGATCATAATTCTCCTTGCTCATTTTGCAAAGATACGAAGCTGTTTATACAAAAAAGTATAAAAAGAAGTGTTATCCCATTAAGCGGCTGTTAAAAAACAATTTTTTCCAAAATTCGAAAGTCATAATCCGTGATATTAATAAAATTCCAGAATTGAATTTATCAGGCAGGGTTCATTAATATTAAAGATTTTATCAATTCAGCTTTTAAATGAGAGAAAAAAATCAATGAGCATGTTTTCGCTTTAAGACGCCACCCGAAGCTTCTTTAATGGTATTGGCAAAAACAAATGCTTTGGGATCCGCCGTATATACCAGGTTTTTAAGCCTTCGCAACTCCAACCTGGTTACCACTGTAAAAATAATATCGCAGTTTTCGCTTATTTCAAATTTGCCGGGCAGAAACCCACGTTCTCCTTTGTACACTGTAATGCCCCTGCCTAATTCATTTACCAACTGGTACTTGATAATTTCACTTTTGCCTGATATAATGGTTACACCGGTGTATGCCTGTATACCTTCCACCACATAATCGATACAACGAGTTGCAGTAAAATAAGTAAGAATAGAATAAAGTGCTGTTTCAATCCCAAACTTAAATGCAGCTATAGAAAATATCAGGATGTTTATTCCTAAAATAATTTCAGTAATGGTAAATGATGTTCGTTTAAGTGTATATAGCGCTAATACTTCAATACCATCCAATGCTGCGCCTGCCCGCATTACCAGTCCTATACCTAAGCCCATAAAAACACCGCCGAATATAGATATCAGCAGCTTGTCATGCGTAAGTGTGAATTCAGGGAGCAATTGCAGGCAGATGCTTAACATCAGTACGCCAGCCAGGGTTCTTAATGCAAAACGATGGCTTACTGAAAAATAACTAATAACAATCAGGGGAATGTTGAACAATGCCATTGCTAAAGCAAGATTGATAAAAAGCAATTCATGGATCAGCAATGAGATACCAGTTATGCCCCCATCAAAAAAATTATTGGGTACCAGGAAACCCTTCAACGCAACCCCCGCACACAATACACCTGTTATCATTAAAAAAAAATCCTGTATTACCATGGCAGGAGTATTTTTTTGATGATGGATTACTAACTCAATTTGCTTTTGAATATGTGCAATATTTTTTTGTTTACCTGCCTCCTGTTCATTACCTGCGGTTTTGGTAAAGTAACGATGCGATTTTAAGAATTCAACTTGCCGCAAATGCCATTCTGCATGTGTTTTTATAAGTCCTTCACGTTTAAATTCTTTAAACAATCTTTCTGCATAATCAGCGTAGTGATCGGTACCCAGGTAATATAAATCTGCATCACATAATATTCTGCCCGGTTCATCTTGAGGGGATTGAGGCATGCGGGTAGCCCGTATCATTCCACATATACTTTCAATTTGCTGAGCTGAATAATCAAAATCCGGTAAATATTTTGTTGCCAATGCACAAGAAAGTGCTTCATGTTCTTTATGTCCCTGCAAATAACCTGCATCATGAAAAAGGGCGGCAGTTTTCAATAAAACAAGATCAGTATTATTAACATTTTCCAGTTGCGCAATATGCTCAGCCGCCTCGATAACATATTCTGTGTGATCCGCATTGTGAAAAGTAAGATAAGCGGGAAGTTCTTTCCTGAGTTTGTTAATTAAAAAATTATGCGCCTTCTCATACTGCATGCCGGCTTTTTTTTGAAGATGATTTAATTCAGTACCTCGTATAATACCACTTCTGCAGTTTTGTTTTTTAAAACCGCTTTACCGATTTTTTTACATTGAAATGACTGTTTTATTTTTTCGTAACAATCCTCCGAAATCAATATCTGGCTCATTTCTGCATTGCTTTGCAGCCGTTGAGCCGTATTTACCGTATCCCCGATAACAGTATAGTCCAGGCGGCGCAATGTAACGGAACCGATGTTTCCGGAAATCATTTCCCCGCTGTTGATACCAATTGACACCCTAGGTGAAAAATTATTTTCAGCCGGCAGTGAATCTGTTTTATCACGGATGGCCAGGCATGCATCAACTGCGCGATCGAGGTGATAATCACCTTTGAAAATCGCCATCACGCAATCGCCGATGAATTTATCAACCGTTCCGCCTTGCGCAATAATTTCTTTCACCATTAAATCAAAATACCTGTTCAACATTTCCACAACAGTATCAGGTTTGGCTTTTTCACTGATGGCCGTAAACCCACAAATATCGATAAAAGCCACTGTTGCGTCTAATGTTTCATTAGCAGTAAGGGATGATTCATATTCCCGGGTACCCATAAAATTCAACACTGTTTGATCAACATACATTTTAAGAATATTATTTTCTTTAATAGCCTGTAGTGTTTGTTGAATTTGGTTTACCTGGCGGATGGTTTTCTGGATGGTTAATTCAAGATCGGCAAAATTTACTGGTTTGGTAATAAAATCAAATGCACCACGGTTCATTGCCGTGCGAATATTATCCATATCCCCATACGCTGAAATGATAATGGTTTTCGTAAGTGGAGAAACATCGGTCAGTTTAGACAGTAATGTAAGACCATCCATTACCGGCATATTAATATCACTGAGTACAATTGATATATCCGGATAATGCTCGATTTTCAGTAATGCGTCGCTGCCATTACTGGCAAACACAAATTCATATTGTTGTTCCCGTATTTTTTGCCTGAATTTCTGACGTATGAGTACTTCCAGGTCAGTTTCATCATCAACCACAAGCATTTTGGTCATAACGCTATCGATTTTAGCTTATCTTTTAAAACAGCGAAGTCGAGTGGTTTGGTTAAAAAATCATCCGCCCCAAACTTCATTGCGTGGCTGTAATTTTCTGCATCACCGTAAGCCGTAATCATCATTACGACAGGAGGCGGCTTTCCATATTTCTCCTTAATCTGCCTCAATAATTCCAGCCCGCTCATGCCGGGCATATTAATATCGCTGAGTATAAGTACAGCTTCATGATTATGTTCCCGCATATAAGCCAAGGCCTGTTCACCCGAAAAAGCAAATGCAAACTCCATAACATTATCTTTTATCTCCTTTCGAAAACGCTGCTGAAAAAGGGCCCGGATGTCCGTTTCATCGTCAACCACTAAAATTTTCATATTGCGAATATAATTTTATGATGGCAATTGAATAATAAATTTTGTCCCCTCTTTATCTTTTGTTTCCGCTTTTATTTTCCCGCCATGTGCTTTTATAATATCATAGCTTAGGCTTAATCCAAGGCCTGTTCCGCTACCTGTAGGTTTAGTAGTAAAAAAGGGCTGAAAGATTTTTTCTTTAATCGCTTCCGGAATACCGTTTCCATTATCGTTAACAGTGATGTATACACTGTTTTCCGATTTTTGGGTTTGAACAGAAACAAGCGGCTTATATGGAGTACTGATTGTTAAATTTTCAGCTTCCAGCCTCTCATTTACCGCATAAAAAGCATTATTAAAAAGATTAAGCAGCACCCTTCCCATATCCTGCGGAACAACATTTATTTTGCCAATACTTTCATCAAAACTTGTTTTGAATTCTGCATTAAAGCTTTTGTCCTTTGCACGCAAACCATGATAACTCAATCTTAAATATTCGTCGCACAAAGCATTAATATCCGTCGGCTCTTTCTTGCCGGTACTGGTGCGCGAATGCTGCAACATCCCTTTTACGATGGCATCGGCACGTTTTCCGTGATGGTTTATTTTTTCTTCATTTGCAATAACATCTGTGGCAAGTGCTTTTACTTCATCAATATTTCCTTTATCTGCCACTGTTTTTAATTCTTCAAGCAACTCTTTATTGACCTCAGAAAAATTATTGACGAAATTCAATGGGTTTTGTATTTCATGGGCAATGCCCGCGGTTAGTTCGCCAAGCGAAGCCATTTTTTCTGATTGTATCAATTGCTTTTGAGTAACCTGCAATTCTGCGAGCGCTTCTTCCGCTTTTTTTCTGGCGGCTTTTATTTCTATAAGATCCTGCTCTGCCTGCAAGGCGTGGGCTTCCGCAATTTTTAAATCATTAAACCGTGTAAAAGTGAGGTTGAATACATACGCAAATCTTTCGAGCAATTGCAAAGTTGCTGCAGGTTGCTCATCGGGCGATGCCATACCGATAAAACCGCTGCTGAAAAATGCCAGGTGCTGCAACCTCCTTTTTTGTTGTAGCCCACCTTTAAAAGGTACTTTTATTGAAATGAGATATTTAAAATATTCCTGTAGCTCTTCATCATGCATGTCTATGATGAGTGATTTCTTTTTCAGCTTCCATGCAGCAAACATTTTTTTGAATGTTGCATTGCTGTTGAGGTTGGCCGTATATGCAAAACTTATTTTGCTTCCGTCTTCATCCGTTATCCAAAATTCTGCATCACCTTCCTCGTTTTTTATAATGGTAATGTATAACCGGTTTGGTTCGATGCCAAGGCTAATGAGTTGTTTAAAAAGTTCTGATGATGTTTCTGCCAGTTCATCACTTTTTTGCATGGCAAGCGTTCTGCTTCTTACTTTTTCCAATGCGGCTTCTATTTGTGCTTCGCGGGCCTGCGCTTCTGCCTTCTGCAGATCAAGGAAACGGGTGTAGGTTTGTTCGAATACCGATGCAAATCTTTCCAGTAACTTTATACTTTCCTCAGACCGTTCTTCATTAGACTGCACATTTAGTAAGCCTTTTGAAAAAAATGCAACATTAATGATACGGCGTTTTTCATCCGGATTATATTTAGCGCCTCCCATGCTTTCACGATACTTGGCAAACTCATACAATTCTTTACCGCTAAGGTCAATGACCAATGAGCTTTTATTTTCTTTCCAGGCTTTATAAATTCTTTTAGTAACATGTGGTTCGTTGATGGAAAATTTAAATACACGATCCATCTGATTACCATACATAGTGACCCAATATTCAATGATATTTTCTTTTTCATTGATAATGCCAATCGTTGCCTGATCGGGCTTTTCACCCAAATCTTTGAATTGCTGAAAAAGAATAAAAACAGCTTCGGAAAGCTCGTCACTTTTCTGCATGGCCATGGTTTTTGCACGCACTCTTTCCAATGCTAATTGAATTTGTGATTCCCGTGCTTGCGCTTCCGCTTTTTGCAGATCGAGAAAACGGGTATAAGTTTGCTGGAATACATTGGCAAAACGGAGCATTACACTAACCTGTTCATCACTCAGTTTTTCACCCCCAACAATCATTATATAACCTTCATTAAAATTGAAATTGTGAAGCACTAGTCTTTTCGGAGAAATGGCCAGCAACTCATTTACTGATAATGGGAAATTAATACTCCGTTCTGCAATAAATCTCTGGTGGCGGATCGTTTGTTCTTCATTCATTTCAATCACAGAGAAAGGCTTTTTGCTTTTCCAATATTCAAGTACTGTTCTTAATTCATCTGTTTCTGTATGAAATATACCTACAGATATCGGCATAATTTTGCCTGTACCGGGGTTGGGTGTATAATTCCATCCGATTTTTTCATCTGCATCAAACAATACATACCCGCTGGTAAGGCTGTGAATCCCGAGCCGGTTCATCTCATTACACAACAACTCGCCGGCCTCAAGCAATTCTTCACTTTTCTGCATTGCCATTGTTCTTGCACGCACTCTTTCCAATGCTAATTGTATTTGACCTTCTCTTGCCTGCTCTTCTGCTTTTTGAAGATCAAGGAAGCGGGTATAAGTTTGATCGAAAACTTTTGCGAAGCGAATAAATATATCACGAAATTCAGGGCATGGTTCATCAGTGATAAATAACAAATAACCTTTCGAAAAATGGGCATTGTTGTGAACTTGTCTGTCGGGAGTTTTTATTCCCATTTTTTCAGACTTTTTGAATGACGCATCAAGTAATGGAAAAGACCGTAGAAATTTGTAATGCCTGGTCAAAGATTCTCCTTTGAGATCATCTTCAAAAAATAGTTCATGATTTTTCCATGAATTATAAACACGTTCGTGTTGCTCGTAACTATGGATGGGCATTTCAAAGGGTGGATTGATAGCACCTGTCGGATTACTCATCCAGGAAATAAGATTACTATGTGCTTCATCCCAAATATTAAATCCACTTGCATAAGATTTAACTCCCAGAGATTTTACTTGTTCTACAAGTAATCTTGCTGCTTCAGCCAGCTCTTTACTGGAACGCATGCCCATTGTTTTCGAACGCACTCTTTCCAATGCTGTTTCAATTTGCGACTCTCTTGCCTGCGCTTCTGCTTTCTTCAGATCGAGGAAACGGGTGTAAGCTTGTTCAAAAACATTAGCAAACCTTCTAAGTAAAACACGGGAGTTTTCCTCGGGGGGATTCATGGTAACCATGACCAGTGAACCACCTTTAAAATCGGATATGTACCAATAAGCGCAAACATCATCGGGCTTCTTATTTTTAATTGTTGGTGCTAAAAATTGATAGGCTTTAGGATCAACAGATTTCAACGCATTGAAAAATTCCTTAGCTCTGGCAACATCGTTTATTAATAAATAATCTTTTTTGCCATCGCGATAATTTTGAAAAGCCTCTTCCAGTAGCCGGATACCTTTGAAATTAAGCTTTGACTCTGATTCGATAATTCCTCCTGTGTTGTCAGGCGATCGAAGTGCTGCCCAACCTTCAAATTCATAAGCAGATTCATCCCATAAATGAATTGCGCAGGTTTCCAACTCTTTTTGGCCAAGCAAATAAAGTTGCCTTCTCATTTCCCTTGCCACATCTTTTAATTCTTTTGAATTATGCATGGTCATTGCCCTGCTTCTCACTCTTTCCAAAGCAGCTTCTATCTTCGCTTCTCTTGCTTGCGCTTCGGCTTTTTCAATATCGAGGTAGCGACGGTAGGCCAGCTCAAATACTTTTAAAAACCGTTTGAATAAATTTTCTTCTTCTTTTTGTAAAGGATGATAAGTAGATATGCCGAGCGCAACAGGCCCAAGAGAATACCAATAATAATTTAAGGAAGAAGCGGTGTTGAGATATTTATCAATAAAAACATTGGTTGTTTTTTGATAAGCTACCCATTCTTTTACTTTTCTCCCTTTAATATGAGAGATATAGAATTCGCCTTTACCCTTCTGCATTTTTGTAGCAAAAGCTTTATGGATTTTATTATTGTTGTAGGTGGTTTCAGTTATGATTGTTTTGTTGTGTTTGGAATAATACTCATAATTCATGTAAGTATACCGTTCCGGGTAAAAGATAGCTGTTTGCACATTTCTGATTTCTTTAACCCCCAGTTTCTCCAGCTGTAAAGAAATGATCCGGCAAACATTTGGCATATCTTCCGGCTTTTTCATAGCCATGGCTATGGCCCGCACTTTTTCAAAAGAAGATTCGATCCTGAGTGCCTGAGTTGTTCCTGCGAGCTTATGCCTTAACCTGGAATTTGTTTTTTTTAGCTGTTCTTCTTTTTTATTGTCCATACTGATGATAAACAAATAAATTTCTTACTAATCGGTTATACCAAACCGTTAAATAGGCAGGTTTAGATTTTTTTTGACGGATAAAACAGAAAAGCCCGATTAAGGTAAGATAATTTATCAACGATCAGTCTGTTTCATTGATTATTTTATTTACGAAATCCATCAATCAAATCATAAATCTATTGCAAAAAATTATTGAGGTAATGGATGCAATTAACAAATTCCGGGTCACAGTATTCTCTTTTTAAGCTGGTCTATTGCTATATTGGCTGCTCTCGCTGTAAGGGCCATATAAGTAAGTGAAGGGTTTTGGTTTCCCGTAGAAGTCATACAAGCGCCGTCAGTAACAAAAACGTTGGGACAAGCATGGAGCTGATTGTTGGCATTCAGCATCGAACTTTTCGGGTCCTTACCCATTCTGCAACCGCCCATTTCATGTATATCCAGGCCAGGGGACCATTTGAGGTCACTGGAACTGATATTCTTACAACCTGATATTTCCAACATCTCTGCACTTTGTTGCAAAAAATCCTTCAACATCTTTTCATCATTGTCAGTATAACTAACACTGGTTATTAACTGGGGAATGTTCCATTTATCTTTAAGCTGAGGATGCAGCCGTACATGATTTTCAACACGGGGAATGACCTCGCCCTGCATAGACATATAGGCACTCCAGTTCCCTGCTTCAGTTAGTGCTTCCTTATATGCTGAACCAATTCCATCTGCAATGGCGCGATTGCGGCCGGCAGCCCAGAAGGTTATGTAGCCACGCTGAAAATCCATTTCCTGTTTACGCAGGTTGCGGAAGCTCGGGATCAACATTTCCAATGGGCGACGCCCGTAATAATATTTGTCAACAGGTCCGTCGATATCCGCAGTAATCATACCGCGATAATTTTGAAAAGCAATATAGCGTCCCAGTATATCGTAATCGTTGCCTAAGCCCCTGGGAAACCTGCGTGATGTAGAATTAAGGAGTATCAGGTTACTATTAAGGCATGCTGCATTAACGAAGATGATCCTTGAAAAATATTCTGTCATCTCTTTAGTATGAGCATCGATCACACGTACGCCAGTTGCCTTGCCTTTTTTTTCATCATAGATTATGGAGTGTACTACGGAATCAGGGTGGATGGTAAGGTTGCCCGTTGCCATTGCCCAGGGTAAAGTAGATGAGTTGGAACTGAAATACGCGCCGAACGGACAACCACGATGGCAGATATTTCTTGCCTGGCATTTGCCACGGCCTTGTTTCAGATGAATCTCCTTTGGCTCAGTAAGATGTGCACAGCGGCCAACAATCATGCGGCGTTCTGTATAATGTGCATTGAAACGATCCCGCATTTTTTCCTCTACACAATTGAAATCCCATGGTGGAAGAAATTCTCCATCAGGCAAATTTTCAATACTGTCGCAGTTACCGCTGATACCAGCAAATATCTCTACATGACTATACCATGGCGACAGGTCTTTGTAACGTATAGGCCAGTCCGTCGCAAACCCATCACGTGCGGGACCATCAAATTCAAAATCACTCCAACGTTGTGTTTCACGTCCCCACATAAGTGATTTACCGCCTACCTGATAACCTCGTATCCAATCGAAAGGTTTTTCCTGAACATATGGATGTTCCTTATCCTTTACGAAGAAATGCTGGGCACTCTCATCAAAAGCATAACATTTACTTACAACGGGATTTTCATGAATCGTCTTCTTTGGCAGTTGCAGGCGATGTTCAAATTGCCATGGGTCTTTAAATGCGGTAGGATAATCTTTTTGATGAACAACATTTCTGCCCCTTTCCAGCACCAGGGTCTTCAAGCCATGATCACAAAGCTCCTTTGCTGCCCATCCGCCACTAATACCAGAGCCGATGACTATGGCATCATAACTATGTTTATCCCTTGCCTTCAGGTTGAGTGAAGTGGAGTCGGGCATAAAAAGAGGTTTAATCAAATGTAAAGAAATTAGTTCATGACCTGATCAAAAGCTTTGGCGGATCATATTTCAATAAGTAAATCTGAAAAGTAAAATGGCTTCCCGCTAATTTTATTATTTTAAAAAGCATGATCTATCTCAAAATTTTTTATCAAATCCAAATAAAAAAGAAATTAATCAGATTGAATTATTCTCTTTTTAGCTAACTTGATTTTCCAAATTCAGTATAATACCAAAACTTCATTTTAATTCAATGAAATCATCATCCAAAAACAGCAGGCGCCGGTTTATAAAAAATTCCGCTGCTATTGCTGCAGGCTTTTTTATTGTGCCCAGGCATGTACTCGGAAGGGGCTTCCTGGCACCAAGCGATCAACTTACAAAAGGAATTATCGGTGTAGGAGGGATGGGAAGAGGGCATATTCCTTATGCCGGCACACGAGTGGTCGCTATTTGCGATGTTGATAAAAATCATTTGAATGAAGTGGCCAATATGGTTGGCGGCGGTGTGAAAACATTTCATGATCACCACGAACTGATTGCATTGCCTGAAGTGGATATCGTGCACATTGCTACGCCGCCGCACTGGCATGGTTTAATAGCTATTGATGCGGCAAAAGCAGGTAAAGATATCTGGTGCGAAAAACCAATGACGAGAACAATCGGCGAAGGGAAAAAAGTGATTGAAGCCGTGCAACAATATAAACGCATGTTTAGATTGAATACATGGTTCAGGTTTACGGATAATTTTTATGGAATGAATACAACAGTGAAACCGATAAAAAAATTAGTGGAATCCGGATTGCTCGGTTGGCCACTAACCGTGACTGTTAGTAAAACAACCGGCTTCGACTGGAAATTTTATTGGGTAGGTAAAACAAAATTAGAGACCATGCCCGTGCCGCCTGAACTGGATTATGACAGGTGGCTCGGACCTGCGCCATACAAGCCTTACAACCCGCATCGTGTGCATCAAACATTCAGGGGTTATTGGGATTACGATGGAGGCGGGCTTGGTGATATGGGGCAACATTACATTGATCCCATTCAATATTTTTTAGGGAAAGATGATACAAGCCCGATATCTGTTGAGATAGATGCAGAGCAACAACATCCGGATGCGGTCGGCACATTCAGAAAAATTACGTACACCTATGAAGATGGTTGTAAAATTATTTTAGATGGCGAAGCAAAAGATCCTGATGCTGCGTACATCACAGGCCCGAAAGGAAAATTATTTGCCGGTTTCAAATCAGATATCCCAGATCTGAAAGAAAAATTAGCATTGATGCCTGATCCTTTGCCACAGGTAAGTAATTTCCTCGATTCAGTAAAATACAGAACTCCGTTTGCATTGAATGAAATGAATGGCTTCCGTTCCTGTACCATTATTAATATGGGAAAAATTGCATTGCAGTTGGGGCGTTCATTAAAGTTCGACCCGGTGAACCAGCTTTTCATTGGCGATGACGAAGCGAATTATATGATCAATCCTCCGATGAGAGGGCCTTGGCATCTTTGATTATTTATTTTAATTCTTTTTAAAAAAGTGTATGAAAAAATATTTCTCTTTTATTATAGCAATCCTTCTTTTTGCAACCGCATCACAGGCTGTGCATGCGCAATCATCAAAAGATAAAGTGCTTGCAAACATTGCTTCATTTCCCTATCAACATCGCGAGGAAGCAGATGCTTCATTAACGGCAATGAATACATGGGATAAATCGGAGTGGAAAACATTCATGAAATTATTGGATGATGATTCATTGAAAGTAAAAGCCACTTATGCATTAAGCGCTTATTTAAATGATGCATCGTTGGATGCAAATAAAAAAACTGCAGCAACTATTTTACTGAAAAAATACCTGGCTTCAGCCAAAACAGAATATGCAAAGATTTTTATTCAATCGCAATTGAACTTGCTTGCTGATAAATCTGCGATTGACCAGGCAAATAATAGCCTCCCCAAATTACCCGAAAGTAAAGCTGTTCATGCAAAGCCTGTAACCAACGAACAAAAATTATTATTGCTCGAAGATGAAATGGCTGCAGCAAAAAACCCTTTGGAGAAAAAAAATATTCTATCGCAGGCAGCGCATATTCCCGGCTTCAGCAGTTTTATGCTTATCAGCAAATCACTGAATGATGCAGACCTCGCTGATGATGCGGCATTGGCGCTGGCACGCCTTTCCATTGCCGATCCAACTATCAAAGGCCCTGTTGTGAGAGATGTTTTGGAAAAGGCTTTGCCATTGATAAAAGGAGATGACAGCGCTGTGCTGGTAAGCAAACTGCAAAATGTATTGCGAAAAATGCCTTACGATTATGGCTTTGTAAGTTTATTCAATGGTGTGGATTTAACAGGATGGAAAGCATTGGTGGGAAACCCGATTACACGTTCTAAAATGTCACCGGCTTCTTTGGATTCTACAGAGAAAGCAGCGAATGAAAAAACAAAAGGCGATTGGATTGTGAAAGATGGTTTATTGATTTTTACCGGGCATGGAGATAATTTGGCGACTGTAAAAAAATATGCAGATATAGAAATGTATGTGGATTGGAAGATCACTGAAAAAGGAGATGCCGGTATTTATTTAAGAGGAACTCCGCAAGTGCAGATATGGGATACGAGCAGGAGAGATGTTGGTGCGCAGGTGGGTTCCGGCGGTTTATACAACAATCAGAAGTATGAAAGCAAACCTTTGGTAGTGGCAGATAACCACGTGAATGAATGGAACCGTTTTCATATTATCATGAAAGGTGAAAAAGTTACGGTGTATCTGAATGGTATTTTAGTAACTGATAATATTCCTTTGGAAAATTATTGGGATCACAGCATTCCGATATTCGCGAAAGAACAAATAGAATTGCAGGCGCACGGAACTTATGTGGCGTATAAAAATATTTATGTGAGAGAATTGCCCGCTAATGAACCGTACACATTGAGCGATGAAGAAAAGAAACAAGGTTTTGTCTCTTTGTTTGATGGAACCAATCTCGATCAATGGACGGGCAATACTGCCGGTTACCTTGTAAAAGATGGTGTGGTAGAAGTGGATCCTGATGCAGGTGGCGGCGGAAATTTATATACGAAAGATGAATTTTCTGATTTTGTATATCGTTTCGAATTTCAGTTAACACCCGGTGCAAACAATGGAATCGGTATCCGTGCGCCATTGGAAGGCGATGCCGCTTATGTAGGGATGGAAATACAGGTACTCGATAATGAAGCGCCGATGTATAAAGATTTGCATGTGTACCAGTATCACGGTTCGGTGTATGGCGTAATACCAGCCAAACGCGGATACTTGTTGCCAACAGGCGAATGGAACAAAGAAGAAATTATTGCCAAAGGAAATAAAATAAAAGTAACCTTGAATGGCACTGTGATTTTGGATGGCGATATTAAAAAGGCATCCAAAAATTTTACTGAAACCCTGGATCATAAAGAGCATCCTGGCTTATCAAGAAAAAGCGGCCATATCGGATTCTTAGGGCATGGTGATGTGGTGCGGTTCAGAAATATGCGCTTAAAAAAATTATAAATATCACAGTTAATATAAATCATGTGCAGTTAAATTATTTTTATACAGTTATTTTCCAATGCAGAAAATAAACTTCCATACGAGCGGGGCTTTGAAAAGAGTTAACAACAGTTTTGTGACAGGAATTTATAACTTTTGGATTATCATTATATTGGCAATTCAATAATAATTTACTGACTTTATTTTCTTTTGTATTCATTTTATTTCGCAAACTATGTGCATCGATAGTATTTTAACTCAAACCCGATCCAGCTTTCTATTGTGTTGATTCTATAACAAGAATGTTTGAAAGATTTTGTGACTGATAAAAGGAATTACTTGTAATATTTAAATATTTATATGTAGTTCATGCAATTTTCAAAAATGATTCCCCGAAGACTGCATCGTATAGATAAGAAGAAAAATAAATTGATGAATGTATTTGCATATCTATCTTACCAGTATAACCGTTCCGCTTTTTTTATCGGGTTTGTTTCCTACTAATTGATACCGGCAATTCCATATATATGTATCCCCAGGCTGTGGAACACCTGATAATGTTCCATCCCATCCCTTACCCGGATCCGCCGATCTAAAAATCATTTGGCCCCAGCGATTGTAGACAGTTAATGCATATTTAGTTACAGTACCATAGAAGGTCGGCTTGAATATATCATTTATACCATCTCCGTTCGGAGAGAATGCGTTTGGCATCATAAGTTTTTCGCAAGGATAAATCTGGATGGAATTCTTTCCTATGCAATTATTGCTGTCTGTTACTTCAACCCAATATGTACCCGGGTGGGTAACCTGCAGACTTTGATTTTTTGAATTATCACTCCACTTATAAGCAAGATAGAAGGAATCCGTAGTTATGACGATACTCGTTGATCCGCAAATATCCGGTACATCAGCATTTATTTTTAGTGCAGGGACAGGTAATGAATCAACACGCAGTAGAGCTGGCGCAGAAAGTGCGGTGCAGCAACTGCTGGTAACACGACAACGATACTGTGTGTTATTCAAAGCAGTTGTTGCATTTGAAACCAATAGTGTATTTGTTTGCGAACCACTCACTCCGCTACCGTCGATGACATCGTCCCAGGTATATCCGAGTCCGGATTGCCATTGATAACTTATACCGGGGGCAGATTGCACAGTAAAACTCGCATTACCTGTGCCACATAAGGTAATTGAATCGGGTGCGTTAACTTCCAGAAAATTATCAGGCCGGTTTGTTCCCAGATAAAATCCATCGTACGCAATATAACCATCGTACTGGCCTTCTGAGCAAATAATAACCATTGAATCAGAAGTGGCTACCAGTGACCCGGAATACATATTCCATTCAAAAAGTTTACCGCTGGAAGGGTTGGAATATCCAGTCGCGCCAATGATGGTTACATCCGGAGCATACGGTTGCAAGACACCAGCTGCCGGCGGACCAGTAGAAATGCCTTGTGAGGCGTAGTAGTAACGGAAATAATATATTTTCCCGATAGTGAGTCCGTGAACCGTTTGTGCAAATTTTTCATGGTCCCATACATTTTGCCATGTACCACCATCTGGAGAAGCTACCGGTGTGCCACCCCACCACACCCAACCGGGACTGCAGTGCAGAACGCCTGCGCTATCATTAATGTCCGGCGTATTGAGATACGAGGGTTGATCAGGGTATTTATACCATCCCTGAGCAACTGTGTCTGATCTTTCTATGCTGCAATTCATAGAGCCGTTAACAATAAGGTTCTGAGCTACAGATCGGTGACCAAAAACACTTAAAATACAAATCAGACCGATTCTGAGCAATTTGCCATATGGTCTAATTAATCGCTCCTTCAAGGAATAAACAGTTAGAAACGTAATTTACTAAATTCAGTATTAATTCTGATGAGACACATAAAGTAAAACCCGATAAATTGTCAGAAAAGCTGTATAAGCATTTCAAAACAATGCTGGCGATGTTTTTTAAACTTTATTGAGTCGGATTAGTGTCCCGCTGTATCACTATCAACAGTTATGATATTGTATTGTTGAGGTTTATCATCTTATTATAAAAAGCAAACTAATGTAGAAATATGATTTAGCAACAAATGAGTATTTCAAAAAAATTTACATGGGAAAAGAAAAGAGAAAGAATGAGAGCCGTTATTATTAATGGCAAATATAACTGTCATTCATCGGGGGGATTGATTACTTTCCGATACAGAACTTACTGAAAATATAATCCAATTGATCCTCTGACGTGATCTCTCCGGTTATTTCTCCAAGGTAATACAAGCATTGCCTGATGTCGGGGGCAATCAGGTCGCCGGGAATTTTTTCATCAAGCCCCTTTTTGATATCATGTAACGATTGCAGCACTTTTTGAAGCGCATGAAAATGCCTTGCGTTGGTAATAACGGTTTCGCCTACCTGCACTTTGTCTTTTAGCACAGCATCAACAAGATGCTGTTCAAGCGCGGAAATATTTTTTTGTTCTTTTGCAGAAATAAAAATGATCTCTTCAATTCCCGAATATTTTTGTTTTAAAGTATTACTATCTGACAAATCGGCTTTATTGGCCACCAGCAAAAAAATTTTGTTTCGGGCTGCTAATTCATCTCTTTTTTCAAGCACATTTGCTTTTGTTTCCGAAATATCAAAAAGGTATACTACAATATCCGCAACCTGAATTTTTGCACGACTTTTTTCTATTCCCATACTTTCGATCACATCGCTGGTGTGTTCACGAATGCCTGCAGTATCAATCAATCTGAAAAGAATGCCGTCAATATTAATTGTTTCCTCAATGGTATCCCTGGTTGTTCCTGCTATTTCACTTACTATCGCCCTGTCTTCTTTTAATAAAGCGTTCAGCAAGGTTGATTTTCCTGAATTGGGTTTTCCTACTATGGCTACCTGCACCCCATTCCGGATCACATTACCAAGGTTAAATGAGTTGATAAGTTCATTGGTTAATCCGATGGCTTCCGTTATTAATGAATAAAATTTCCCCCGGTCTGCAAATTCAACATCTTCCTGGGAAAAATCCAGTTCCAGTTCTATCAGAGCAGAAAAAACCAACATTTGTTCTCTTAATTTTTTCAATGCATCGGAAAAACCACCACGCATATTGTGCAAAGCAGTTTTGAGAGAAGCATCAGTGTTACTTGCAATCAGGTCTGCTACGGCTTCCGCCTGTGTGAGATCAAGTTTTCCGTTCAAGAATGCACGCTGGGTAAACTCTCCGGGTTTAGCCATTCTTGCCCCTTTGTGCAAAATTGCTTTTATAATTTTTTCCTGGATAAAAGGAGACCCATGCGAAGAAACTTCAACAATATCTTCTCCGGTGTATGATTTTGGGCCTTTAAATACAGAGACTACGACTTCATCAATTATAATATCATCTTCCTTTATATAACCTATATGCAGGGTATGCGAAGCTTGTTCTGATATTTTTTTTGAGGGAAATAACTGATCAATAATTTCAAAAGCTTTTTTACCGCTTAACCTTATTACCCCGATAGCGCCTATTCCCGGAGCTGTGGCCAAAGCGACAATGGTATCATCCCAACCAACCAATTTTCCCAGCATCGATAAAAGATTTTTTCAAACCTACAAGAAATAGGATAAATAAAAAACCCTCTCTTGAGAGAGGGTTTAAAAAGATTCTACATAAAATTCTATTGCGTATCCAGTTTGAAAACAATAGGCTGTTTTTTATAAGATTTTACCTGGCGACCATTCTGCACTGCAGGAGTCCATTTCCCGCTTCTCTTGATTACACGCACAGCTTCATCTCTTAAGCCTCCGTCAGTCGGACCACTTACTGCCTGCACATCACTTACATTACCTTCTTTATCAACAATAAACTGCACTATTACCGTACCCTGAATTTCATTATTAATTGCATCATCAGGGTAATGCAAGGTTTTATTGAGATAACGGGCCCAGGCATCAGCTCCACCCGGATATTGAGACTCGATTTCCACTTTTGTAAATGTTTTATCATAGTCTTCTTCCACTTTTTTAGGAGCTTCAACAACACCTTTACCCTGATCAACCGGGGCAGCAAGTCCTTCATCTTTAATACCTTCCTGGTTTACAGTACCAATTTTAGTATCTTCCAGCTTTTCTTGTTCCGGTGGTTTTTCATCTTCTTTCACCTGTTCGTCTTTCACAATTTTAGGTGGGGTGAACTTTGCCATTTCCACCTTCGGAGGTTCTACTTTTGGCGGGGGTGGCGGGGGTGGTTCGTTTTTCTTTTCTTCCTTTACATCTTCGAGCTGCACATCCTGCACAACCATGGCCTGTTTTTTAGCTCCGCCGCTAACCACACCAGCAAGCAGGTACCCTAAAAATAACAGCACAATAAGAGCAATCATTGAAATTATGGCAATGGTCAACCTTTTATTATAGGTTTTCCTTAAATCATAAGCGCCATATTCCTTGTTCTTGCCCTCAAAGATGATGTCAAGTATGTCGGCATTCAAAATTTTGTTTACATCCATTGTAGGGAGTTTTTAGTATGACTCAACATGAGCAAAATTCCATAAGGATTAGCCCGTTTTATTTTATACCATTAGCTTGCTCCGTTGCAAGAACAAGCCTGTATTCATCAGGCGTAATATCCACCAATGCAAAACGCTTTACTTCATCAATAGTCATTTCATCCAAAATATTCACGGTGTTCTTGTAAGTGGCATCTTTTGTAGGTTTAAGAACAACAACGAAGTCTTTAGGGTCTGTTCTTCTTTTCTTATCAAGAACAACATCCCTTATAGCTTTAAAATTGGATGACTGCATTTTGGTGGGGTCAATTCCTTCATAATAATATATCTGGTCATTTTTACCAAGCATTAAAGTCAGAACAGCCGATTCTTTTACTTTGTTTTGCTCTTCAGGCTTGTCTACATCTTTTGGCAGGAACAGCTTCATGGCTGTTGGCTGACTCATGGTAGTAGTAAAAATGAAGAATGTTATCAGGAGAAAGCCCAAATCCACCATTGGTGTAAGATCTACCCTGGTAGACATTTTCTTTCCTTTTTTTACGCCGGGTCCTTTTTTATGACCACCACCCGACGATGTATCCATCTCTGCCATAACATCATTTTTTTAATAGTAATAAATTTTGTTAAGATGACGCCCCTCTTGTCCCTTCTTTCATATTAGTTTTCCAAAGTTCGGTTCCGGTAGGAACAGCAACCGGATTAGTGATCATCTGAAACTTCATCTGGTCGTTCTTTTTAAAAGCCTGGATTACCCCCTGGAAAGAAGGATATTTTGCAGCATCATCCCCCTTTACTAAAAGGTTCATTCGGGTACCCTGAAAAGCACTTGTTGCAGCATGTATCCAGTCAATCAGTTCATTATTAGCACTGTCAACCGGTATACCTGAGAGTTTAACACCCTTTAATTCTTCCGGTGTTTTATCAAGATATGACTTTAACTGGCTGAATGGTACGCCAATATATGCCGAAGCATTTTTTGAAAAATTTGCCTTCTCCGTTGCAGTAAGGCCCAGATTTTTTGACGAATTAATTTCATCAATGATGTCAGCTTTCTGTTGTGTATTATTGTCAGATACAGAAAAATATACTTTTCCGCCTGCATCAATAGTTACCAAAGCAACATCTTTATCAGGAGCAATTTTTGATGATACCGAATTAGGGGTATCAACAGTCAATACTTCCGGGGGTTTGAATTTTGTAGCAAGAATAAAGAAAGACAATAACAGAAATGCGACATCGCACATTGCTGTCATGTCTATATTGGTACTCTTGCGCGGTAATTTCGCTCTTCCCATTTTATATAATTTTTTATAAGATTCAATCAGGCTGGAAATTCCACAAAGTTCTTTGTGAAATTCATTTCCATCAATTATTTGTACAATGAAGCAAAGCTTTGTGTTAATGTAAATCCGCTTTCATCGATGCCATATGTAATACCATCAATTTTTGTTGTGAAGATATTATACATGATAATTGAAATGGCAGAAGTGCCGATCCCCAAAGCTGTATTGTAAAGCGCTTCTGAAATCCCCTGGGAAAGCTTTTGAGCTGCTTCGCCGCCACCACTGTCGCCTAAAGCTGAGAATGAACGAATCATACCGATAACTGTTCCCAGCAGTCCCATCAATGTAGCAACAGATGCAATAGTTGAAAGGAATACCAGGTTTTTTTCAAGCATTGGTAATTCAAGTGCAGTAGCTTCTTCCACTTCCTTTTGTATAGCCAATACTTTTTGATCTGTATCGAGTTCGGTATTACTGATCATTTCTTTGTACTTACGAAGGCCGGCTTTCATTACATTGCCTACACTGCCTTTCTGTTTGTCGCATTCGCTGATGGCTGCATCTACATTTTTATTAGCAAGATTATACTGGACTTTACGGATAAACTCTGCGATATTACCGGTACCAGTGGCTTTACTAATAGTGAGAAGCCTTTCTATCACAAAAGTGAGTACTGTTAATAAAGCACCAATTAAGATAGGCACGATGATACCACCAAGATACATACGCGGAAAACCGCCTTTAGGGCCTTCCTGTGATGGCCAGAAACCACCATTTGGGTCCGGATGAGTGAAATTACTATCAGCTCCAATAATAAAACGCCAAATTAAATATCCGGCAACAACACAAAGAACTGGGGCTAACCATGAAATTGAATTGCCTTTCTTCTTAGGTTGAACGGAGGTTGAGCTTTTCGCAGCCGCAGCCGTTGCAGTTGGTTTTGTTTCAGCCATGATCGTTTGTTTTTAGTTTTTAAAAAAATGAAGTATGAAGTTGTAAATAAATAACTCTACAATTCTAATGAAAAAAACTTTTCAATTAACCAATTCGGGTAACAAATTTTTAAAGGGATGCACAAGTTAAGAAATTATTTGAATCACAAAAATCAAATTAATAGCAACTTATACTAAAATTTCGGGTCTTCTGTTCAGAGGAAAGATATATTATATTCCGCTTGCTTAAACGGTTTGTATTAAAAACGTCTAAGTCCCTCAAACGTTTGCATTGTTTTACAGAACAGGCTCAGATACCTGCAAATAATGAGTTGCTATCCCAAATACAAGATACATGATCTACCAAGGAGAGGCCCGGGGCTATTATTATACAGAATTAATGCTACATATAATAAAACAGCAGCCGGATGGTACAGCAGAAATAATTGGGGTGAATTTAAAATAACTGGACACTCAATAAACTTATCCATTTTCAAATTTCTCAAATGGCGTCTTTATGAAATTATCGGTTATACATTAACGTTATTCGTATCGTAACGCTTCAATAGGATTTAAACGGGATGCTTTATAAGCAGGATATAAACCGGCCAGCAGGCCAACAAGGAAGCAAATGATAATACCGGAAAAAAGCCAGAAATATGGCATCACAAAACCGGTATTTAATACCAAAGAAAAACCATTACCTACTATAACTCCCAATATTATTCCAAATACAGCTCCGAGCAGGCTGATAATAATTGATTCAAATAAAAATTGCCTTCTTACATTTTTTTGCCTACCGCCAATTGCTTTCACCAAGCCAATCTCTTTGGTACGTTCTGTTACTGAAACAAGCATTATATTCATAAGGCCCACGGCGGCGCCGAATAATGTAATTAAGCCGATAATAAAGGCACTCCAGGTGATGAAATTGAGGTTACGCATCAGCATTTCAACAATACTGTCGCTTTTATCAATTACAAAATTGTCATCTTCTGTGGTCGCCAGCTTCCTGATAGGCCTGAAAATACCTTCTGATTCACCAATCGCATTGTCCAGAAATTTAACGTCTTTCACTTTGACAGCAATGGTAAAGGAGGCATTGCTGTTGGAATTAAAAAACTGCCGGACGTTATTATATGAAGTCAGCATCATATTATCCCAACTCCTGCCAAATGTAGAACCTTTCGAATCGAGCACACCTATTATTCTGTAAGGGATATTGTTGACTTTGATAATTTTTTCAATTGGTTTTTCAGGATTACTGCCAAAAAATTTATTAGCAATATCACTGCCTATAATACACACATTTCTGCCCGACTTAATATCCAGGGTACTCAGATCCCTTCCAGCCGCAATCGTATATCCATTCAATTCAGGATAGTTTTCATCGCCACCGTATATCCTTACAGTTGGTGTTGTTTTTTTATTGCCCAATGAAATAACTGCATCATTGGAACCGGGAAAACTAAGCCCGATTTTTGCCGGAAAATCTGCCATCTCTTTAAACTCTTCTGCCTGTTGTTTTGTAATTGGCTTTCCAACATTTGATTTTTTTTGTTTACGCTGGCCCTTTTTTTCCTGGGTCACCTCATCACGCCTCCCCCCCATGTGTACCTGGTATTCCTTATAGTGGATAATAAAGCCATTCGCCCCCATTGCTGAAAAGCTTTCCGTAAACTTCTGCTTCATTGCATCAATAGCAGTATTTATTCCCACAAGCGCCATTATACCAAATGCAATGATCGCTACGGTAATTCCAGTTCGTAGTTTATTTGCCTTTACCGTATTGAATGCAAGAGAAAAAACATCATTGATTTTCATGACTGATTTCGTTGTAACGTTTACGCACTAAAATGATCGGTTTTATTATCATTATTATCAGAATAACCATCCTCTTTAACCAGTCAGACTAAATTAAACATTCCATCCCGAATAACAGGAATATTTTGATAAGCGGAAAAACATCAGGAGTTTAAAAATAGATAATGGACAATTTACTAATGAGCCATTGAGGAAAAATGCCAATAAGTACAATAGTTACTGCAACAATTACCAACAGGCTTTTAAATGCAGGTGAAGCCTCAATTTCCTGCCGCTCACCTTCTTTAAAGTACATAGCCTGTATAACGCGGAAATAATAATAAACACTGACTGCTGCACATAAAACAGCAAATATTACAAGCCAGAAAAAATTTCCGGTTTGCAACGCGGTAACAAGCATATAATATTTTGCAAAAAAACCCGCTGTTAAAGGGATACCTGCCAATGACAGCAGGAAAACGGTATTTACACCCGCCAGCAAGGGTTGATGTTTTGCCAAACCATTAAAGCCTTCAAAACTATGGTCTTTCATTCTTGTTAATATGGCAAAAATGCCAATTGAGGCCAGGCTATAGGCTGTTATATATAATAAAATACCTTCCTGTGCTGTATTTGTTTTCAGGCTCACTCCTAATATGGCAAAAAGCATAAAACCTACCTGCGCAATACTTGAATAGGCAAGCATTCTTTTTACGCTTTGTTGAAATACGGCGGTAATGTTACCTACAAATAATGTTGCGGCTGTAATAATAGCGATGATCAATCTCCATTTAGGTTCTGCTTCTGTAAACGAATCGGCAAATAAACGGATAAATGCAACAAATGCAGCTCCTTTTACCACTGTTGCCATAAAAGAGGTAAATACTGTAGGAGATCCATCGTAGACATCGGGTGTCCAGAAATGAAATGGCACTGCAGAAACTTTAAAAGAAAAAGAAGTTGTCAACAATATTAATCCAATAATGAACAATGGAGAAGCAGGTGTTTTGCCAATACCGATATCATCAATAAAGAATGAACCTGTTTTACTGGCGCCATATAAAAATGCAATACCCAGTAACATGATGCCGGTTGAAAACGCACCCATCAAAAAATATTTCAGCGAAGCTTCATTACTTTTTAAATTCCGCTTACTGCTTCCTGTGAGTATGTAAAGAGGAATGGAAAGCGTTTCAATACCGATAAAAAGAATTAATAAATTATTATAGGACGTCACCAGGCTTACTCCGCATAAAACAAAAAAGATGAGGGCAAAATATTCGCCGCTGTTTGTACCAACATCTTCAATATCTTTTGCTGATAACAAAAAATAAATCAACGTGCTTGCAAATGCAATAGTGTTCACCAGCAAACCGAACACGTTAAATGTCAGCATTTCTTTTGTATCAATATGGAAGAAGGGGTTTCCCTGTGAATACAAATCAGCAAGATTGGCTATGATCAAAAAAGCCGCACCCGCAATGGCAAGATAGCGTATAACGACTTTGCTTTTGGAAAAAGCTCCGCTAAACATCATTACCACACCCCAGGCCGCTGATAAAATAATTGCATTCATATCTTCTACATCTTTTTCAAAAATCCGTTAAGTGGGACACAGCTAAAGAAATCATTAATACTTTATTTTTTTCATCATTTTCTGCCCAAGAACGGATCATATAAATATTCTAAAATTTAGCATTCATTTTCGTGATAATGGTATCCACCGTTGTTTTTGTAAGTTCAAGTGCCGGTTGCGGATATATTCCAATCAACACAATCAACAATACCAGTGCCACAAGAATCAATTTTTCATTCCATTGTATATCCCTCACATTTTCGGTAAGAGAATTTGTATTTCCAAAAAATACTTTCTGGATCATATTCAGCATATACACTGCTGACAAAATAATGCTGATACCTGCAGTTACCGTAAATACTACATTGTAAGTGGTAGCGGTTGATGTGTAAATACCACTGAACATCAGAAATTCTCCAACAAAGGCATTGGTCAGTGGTAATGCCACATTTGCCAAAGCAACAACCACTAATAAAATGGATAATACCGGGGCTTTCTGGGCAAGGCCGCCAAGCTCTGAAATTTTTCTTGTACCAAGTTGCCTTTCGATTAATTCAACCACTATCCATAGGGCTATAATATTAATACCGTGATTAAACATCTGAATCATTACTCCCTGCAATCCTGTTTGTGTGGTTGCAAAAACCGCCAGGCACATCAAACCAATATGGGCTATTGATGAATATGCAACCAGCCTTTTCAGGTCATCCTGCTGAATAGCTATCAACGATGCATAAATCATTCCGATGATACAAAGTGCAGATGCAGTATCGCCCCATAGCCAGGTTCCGCCTGCCAGTACGGGGGCCAGCCATCTTATCAATCCAAATAACCCCATTTTAACCATCACGCCGCTTAATACCATTGTTACTGCGGTCGGTGATTGCTCATAGGTATCTGGCTGCCATGTGTGAAAGGGAAATATTGGCATCTTGATTCCAAAAGCAACAAAGAAAAGCCAGAAAAGCCAGGTCTGATCAGCTGCAGGGATATATGATTTTAATTTATAGAATGATTGCAGAGAAAAGGAATGATCTGTAGTATGCAGGTATAAATAGATAATGCCGATCAGCATCAGCAATGATCCTACAAATGTGTAAATAAAAAATTTGAAGGCCGCCTGTATTCTCCTGTCTCCACCCCAGATAGAGCATAGGAAATAAACAGGTATCAATGCAAGCTCCCAAAAGAAATAAAACAACAAGGCATCAGTGGCCACAAAAACACCCATCAAGCCAGCCTGCGATAACAGCATCAATGCATAAAAATTTCCCTGGTTTTTATATTCCTTATTATACGTGGCAATAAAAATAGCAGGAAAAGAAACCGCGGTAAGCAATGTCAATATCACCGACAATCCATCCAGTTCAACGGAAAACTTACTTCCCAGAGAGGGTAACCAACTGGCAGAATAATTTAACGCCGGCGCATTTTTTCCCAGGGTTAAACTGTATAGTGAAATAACGAGTGTTACAACAGAAACAAACAACGACCATTTTTTTGCAGCATTGCCGTTCTTTATAAAAAACCCGACAAGACCACTCAGCAGCGGCACCAGTATAAATAAAACAGGAATCATGTTATAGTTTCAATTCGTTCTATATAGATTATTTCTTAATAAAAATCTCAACAATAAATAAAATCACCATCCCTATTACCATCAGCAATACATATCCTCCAACCTGTCCGCTCTGCAATAGCCGGATCTGCCTGCTTCCATATTGCACCGCCTTACCAACTCCATTCACCATCCAGTCGATGATAGATTTTTCAACCACCTCATTCAGGAATTTTCCAAATGCATTCAAAGGCTTTACAATAATGGCATTATATAACTCGTCAACATACCACCTGTCTGCCAGTAATTTCCCAAATCCTTTTGCATCTTCCAGTTCAGGGTTTTTACTGAATTTGCTCCATGCATAAACCACACCGACAATGGCTACCCCAACTGAAACAGCCATCAACATTAATTCCTGGTTGGCAGCAACGACATGAACTTCCTTTATTTTTTCAGAACCGGCAAAAACCGGGGATAAGAACTGATGCAGCCAATGCGAACCCTTTGCAAACACCTCAGGTATTCCTGCAAAACCACCGATAACTGCAAGTATAGCCAGAATTATTAATGGAATAGTTATCGCCGACGGGCTTTCATGTAAATGATGTTCCTGTTCAGAAGTACCACGGAATTTTCCAAGAAATGTTGTGGCATATAAACGGAACATATAAAATGCAGTGAGTAATGCAGTGAATGCTCCCACCAGATAATAAATTTTGTTCTTTTCATAAGCTGCCGATAAAATTTCATCTTTTGAAAAGAAACCGGAAAAAGGTGGAATACCTGCAATGGCCAAACAAGCTAATAAAAAAGTGATATGCGTAACGGGCATAAACTTTTTCAACCCTCCCATTTTGCGGATATCCTGTTCATGCGCAGCATGAATGACTGAACCTGCGCCCAGGAACAATAAAGCTTTAAAGAACGCATGTGTCATTACATGAAACACCGCGCCTGTATAAGCTCCAACACCTAATGCCAGAAACATATAACCCAACTGGCTAACCGTTGAATAAGCTAATACTTTTTTAATATCGTTTTGTTTGACAGCAATACTTGCTGCTAATAAAGCTGTTGCTGTTCCGACAATTGCAATAACAGTTTGGGTTGTTGGGGCAAGCGTATACATGATATTGCTTCTTGCAATCATGTAAATACCTGCAGTTACCATGGTTGCAGCATGGATTAATGCTGAAACAGGTGTGGGACCAGCCATCGCATCCGGCAACCACGTGTATAAGGGTATTTGGGCCGACTTACCTGTTGCTCCTATAAATAATAATAAAGTAATACCTGTTAATACGGCAACCGGCGCAGTGGGTGCTTTCGAAAAGACTTCGGAGAAAGTAACAGCACCGAATTTGCTGATCATCCAAAATACCGCAATTAAAAAACCAAGGTCGCCGATACGATTCATGATGAATGCTTTTTTTGCAGCATTTCCATATTCCACATTCTTAAACCAGTAACCAATCAGCAAATAAGAACAAAGCCCTACACCTTCCCAGCCTATGAACATAATAACATAGTTTGCCCCAAGTACGAGAATAAGCATGGAGAAAACAAATAAGTTCAGGTAGGCGAAATACCTGGCAAAATGATCGTTCTCTTCATCATGCATATAAGCGGTGGAATACACATGAATAAGAAAACCTACTCCAGTAATTATTAATAGGAATAAAACGGAAAGCTGATCTACCTGAAATGCAAATGATATTTTTAATGCACCTATGTGAATAAAATTGAAAAGGCTAACTATTTCTGTTTCAAAGCCGTCTTTCCTTACATCAAAAAAAATCAAAAGACTTACGATAAAGGAAACAAGTACAGTTCCGCAAGCAATGATTCCTGTTAATGATTTGGAAAGATTTTTCCTTAACAGTCCATTTAATAAAAATCCTATAAACGGAGACAACGGAACCAGGTAAACTAATTTACTCATATTGTGCTAAACGCTAAATGCTAAACGCTAAACGCTGTTTTCAGCGTCAGGCGTTAAGCGTTATGCTTTGTTTTAGTGTTTCAATCTGTTCAAAAAATTCACGTCAACAGAATGCGTATTCCTGTACATCATCACAATAATTGCGAGCCCCACGCTTACTTCTGCCGCAGCTACTACCATTATAAAGAAAACAAAAATCTGGCCGTTGATGCCTGCGCTTGCATTAGAAGCTGCTAAAGCAGCATGATGCATTTTTGAAAATGCAACCAGTAACAAATTCACTGCGTTCAACATAAGCTCAATACACATAAAGATGATGATGGCATTGCGCCTTGTAAGCACACCAGCTACCCCAATACAAAAAAGCGCTACAGACAGAAATATGTAATAGTTAATTGGCATCTTATATAGTTACTCAATATGAAAATTTTTTGATTGCACAATAAAGCCATTGCCCGATTTCAGATTGGTTATCATTCTTTCTTTCCGATAACCACAGCACCTACCATGGCACTTAAAAACAAAACACTGCTTACCTCAAAAGGAACAACATAATCATGAAATAATGCCATGCCCAAGTTGCTGATCAATCCGATTTCCCCCTGATTAACCTGAGCCAGCTGATTTTTCAAATCTGCATTTTTTAAAGCTGCAACAAATACCATCAGCAGTGCACCACCAGCAATTACGCCGGCAATTTTAAGCCACTTGTTTTTTTGCGGTTCTGTTTCTGCGTTCAGGTTCATCAGCATAATCACAAACAGAAACAACACCATAATTGCTCCTGCATAAACAATCAGGTTTACTATTGCAATAAATTGAGCATTCAATAAAATGTAATGCCCTGAAATAGCAAAGAAAACAACAATAAGCCAAAGTACACTGTGCACCGGGCTTTTACTTGCCACTACCATAATGGCACTAAAGATGGCAAGTACACTTAAAAACCAAAATAAAATCTGTGTTGGACTCATGTTATTAATAATTGCTCAATATGAAAATGCCCAATTAAAACATCAAAGGCATTGGTCAACATTTTCACATTCCGAAATTTTTCAATTCTCTCATTTATTTCCTTTCGCTTTTGTATATTCTTCGGGCTGTGTTTTCGGGTTCGGTATCAGCAAGTCTTCTTTTCCATAAATAAATTTAGTACGGCTGTAATTTGAAGGTGCAAATGTTTCAGATAAATACACAGCATCCTTTGGGCACGCCTCCTCACAATATCCGCAAAATATGCAGCGCAACATATTAATCTCGTATTTCGCAGCATATTTTTCTTCCCGGTATAAATTTTCCTCCCCCGGCAAACGTTCTGCAGCTTCCATGGTGATTGCTTCGGCAGGGCAGGCTAATGCGCAAAGTCCGCATGCAGTGCACCGCTCACGCCCATCCTCATCACGGTTCAATACGTGCAGGCCGCGGAATACCGGGCTGAATGGCCTTTTCTTTTCAGGGTAATTTACTGTTGGTCTTTTTTTGAACATGTGGCCAAATGTGATTGACATACCTTTTGCAATTGCAGGCACATACATTTTCTCCCACAAAGTCATCGGTTTACGTTCTACCTGTTTAAACCTGTTTGTTAATGATTGCATGTTCTCTTTGCTTGTTAAGGTTTGCAAAAATATTTTTCTCCTATCAACCTGCCAACTAAATTTCATAGGGAAGTAAAATGCCAAAAAGCCAGTCCCGGAATTTCATCAAACTTCACAGGTCTTTCTTCTCATGTTCAAAAATGCCACCCATTACTCTTCAATAATATAATAAATCCTGTTGCCAGCATATTTAATAAAGCCAATGGAATCATTATTTTCCAGCCAAGGTGCATTAACTGATCATAACGAAACCGAGGTATCGTCCAACGCACCCACATAAAAAAGAAAATGAAAATAGCCACTTTAATAAATAAACTAAGCCCTTGTAAAATCGCCAGAAGGTTCTGACCGTGTAACTGTCCGAAGGAAATATCATTCACAAATGGAATATCATAGCCACCAAAAAACAATGTAGCCATCACTGCACTGCTGATAAACATATTCACATATTCCGAAAACAAATAGAAACCCAGTTTCATTGATGAATACTCCTGGTGATAACCGAAATTCAGTTCACTTTCCGCTTCAGACAAGTCGAACGGGGTTCTGTTACATTCAGCAAAAGCACAAACCAGGAAAATGAAAAAGCCCAACGGCTGATATACTATATTCCACCAATGATCCTGCTGTTGTTCAACAATTGTTTTCAGGCTTAATGAACCGGTAAGCATCAGCAACGCAATTATTGACAACCCCATAGCCAGCTCATACGAGATAATTTGTGAGGCCCCGCGAATAGCAGCCAATAATGAAAATTTATTGTTAGAAGCCCAGCCTCCGATCATAATACCATAAACACCCATACTCACAACCCCAAAAATGTAAAGGATTCCTATATTAATATCTGCAATCTGCAGGGGAACCATTCTGCCTTTGATATCAAGATAGCTGCTCCATGGCACCACTGCACTTGTCATCATTGCAGTAAGCATGGCCAATCCGGGGCCAAGGACAAATAGAAACCTGTTCGATAAATTGGGAATGATTTCTTCCTTCATGAATAATTTCAACCCATCAGCTACCGGTTGCAGGATGCCAAAAATCCCCGCACGGTTAGGCCCACGCCTGTCCTGCATAATTGCCGCTACTTTCCGTTCAGCCCAAGTTTCATACATGGCTACTAGCAGAGACACACTGATAATAACAGCGATCAAAATACATTTCTCCAGAATAAGAGGCCAATCGATTGATAATAACATGTGCTGTCTTTTTAATTACTAATTAATACTTAGTAATTTTTTCAAACTATTTTTTTTCGATAAAATCTGTCGAATGCGCAGGCCCTTCAATCTTTGATAAATCCCGGTCCGGTTCATTCACTTCACTCACATCATGAATATTCATAAACAACCGTGGTTTCCGTCCGTCAAGCACATCAAATAAAACTTCCTTTGGTTTCTCTACTCCCACATAATGGCCTTGGGATATTACTGAATGCCTGTTCACTTTTGCCGGTCCTTCTATTACCCAATCACTGGTTTTCTTTTTTTCAAAACGGCATTCGTTGCAAATCCAGTCCTGCACTTCGCCCCAATGATCTTTGCGTGCCGTAACCCTGAACACTTCATCACCACGATACCATAGTGTAACTTTACCGCAACATTTTGGGTTACTGCATGCACGGTGAGCATTCACAGGTTTGGTGAACCACACACGGTTTTTGAAACGGAAAGTTTTATCAGTCAGTGCACCAACGGGGCACACATCAATTACATTGCCGATGAAATCATTCTCCAAAGCTTTGTGTATATAAGTTGCAATTTCAGAATGATCCCCACGGTCAAGCACGCCATGCTCACGTTTGTTCGTCAACTGATCAGCAGTGAAAACGCAGCGATAACAAAGAATGCAACGTGTCATATGCAGCTGAATATAAGGGCCGATATCATGCTTTTCGAAAGTGCGCCGCTGGAATTCATAACGTGTTGCTTCTTTCCCATGCTCATAACTTAAATCCTGCAGATGGCATTCGCCTGCCTGATCGCAGATCGGGCAATCCAGCGGATGATTGATTAATAAAAACTCAACCACCCCATTTCTTGCATCAATTACTTTTTCGCTCGTAATATTTTTTACGATCATGCCATCCATCACGTTTGTCCTGCAGCTTGCAACGAGCTTGGGCATAGGCCTTGGGTCGGCCGTCGAGCCGGCAGCCACTTCCACCAAACAGGTGCGGCATTTCCCGCCGCTACCTTTTAATTTGCTGTAATAACACATTGCAGGAGGAACAACATCTCCACCAATTTTACGTGCAGCATTCAGGATAGTTGTTCCCGGCTCCACTTCAATAGTGATGTTGTCAATAGTTACTTTAAATAATTTAGGTGCGTCAGCCATATTTATTTTTCTTAACCGCTAAGACACAAGGCTGCTAGGAAAAAACTTTGCGCGCCTTCGCGTCTTAGCGTCTTTGCGGTTAAAACTTATAGTACCACTTGCAACGGATCTGCATAATGTGCCATTCCGTAATTTCTGTTCAAACATTCCACCGGATTATTGATATGCCATTCAAACTCATCCCTGAAATGCCTGATGGCCGCTGCAACAGGCCACGCTGCTGCATCACCCAAAGGACAAATCGTATTGCCTTCAATCTTTCGCTGTATATCCCACAATAAATCTATATCGCTCATTTTTCCTTTACCATATTCAATATTCTTCAGAATTTTTTCCATCCACCCTGTTCCTTCCCGGCAGGGAGAACATTGCCCGCAACTTTCATGGCGATAAAACCTGGCCAGCGTTAATGTATGGCGAACCACGCACTGGTCTTCATCCATCACAATAAAACCGCCACTACCCATCATGGATCCTTTTGCAAAGCCACCATCAGAAAGGCTTTCGTAGTTCATCATTCTTGTTTCGCCTTTCGCAGTTTTCAATAATAAATTGGCAGGAAGAATGGGAACGGATGACCCCCCGGGAATGCAGGCTTTCAATTTTTTTCCATGGGGAATGCCGCCACAATATTCGTCGCTGAAAATAAATTCTTCTACCGAGATCGTCATGTCAATTTCATACACACCGGGCTTATTGATATTGCCACAGGCAGAAATTAATTTTGTTCCGGTAGATTTTCCCACTCCGATTTTTGCATATTCTTCTCCTCCCAAATTGATGATCGGTACAACCGCAGCCAGTGTTTCCACATTATTTACTACCGTTGGCCTGTCCCACAAACCTTTCACAGCCGGGAACGGGGGTTTTATACGGGGATTGCCACGCTTGCCTTCCAGCGACTCAATCAATGCCGTTTCTTCTCCACAGATATAAGCGCCGGCACCGCGCTGCACATAAATTTCGCAATCAAAACCGCTGCCCAAAATATTTTTCCCCAGCCAGCCATTATGCTTTGCTTCTGTAATAGCTTGCTCCAAAATATCAACAATCCATGCATATTCACCACGGATATAGATATACGTAGTATTAGAACCGAGCGCAAAAGATGAAACGATCAGGCCTTCAATCAGTAAATGCGGAATGAACTCCATTAAATACCTGTCTTTAAATGTCCCCGGTTCGCTCTCATCTGCATTGCATACGAGGTGACGTGGAACGCCTTCTGGTTTTGCAATAAAACTCCATTTCATACCTGTCGGAAAACCAGCACCGCCACGGCCTCTCAGCCCGCTTTTCTTCACTTCATCCGTCACCTGGTCAGGTGTCATTTTTTTTAAGGCTTTTTCCACGCTGGCATAGCCTCCTTCTCGCCTGTACACATCATACAAACGGATATTTTCAACATGTGCTTTTTCTAATAATAATTTTCTACCCATGCTTATTTAGCTTTTAGCCAAGAGCAATTAGCTGTTAGCTTTTTTATGTTACCGGCATTTGTCCTGTCTTCATTCAATATTGTTGCATTGCACTCTTGTATAGCAATAATTCTATTCTTCTAATTTATTCCGAAACAATTTCGGGTCCGTCACAAATCAAACACCTTGCAAAAAAAATCCTCCCAACATGATAAATCCAAAATATAAAAACAATTTCTTTGAATTACCATTATTCACAATAAAACAACTGTTAACAGCACTACCGCTGATATACTCAGGAAAAGGTTAATATTCTAAAATCTACTTTCGGCAATCATTCCTTGACTGCGCAATTCAACATCCAGTCCACACCGAATTTATCCTGGAACATACCGAATAAGCCTCCCCAAAATTGTTTAGCCAATGGCATTGTTATTCTTCCCCCAGCAGATAGCTTATCAAAAAGTTTCCGTGTCTTTGCTTCATCATCCAGGCCAATAGAAAGCTGAATATTTCCGTTCGTCGAAAAAGGTGTCCCCTTCATAGTGTCTGAGATCATGATCATGTTATCACCAAATACAATTTGTGCATGCATTATCCTTTGCTTCTCTTCCTCACTGGTTGGCATCGGGCTTTCTTCAAAACGGGTGAGCATCGCAATTTCGCCGCCAAGTGCATCTTTATAAAAATTTATTGCTTCTTCAGCGTTGCCATCAAAATTAAGATAAGGGTTGAGTTTCATATTGCAAGTGTTGTTTTAATTATTCAATGCAGCAGTTTGCCTGCACTCTTCGATGATGGCATCCACTTTTTCTTTCGTTAAATGTTCACGATAGGTTTTCCCCATCTGCATCATCGGCGCATAACCGCAGGCGCCAAGACACTCAACCGTTTTTAAAGTAAACAAGCCGTCAGGAGTTGTTTCACCCACATTAATGCCTAATTTCTGCCTGATATAATCGATGATATTATCGCTGCCGCGCAACATGCATGGGCCTGTCTGGCAAACTTCAAACATATATTTTCCAACCGGCTTCAGGTTGTACATTGAATAGAATGTAGCTACTTCATATACCTCTATCGGTTCTATTTTTAATAACCCCGCTACATAATCCATCGTTTCCACACTTAACCAATTACCGAATTCTTCCTGCGCCAAATGCAGAACAGGAAGCAATGCACTTTTCTGTTTGCCTTCAGGATAACGTGCCACTATTGCATTAAACTTTTTTAATTTTTCCTCTGAAAACTGGATCATTTATTTTGAATTTTAAATATTAAACCCGGATATTATCTCATTCAACATTTATTATTTTATATTCAACACTATTCACGCATCCATTTCACCAGCGATCAGGTTCAAACTACTCATTACAATGATCGCATCACTTAACATGCTGCCTTTTGTCAGTTCAGAATAAGCCTGGTAATAAATAAAACAGGGCCTTCTGAAATGCAACCTATATGGAGTTCTTCCTCCATCACTGATCAAATAAAAACCAAGCTCGCCGTTACCACCTTCCACGCTTTGGTACACTTCACCGGGAGGGATTTCTGTTTCGCCCATGATGATCTTGAAATGCCAGATCAGCGCTTCCATTTTAGTGTACACATCTTTTTTCTCCGGCAAATAATATGCAGGCGCATCAGCATGATAAACTTCTGCATCTGCACCTTTCATTTCCTGAATTTTTTTATAAGCCTGGCTGATAATGCTGAGCGATTGCCACATTTCCTGGTTGCGCACTAAAAACCTGTCATAACAATCGCCTGTGCTGCCTACGGGAATTTCGAATTCAAAATCGTCATAACTACTATAAGGTGTGTGGACACGCACATCATAATCCACACCTGCGGCACGCAGGTTGGGGCCTGTGAAGCCATAATTCAATGCACGCGCTGCACTGATAGGGCCTGCACCAATAGTACGTTCCATAAAAATGCGGTTGCGGTTAAAAAGGTTTTCAAACTCTTTCAGTACAGCCGGGTATTCATTTAAAAACTTTTCGATCTTTTCAAAAGCGGTATTAGAAAAATTTCTTTCAAAACCTCCAATGCGGCCCATGTTTGTAGTCAGCCTCGATCCGCACACTTCTTCATAAATTTCATAAATCAGTTCGCGGTATTGCATTACATATAAAAAACCGGTATAGGCGCCTGAGTCAACGCCAACCACTGAATTACAGATCAGGTGATCAGAAATCCTTGCCAGCTCCATAATAATAATACGCAGGTAATCCACACGTTTTGGCGTTTTTACCCCCAGCAATTTTTCACAGGTAAGGTGCCAGCCCATATTATTAATAGGCGACGAACAATAATTCAACCTGTCAGTAATTGTGGTGATCTGATATAATGGCCTGCGTTCAGCTAATTTCTCAAATGCACGGTGAATGTAACCCACCGTTTGCTCGGCAGACACAATTCTTTCACCATCTAATTCCAAAATATTCTGAAACACCCCATGTGTAGCAGGATGCGTTGGGCCAAGGTTCAGTGTAGTGGTCGTTTTCTCAATACTGCCCTCCGGCAATTTAATATGATGGTGGTGTGTTATTGTTTCTGACATAATTTTTTAATTTCTTGATGTGAAAATGGCAGCATTTTCACATTTACCAATTAAGTCACCTTCCAAACATGGCATCGTCCTTGTCAATCCTTGTTTGATCCTCCAGCGGATATTGTTTCAGTAAAGGGAAATAATCCATCTCATCTACATTTAAAATCCTTTTCAGATTGGGGTGGCCAACGAAATTTACACCAAAGAAATCATAAGTCTCCCTTTCCATCCAGTTGGCCGATGAATACAATTGTGTTGCTGTAAAAATATCGGGTTTATTGATATCCGTAAACACTTTGAACCGAATCCTTACATTATCAACCAGGTTGTGCAGGTGATAAACAACAGCAAGCTCCCTTGCTGCTTTATCAGGGTAGTGAACCGCAGTAAGATCGGTCAAAAACTGAAAACGCAGTTCCGTATCATCGAACAAAAACTGCATCACTTTCAGATTCATTTCTTTCGGCGCTTCAAACGTAAGCATACCATAAGGTTCCTCAAAATTTGAAACCTGTTCGCCGAATTTTTCTATCAACCTTGCTTTGATTGTTTCGTTAGTTAAACTCATTTTAAAAATCCTTCAATGTGAAAATTGCTCAATGGCCCAATTGAGCTATTGTTACATTTTCAAATTATTGAATGCCGTAACTTTCTAAAAGTGTTTTATACCTGTCGCTATTTCTCCTTCTTAAACTTTCCTGTCCAACAAGGTCCTGTATTTTCATAAAACCATCTAAGATCGCTTCAGGCCTCGGAGGGCAACCGGGAACATACACATCAACAGGCACCACCTGGTCAATTCCCTGCAGCACGGAATAAGTATCAAAAATTCCACCGCTTGATGCACAGGCGCCAACAGCTAATACCCACCGGGGTTCTGCCATTTGCAGATAAACCTGCTTGACAATCGGTCCCATTTTTTTTGCAATAGTTCCCATCACCATCAGCAAATCACACTGACGTGGAGAAAATCCTAAACGCTCAGCACCAAATCTTGCCAAATCATAATGCGAAGCCATGGTAGCCATGAATTCAATTCCACAGCAGGAAGTGGCGAAAGGCATAGGCCAAATGGAATTTTTGCGTGCTAACCCAACAACATCGCTCAGCTTTGTGGCAAAAAAACCTTCACCAGCATGGCCTTCAGGCGCACCAACCATACTGATATTATCTTTTGTATCGGCAGGTATGGGATGAATATTAAATTGAACCGGACGAGGCATTGTTAATTGATAATTTTAATAAATGATAATTAATAGTTCCGCAATTACATTCTTTATAACAAAATTCATGGGTTAATGTTATCAGAATTATTCATTAACCTCTTTTCAATTACCCAGTACTCACTCTTCCCAGGTCAGTGCACCTTTTTTGATAATATAGATGAAACCAACCAGAAATAACAGAACGAACAAAAGAACTGCAAAAAATCCTTCCCATCCTAATGCTTTAAAATTAATGGCATAGGGATAGAAAAAAATAACTTCCACATCAAACAACACGAATAGTATAGCTACTAAAAAATATTTTACCGCCATGGGCTGGCGTGCATTGCCTACAGCTTGTATACCGCTTTCGAAATTTGATAACTTATCCGATGTCTTTCTTTTCGGGCCTAACAGGTGTGTTACGCCCAAAACCAATGTTACAAAACCAAGAGCGAAAAAAAACTGTATACCGATGGGGAGATAAGATGCGCTGTTTGCACTTTGTGTTAACGAAACCGGGTTTGCCTGCAAAAGGAAAATATCCATTTTGTTGATATTGCTTCGTCCGCAAAAATAAGGCAGCACACTCAATTTCCAATTGATAAAAAATAAAACCTTAAAATTAAAAACCCTTTGTTGGGCTTTTGTTCCAACAAAGGGTCTCATTTATTTAACGGTTAACTCAATAATTATTTGGCCCCTGGCTTTGTGGATTTTGGTTTTGCCGCCGGTTGTTTGGGTGGAGGCGCAGTAAGAATTTTTAAAAACTGGTTAGCAGTTGGATTTGCCGGATCTACTTCTAAAACTTTTTGCAACCACATAATAGCTGAGGGTTTATCTTTTTTAATATCATTATAATATTGAGCCAGATAAAAATAGGATTCAATAATCTGAGATTTATATTTTGCAGAATCAGGACTACTTCGACCGAATTGAGCAAGTTTTTGATATGCGTCAATAGCTAAGCCACCTGAATTTGTTGAATCATCTTCCGCCCTTTTGGTTCTTGCGCACCATAAATAACCATAAATTTCATTCGGATATTTTGATTCATACACTCCGCAAAAAATGCTGTCCGCAGTTTGAAAATTTCCTGCCTGATAATTAGCTATACCCCATTTGTACAATTCTGCCTGACCAGGGTCTTTTGTTAATTTATATTTTATACCCTCCCAAATTGCCACCCCTTGTTTGTATTTGCTTTTTCTAAACACATCAGCAGCTTCTTCCGCAAGTTTCAACTTCTCATCGCGGGCGGTATCAACATCTACAGCTTTCTGATAATTTAAAGAAACTAAAGAATCATTGCCGGGGAATTTGTTAAGCACCTGTGCATAAAAAGTATAATCCTGTGGTACGAAACCATCAGTTTTTTGCTTCCCAAAATATTGGTCGAGGTAATTTTTTGCATTTGTTGAATCGCCCTGGTCGTTATAACAATAAGCAACCAGCTTGTAATATTTGGGGTCTGCTTTATCGCCTAATGAAGATATTTTTTGCTGGGACTGGGAAATACATTCCTGGTATTTCTTTGCTGCATACAAAAAGCTGATGCGGTCATATTCATCCGATGGTTTGGGATCAGTTACGGCAAAATATTTATCCCAATATCCGATGGCTTTGGGCACATCTCCATGAAAGAACCAGTAATAAAAAAGTTCATAATATGCAGGGCCATAAGAAGGATCAAGTTCGGTTGCCTTTTCAAAGGCAGGTAAAAAATATTCTGTATTTCTCTGGGTAAGATAAATTTTCCCAATTTTGTATTCAGCTTCAGCGAGTTTAGGATCCAACTCCAGCGCTTTCTGATAATTGGTTACGGCATTGCCCCCATCAGTTAACAGCTGGCGGTATACATCTCCCAAAATAACATAGGTTGAAGGATCGTGAAATTTTTTTGTTTGTGTGGCCAGGTTAAGTTTTTCTATGGCATAAGCAGCATCGCCATTTCTGGCATTGGCATTTGCCTGGCCAATGGCATTTAACACATCCACATCTTTCCCTTTTGTCAGGCTGATGGCCGTTTCAAAGCGCTGACGGGCATCATCTTTTTTTCCTTCACGCAATTCAATTTCGCCCATTCCTGCTAATAATAAAGGGGCATTGCCATTCGTTTGAAGTGCTTTTTGAAATAGCGTTTTTGCTGCAACGGTATCACGCATATCAGAAGGTGCAGTTAAAAGTGTTTGCCCGAGCCAGTAAGTGGCTTCAATACTATTGGGATTAGCAGCCAAAACTTTTTCAAAAGTTTCTTTTGCACTGGTGTAACGCTGGTAATACAGGAATTTTTTCCCCTGTTCAACCGATTGAGCTGATAACACGTTGCCTGCCATTACAACGATTGCCACTAAACCAAAACGAACTTTCTTCATAGTAAACCTTGTTTTTGTTAGATGTGTAAATGTATTAAAATCTGATATTAATTTGAGATTTTCGTATCGCGTATTTCAAAAGACATTTTGCCAGGAACCAGATATGCTCTTCTGAATATTAGCTGCCCTCTTTCAAACTGCAGAAAGTTGACAAAGTTATTACCCACTCCCCTGAAGTTTTCTTTCAACACATAGTATAAACCACGAGTCAAAGGGTATCGTTTAAGTGCAATATTTGCCTGGTAAGGCTGTACATAAGTTTCGCCCAGGCAGGTTTTGCATTGCACAGCTGCAATTTTCACTTTTTGCAGGAAGGCTAACTGCTGCGGGTCATCCTGGTCGCCAATCCAGCTCACACCAATAAACCCAACTGCATTTTCATGCTCTGCCACATAGTTTATTACAGCTTCGCTTGACCTGGCGGCTTCCACATTTTTTCCCAGCTTCTGCCCGTGCAAAACCGAATCGATTGCAAACCTTACCGTGCTTGTTGCTGAGACCCCATCCATTACCACCTGTTTATTCGCTGTTGTACCATTTAACAATGATTGAACATCTTTCATCGTCAGGATAGTGTCTTTCGATTGGTTATTCACAATAATCGCAATTGCATCATACGCAAGTAATCCGTAGATGGGTACAAAATGAATTGAGTCCTGAAAAAAATTTTCTTCTTCTTTATTAAGCCCCCTCGTTACAATAATCATCCTGGTGCTATCCCCGGCGAGGTCTTTAAAACACTCTGCTTCGGGCTTATAGTGCACATTAATAAGGGCATCAGGAAATGAAGATTCGAATACTTTTATTTCAGAATCAATTACCGGTTTGAATGATTCATCCACACTTATATTAATGGTTCCACGAGTTGGTGTTTCCTGAATTATTTTATTTGGATTGTTGACGCAGGACAACAATTGCAAAACCATAATCATTAGCCAGGAAATGCAGGCAATCTTCCATTTATTCTGTGAAAAAAGAGCATCCATCAGTTAAAATAATTTTTTTTGTAGCCCCGATAAATCCTGAAACCTCCATAGAGCATACACAGGCCGGCAAAAAAATAGCGGTAAAAATTATCTACATTAAAAGCAAAACCCAGCTGTTTTGAAAACATAAAAAAAATACCCAGGAAAAAAATCAGTACACCCATGCCATAATCCATAATGGCACGCATTAATATATAACCTTTTGTTCTTTTATCCGGGGCTTCGTTTGGCATCTACCGCAATTTTACCGTTTGTGGCAAATTAAAGAATTAACATTAAATAACACATTAAAATCCGATTAAAAAGGATGATATATTGATGACATATTTTATATCTCCCCTCCCGCCATATCACCTAATTTTCATCAGGAACGGTAAAAGTAACGGGTAATTTAAAATATACCGCCACATTTTTACCATTCTGCTTTCCCGGCTTCCAGGCAGGCATTTTTTTCATTACACGTATTACCTCATTATCAAAATCTTTGCCCCCGCTTTTTTCAAATTCAATGCTATTGACATAGCCGTCTTTGCCGACCACAAATTTTACCAGCGTTGCAATCCTGCTTCCCGGTTCCATATCCTGCCTTGGCATTCTTAAATTTTTCGACAAAAATCTCATTAATGCATCCTCCCCTCCGGGAAATTCGGGCATTACTTCGGGATGGTCTATGATTGAGGGCTCTTCAGTAACCGGATTGGAATTTGTATTAATTGCTTTATTACTTTCATCTGAAGGCGTCAGAACAATGTCACCTGTGAAGTCTCCGGATTTTGTTTCAGTACCGATTTTATTAATATCAAGTTGATCTACAGTAGGAGGAGGAACTGGAGCGAATTGATCAGGAACGATCAAATACCGCGTGTTTTGAATAGTCGCTACCTGAGGATGTGGCGGTTGATGGATTTCATGTTGAACAACCGGCTTTTCAATGTGAACTTGGGTAAGCGTCAAATCATCAGGCAAAAATGGATGATGACTGATTCCACCCGGACTGTGATTAAACCAACAATACATCAAAACAAAAAATGATAAAAAGACAAAAGTGATGATCACAGATTTTTTCAACCTTTCTTCATAATGGCTGCGCAATTCATAAGCCCCATATTCTTTATTGCGGTTATCAAATATAATATCAAGTACATCCGCCTGTAAAATCATTTCAGGTTTCATTGTAATAGTTTTTTATAATGAAGAAATGAGGGATGAACCTGCGCAGGTTTGCAATTGAGATGCGAAGACAAAGAGATTCCATAAAAAATGAAGAGACGGGCAGCAAATTTTACATTTCACTTCAGATATACAAATTGTTTCTTGAATCTCGCTGCTTATATCTTCTAACTTACCCTTTTACCTTTTTATGCATTAATTTTGCGCCATGAAAATTTTAATGGTTTGTCTCGGCAACATTTGCCGTAGCCCATTGGCAGAAGGGATTTTGGAAGACATGATCATAAAATCAGGCCTGGACTGGAAAGTAGACAGCGCAGGTACCAATGGTTATCATGTAGGCGAAGGGCCACATCCGTTATCACAAAAAGTTGCCCTGCAATTTGGTATCGATATCCGTGCACAAAGGGCCAGGCGCTTTGTTGCGGAAGACTTCAACAGGTTCGATAAAATTTATGCACTGGCCGGCGATGTGCTGGATGAGATGAAATGGATTGGCGGAAAAAAATTTGACGCAACCAAGGCTGATCTGCTGATGAACGAAGTTTACCCGGGAAGAAACATGAATGTCCCCGACCCCTGGTCGGGCCCTGAATCGGGCTATGTACATGCCTATAAAATGATTGAACAAGCCTGCGATGCGATTATTGAAAAATATGCGGTGAAGCATAAATTGATGTGAGAAAAGATTCGGAATCGTGGAATATCCGCAATATCCCAAATCTCGTATTCCCAACCTTACCTTACAAATCCAAATCACCAACAACAATGCCCAAACCAACCATACCACAAGGAACCAGAGATTTTGGCGCAGAAACCCTACGCAAGAGGAATTATATTTTCAATACCATCCGTGAAGTGTTCGAACTGTACGGCTTTCAGCCTTTGGAAACGCCGGCTATGGAGAATTTGGAAACACTAATGGGAAAATATGGAGAAGAAGGGGATAGATTAATTTTTAAAATTTTGAATAATGGTTTAGATAATCCAGCCAAACATGAGAAATTAAAAGAAGATTTTGAAAAAGTGCTGGAAGGAAAGAATATTCCAGGTATCACTGAACGCGCACTCCGATATGACCTTACTATTCCATTTGCACGTTATGTTGCGATGAACCACGGCCAACTCACGTTCCCGTATAAACGTTACCAGATGCAGCCTGTGTGGCGGGCAGACAGGCCACAGAAAGGTCGCTACAGAGAATTTTATCAGTGCGATGCCGATTTGGTGGGCAGCAATTCTTTAATAAGTGATGTGGAATTCGCTAATCTTTATGCCGAAGTTTTTAAAGGATTGAGGATTGATGTTGAAATAAAAATCAATAATCGGAAAATATTAACGGCACTTGCCGAAATATGCGGAAGTATTGATAAGTTAACAGAAATTACGGTTGCCATTGATAAACTCGATAAGATTGGTATTGAAAAAGTAAAAGAAGAATTAACCCAACGAGGATTGAAAGAATCGCAAACTTCAATTATCGAAAAATATCTTTCTATTAATGGAACAAATGAGGGAAAGTTGAATAAGCTGAATGAATTGATCGGCAACAGCGAAATTGGAAAAAAAGGAATTAAGGAACTTGAATTTGTTTTGCTCACCGCTAATAGCTTGCAGCTAGTGGCTGATTTCACTCTTGCTCGCGGATTAAATTATTATACCGGAATTATTTTTGAAGTGAAAGCCAAAAATGTTTCAATCGGTTCCATCGGCGGCGGCGGCCGTTATGATGACCTCACCGGATTATTCGGCGTTCCGAATATTCCCGGTGTCGGCATTTCATTCGGCGTCGACAGGATTTATGATGTAATGGAAGAACTAAAACTTTTTCCGGAAGAGATTTATATCGGCACAAAAGTTTTGTTTTTCAATCTTGGTGAAGAAGAAAGCAAAGTGGCTTTTACATTAATGCAGCAATTGAGGGAAAATAAAATTGCTTCCGAGCTTTATCATGAAAATGCAAAATTTGATAAGCAGTTCAAATATGCCGATAAAAAAACCATTCCATTTGTTATTATTATCGGCAGCCAAGAACTTGCAGACAAAACCTGTACCATAAAGAACCTGAAAACCGGCCAGCAACAAACCATTTCCCATTCACAACTCGTACTATTCAATTTCAGCTAATGGCATCATATATACTTTTAATGATAATGAGCGCAGTAATAAGCTTTATTGTTTTTTCCATTAATAATAAATACAAAAGAATAAAACAGATCGGGATAAAAACAGAAGGCATTCTCGCAGGTTATGAAACCGTAAAAATAAAAAACACCAATGCAAAGATTCCAGTTGCAAGTTTTGTGACCCAAGATGGCAAAAAAGTCACTCAAAAAACTCCAGAAAGTTTTTTTCCGGCAAACGCACAAAAAGGGGCAAAAATAATTGTGTTCTATAATCCTGAAAACCCTGCAGATTTTATGATACAGGGGAAAAAATTTCGCATTATGTATCTTGTTGTAATGATTGGCGGTAGCATTTTTTTTCTCTCGGGACTTTTCTTTTTGCTGAATTATCTCGGCGCCCTTCATTTTTTAAAATTGAAATAATACCTGGCCAATTCAATACCTCAACCTATCAATTCATAAACCACCGCACTCCCTTGTCCCACACCTACACACATCGTTGCCAATCCATATTTTGCAGCACGCCTTTGCATTTCATGCAACAAGGTGGTTGAAATCCTCGCCCCACTGCAACCCAGCGGGTGACCGATAGCGATCGCCCCGCCATTTACATTCACTTTTTCTAGGTCCAGCCCCAGGTCATGGATACATGCAATGGATTGTGAGGCGAACGCTTCATTCAATTCTATCAGGCCCAGTTCATTTATGGTTATACCAGCCCGTTGTAATGCTTTTTGAGTAGCTGGAACAGGCCCGATTCCCATAATTGAAGGGTCAACTCCCGCAACTGCCATTGAAATAAGTTTTGCCATCGGCTTCAAATTATATTTTGCAACCGCTTCCTCACTCGCTAATAATAATGCTGACGCCCCGTCATTGATACCGGATGCGTTTCCTGCAGTCACCGTTCCGTCTTTTTGAAATGCAGGTTTCAATGCAGCCAGTTTTTCCATTGAGGATTTCCGCGGGTGCTCATCCCTTTCAAAAAATATTTTTTCTTCTTTACCTCCTAATATTTCAACGGCAACTATCTCATCTCTCCATTTATCTTTTTCTAGTGCTGCAAAATATTTTTCCTGGCTGGCTAATGCGAATTCATCCTGCGCATGCCGTGAAATTTTCCATTTTTTTGCAATATTCTCTGCCGTTTCACCCATCGAATATGGGTAATACTGATCGGTTAATTTTTTATTCGGGAACCTCCATCCTATCGTCGTATCAAAGATTTCAGCATTTCTGTTAAATGCCTGCGACGCTTTGGGCATCACAAAAGGCGCCCTCGTCATACTTTCCACCCCACCTCCGATGTATATTTCCCCTTCGCCGCACATAATTGCACGTGCTGCATCCATAATCGCCTGCATACCACTTGCACACAACCGGTTCACCGTGTTACCTGCAACAGTAACCGGTAATCCAGCCAGTAACGCAGACATTCTTGCCACATTTCGATTGTCTTCGCCAGCCTGATTGGCATCACCGGCAATCACATCTTCAATGGCATTGACATCAATACCAGGATTACGGTGCAACAACGCTTTGATAACATGCCCAAGCAGGTCATCAGGCCGGATTGAACTCAGCGCCCCTCCATATTTCCCGACCGGCGTCCTGACCGCATCAATAATATAACAAGCTTTCATAAAAAATTATTCATGCAAATATAATCGAGTCGGAAAGACCGGAAGTAGGCAAAGTGATAAAGATGGTTTAAGATTTTCAGTCGGAATTTACTGACTTCCCCGACTTGCTGACTTCATTCTTATCTTTGCCCCTTCATGAGAACAGATAAAAAAAACATCAGGCATCTTACGCAACAGCAGATTGATGAATATTTTGAAAACATCAATGAAAAAAAATTCCGGGCAAAGCAATTGTGGGAATGGCTATGGCTGAAACACGCACACAGCTTCGATGATATGACCAACCTAAGCAAGGGTTTAAGAAACAAATTGTCAGAAGAGTTTTCTCTTCCTGCTCTTACCGTAGATGCCACTCAATACAGCGCTGACGGAACCATCAAAAGCCGATTTAAAACAGCCGAGGGGCAGTTTGTGGAAGGCGTTCTAATACCTACTGATGAAAGAAAAACTGCCTGCGTTTCTTCACAGATCGGTTGCTCACTCAATTGCAAATTTTGCGCAACCGGTTATATGGACAGAAAACGAAATCTTGATTTTGACGAGATATATGACGAAGTAGTATTAATCAATCAGCAATCTGAAAGAGTGTATGGGAAAAAACTGACCAATATTGTTTTTATGGGCATGGGCGAGCCTTTGCTGAATTATAAAAATGTGCTTAAAGCAATAGAAAAAATTTCTGCACCGGATGGGTTAGGTATGAGCCCGAAACGCATAACCGTTTCCACTGCGGGAGTTGCCAAAATGATCAAACAACTTGGCGACGATCATGTTAAATTCAAACTGGCATTATCACTGCATGCTGCAAATGACAAGAAGCGTCATGAAATCATGCCGATCAATGATACGAACAATATCAAATCACTGGTTGAAGCGCTGAATTATTTTTACAAGCAAACAGGTAACGAAATCACTTTTGAATACATCCTTTTCAAAAATTTCAACGATTCATTGAAAGATGCTGAAGAGTTAATAAAAATTTATCGACAGGTTCCTGCCGACCTCGTTAATATCATTGAATACAATCCTATCGACAATGCCCAATTCATGAAACCTGATGAAGAAACGGTACAGGCCTTTATAAATTACCTGGAAAAACATAAGGTGAACGTACGCCTCAGGCGCAGCCGTGGAAAAGATATCGATGCCGCATGCGGACAATTGGCGAACAAAGAAAGCCATTAGGCCGCTCATCCCATTCTTTTACCATTTACGAAAAGCTTCTTATATGGGTTTAAACTTATGCAGGCATTCCCTGTCTGAAGAAGAAATAATTTATTATGAAGAAACTATTACCGGCCATCGTCGTTATATGCATATCTGCTGTTTCTGTGAAGGCACAGCAACCTGCAGACAGCTCCCATCATTTTCGCAGCCGGGTGATGCAACATCGCCATTTCGATATGATGCAACAACTCCATCTTTCCGACGACCAAAAGCAACAAATGCAATCCATTAATGAAGATTTCAGAAATAAAATGAAAGACCTTGACAAAAATGAAGACATCACTGTAAGGGAATGGAAAAAGAAAAGGGCCGACATCATGAAAGAGCGCAGAAACGCTGTTCAAAATGTATTTACCCCCGAACAGAAAGAAAAGATGAAACAGATGAGACAAACGGCTTCAGCGCGGATGCATGAAATAAGTGAGAAAAGACTGGAGAAGATGAAAACCCAGCTAAATCTTACTGATGGCCAGGTAACAAAAATCAGAAGCCTTTCCGACAACCTGAAATCGCAGATAAAAACCATCCATGAAAATAATTCACTGAGCTTAACGGATAAAAGGGACCAGGTTATTGCATTGATAAAACAGCATCAACAGGATTTTAAAAATGTACTCACCCAGGAACAGGTAAGTAAGCTGGAAGAAATAAGAAAAGATCGTTCGGAAAAAAGGTTAGGCAGATAGAATAGGTTTTCATGGTTACGAACAAAGGCGAATCGTAAGGTTCGCTTTTTTTATTTTAGCTTCGCACTTTGATTACTGTTGTAAAACAGCAAATGTTATGAAAAGAAAAACGGATAATTTCAGCAAATTCTTTAATAAAAAAAGCAATAGTGCTGTTAAAGAACAGTTCAAACAGGAAAAAAAAGCTGAAAAAAAAGCACGCAAAGAAGCCATTGACAGGCATTTTGAAGAGAAGAGAATGAGTCATAAATCAGCGGTCAGCAGTCAGAAGCCGGTTGCTGGTCATCGGACATCGGATACCGGGCTTCGGACCTCAGATAACAAACCAGATTTACTCCCCCTGAATAAATACATTTCCCATAGCGGCATTTGTTCACGCAGGGATGCTGCGGAACTGATCAGGCTCGGAAAAGTGCAGGTAAATGGCAAGCCTATTACTGAGCCAGGCACAAAAGTTAGTCCGAAAGACCTGGTGAAAGTGAATGGCAAAAAAATTTCTATTACCAAAAACCTGGTATACATTCTTCTTAATAAACCTAAAGATTATATCACCACTACTGATGACCCGCAGGGAAGAAAAACGGTATTGCAACTTATAAAAAATGCAACGGCGGAAAGAGTTTTCCCTGTCGGCAGGTTGGACAGAAATACATCAGGCGTTTTATTACTTACCAATGATGGAGATCTTTCACAAAAGCTTTCGCACCCAAAGCATGAAATAAAAAAAGTGTACCACGTTGTACTGGATAAACCTTTAACAAAAAATGATTTTGAGGCTATTGCACATGGAGTTCTGTTAGAAGACGGAATGGCTTATGTGGATGCCATCGCTTATGCGGATAATAACGACAGGACACAGGTCGGTCTTGAAATTCACAGTGGCCGTAACCGTATTGTGCGAAGGATATTTGAGCATCTTGGTTATGATGTAAAAGGGCTTGACCGTATGATGTATGCAGGTCTTACCAAAAAAAATATACAACGCGGCAAGTGGCGTTTCCTGAACGAAAAAGAAATCCGCATTCTGAAATATCTTAATTCTTCCATTAAATAAATTTTTTTTGCAGAAAAAAACGACCGACATTATTTTCGAAAACGATGATTTCATTGTGTTGAATAAACCCGCAGGTTTATTAAGCATTCCCGACAGGGAAGGAAAAGCAATTTCCCTTAAGAAAATACTTCAGGACAAATCAGGACAAATATTTACTGTTCATCGTCTCGACCGCGAAACCAGTGGGTTGATTGTATTTGCTAAGAATGAAAAAACACATAAATACTTTTCAAAAATTTTTGAAGAACGATCAGTTGCGAAAATTTATTATGGAATTGTTTCTGGCACTATCAGCGATAAAAAAGGAAGCATAAATGCCCCGATCGCAGAAAACACACATAAAGCCGGTACCATGCTCATTCACAGCAGGGGAAAAGCATCGCTCACGGATTATGAAGTGCTCGAAGAATTCGGGATATACTCATTTGTTCAGTTTCAAATTCATACCGGAAGGACCCACCAGATACGCGTCCATATGCATCATCTCGGCCACCCGATAGCCTGCGATGAAGTTTATGGCAACGGGCAGCCTGTTTTTCTTTCTTCCATCAAAAAAAAATTTAAACTGTCAAAATCTGAAGAAAAAGAAAGGCCTATACTTGGCAGGCTGGCCCTACATGCCGGGCGCCTTAGCTTTACTGACCAAAATGGATTCAGCCATCATTTTGAAGCGCCTCTACCAAAAGATATTACCGCTTTATTACAGCAACTAAAGAAGTGGAAACACTAATAAGGATGTTTATTGGCTTTATAAACACATTTCTTAATACTTCATTTTTATAATTGGTTTTCTTTTACTGAATTAATTTAATTATTTGTTAACTGCATATTGTAGATTTGAAAATAAAATGGCCAATATGAAATATATCCTGCGTAATACATTCGTTATCGCTTTGCTCATTTTCTCGACATCTATGTTTATGCAAAAAACAACACACATCATTTTTTTTGGCGATTCCATTACACAAGCTGGTGTTCAGCCGAATGGATACATCACAAAAATCGGCGAAGCGCTGACAAAGAAAGGCATTGCTGCCGAATACAATTTAACAGGTGCTGGTATCGGTGGCAATAAAATATACGACCTTTACCTGCGGATGGAAGATGATGTGTTGTCAAAAAACCCTGATGTAGTAGTGATATGGGTAGGTGTGAATGATGTCTGGCACAAATCATCATTCGGTACGGGAACCGATCCGGATAAGTTTGAAAAATTTTACATAGCCATTATTAATAAACTCCAGGCAAAAAAAACCCGCATTATCTTGTGTACGCCTTCTACTATAGGTGAAAAAAGTGATTATACCAATCAACAAGACGGCGACCTGAACAGGTATTCGCAAATTATCCGGGACCTTGCAAGAAATTATCATTGCGACCTCGTTGATTTCCGCACTATTTTCCATCTTTACGAGCAACAAAACAACCCATCGAATAAAGACAGGGGAATATTAACTGTTGATGGCGTGCACCTGAATGACCAGGGCAATCAACTGGTAGCAGATGAAATGCTAAAAGTGATTGTTGAAAAATAATTGCTGCAATTCATATAGGAATTTGTTAAGTGCTTAACAGAGTTCCTTCTGTACAAGTGTGCGACGCAACGATACTGAATAATGCCATTTTGCCCGGCCCAAAAATCACTTCTTATACTTCGACAGGTTAACTAATAATACGCCTGATAAAATGATAAATAACGCCATAATCTGTGGGCTTGTAATTTTTTCATTCAATATCCACCAACCCAGGAACATTGCAACGGCAGGATTAACATAAGCATAGGTGCCTACAATTGCTGGCGGCCGCACATCTAACAGCCATATGTATGCGATAAAGCCAACAAGCGAACCAAATGTGATCAGATAAAGCATGGCATTAATTGAACTTGTGGTTATCTGGCTCCAGGAAAAATGGCTGTATTCGCCGGATGCAACCGATACCATGAATGCAAAAAGCCCTGCAGCCATCATTTGAAAGCTTGCTTTAATACTGGTGCTGCCGTTCGTAGTAGTGTACTTTGAATATAAAGACCCGGTTGCCCAGAGTATGGTGCCGAATATTAAAACAAAAAAACTAATGAGCTGTGTTTTATTGCCACGCAGATTGATTGATTCTTTACCCAACGATAATATAACTATGCCGGCAAGCCCGATGATAAGGCCGAGGATGATAAATTTATCAGAAAAATTCTGCCGCCAGTGCTTTTTATCCAGGAGGACAAACCAAAATGGTGTGCTGGCAATAATAATCGAACAAAGTCCTGCAGGCAGATATTGCTCCACCCAAATCAGAGAAGTGGTTCCGAAAAATAACATCAATACTCCCGCCAGCGAGTTTTTTGAAACAGAAATTTTGTCGGGCATTTTTTCCCCTTTGCCAATGCACCAGAGATATAAAATAAAGCCTGCCGCAAAAAAACGAATTGCAGCCATCAAAAAAGGAGGGGTGCTTTTAATGGCAATGGCGATGGCAATATAAGTGGAGCCCCAAAAAACATAAACGGCAGCGAAAGCCGCTAACACCAGTAGTTTAGAAGGCTCTTTATAGGCAAGTGTTTGTTGCATCAGATTGTTTTTGGTATAGGCAAATAATTATCTTCTTTGAGTGTTTCAAGCACAATGGTTGATTTTGTAGAAAGAATACCTGAAATCTTTCCAATCCTTTGCCGCATAAAATGAATAAGCGACAAAGGATCTTTCGCCCGGACTTTTATCAGATAACAGTCTTCCCCGGCAATATGATGCAATTCCAATACCTCGGGTATTTTTGACAGTTGTTTTGAAACAGAAACATTTCCGGGGCCGTCGCTGCTTTTGATAAAAATAAATGCGAGTAAATTTAGATCAAGTGCTTCAGGCGCTATCCGTGTTGCATAAGATTTAATAGCCCCTTTCTGTTCAAGCTTTTTTACCCTCTCCAGAACAGCGGAAGGCGCCATACCCAGTTTTTTTGCAAGTGCTGCATTTTGCAGGCATGCATCTGATTGCAGCGCTGCCAATATTTTTAAATCAACCGCATCGATAGAAAAGCCCATATTCAGAATTTAATTCTGTAAAATTAAACATATTCAGAATTAAATTCAAAATGCATGTTTATTTATAGAATGTCAGGAATAAGACCATAGCAGGAGGAATAACGGTATTAAGTATTAACAAACAGGTATTAAGCGATAAGCAGCTTCCGGATGATTGTGCCCCAATATCAGGCGGTAACACTATGCTTCCGGTCGGCAATGACATTTTTTGCATCCCATTCTATTTTTTTCTCGAACTGCTTTTTGCGGACGTTGCAATGCATTTTTGTGCAAATGCTGCAGGAAAAATCCAGGCATGGATCAGTATGAACAAACAGCTCAATAAAACTACCGAATTCTGTCTTTATCAGCTGAGTGAGGGATTCAACTTCCGTATGTGCTTCCAGGGTGTTCAAATACCAAGGAACAGTAATATGGCAATCAATATGCAAAACACTTCCATATTTTATAACACGGAGGTTATGCATGTCGATCCAGTTTTCACGACGATGATTATTCAGAAATTCAATCAGCCTGACTAATAACTGTTTGTCTGCCTCATCCATAATACCGGCAATGGACACCCGTAAAACACTATACCCGGCATAAATGATAACAACTGAGAAAATTATAGCTACCACACCGTCAATCCATACTTTGTGGGTAAAAAAAATGAGAACAAGGCCAATGACTATACCAGCAGTTGAATAAGTATCAGACAAAAGGTGTTTGCCACTCGCAACAAGGGCAGCAGAATTATTTTTCTTTCCTTTTTCTAAACTGATTTTTCCAAATATAAAATTAATAATACCTGAAAATGCAATTAATAAAATGCCATAATCAATCTGTCTTAGCGGATGAGGGCTAATAAAGTCCCGCACAGACTCGTAAATAATGATCAATCCGGCAATTGAAATCAAAACACCTTCAACAGCTGAAGAAAGAAATTCTGCCTTGCCATGACCGTAAGGATGGTCATCATCACGGGGTTTTGCTGCAACATATAAACTATACAATCCGATAAATCCGGCAATTACGTTTACAATGCTTTCGAGGGCATCAGTTAAAACCGCTACAGATTTGGTAAGAAAATAGGCCACTGTTTTTACCAGAAATAATATGACGGCAATAGCGACAATCCATTTCTGGGTATTCAGGTTCTCTTTACTTTTTTCCAAAACAAAAGTTTCTGGCAAAAGTAGGAAAACATAGCTCCTTCGAATGAACAGAAGCCATGTTTATCAAAATTTATATAATTAAAATATAAAGTGGAAATAAATTAATAATAATCAGGTTTTGATGCAGACGGTTTCAACCCTGCTCTTTTTCTTAGCTCATTAATGGGCATATTAATTTGACGCCCTATCGGTTTTCCATCCCGGTAAATTATCACTTTCAGCATTACTGCTTCCTTAGGCACAGTTAACGGGGCTGTATATTTCGGATAAAAATTATCAGGATGAGAATTATCAAAACTGTAATATATATCCAACCCCTTCACTTCAGTTGAAAGTTCAATTTTCAGCGAATCGCTTACTGTAGCATCTTTTACTGCTGTAAATATCGGATCAAACATGGCGCGTGCATATTTTACCTGTTCAATATCCATCCTGCCAAACTGGGCCTCTACCCTCTTCGCAAAATCATCCCAGTTCTTTTTTTCCTTCGGGGTCCATAAACATTCTGCAGTTGCCATGCTGCGTGGCCAAACCATGTATTGTAGATGGCGGGTATTATATACCTGTTCAGTCCATAAATTAGCCTGTCCGCCTTTTATAAATTTTGCATCAACACCATCAGGAACGGGCTCAAAAGAATAAGCCGTATTCAATCTCAGTGTTGCATAAACATGTGGTTCCACTAATTCATCGCTTTGCATATAATCAAGGTATACATAAGTTGTTGGGGACATTACCACTTCATGACCCATTTTCGCCGCTTCAATACCACCTTTCATTCCGCGCCAGCTCATTACTGCTGCATTTGGAGCCAGGCCACCTTCCAATATTTCATCCCACCCTATGATTTTTTTTCCTTTAGACTCAACAATCTTTTCAACTTTCTTCTCAAAATAACTTTGCACCTCATCTAAATTTTTCAAATTCTCTTTTTGCATCAATTGTTTGATTTCATCACTTTTCTCCCAAAAATTCCTGGAACATTCATCACCTCCTATATGTATGTACTCAAATGGAAAAAGTTGCGCCAATTCAGTCATTACCTTATCAATAAACGTATATACTTTATCGTTTGCAGGGCAAAGTGTATTATCAACGAGCCCGTAGAAATGTCCGTTTGCCGGCCAGATAATAAATGGCTCGCCTGAGTTTACTTTATAATTTTCTGCTCCCGGCGTGCAGGATAATTCAGGATAAGAAACAATTGTAGCAAGACTATGGCCGGGCATATCAATTTCCGGCAAAATATTTACATATCTCTCTTTCGCATACTGAATAATTTCTTTAATATCATCTTGTGTGTAAAAGCCCCCATTATCACGCGGCTCATCGGCAGCAGGAGGGTTGAATGTTCCGAAATATCCGACACGTTTCACATTCCATGCCCCGACAGAAGTAAGTTTAGGCAAGCTCTTCATTTCAATTCTCCAACCTTCATCATCAGTAAGGTGCATGTGCAGTAAATTGAATTTATATTTCACCATTTCATCTATGAAATCCTCCACTTGCTTTTTTGTAAAAAAATGCCTGGATACATCAAACATTAGCCCCCTCCACCCGAAACGCGGGTAGTCGGTTATTGAAACACAGGGCGCCTGCCATTTCACATCCTTTATTACTGTTTTGCTTTCCACTTCTTTCGGCAGTAATTGCAGCAAAGTTTGTACCCCATAAAATATTCCTGCAGGTTTATTGGCTTTGATCGTAATACGCTGCTGAGTTACATCAAGCATATAGCCTTCGTCGCCGGTTATTTTATCTGCCGAAGTATTAATAGCAAGATGAATATTGCTCGTTCCATTGCTGTTGCCGATAACAACTTTGCTGCCAGTCGAAGCAGCCAGCTGTTTAGCTAATAAAGAAGCAATATAATTTACCTCTTTGCCACCTGCTGCATCAATTGAAATATTTGCAGGCAACTTGAAATATCCTGCATGTTGGGTTAATGTAACCGGTTCCGGAATAACAGAAATCGTCTTTTCCTCAGGCTGTGCATAAGTGAATGCAACCGCTAATTGCAGCATTAACATGCCGAACATTTTTTTCATATACTTATTTAATTAGGAATAAATAAATCAATTTAAGAATGAAAATAACAAAGATTTTCTGTTAACAATTAATAATAATTTTTATTTAGTACTTTGACAATACTTTGCCACAGACAACACAAAAAAGTACAGAACATAATCTGTAAAAACCGGTATTATCTGTAGTTAGAAGTATAACCCATTTTTATGAATCAATACGACATTATCATTATCGGCACCGGAGCAGGTGGCGGAACGCTTGTGCATGCATTAAAAGATTCAGGAAAAAAAATTTTAGTACTTGAACGCGGCACTTACCTGCCAAGAGAAAAAGCGAACTGGGACTCCATTGAAGTCTTCCATCACGACAGGTACCACACTAAAGAAATATGGAAGACAAATGATGAAAAAGATTTTCACCCGCAAACCGGTTATTGGGTAGGCGGAAACACCAAAGTATACGGTGCAGCGCTTTTTCGTTTGAGGGAAAAAAATTTTGAAGGTGTAACACATATTGACGGCATTACTCCCGAATGGCCCGTCAAGTATAATGATTTTGAACCGTATTATACTGCAGCAGAAAAACTATATAATGTTCATGGCAAAAGCGGGGAAGATCCGACAGAACCCTTCAGAAGCAGCGAATTTCCCTATGCGCCTTTATCACATGAACCACGCATACAGGAAATACATGATGAACTAAAGGGAAAAGGCTATCACCCTTTCCGGTTGCCCATTGGCGTTAGAATGAACGAGCAGGATATGCCAAACAGTTCATGCATACGCTGCGATACCTGTGACGGGTTTCCCTGCCTCTTGCATGCAAAAGCAGATGCAGATATTAATTGTGTGAGGCCATCCTTGGGCAGCAGTAATATCACACTCATGACAGAAATGAAAGCAACCAGGCTCATCACTGATATTTCAGGCAAAACTGTTACTGCGGTAGAAGCGGAACGTGGCGATGAAAAATTTTCTTTTGCCGCTGATATTGTAGTGGTCTCAGCCGGAGCCATCAATTCAGCAGCTTTATTATTAAGATCGGCCAACAAAAACCATATAAATGGATTAGCAAACAGTTCAGGTATGGTCGGGCGAAACCTGATGAAACACAATAATGCCGCAATGCTTGCCATTTCAACCAAGCTGAACCCCACCAGGTTTCAAAAAACACTTGCGGTGAATGACTTTTATTGGGGTGATGAGGAATTCAATTTCCCGATGGGGCATGTGCAACTGATGGGCAAGTCGAATAAAGACCAGATATCGCCTGATGCCCCGTTTTTAACTCCGGGTTTGGTTTTGGAAGAAATAGCCAGCCACTCTGTAGACTGGTGGTTTACGGGTGAGGACCTGCCGCTGGCGGAAAACGGCATTATTATTAAAAACGGCCAGTTATATATACAATATAAAGAAACCAACATAAAAGCGTTCGAAAGACTGAAAAATAAATGGTGTGCAATGCTTAAAGAAGTGGACCAGGTAAGTCATTTTATTCCTCATTCATTATACCTCAAAAAAAATATTCCATTGGAAGGTCTGGCTCACCAATGCGGAACTTGCAGGTTTGGAAATGATCCGAAAACATCCGTGCTGGATGTAAACTGCAAAGCTCATGAATTTGACAATTTATATGTCGTTGACGGAAGCTTTTTCCCATCAAGCGGGGCAGTGAACCCTTCGCTTACAATTATCGCTAATGCATTAAGGGTTGGTGAGCATCTGCTGGAAAAGTTGAGGTAGCTGCAACCTGTTCCAAAGTTTTACACTTTGAAAAAGTTCTGATATCTTTAATATTCTAATAAAATTTTGAGCTATGAAAAAATTCATTGTTCCTGTTGATTTTTCAGAAACGTCTATTCATGCAGCGCGTTTTGCTGCAAAGCTCACTAATGGCATTGGCGATGCGGAAATTATTTTATACAACGTTTTTGACAAGATTGAAGCAGGAGAAGACGGTACGCCGCTGGAAAGTGACGATGAAGGCAGAAAATCGGTTATGGAACTGGTACTTAAAAGTGTCAAGACAGACATATCGAATTTAACGGATGCGCGTATCACCACTGTTGCCGAAGAGGACGACAACTTTGTAGATACACTTGAGCGTTATGTTCGCCATAATAATATTGATATTATCGTGATGGGTATAACCGGTGCAACACGGTTGTCCCAGATTGTTATGGGTAGTAATACATTAAAAGTAATCAGAAGAAAAATTGCCCCTGTATTTATCATACCTCCTGATGCACAGTTCGCTTCAGCAAAGAACATTGCTTTTATTTCCGATTTTAAAGATGTGGACAGAACTGTTCCGGCAGAGCCGTTGAAAAAAGTGCTGGGTATGTTCAATGCCGGCCTTCATGTACTCAATATAGACAGCGATCACTATATTGAACTGACAGATGAATATAAAAATGAAAAGGCTAAGCTGAACGAAATACTCAAAGATTTTAATCCTACTTATTCTTTCATGCGTTTCTATGATTTTGTAGATGCGATCGATTCATTCGTAAAAGATAATAACATCGATATGTTGGTCACAGTGCCAAAAAACGATTCGTTACTATCAAATTTCTTCAAAACCACTCACACTTCCAAACTGGCTTATCACAGTCATATCCCGATCATTGCAGTACACTCGTGAAGCTGCAATATCGTTTTAACTGAAACTATTTGAAAGTAAGGGAAAGAATTGACCCTGCATTTTTTTGCCTTTGCGAATAACAGGAACCCCATGTAATAATTCATCATCACTGTCGGATTGCACTCCATCGGCAAACACATTGATAACAAAAGCTCTTCGTGGCTGATTGCTTTTGTTTTCTCCGGAGCCATGCAAAGTAAGTGCATGGTGAAAAATTGCTTCCCCGGCTTTTGTTTCAACAGGCACAGGATGGAATTGCGATTGTTGTTCCTGCGTAAGATAATCCATAATTCCCATTAAACTTCCTGCGAGTTCTGGCTTATCGAGCAATCCCCAACGATGGCTTCCGGGAACATATTGCAAACATCCGTTTTCAATGGTTGAATCATCAAGCCCGCACCAGCATGTTAAATGAGAAAGCGGTTTTGTTCTTGTCCAATAAGAATAATCCTGATGCCATGCTACCACACCGCCTTTTTTTGCTGGTTTATAAAAAAGCTGGTCGTGCCAGAAACGAACGGGCTTGTTACCGAGCAGTTGGCTTGCCGCCATCACAAAACGCGGGTTCCACAGCACATCATGAAAAGCAGGAAGTATGCGCCATGCACCGAGTGCGTGAAAGAGGATGGTGTTTGAATCAGAAGATTCGTTGCTATGAAACTCGTAGAATAATTCATGGCCGGGGTGATTAGGATTTGTCAGTTCGTTTAATTCATGCCGTAATGTTTTAATTTGTTTTTCATCGAGCATTTTTATACCGGCGAGGTAACCGTTCTCGTTAAAAAAATCGATTTGCGATTGTGATAGACGATATGCATCCCATTCGGATTCCGATGTTGGCCATTTGAATAAATCATTAATGAGATGATGTGTTTCGCTAAGATCTTTTACAGGCATGGCAAAGCAGAATTAAATGAGAAGTTAGGAAGAAAATATTACTTCTGATTTTTTGGATTGTATTGACCTGTTCTGGCAGAAAATTCAGAATTAAAAAAACACATTCCATATCAGAATTATTAATTCTTTTCACACAGCCGGTTCCTGTTGGCTCAGACAATGAAAACTTCCCAATCCCCAGATAATTTCTGTAGAATCAATGCCAACAATTTTTCTATCAGGGAAACATTGTTCGATTACCTGCAATGCTTTTTCATCTTTATTACATCTATAGGTTGGAACAATGACAGATTGATTAGCAATGTAAAAATTTGCATAAGACGGCGGAAGCCTTTGTCCTTCATAAATAATTTCATCCGGCATTGGAAGTTCAACAATATTCAGTTGTTTGCCATTCAATAACCGCATCTTTTTTAGTTCAGCAAGATTTGTTTGCAGCAGCCCGTAGTTTTCATCACTTTTATTTTCTTCTATGGCAGCCAGCACTGTGTCTTCATTAACGAAACGAACGGTATCGTCAATATGGCCATCCGTATCATCACCAAGAATCCCTTCACTCACCCAAAGAACCTGTTCAACGCCATAATAATTCTGAAGATATTCTTCAATCTGCTGCTGATTCAAATATGGATTTCTATTTTTATTCAGCAAACAAGCTGTTGATGTGATCACTGTTCCTTTTCCATTGAAATCTACAGAACCACCTTCCATCACGATGCCGGGATAATAAACCGGAAGGTTAAATTGTTTGGCAATCAGCGTCGGTATCACATCATCCAGATCGTAAGGGGGATATTTATTTCCCCAGGCATTATATCCCCAATCAACAACAATTTTTTTCTGTTCGGCGTTTGGGTTGATCAGAAATGCAGGGCCATGATCGCGGCACCATGCATCGTTTGTCGGGTGAAAAAAGAATTCCACATTATTCAAATCAACATTTGCCTTTTGCAAATGCTGTAATACAAAATTTTTCATGATCTCATCTGCAACATTGATGCGCACTTTTTCGCTTAGTGCAAGCTCTCTCACGAATTGCGAATAATAAGGAAATATCGCACTTATCTTTCCCGGCCATGAAGCTTCTTTGTGCGGCCATGAAAGCCAGGTTGCTTCGTGCGGAGCAAATTCAGCAGGAAAATAGTAGCCGAGTGATTTAGGAAAGTCAGAAAGACGATTGCTGTTATTTGAAGTATCGCTCACTATTATTATTTTAATTTGTTTCTAAGTGAATTTATCATTACTAAAATTTCTTCACATATATCAGAAATCGGCTGAAAAGATTTTTTATTTATATAACCCCTCTTCCTTGCCAAATGCATACACCTTACAACTTCAATATCGGAGCGAAGTGCAATTCCAGGAAATCTTTTGAATTCTGCATTGGCCGGTCGATCCTTCTGCAGTATTCAATGATACTGAATCAGCAGCTCGCTTTATTTGCGAAGTCAAAACAAATAATTCATCCTTTGGAAAACCCTTCGTCAGTTGATTAACAATATCAGAAAGCTCTACTGCATTCCGCCAAACAATTAATTTTTCAAATTTAAAAGGCATAGGTCAAGGTTCTATTTTAAATTTATTTTTCAGGATAGTTTTTCCGACTTTACTGGCTTTCCAACTATTCACCCCTCATCAATAAATCTCTTTGTAATCGGCTGATATGAATCAATCCTTCTATCTCTCATAAAAGGCCAGTGCGTCCGGTAGCTATCTGTTTTTGCAGTATCAATTTCATGCACAATTACTTCTTCATCATCATGAGATGCCTTGTACAAAACAGTTCCGAATGGGTTGCTGATAAATGAACCGCCCCAGAATTTCATAGCGCCGTTTTGTTCGAGCCCAACGCGATTGACACTTACCACATGCACCCCATTGGCAACTGCATGGCTACGCTGAATGGTTTGCCATGCGTTATATTGTTCTGTATTTGTTGCTTCATCCTGCGATGTCGCCCAACCAATGGCTGTAGGATAAAATAAAATTTCTGCGCCCATTAATGAAGTGATCCTTGCTGCTTCAGGGTACCATTGGTCCCAGCAGATGAGTATGCCGAACGTCGCAAATTTTGTTTTGAAAACTTTATATCCGAGGTCGCCTGGCGTAAAATAAAATTTTTCGTAATAAGCCGGGTCGTCGGGTATATGCATTTTTCTGTATTTGCCAAGATATTCCCCTCCCGCATCAATCACTGCGGTGGTGTTGTGATAAATTCCCTGTGTTCTTTTTTCAAACAGAGAAGCTATGATAACAACATTCAAATCTTTCGCCAGCTTGCTCAACGCATCCGTTGAAGGGCCTGGGATTGTTTCTGCGAGTTTGAAATTTTCATAATCTTCCACATCGCAGAAATATAATGAAGTGAACAGCTCCTGCAAACAAACAATCTGTGCTCCTTTTGCAGCAGCTTCTTTTGTTTTTTCGATTGCTTTTTGAAGGTTCTGTTCTTTATTATCCACGCAACTCATTTGAATGAGCCCGACTTTTACTTTGGCCATTTTTCATGATTAAGGTTGCAAAAGTACAAATGAAGTGGGAAAGTCGGGTGAAGGAAGGGAAACGGGAAGAAAAAAATAACCAAAGGAAAATGAGAAGGAAAAGCAGATAAATAGAAAACCAGGTAGTGTTAAATTATAATTGTATACTGAATAGGATTGCTTCAGTACAAGTGAGTGGCCTAATGGAAGTTTAATAGTACCGATACTGCTGATTGCACTAAAAATGAAAAATGAAGCCAGCTCAGGCCCAGGAGTACAGAATCATAAATTCACAGTTTAAATGCAAATAAGTTTTTAAGGCTTTCGCCTCGGAACACTAAACTACAAACTAACTTCTTCCCATTTGACGAAGATACGCAACATGCGAGGCTACTGCATAGCGGACACGCGGATATTCAATATACACCAGCCCGTAATCCTGGCATGCCTGCCTGATGATTTTGCTGATAGCAGGATAATGTACGTGGGATATTTTCGGGAACAGATGGTGCTCGATCTGGAAATTGAGGCCGCCTACAAGCCAACTTACCAATTTATTTTTTGTTGCAAAATTTGCCGTGGTTTTTATTTGATGAACAGCCCATTCATCATCGAGTTTACCGGTATCAACATCAGCCACGGGAAAACTGGTATGTTCAACAGTATGCGCCAACTGGAAAACTATGCTCAGCACGAAACCTGCCACACAACTGAAAATAATAAAACCTACCAGCCATTTGGTGAAGCCGAGGACATAAATCGGTAACCCAATATAAAGGAACGCATTGAATAGTTTGAAGCCCCAGAAAACAAGATGGTCGGAAAATTTCATTTTCTTCAACTGCACACTGCCTACCTTGCTTTTAAAATATTTCTGATAATCCAATAAAAAAATCCAGAAGATATACAGCAAAGAATAAAGGAACCAGAAATAGAGATGCTGATATTTATGCAGTTTATATCTCTTCTGCGTTTGGCTCATGCGCATCCAGGGCTGAATATCTATATCATCATCAATCCCGTCCACATTGGTGTAAGCGTGGTGAATGATGTTGTGTTTCATATTCCACATAAAACTGTTGCCTCCGAGGATATTTACTGAAAATGCGGCAATACTGTTCAGCCATTTGTATTTACTGAAACTGCCATGAGCTCCATCATGCATGATATTGAAGCCAATGGCAGCGACTACACATCCCAGAACTATACTTTCTGAAATTGCAAAAAAAACATTCGGCGTAAAGAACACGAGGTGTATATACACAAACACAAATACACTAATCAATATACCCGCTTTCATGAACAAACCGATATTACCGGTGGGGGATTTACCCGCCGATTCAAAATAATCACTGATCCTTTTCTTCAAATCGGTGTGGAAAGAGTGAGGCACATTAGCAAACTTGGGCAAAGACATGTTTCTGAATTATTCTGTTAACTATTTAACAACGCAAGGTAGGTATTAATAACCGATTTAGATTGTTAAACTTTTATTTCAAGCACAACCGCAGGAAATTTCCCAATCAATTGATTTAACTTTCTGCTTTAACAATAGACCAGCGGTAATATACGATCTGTTATCTGTTCTGCTACAATAAAACGCTAAAAGAAATAATTTCTTGCATTCAACTTTATGTATCCATCTGAATGAATGAATCCATGGCGCGTATACCGATCATTTTCTCACTGATAAAACCTTCTGCATAAGGAACGCCAATCATCTTCCCGTACATCTGGTGCCGGCCGATGATCGAATTTAAAAACTCAGGAGTGGATATGTAGGTCTGTGGTTCATTTTCTTTATATTCTGAAGAAAAGAATTGTGATGAATACGCTTTGATGCTTTCTACTTTCCGGTCGAATACTTTTGTAACATCATACACGAAAGAAGGATCATAATACCTGTCCTGTATATAATGAAACACATATTTTGGCCTCCAGGCATTTTGCAGTTTGCCTTCATCATCCTCTGTTTCAATTTTTCTGAGGCCGCTTAAAAAACATGCATCGGATATCAGGTGCCCTGCCCGGCCATGATCCGGGTGGCGGTCGTCAAGGTTATTCGCCAGCACAATTTCAGGCTGGTATTTCCTGATTGCCTGTATAAGCACCCTTTGATGCTTTTCATCATTTTTAAAAAAACCATCTGCCATGCCCAGGTTTTCACGAACATCCAATTGCATAACAGCTGCAGCTTTTGCTGATTCCTGTGCCCTCAACTCTGGGGTACCACGGGTGCCCAGTTCACCACGGGTGAGGTCGATTACCCCTGTTTTTTTACCCTGCAGCTTTTCCATCATTAAAGTACCTGAACAGCCCAGTTCCACATCATCGGGATGAACTGCGATAGCGAGAATGTCAAGTTTCATGGAGTAAATCTAATGTGAAAATTTGAAAATGACCCAATATCTCAATTTAAGAAACATCACCGTATCCTTCAATCACTTAAGATATTAGGCCATTTTCAAATTGCGCAATTTTCTCCTTAATTTCGCAGCCGTTTTACTCATTATCAACAAATCAACTTATATGGCATACGACGTAGTTGTTCTTGGCAGCGGTCCCGGCGGTTATGTTGCAGCGATCCGCGCTTCCCAGTTAGGATTTAAAACAGCGATTGTTGAAAAGGAAAGCCTCGGTGGCATTTGCCTCAACTGGGGTTGCATCCCCACTAAAGCATTGTTAAAAAGTGCGCAGGTATATCAGGATATACTTCATGCAAAAGATTTCGGTATTGAAGCAAGCGGTTCACCCGATTTTCCGGCAGTGATCAAACGTAGCCGCGGCGTTGCAGATAAGATGAGCAAAGGCGTTCAGTTCCTCATGCGCAAAAATAAGATTGATGTGATCATGGGTTATGGAAAACTGAAAGCAAAAGGCCAGTTGGAAGTAACCGGCGCTGATGGCAAAACACAAATTGTAGAAGGCAAACATATCATCATAGCAACAGGCGCTCGAAGCAAAGAATTACCTAACCTGAAACAAGACGGTAAAAAAGTGATCGGGTACCGTGAAGCCATGGTGCTTCCCCAAAAGCCCAAAAGCATTATTGTGGTAGGCAGCGGGGCAATTGGAGTAGAGTTCGCTTATTTCTATCATAGCATGGGCGCAAAAGTGACCATCGTGGAATTTTTACCAAGAATTGTTCCGGTTGAGGACGAAGAAATTTCAAAAGAACTGGAAAAGAATTATAAAAAGACCGGCATTGATATATTGACCAACAGCGAAGTAACCAGTGTTGACACAAGTGGCGCAGGTGTGAAAGCAAAAGTAAAAACACAAACCGGTGAAATCACACTTGAAGCAGATGTGTTATTAAGCGCAGTTGGAGTTACCGCAAATATAGAAAATATCGGACTGGAGGCACTTGGCATCAAAACTGAAAAAGGGAAAATTGCTGTGAATAAATATTATCAAACCAGTGTGCCCGGAATATATTCTATTGGTGACTGTGCCCCGGGGCAGGCTCTTGCTCATGTGGCATCAAAAGAAGGGATTATCTGTGCGGAAAATATCGGATACAACGAAAAAAAATATGCCCATCAACCTGAAGCCCTCGACTATGGTAATGTTCCGGGCTGTACTTATTGCACGCCAGAAATTGCTTCTGTGGGCCTGACTGAAAAGCAGGCACGTGATGCAGGCTATGAAGTGAAAGTGGGCAAGTTCCCGCTAAGTGCATCAGGTAAAGCATCTGCTGCAGGACATACGGAAGGTTTTGTAAAAGTGGTTTTCGATGCAAAATACGGCGAATGGCTCGGCACACATATGATAGGTTACAATGTAACAGAGATTATCGTTGAAACTGTTGTGGGCAGAAAACTCGAAACCACCTATCACGAAGTATTGAACAGCATACATCCACACCCTACCATCAGCGAAAGCGTGAAAGATGCCATTGAAGTGGCATATGGTGAAGCAATACATTTGTAATATGTCATGTGTGGGAAGTGAGGTGTAATAAACAAATTTATATAAGCACATCTCATTTCTTGCATCTTATTTCTCACTTTTTGTTGGCGGCACCCGGCCTCCCTTTAATAATATTTTTTCAGGCTTTCTGTGAAAGAACCTTATTTCTTTTTTATAGTATGGCTACTATTGAACTTCAGGCTGAATATTTATCTACCTATATAATTTACAAATACTATTGAGATAGCCAAATAATAAACAACCCCTTTATTTAACAAAACTTTCCGCTGTAATTCTTTCCAGACGAATCCTTTCACTTTAATTTTCTGAAAAAATCTTATGCCTTTAAATCAACTCATCATTATTCTCGCCATTCAGCTTCTGATTTTGTTATTACCTGCAGCAGGCATGTACAAAATGTTTGAAAAAGCAGGTGTTGAAGGCTGGAAAGCCTTAGTGCCGTTTTATAACACGTGGACAATGCTCAAACTATCAAAACGCAGGACATATCTTTTTTTCATGCAGTTTATTCCTGTTGCAGGTTGGTTTGTCAGCATGAGTGTTTTTGTTGATTTTGTAAAAACATTCGGCAAGTTCAAATTCCATGAACATGCTATGGCAGCATTATTACCATTATTTTACTTTTCCTATCTCGGATTTAATAAACGTGATCAATTCATAGGGGCTACTGTTGTTGCACAGCACAAAAAATCTTCAGCACGCGAATGGATTGATGCTGCCGTGTTTGCTGTAGTCGCCGCTACCCTGATACGTGCTTTTGTTTTTGAATCTTATGCCATTCCTTCAGGCTCCATGGAAAAATCAATGCTCGTGGGCGATTATCTTTTTGCCAGTAAAATAAGTTACGGTCCGCGTATTCCGAATACACCACTTGCGCTCCCTTTCGTGCACAATCAAATACCTTTTTTCGGCACCAAATCATATCTTGACTGGATCAGGCTTCCTTATACACGCTGGTTTGCAAGCCCTGTTAAACGAAATGATGTCGTCATTTTCAATCTTCCGGTAGGCGATACCGTTATTGATAAAGATGATTACGGCACTAAAATTCTTTATTATGATGTAATCCGCCAACTGGGCAATGGCAACCCTCATGAAGGCAGAAAAATCCTGTTGGCAAACCCTGATGAATATCCATTAATCGTTCATCCTGTTGATAAGACTGATAATTATGTAAAAAGATGCGTGGCGGTTCCCGGAGATATTTTGGAAATCAGGGAAAGCGTGTTGTATATTAATGGAAATGCTGTGGCTTTTCCAGCCCGGTCGGAAACGTATTATTATGTGGAAACAGGTGGGCAGCCCTTGGACGAAACAGCCATGAAAGAAGAATATGATGTGGATATCAACAACCCGGAAGAGTTCCAGGCAACCGATCAAACAAACACTTACCGCATACTGCTTACTGCTGCTGCAAAAGAAAAAATGCAGAAAAACGGTTTGGCAAAAAATATTTCATTGGAAACATATAAGGAAAAAGCCGGCGGACTTGTTTTTCCTTACGATAACCAACACAAATGGACGATTGATGATTTTGGCCCGGTATGGGTACCAAAAAAAGGGGCTACGTTAATCCTTACCGCAGAAAATTATCCTTTATATGAAAGGGCAATACGTGTTTATGAGAATAATAAATTAGAGATGCATGATGGAAAGTTTTTTATTAACGATCAGGAAACCAATCGATATACTTTCAAAATGGATTATTTCTGGATGATGGGTGATAACCGACATGATTCCCAGGATTCAAGACTGTGGGGGTTTGTGCCTGAAGACCATATAGTAGGTAAAGCAAGTTTTATTTTTATGAGCTGGGATAAAGGCCCGAGATGGGGAAGAATTTTTTCCACTATAAAATGAGAATTGCAGTATAGTAAGTTAAAAATCCCAATAATTTTTCTACGTCTGTTTCCGGATATGATATTTGTAGCGTAAAACTGTAGCAACAATTATTACAAGGCCGCATAACTCCGATACCAGTTTTTCGCCGTCAAAAAAATCAACATCCCGGTTTTTTAGTTGAGGGTCCATGACAACACCATGAACCACAAAAAGCAATGCCATGATATAGGAAATCAAATGGATATTTTTCCAGGTGCGGAAACCAATTCTTTTTTTTATCGGTTTTTGTGTAGTCACAATGACAATTATGAGGGCAGCCATTGCCAATGTACCAAAAGCCACAAACAATTTTTGGGTTGGGGCGTTAACCGGCCACAGTACATCTGTTAAACTGAATTTTGTAGTGGGGGCAAAAAGCAATAATATCGGGTGAATGATTACCAGAAAAAGTGCTACATAAGCGGTATAATTATGAAGATTATTAATATTAACTTGCCTGATAAATTGAGGTATGCGGTTCCAGAGTCTATTCTTTTTATATTGTACTGACAACAGCATGCCCAGCAGAAAATTAAAAGTGAGCACAGCTGTTGCAATAAGCCCGGTGTCATTTGACAATTCCAGAAAATCTTTGTCAGTCATAACGGCAAAGATAAGTGATCAATTAACGTTGATATATATGCCAAATTCAAATAATATTCATAATGTACGGGAACAAATCCTGATTAGTACTTAGACCTTTCCATGGGGATATAACGACCTTTACCCTAATTATTTTTGGCTTAATTTTATTTTTGCACAGTTTATTATGCAAATAAGGTCCCTGATCATCATTGTTTATTTTATTAATATCTGCTTCGCGGCAAACTCGCAAGACAGTATCAATAGCTACTTCAGAAGCAGCGGCGCTATTATTATGGCTGTTAAAGCAGAAGACGGGATTGTTATTGTAGCTGATTCAAGACTTGCATACAGGTCTTTGCAAAACCATGAGGTGCTTGCCTACCAGGATGGTATCCCTAAAATTTTCCCGCTTAAAAAATTTGCACTTGGAATATCCGGCAATTTTTCTGACGGAAACACCCTGATCAGGAAGATCATAAAAGATTTTGAAAAATCAGATCCTTCGTACAGGACTCCTGAAGAATGCCTGTATAAATTTGGTTTATTTACTAAAGATAAATATCCCCTGTATTATGAAAACCTCACCACAAATACTGTTATTTGTGCCGGTTACGGACCCGAACCGATGATCGGCATATTACTGAATGGAAAAACATATCCCATAAACCAGGATCTTTGGGCATCCAATGTTTTTCAGGAAATAGATTCCCTGCATTTATTTACTATTCCAAAAGAAAAAAACAGCAAGCAGGTCGCAGAAGCTGCTGTTGATGCTTTGAAAGATTATATAAAAACATTCCATAAAGAAAATGAAGCAGGCGGGCTTTTTTCTGTGCTAAAAATAAATGCGGATAATTCATGGAAATGGATAAAAAATGATTTTACGGGAAACGACTGCCTGTCGGAATGCGAATCAGCTACTGCCATATATGATAAGCAAGTAAGGCTTGAATATACTTCCGGAGAAAACAAAAAAATTATGTCGGAAGCCGTCAGGTCAATTAGAAAAAACTGCGCACAAAAAAACCAGAAATAGAATAGCTTTTGTAATACAACCCCCACCTGTAAGTTCTCATTCCTGTTTTAGAAAAGGATTATGCTTTTTTTCAAAGCCTATTGTCGTGGGTTCTCCATGGCCGGAATACACTTTTACGTCATCAGGCAAGCTGAATAAATTTTCTTTTATACTGTTGATCAGCGTATCAAAATCCCCACCGGGCAAATCAGTTCTGCCAATACTCATCCTGAAAAGCACATCACCACTGATAATGAATTTCTGTGCTTCGCAATAATAACACACACTTCCGGGTGAATGACCAGGGGTATATAAAATTTTCAGTTTGTCGCCATCCAGATCTATAATATCACCTGCTTTTAAGAAAATCAATTCCCCGCGATAATTTTCAAAAGGCATGTTCCATCGCAAACCCGCTTCAGGTGCAAACTTTAATACCTGTTCTTCGTTTTCGTGCAAATGCAGGGGAAGCCCATATTCATCATATATGAATTTATTCCCGAAAACATGATCCAGATGACAATGGGTATTTAACAAAAGCTTAGGAATTAATTTGCGCTCTTCAATAAAATCCTGCAATGTTTTTCGTTCATTGCCGAAATAACAACCGGGATCAATGATGCAACAAGCATCCTTATCATTATAAACCACGTATGTATTTTCCTGTACGGGGTTAAATGTGAAATGTTTTACAGTAAGCATGTACTAATCTTTATTTTGCCAAAATGGATTTCACTGATTATGTGGATTGTTCTAACTTTAAAATTTCAAAGAATTGGTATGCAAGTTTATCAGAATAAGTTATATCCAAAATATTTTTTCCTTTTTCTTCTGATTTCCGCCCTCTGTTTCCAGAAAAGTTCCGCCCAGGTAAACACCGTTGAGTTTGGCAAAAACCGCCAGCAGTTTAAAAAGTTCAAATGGAAGTATTACCAAACCCAGAATTTCAATACTTATTTCTACGAGAATGGCCAACCCATTGCAAAATTTGTAGCACAGCTTGCAGAAAAAGAATTGCCAGGCATCGAACAGTTTGTAGAGTACGGACTTCAACGCCGCGCTAACCTGGCCATCTACAACAGCTTCAACGATATGGAACAATCCAATATCGGCCTCACCCTCGATTGGCAAACAACAGGTGGCATTACAAAATTAGTAAACAATAAGGTGGTATTATATTATACGGATGATTATAACAAAATGCGCCTCCGGGTAAGACAAGGCATTGCCCGCATTTTAGTCGAAAACATTCTGTTTGGCGACGATCTCGGTGAATTTGCCGCTAATCAAACCCTTCTTGATTTACCTCAGTGGCTTACCGATGGATATATAGAATATGTAGCTGAAAACTGGAGTGCTGATCTGGATGACCAGTTAAAATCAGCCATACTTTCAGGCAGGTACAAAAACTTTTACCAGTTTGCTTTCGAGAAGCCCAGCCTTGCAGGGCATGCTTTCTGGTATTATCTCGCTAATAAATATAAAAAAGAAAATGTTACTTATTTTCTGTACCTGGCCCGTGTTTACAGGAACCTTAACAGTGCTGCACAAAGAATCTGCAAAAAGAAATTCAAGGAAGTACTGAAAGATTTCATGAATGAGGAAGAAGAAATTTACGATAAAGATATACGTGGCAGAAGGAATTTTCCGAAAGGAACAGTATCTGTTGTTGAAAATATCAGCCCTACCAAAGATTTTTTTCATTTTTCCCCCAACCCGCAACCCAAAAGCCAGACTTACGCTGTAGTTGAATATAACCATGGCCAATATTGTGTGGTACTTCACGAAAATTTTATTTACACAAAAGTACTTTTGAAGAATGGAGTTAGGTTGAATGACGGCCAGATTAACCCACACTACCCTTTAATTGCATGGGATGGCAAAGGAACAAGGCTTGCGGTTATTTATTCCGACAAAGGCAAAGTAAAATTATTTGTGTATGATGTTGTGAGAAAATATAAACCGGTGGTCCAGGACCTGGATATGTTTGACCAGGTTCAGGACATGAAATTTATGCTTAATGACAATACACTTATATTGAGCGCAGTTAAAAAAGGGCAATCTGATATTTTCGTTTACAAAATGGAACAACAGGAAGCGGAACAGATTACTAATGATGTATATAACGACCTTGATGCCAATTTTGTTTCATTCCCGGGAAAAACTGGTATAATATATTCTTCAAACCGCCCCTCCGCTACAGCCCCAAATGCAGATACCGCCCTTCCTTCTAATAATCATTATAATATTTTTTTAATTGACAACTGGAATAAAAGTGAGTTTAAACAAATTTCACAACTCACCAGGATGAAATACAGTGATGCCCGCTACCCTTCGCAATACAATAATTTTCATTTCACCTTTGTAAGTGATGAAAACGGTATTGGTAACCGTTATGCAGGATTCTTTACCACCAGGAGGGCAGGTATTGATACTGTATATAAAATCGGCGATGAAATTTTACACAACCCGGATAGCTACGAATTGGATTCTGTTTTAAAAGCGAACAAAAAAAGTGAGCCGGATACGATGTATGCTTTTGCCATCACTAATGATTCTGCCTATGTTTTTCCGATTACCAATTACCAAAGCGGGTTAAAAGAAACTAAAATAGCCGGCGATAACGGGCAGGTGAGTGAGGTGAGACAGGAAGGCGATCTGAAATTTTTATACAAACTTAAAGTGGACGAGAGTGCCTTGAAGAAAAGAAATACCAGCCCGAAGCTAACAGAATACAGGAGAAAGGAAGTAATGGCGTCCCAACTTGCTTCAGGCGAAGCCATAAAGACAGCACAAAAAGAACCTGATACGGCTAAAAAGAAAACTGACTTTTTTGAAAATGAATTTGAGAATGATAAAAGTGACACCTCATCAAAAAGCCGAACAGCTTTGAGTGAGCCTGCTAAAATTGAAGAAGAAGAAACATTACTGAAAAAAGCAAAGCTGCTCGACTATAAATTGAAATTCTCAGTAGATAACTTTACAGCGGGGTTCAACAACGATGTTTTGGTAAACCGTTATCAGCCTTATTCCGGGTCGCTTCCCATTAACATGGCTGGCAATGATGCATTCAGCGGCATGTTTAAAGCTTCTGTTTTTGATTTATTTGAAGATGTAAGATTTACAGGGGCGTTACGTTTACCTTTTTTTGGTGGCGGCGACAGTCCATCGCCTCAGATAACTGATGGGAATACTTTTATTCCGAATAGCTCTTCTTTTTTTGATGGCAGCAGCGAATGGTATGCGAGGATCGATTACCTCAAAAAAATGTTTGACTACTCGTTGATTTATTATCGGGAAGCTCAGTCGGGCATCGCTCAAATTAATATTCCTGGCGAAGGGTATGATTCTTCACTTGTTGGTCATAGTTATTATGCAAAAAGCATTACTAATTTATATGAAGGCGTCGTAAAATACCCGTTTGATAAAATCAGAAGCTTGCGTCTGTCATTTGGATTCAGATCTGACAAATGGGTTATACAGCCAATCGGAGATGTTACTGACCTGGCTGCATTAGCTGCAAAAGACCTTAAGAAAAACTATGGTTTGCTAAGACTGGAATATGTTTTTGACAACACTATTATGAAAGCTACCAATATCTGGAACGGCCTTCGTTATAAATTCTATATGGACTTTAGCGATCAGCTTAATAAACCTCAGACCAGCGGTGAAGGCAGGAAAATGTTCAATTTTGGTTTTGATGCAAGGCATTATTATCCTATTTACAGAAACCTGATCTGGGCTGTACGTGCGGCAGGAGATTTTTCATGGGGCAATCAAAAAGTAATTTATTACCTGGGAGGTACAGACGGATGGTTATTCCCTAAAGCCAATCAAGGCCAACCTGCGCCGGATAATAGTTACGCATTCCAGTCTCTGGCAGTAAATCTTCGCGGCTTCAATCAAAATGTTGCTAATGGAAATAATGCTGTTGTCATTAACAGCGAATTTCGTTTGCCGGTATTCTCGACACTTTTTAATAAACCTATCAACAACGCATTTCTTCGCAATTTTCAGCTAATTCAATTCTTTGACCTTGGCACTGCATGGAACGGTTCGTACAATAAAATACAAAGACCATCCGAAACCTATACTGGTTCTCCGGTAACTGTACTGATTAAGGCCGGAGGAATAGGTCCCTTTGCAGGTGGTTATGGATTTGGGGCACGCAGCACTTTATTGGGCTATTTTCTACGTTGTGATGTTGGCTGGGAAATGAATACCTTTTTTGGTGGCAGGCCTGTAGTAAATGTTTCCATGGGAGTTGACTTCTAAAATCATGGTTCCCGTTGCAACACAAATTTTTTATGCAAGGAAATCGCCATTGGCAGTTTTAATTGTTATTGCCAGCGCAATGTTATTATTACTGATATTGCATCCGGCAGGTAAAAAAAGCGCTCTTTTATTTCTCGCTCTTTTCATTGGGTTAGTTGTTGTATTTCTTTACTTTTTGTTAAATAAAATCTCACTTACTATCAACAATGATGGATTGGAATATAAAACAGCTTTCAGAACAAAGAACTTACTATGGCGGGAAGTTACTGCAAGCAGACTTAATTTTGAATTTCATGGTCATAGTGGTGATATTTTCTGGCTATTTAATTTGAACAATAGTAGAGACCTCAAATTCAGCATAAGTTTTTTTTCCAGAAAAGAACTTCGTGCAATTGCAGAAGCTGTAGTTGCAAAATGCTGCAATACGTGCGTATCAAAAAAAATACAACAAATGAGTCAAGGAAAATTTCCCTGGTATATTTTTTAACTCATCTCCCATAGAATTTAATGCTATATATTTCTGATGATTTTCCTAATAGAACAGTTCTTATTATTGTTAATGCCTATTTAATAATAAACACCTCATTGTTACCTTTTAAGGTACCATTAAAACAACAAAAAGCCCGTCATAAGCAGCGTTCAAAAGGTTTATGGCTTTGAATATTTTGTGATGATCCGGTCAAATTATACTATAGCCTTACTCAATTTCTTCAGCATCAAATAAATCAGTGTAATTAATATCGAAAAACAAAAAATCATTCCTGTTGCATATCTTTCTGTAAAAGGGTGCAGCAATACTCCGGCAATATCCCTGATCAGATGAAATGGGTCAGAAATAACATCCCAGCTGTTGAAGCGAAGGTATCTTCCGATGTAAATGCCAAACGCATTCTGCCACATAACCGGATAAAGAAATAATAATTCATGCTTAATCCGAAACCTGGCAATTACCACTTTTTCAATATGACGTACCGATAAAATGCCCAATAGCAATCCATTCCAGGCAAATGACAACAACATAGCCAAATCGAACCATTGCGGCATGCTGAAATCATTGTAGTTATCGCCGATATGATAAAGGTCGGTGAGTATATAAAAAGTATTAGGTACGAAGGCAAGCCATATTGCAAATAATATCACTACTAAAAAATTACTTTTGATTTTGTGCTGACGATAATACAGCCATTGAGAAATGCAATATGGTATCCAAGCAAGGAACAAATTCCAGATCAGGAAAATAAAAGTAATATGCCCACTGTAGAGAGTCCTTGCAGAAGTCATACCAATGCTAAATATTATACTAAGCAAAAGCAGCCGATCAATTTCATCACGGAGAAAAAATATCCTGCTGTAATACAAATTCAAGCTGTTTTTCATTTCTCTTTGTTTTGTCAGATAAATCAAGTTGTATTTCCCTCGATATTCATTTAGAAAATCTTGGGGATAAAAATAAAAAGACCCACAATCAATGCGGTTAATGAAGCAATAAGCACAGCGCCGGCTGCTATATCTTTAATTGATTTTATTTCGGGATCTCTTTCCGTCGAAATAAAATCGAGTGTTTTCTCGATACAGGTATTGAACATCTCTGCTACCCAAACCAACCCAATTGCAAAAGAAAGTGCTACCACTTCATGTGTATTGGTTTTGAACAGAAAAGATGCGGCAATCACTGCAATAGTAGCGGTAAGGTGTATCCTGGCATTATGTTGTGTAATAATCAGCTCCCTGATTCCCGAGATGGCGGGAATAACACTTTTCAGCTGTCGTGAAATAGAAAATTTTTCTTTGCGCATATAAACAGGTATTAAATTAATAAACTCATGACTCCTGGCAATCATAATTGTCAGATACATTCCTGCCTAAGTAGGCTTTTTTGTTTTACTGCAAAGGTTGAGGCACGTAGTTTTCTGCATATCCATACTTCAAACGTCCGATGATTTTAGCACATTTCATCTTCATTTTTCTGTAGTACTTGCTGAAATCGTTTCCCCCCGCCTTAAATAATTTCCTATGTGCCACCCATACAACTACAGAAGTAGACATAAAAAAAAATTTATAAAAATGATAGGTTATATTCTTTGTCCCGTTATGCCTGGAATGAAAAATCACCCACAACCTTTCCTGTTGAAACCTGATATGCGGTGCTTCATCAATCAGGATATCGGTGCAAATTTCTTTCAACAGCTGGCAACCTGTAGCATCTTTCAATGACTGATAAAAAATCTGTGCAGTACTTTCTACAGAAATAACAGCAAGCGTCCACCATTCCATACTGTTATTCAGGTAACGGATCTTCCTGAACAAAGTATCGCCCCAGTTCTTATTGATTCTGGGTTCACCAATTATATCAAGGTACATTCCCAGGTTGTTCCCGTGTTTCTGTTCCTCATTTATAAATAATTTAACGGCTTTTATATAATAAGGATCGCCGATATTTTCAGCATAACGGCTGCTCGCCTTCAGTAAATTTGTACCGTCTGAAGTTTCGCCCAATTGCCAGGCCTGAAGTGATTTCAAAACAATTTGTACTTCATTTTTAGTAATACGGGCAGGCTGCTGCCAGTTGATTCTTTTTTTTTCAAGATTTTCCTGAAAATAAGATACCCATTCCTGTGATGTTTGCATACATAAAATTTAACAGTGAAAAAATAATTTAATGAAGAAGTCATAAAAAATAGCCTGTAGATTTCGATTCCTGCAAACGAAAAGCAATACCCCTTGCTATCGGCAATCGCGGGTCATTTGCATTGGAATGATAGATCTTTTGAACAACATAATAAATCAAAAGAAATATTGCTATAATCGTACCCATGCGGCTAATTGCGGAAATCATATCATAATTAAATTTAAAAGTACTTTGTAATACAAAGTAAAAATTAAAAAAAAATTATTTAACCCCGTTAATCATGTTTTCCAGTGCATCAAGGTGGTCTTTAAACGCTTTTTCGCCCGCTTTGGTAATGGAATAAGTTGTCTTCGTTTTTCTGCCAACAAAGCCTTTATGCACTTTAATACAGCCGTTTTCTTCCAGGTTCGTAAGATGAGAAGCGAGGTTTCCATCCGTTAACTGAAGCAATTCTTTCAGCGAATTAAAATCCATTTCTTCATTCACTAATAAAATGCTCATCACACCCAGGCGAATCCTGCTATCAAAAATTTTATTCAGATTTCCAATCGGGTTTTTCATTTCCTGTAAATTTCATCACATCCAATAAAACCGCATGTTATATAACAAAAATTGTTTGAATTATGAAGCAGGCTTTTTGTCATATTTCCACCACATTATTAATCCATAAATAATATGTAATACTCCAAAGCCTAATGCCCAAAAATATAAACTATATCTTGGCCAAAACATGTTTACTAGTCCCAGAACAATCTCTAACAGTCCAATATATCTTATATCACTTAATGTATATTTACTGGCATTTACTAAAGCAAGACCATAGAAAACCAGGCAAGCCGGAGCTGCAAAAAGCCATTGATCATGATACAACAAACCAAGCACAAAAAAGCCGCCTGTAATTAATGGTATTAATAAATTCGTCAGTAGCTTTTTTGAGGTATGCCCCCACATTGGAATTTCATTCCTTTTTGATTTTCTCCAGGTGAAATAAAAAGCAAAGAGTAATGAACAAACCAATACGCTGCCGGCCAAAAACAGCAATCTCCAAATCAATATCCGGAAATCACCTGGTTCATAGCCGCCCGATCCGTTATAATATTTAACATGATATCCGTCAAGCCATTCATGCGCAATGTATGCCCCAACCAGTGCAAATACACCAGCACTAACCCCACTGAGCCCACTCAATGAAATAAATCTTGACGATCTTTCCATCATCCGCCTGATGTCCTGTAAAGTTTCTAATGAACTGTCTTGGGTATTCATTTTAAAAGCACTTTGAAATACAAAGTAAATATATAAAAATCATTTCCCCAATTTTTGGGTTTCATTTTTTTTAGCAAAGCAACCTTTTTAAAGCTGTATTAGTACTTTTATTGTATGCACCTGTTCAAAGCCCCCTTTTTCAAAACCTTATTAATGCTCGTTTCCTTTTCCATTCATTTTTCATCCTTGCTTTCGCAATCAAAAACATTAAAAGGTGCAATAAGGGATGCACACAGCGACGAACCTATTCCTTTTGCCTCCATGCAATTCAAAAATGCAAAAACGGGGCGGTTGAGTGATTCCTCCGGATCATTTGTTTTCCATTTCGATGAATGGCCGGATGATACGCTCATCATTTCTTATGTAGGGTTTCAGGATTATAAACTTGCATTTGATTCATCTTTTTTTGCCAGGGCAAATGGTAGCAACACGGTCAAACTCGTCATTAAGTTAGATCGTGGCAAATACCAGAATGAAATTGTGGTAAGAAAAAAAGTAGACCATGGCTTGCTGATGTGGAAAAGAATTGTAAAAAGAAAAAAATTCAACGACCGTTACCGCTTTAATAATTTTTCCTATGAATTATACAATAAGCTTGAATTAGACCTTGACCACGTGAATAAAGAAAAGATGAAAGATAAAAAACTGCTGAAACCTTTCAGCTTTGTGTTTGATAACATTGATACAACAGAAGGCAAATCGTTTCTGCCGGTTTATCTTACTGAAACGCTTTCGGATTATTATTTTCAGAAATCTCCCGTACGAAGGCGAGAAGTTATCAAAGCCAGCAAAACCATCGGTGTTGACAATCCCAGTGTAAGCCAGCTTCTCGGAGGCATGGAACAAAATGTTGACTTTTACAGCAATTTCATTCCAGTATTTGACAAAAAATTTGTGAGCCCCATCAGCGATAACGGCGATGACTATTACAGATACAAAGTCGTAGATACACAATATGTGAATTCAAGAAAATTATTCCACCTCATTTTTACGCCAAAAAGAAAAGGCCAAAGTACTTTTGAAGGCGATTGCTGGGTGCACGATACTACCTTCGCTATTCAAAAAATGAACCTCAGGCTATCGGCGGATGCAAATATCAATTTTGTGAAACAACTCAGCCTTATCCAGGAATTCAGTTTCGTGAATGACAGTGTTTGGTTTCTTGACAAGGATAAATTTGTAGTGGACATAACATTAATCGGAAAAAATAAAGGTTCATTTATAGGAAGAAAAACGACCACTTACAGGAATGTTGTTATCAACGATAGTGCCGTTACCAATGAGCTCAATAAAAACAAAATTCAGGAGGAAACCATACTTGAACCCGGTTCAAGAAGTCAACCGGATTCATTTTGGGTAAATCACAGGCACGAAGAGCTAAATAAAAATGAAAAAGCAATCTATGTAATGGTAGATACGCTTTTAAAAATGCCTGTTTTCCACAAATATGTGAATTATATAAATTTTATTGCTACCGGTTACCTGGATGTTTATAAAAAATATCAGATTGGCCCCTGGTTCAGCTGGGTTTATAGTAATGTGCTGGAAGGGCTGCGGTTACGCTTTGATTTGGGGACAAACAGGTATTTTAACAAAAAAATCATTCTTCATGGATATGCAGCTTATGGCTTCGGCGATCAGCAATGGCATTGGGAAGGAGATGCTTTGTATGTGATAAAAAAGGCCCCGAGGCTCACACTGTTTGGTATGTACAAACAGGACCTTGATTTTGGCCAGCAGTACTATGATGAAATCTCTTCGGATAATATATTTGCTCTCGCCTTTCGCAAAGCAAATATCCCCATCAAATTTATTCACATCGACCAGAAAAAGCTGGAACTTTTCAAAGAATGGCATTCCGGCTTTTCGGTTACACTTACAGGTGATAATAAAGTGTATAACCCTATAAGTAACCTTCCTCCAAAAAGTATCTACCCCTCCGCAACAGGTGAGGCACTGAATACTTTTGAAGCATCTATCAAACTACGTTTTGCTTATCTTGAAAAATTTTTTGAGAATAATTTTTACCGAACAAGTCTTGGAAGCGATTACCCTATTGTTGATTTTAAATATACACGCGGAATTGCAGGTATATTGAACAGTAGTTATAATTACGATAAAATCTCTGCAAGCATTTCTGATTATAAAAAAATACCTCCATTTGGCACGCTTTATTACAATGTATTCGGAGGGAAAACATTTCAAACACTAGCATTCCCTTTTCTTGATATTGCGCCTGGTAATGAAATTTATTATTATAACCAGTATGCCTTTAGCCTGATGAATAAATATCAATACCTCAGCGACCGATATGTTGGAGTGAATCTCGAACACAATATTGGCAATGGCCTTTTTCGTTTTATTCCTTTCACACGTAAATTGAAATTCAGGCAATTCTGGACAGCCAAAGCCTTATGGGGAAGTTTGAGCGATGCAAATCAGTTATATAATACTTCCGGCAATTATACTTTTCAAACGCTTAATGGCAAAACTTACCTTGAACTGGGCACAGGGGTCGATAATATTTTTAAAATATTCCGGCTGGATTTTGTGTGGCGGGTTTCTCCCAAGCCTGCTCCAGCAGGCAGCGCCCCCGGCTTTGGTATTTTCGGAAGCTTTAGGATTGATTTCTGACGCGGTATTACTATCCCCGGTTTCCCGAAAATGGGAAATTTTAGTTATACAAATTTTCCGATATAGGGTAATTTCTGAAATTCTTTCTTCTCGATTTTTAAAATAAACCAACAATAAGCTGTTGTAAAAACAGTTGCCAGACAAAGACTCGCTAAATTACCTTTCCATATACCGGTTAGGAAATGATGCATAAAATAAAGCAGGGCCACTATCACCATATATGCCACTAATTTTTTTGTAGCATAAGGAATGCGATAAGCTTTTTGCCCCCATTTATAAGAAATAACCATCATACTCCCATAACAGAGAAATGTAGCCCACGCACTTGCCATATATCCAAAATGAGGAATGAAAACATAATTTATGATCAAGGTAATTGCTGCCCCTGTTAACGTGATATAAGCCCCCGCAGTTGTTTTATGCGAAAGCCTGTACCAAATGGAAAGATTATAGTAAATACCAAGGAACATGTTGGCAAAAAGCAGTATTGGAACAACTTTCAGGCCTTCCCACATTTTCGGATCGCGTATGATAATGATTTTCCAGATATTCACATATAATGCAGCTACAAGGAACATAATACAAATTACAATCACAAAAAACTTCATCACCCTTGCGTATACTTTTGGAGCATCTTCATGTAAAGACTGCTTGAAAAAAAATGGCTCTGCCCCAAGACGAAATGCCTGTATAAAAAGAGAAATAAGGATTGATAATTTGTAACAGGCACTGTAAATGCCTACCTGATAAGTAGCCAGATCTTTCGATAAGGGCAGCCACTTCTGCAACATTACCCGGTCAAAAGTTTCATTCACGATTCCTCCGAAACCGGCTATAGTCAGCGGCAGGGAATAAATCACAATTTCTTTCCAGAGTTGTTTGTTCAATTCCCATCTGAACACTAATAATTCTTTCAATAAAACCACCAACTGAAACAAAGATTGGGCAAGATTGCCAATAAGCACATAACCTACACCGAAACCGGCACTATAAAAAAACAGCAAAATACTATTAGGATGCTTTTTGTATACCGAAGGAAATACAGATAAAAAAAAGAAAGTAACCGAAATGTTTATCAGTATCCCTGTAACACGAATGAATGCATATTTTCTTGGTCTTCCTTCATGACGCAATTTTGCAAAAGGGATGGTTGAAATGGTATCCAAAGCAATAATAAGGGCGCTGATGGTTATGTATTCAGGATGATTGTCTATACCTATAAAAGATGCCACCGACTGACGGAAAAAAAAAGTACCAATCGTAATTACAGACGTACTGATAATAAGTGAAGTGATGATGGTATTATACACATCTTTTTCGTGTTCTTTTTTCTGGATATACCTGAAATAGGCTGTTTCAAATCCGAACATAGTGAGCGTGTACAGGAAAGGGATCATCGAATACACTAAGCTCATCTTGCCGAATTCGGGAGTTCCTATAAATTGATGGGTAAGATAAGGGGTGAGCAACACATTAAGGAAACGTGCAAAAATATTACTCGCTCCGTACCAAAGTGTTTGTCCTGCTAATTTTTTGATACTGCTCACAAAAAAATTTATTGACAAAAATAATCTTCATCCTGCCATATTATCAAATGAATATTCCTGCAGCCGGATATTATCCAGTTTTGCCTGCAACCATTGCCCTGATTGAATGAACCTGCCTCCTGAGCCGTAAATTGCAGAAATATTTTTACCCACTACCATGAAAATACAGGAATATGAAATCATGTACCTTTGCTCTAAACTCATGAATATGAAAAAGGCTTTATTAATATTAATGGTTATTGCGTTCAGGTTCACAACGTTTGCACAACAGCAGGCTTATGAAAGTAAAATTGAGTATCAGAAAACCATGCAGCAGGTTGCTGCTATTGAGGTGCCATACAAAACGGACATTGCTGAGGATGCAATTAGTGATTATATGCTGAAAAAAGGGTTTAAAGGGTCAGGTTCAAAAGGTTTCACTGTGTATAGGGGAGCAAAGCTTGATGACGCCGATACCGACCCGAGCGACCTGTATTTTAAGGTAGAAAAAAAGAAAAAAGATAAAGATTATTCTGTCATCACTTTATTGGCCACAAAAGCAAATATGGATATTCTTTCGCGACCTGCTGCAGACAGTACCGGGCAAATTGAAAAAGCAAAAAATTTTCTTAATAATATTGTCCCTTATGTGGATGAACATAATATTGATGTCGAAATCGGAAAGCAACAGGATGTTCTGAAAAAGGCACAAAAGAAATTAAACAGTTATATAAGCGATTCAACCGGCCTGGAAAAGAAAATAAGAGACCTTTCTGCAGATGCTGACCAGAACAAAACCGATATCCTGAAACAAACCAGCGAAATTCAAAATTCAGTCAGCTCCAATGATGATGTAAAAAACAAGGCGCAGAAAAAAATGAACAAGCTGCTGGACGAACAGGATAATATCAGAAAAAAATTAAGAAAAACACAGGCTGACCTTGATGAAACAAAAGGTAATCTTATAAATCAATATAAGGAAGTTGACAAGCAACAGCAGGCCCTCGATGCACTGAAAGCAAAAAAGAAGATGTAATGGAGTAGAAAAAATTTCAGAGAAAGCCCCGGGTTGACCGGGGTTTTTTATACAATATCTTTTTCTTCAATCAAGCCATGTTTCAATGCATAAATAACCACACCCGCTGTATTTTTTACATTCATCTTCTCCAATATTTTCGTCCTGTACCCTTCAACGGTACGTTTGCTCAAAAACAATCGCTCCCCAATTTGTTGTGCAGTAAGTTGCTGACAGGTTAATTTTATAATTTCTGTTTCGCGTTCAGTAAAAGTGATTTTTTCAGCTTTTTTATATGGGTTGAAGCTGCTTTTAACAATCATCCTTGCGAGTTTTGCAGATGTATGTTTGCAGTAATAAGAATTGCCTTCATACACCTGTTCAATAGCTTCTATGATTTCACGTTTGTCGGCGTTTTTGAGCAAATACCCTTTTGCACCGGCTTCCAGCATTTCAATAATCAGGTTTTCCTCATCAAACATTGACAACGCAATAATCTTCTGTTCAGGGTTTTCTTTCAGTAAAGCTTTTGTTGCCTGAATGCCATCCATACGTGGCATTTTTATATCAGTTAAAATGACATCGGGTCTTTTTTCTTTTACCAGCTGAACCAGTTCAATTCCGTTTTCAGCCTGGCCTTTCAGCATAATATCTTTATCCTTTGAAAGCATCAATACCAGTCCGTCACGAAAAATTTCGTGATCATCTGCTATTACCAAACTAATTGTATACTTCATATTTCTTTATCAGTAAGTCAATAATCATCGTAAAGGAGCCTTAAAAAAATAGCTGGCCCCTTTATTTGGTGATGATTCAAAGCTAAGTTCCCCCTTCAATATTTCAATTCTGCTCTCCAGGCTCTTCAGGCCTAGTCCCTGCGATTCCTTTTTTGATTTCTCCATATCAAATCCTTTGCCATCATCCTTAACCATTACCTGTAAATTACCACTTTCTTCTGTAACAGCTATGTACAGGTTTTCCGCATCCGCATGCTTCAGTACATTGTGAATCATTTCCTGCAATATCCTGAACACATGTATTTCTTTCTCTTTGGTAATGTGCACATCTTTCGGAACACGTAAGTGTACCTGCATATTGTGCTTGTTCTGTACCTCTTTCACAAACTCACGTAATGCTTCGCCAAGCCCGTTTCGTTGCAGTGTATTTGGCAAAAGGTTGTAAGATATCTGGCGGAGGCTTTTAATAATTTCATCAATACGTTTGCTTGCTTTGCTAATTATTTCTTCGTCTTGCTCATTATGCACATCAATACTGTTAATATTCAGTTTCACTGATGACAGCAAGGGGCCAAGGCTATCGTGGAGGTCATTGGCTATTCTTTTACGTTCATTTTCCTGCATGGTGATTTCCGCGAAAATCCTTTCTTTTTGGAGCCTGATATACCGGCGGTGATATCTAATGATGGTAACAATGAAATAAATTAAAATTATTCCAATCAGCACTGCAACAATAAGAATTGAATCAAATAATTCTGCACTACCTGAACTCATAGCAGCTCGTTATTTTGTCAAAAATCCTTACTTCATTTTTACCAGACTTTAAAAATCAAAGTTTTTAAATAACTCCCCTGTTGATTTTTTCTGCGGTATTAAGCAAACCGCTATTCCATACAGTAAGTTACAAAAAGCATTTACATAAACCTTTATAGCAAATATGTTTGATACCAATACCTTATCGTAAAGGACTGTTCCATTAATATTTTTTGCAGTGGCATTCATGGTAATAAAAACAAACATATTATAGATGAACAATATTATTGTAGCAGTACAGATAATGAATTTTGCATTTTTCGTTAACGATACCCTCCCCTCGTTAATGATGATATAATTAATGGTTTGGACACTTAAAAGAACAAGCAGAAAAGAATAAGATACTGCAAATACAATGTTATACTTAATAATACTTTTAGCTACAAAATTTTCAAAAATCCATCCTGCTGTTAAAACCCCGGCCAAAATACCCCAATATAATTTATTAGGCCGGGGTCTTTTCCACAAATAAAACTGTGCAAATAAAATTAATGCCTCAAACAGGTAGAAAATATTATTATCCAAGTTCATGCCTTTTTTATTATTAGGCACAATAACAAAACCTACCAATAGTTCATTTATTAATGATACTATTGTATAAATTAAAAAAGGCCTGTACCCTTCATTCACTTTTTTGAAACATATAATACTTACAATAGCTGGAAAAGCAACTGAAAGACTAAAAGCAAACCTCCAAACATCGCCTGCAGACATGAAAAAAATTTAATGATTTCCTCCGATTTGACAAGGCGGGCAACCCTGACCGGTTTCACCTGCCTGGCCTCCGCTACCGTCCGCAAATGCATTTGAAATGCCCGGTACTTTAATTGCGGCTGTTACAAGGGTATTCACTATATCATGACCTTTTGCGTCAACCGGCAACAATACCAGTCTTATTTGCCCTTTTTCATCCTCACCATAATAAATGCGTATACCATCGGCACTATCTTGGTTTAATAAAACTGAAATCATATCCCTGTTAAAAGTTTCTGCATTCGGCAAGTTGAAATGATTTTTTAAAAATGAAGAATCAGCAACTACCCTGGATAGCGTTTCATGAGAAGCAATAAAATTCTTTTGCAGGCTTCGTGCCTGTTCAATCGGGATAATTTGTTGTAATGCACGTTCCTTATTAAAACGTATTTTATCACGATAACAACTGGTTAAAAAAACAGAAAATACGGGCAAAACTGTTACAAGCATCAAAATGTTTTTCGATTTCATAATTCAGTATTTTAATTGGTTTAAATACATATCAAAATAATATATGGTTTGGGTATGAACGCAGGTATATATCCCTAAAAAGACAGGTAAAATTACCTAAGGCGTCAAAAAATATTTCTACTGCTGCTAAAATTAGCTTGATTTGTTTATTAGAATGTCTGCCAAACAGATAAAAGACAGATAAATCCGTAAACAAAAAGCATTTACCATTCACGGATTCTTTTTCTCCCGCTTTTAATTTCTGATTGTTTCTTTTTCGATTCTATTCTTTTTTGCTTCGCAGCTTTTGAAGGCTTTGTGGCAACCCGCTTTTTTTCTTCTTTTAATGCAAGTTCAATTAATACATTAATCTTTTCCTTCACCTCTTCTTTATTTGCAAGCTGCGTACGATGAACCTGCGATTTTACCAAAAGCATACCTTCCGAATTTATTTTATTCGAAAGTTTCTGCCGTAATTTTTGTTTTTGCGCTGATGTCAGGAGCAAAGAATCATTAATGTCAAAATAGCCTTCTACCATTGTTTCCACCTTATTCACATTTTGTCCGCCTTTGCCGCCACTCCTACCTGTCCGGAAAATAATTTCTCTTGAAACATCTATCTTCATATTTCAAATTTACAATAAAAGAAGAGCAAAATGCGGGCAGTAATACAACGGGTTAGCCAGGCAAGTGTCTCTATTAATGGTTTTACGAAATCAAAAATTGATACAGGCTTATTGATTTTGCTGGGTATCGAAGACAACGATTCGAAAGCAGATATTGAATGGCTGAGCGCCAAAATATGCAACCTGCGTATTTTTGATGATGAGAATGGGGTAATGAATATTTCGTTGAAAGATGTGCTAGGTGATATTTTGCTCGTCAGCCAGTTTACCCTGTATGCTTCTGCCAAAAAGGGAAACCGGCCCTCATATATCCGGGCCAGTAAACCAGAAATCGCCGTTCCGATCTATGAAAAAATGATTGCACAAGTGGAAGCCGATCTGGGTAAAAAAATTTTCACAGGGGAGTTTGGAGCTGATATGAAAGTTGGATTGGTTAATGATGGCCCCGTTACGATTATTATAGACACAAAGAATAAAGAATGAAACTTAACGTGTATGTAGTTAATGCATTTGCACAATCGGCATTTGGCGGCAACCCTGCCGCAGTAGTTTATTTACGGGAATGGTTATCCGAAAATCTGATGCAACAAATTGCAATGCAACACAATCTTGCAGAAACTGCCTTTATTGTATCGCTAAAAGAGGATTACCAGATCCGTTGGTTTACGCCAACGGTTGAAGTGGCCTTATGCGGGCACGCTACGCTTGCTTCGGCCCACGTGTTTTTTAATCATCTTTCTTATACGAAAGAAGAAATCACTTTTCATTCAAAAAGCGGGCCCCTGCATGTTTCAAAAAAAAATAATGGGAAGCTGACATTGAATTTTCCGGCAGATTATTACTCAACAACGGAAATACTGAGTGAAATTGAACTGGGTTTAAAGGTAAAACCATTGGAAGTGTACAAAGGCACCACTGATTATATGGTTGTGTTGGATAATCAAAAGGCCATTGAGCAACTTGCACCGGATTTCAAAATCATTTCATTATTGAAATCAAGAGGGATTATTGCAACAGCAAAAGGTGATGATGCGGATTTTGTTTCCCGTTGCTTTTTTCCACAGTCTGGTATTGATGAAGATCCGGTCACGGGCTCCGCACACACATTAATGACTCCATACTGGGCAAAAAAGTTGAACAAGAATAAATTATCAGCCATACAATTATCCAAACGCAGGGGGCATTTGGAATGTGAAATGAAAAAGGATAGAGTATTGATCAGCGGCAATGCCATAACCTACCTGGAAGGAAATATGACTATATAAAATCTGACAGATGCATCATCTCACCATCCGTGAAGCACAGCAAACAATTGACAACTGGATAAAAACTGTTGGTGTCCGCTATTTCAGCGAATTGACAAATATGGCTATCCTGACAGAAGAGGTTGGAGAAGTAGCCCGCCTGATGAGCCGTTTATATGGCGACCAGTCTTTCAAAGAATCCGACAAAGAAAAAAAACTCGCTGATGAACTTGCTGATGTGCTATGGGTATTAATCTGTATCGCAAATCAAACGGGCATCGACCTCACAGAGGCATTGCAAAAAAATTTTGAAAAGAAAAATATCCGTGATTCCGAAAGGCATCAACAAAACGAAAAGCTGAAATAAACATGCCGGATTTATTAATTCGCCTGTACATCAGCCTGCAACAAAATCAAGTTTACACAAATCAGCAGCGGCATGTAATTTCCCGTCCTTTAAATTTCTGGTAAGTTGTATGAGCCTGGGATAATACAGGTCATAATCTTTTCCATAAACTTCTTGTAATTTACTCATTTCAAGTTCTGAAATTTTTCCATCGAAAGAAACAGCCACAGTAAAAAGATCAAGCAGAAAATTTCTTTCTTTTTCGCTCACTTTTTTCAGGCATTCCAAAAATAAATTCCAGTCATCGTAATGGTTATCCTGATTAATATGCATCAAATGCTGAAAGCGGAGCAGCAGCAAAATCATATTGGGATGATAGTTCCTGGCCATCACCACTGCATTACCTAAAGCACGCACGCAACCTACCCTGGCTTCATCGCTCAATTGTTCCAGCAAACCATCATGCAACAGGTTGTCTGCAATATGGTTGCTCAATGCAAAACCCATTAAACGAAGCCTCGCCTCATTTACCACCCTGTGCAACACCATGCCATTCCAGAAACATTCCACAGGAAGCGCTACATAATTAACGGAAATGCCTGCTATAGCTTGACCAAAACCCCATCTCAGCAATAATTTCGAAAAGAAATTAGTAATCACAATTTTCAGTTTGTATAATAACCCGAGGATAAACAGGTTCTTTTTAGAGATACGTTCAAAAGGATCAATTCCTAAAATTTCCATTTCAGGGTCGGGAATTTCCAAAGCAGTGCGGGCAAGTATATTGGTTACATTAAACGGCCCGTTTTTCAGAAAATCTTTTTTGTGCGCATGTATGTTAATAAGCCTGCTTACTTGATGAACCGCATGCAAAGCAATAATAAAAAGCGCATAAAATTCTATGGCTATCGAAACTAATGTAACCCCTCCGACCCATGCATAATGGATCAGCCATGTTTCGTTTTGTTCAAGCACGTCAATATAAACCGTTGGCCAAACACAAACCAGGCCGGTTAATGCAGAAAGAAAAATGCCCCTGTTCGAAATATGCCTGATTTTATCATTCAGTTCTTTGTCTGTAAAGTCGAATACGTGATGAGAAAATTCCTGCTTACCAAAAATGCCCAGATAATAAATACCAAATTTTTCAAGCAGGGATAGTTTCTTACTTTTAAATTCTATAGTAGCAGGCATATTGTTAATGTTCTATCAAATGTAATTTAACAGTTTGGAGAGAATCCTTCAACCTTTTCAACAGGATTATTTTACCTTTGCGCCCACTATGGCAAACGATCATAAAAAATTCCAGGCAATCATTTCTCATTGCAAAGAATACGGTTTTATTTTCCCTTCCAGTGAAATTTATGATGGACTAAGCGCGGTGTATGACTATGGCCAATGGGGAAGTGAACTGAAGAAGAATATTAAAGATTATTGGTGGAAAAGCATGACCCAGCTGCATGAAAATATTGTGGGTATTGATGCGGCCATTTTTATGCACCCCACCACCTGGAAAGCCAGCGGGCATGTTGACAATTTCAGCGACCCGATGATTGACAATAAGGACAGCAAGAAACGTTATCGCGTTGATCATTTGATTGAAGCTTACATTGATGAGATTTTAAACAAAGCTGGGGCTAACGATGAAGAAAAATCACAAGCTTTGCAAAAGAAAGCGATAGAAATTAGTCAACAAATGGAAAAGCTTTTGGCAAGCGATGATTTTGTAGGCCTAAAGAAATTGATAGAAGATAATAAAATCAAATGCGCTGTCAGCGGAACATGCAATTGGACCGATGTTCGACAGTTTAACCTGATGTTCTCCACCCAGCTCGGAAGTGTAACCGAAGAAGCCAATGAAATTTATTTAAGACCAGAAACGGCACAGGGAATTTTCGTGAACTTCCTGAATGTACAAAAGACGGGAAGAATGAAAATCCCTTTCGGCATTGCACAGATCGGTAAAGCATTTCGTAATGAAATTGTAGCGAGGCAATTTATTTTCCGTATGCGTGAATTTGAGCAGATGGAAATGCAGTTCTTTATTCGCCCTGGCACACAAAAAGAATGGTATGAGTTCTGGAAAGAAGAAAGAATGAAATGGCATTTGAGTTTGGGAATTGAAAAAGAGAAATATCGTTTTCACGATCATGTGAAGCTCGCACATTACGCAGATGCTGCATGTGATATTGAATATGATTTCCCGATCGGGTTTAAAGAAGTGGAAGGCATTCACTCAAGAACTGATTTTGATTTGCGCAATCACCAGGAATTCAGTAAGAAAAAAATGCAGTATTTCGATAATGATCTTGATGGCAATGGAAAACCTTATGGCAATTATATTCCCTATGTGATTGAAACTTCTATCGGCCTTGACAGAATGTTTTTGCTCATCATCAGCAACTCATATACTGAAGAAGATTTAAGCACACCTGAAAAGCAAGACAGCCGCGTAGTGCTGAAACTGCCGCCAAAATTAGCTCCTATTAAGTTAGCCATTCTTCCTTTATTGAAGAAGGACGGTCTGCCTGAAATTGCAAGAACGATTATGGAAGATTGCAAAAATTCTTTCCGCTGTTTTTATGAAGAAAAAGATGCAATCGGAAAACGTTACCGCCGCATGGATGCCATCGGTACTCCTTTTTGCATCACTGTCGATCATCAAACCAAAGAAGATAATACGGTAACCATCCGTTACCGCGATAGTATGTTACAGGAACGCATCGCTATTCACACAATCAAGACCATTGTGGATAAACAAATTTCATAAGGCTTTTTCCTAATATCTACCTTAGATTCCGAATGTGTTGTTTGTTACACAGATACAAACTATATATTCTTATACCCATTTGTGTTTACTTACTAACCTCAATTACATTACAATGCTTACGCTTGAATTCCCAGTCAATGCGCTTATCCTATTGGCCATCTCTGCTATCTCGGTGTTCATTGGATTTAGCCTCAGAAGAACTCAGGTCATTAACCTGCGGAAAAAACTGTTAAAAGCAGAAAATGAAATGATCAACAGCCATGCTGAAATTCTTGAAATACAAAAAGAATACATCAACATGGAAATGAAAATGCGTGCTGTTAAAGATCCTGTTACCGGGCCTGTAATTACCAATGAAGCCGGCTATGCAGAAAAGACACCCGATGGCGTAATCAGAAAAAAAATGCTTACAAAAGATTTTCTTCCCAATCGCAAAGAAGGCTATAATCCGGCTTACGACAATGTGCTGAATAAAGAAGTAAATATAAATAAAGCTTCCTGATTTTATATTATACAGTGATTGCCACTGTAACAAACAGATACTGGATTCATTCCCGGAATGAATATCGCTTTATTATCGTGGCAATTTTTCTATCCACTACGGTTGGCTATATGCACCTGGTTGACTAACCATACAACTCCTGATGAATGGATTTCCTTTCGTAACCGAGGGCCTGTATTTTTTGCTTTGCTTCATCAACCATATTCTTCCATCCGCACAGATAAAAGGAAGCAGGTCTTAGTACTGCGGTTTCTCCTGCCATGTTTATTTTGATATTATTCCGGCAAATCTCTTCATAAACGGCATGAACATACCCGGTCCTGAAGTTCCTATGATAATCAATTGCTGTTTCCCTTGAAAAAACTGGTATATAATGAAAACCTGGCATTTTTTTTTCCAACTCCAGAAGTTCTTCCTGATAAAGGCAGTCACTGAATTTGCGGCACCCAAAAATAAGATATACATCACTGTGAGGAGTACCCTGATTATATATATGATGAACCATGGAACGAAAAGGCGCTATACCGGTTCCTGTGCAGATAAAAAAAAGGTCTTTTTCAATTTTCTCCGGTAATGTAAAAACACCCTGGGGGCCGCGCAAGGTAAGCTCCGAGCCTACTGTCACTTCATTAAAAAGATAATTTGTGCCTGCCCCGTCCTCTAAAAAAACTATTATCAGTTCAAAAACATTCGTGCCGTCGGGCCATGAGGCGATAGAGTAACTGCGCCAACGCTTATTGGGTTTTTCGTGAATAGGTAAGTCGATGGTAACAAATTGACCTGGCTTAAAATCGAATGACTGTATTGCAGGCAGCTGTATCCAAAAACGGCGTGTGGCGGGGGTTTCATTTTCAATTTTGATCACTATGCCTTTTTGCCAGGGTTGCAACATCTGATTAATTTGGTTTAAATCTTCAATAAAAAGAGCAGATCAACGGACCTGCTCCCAAAGTTTGCCAGTAATGGCAAGCAATCGATGATGCTAATATATATTATTTTATCTAAATGATTATGCGGAAAATATTTTTAAGAAATTGACCTCCTGAGATTGTTCCCTCAATGAAAATACCGTCGGATAAACCGACGGTATTTTTTATTTCGTTATCAGAATTTTTTTCTTGTACGATTTTCCCCCGCCTTTTATTGATAGTATATACATCCCCGTTACAAGTGTGTTCACATTTATTTGTGTGCTGAATAATCCTGAAGCGGAATAATTCTGAGAAAAATATCTTCTTCCCAACAAATCAAAAATTTCAATCTGGTAATTTCCCGGATTATCTGCCTTAAATATTATGTTCAACTGGTAACCCGGCGTTATCGGATTTGGCCATGCATTGAAATCAAGGTTTGTCGGAACAGAAATCTTCACAGCAGTCCTGTCGCTAATACAATCAGCAGTCTGAATTTTCATATTGTACTGATAATAGTAATAGTTTTGGTATTGATTGTGGTTACTAGCAGAATAAGCACTGTTTCCGGTAATGGAAAATATATTTCCAAATGTAAACGGATAAGGATTGCCTGTAACATTATTATTGCGGAATATTGTAGCATTATCTACTGCCGATTTATCAACTGAGGCATCTACAGTAGTATCCATTATTACATGCTTACCGGCAGGAAGAGACAGGTTAATATAAAAAACGGCCCCACTATCTGACGGATCGTAATTTCTTGACCCTGCTGCAGGATTCGGACTGGTAGCGTACACATCAAACGTGGTGCTTGTAAGCGGTGGTATATAATATTCAAGCTGACCGCTTACTAAAATGGTATCTACAACCATTATGGTTACTTTACCGGGGTTTCCGGTGTACATTTTCGCACTCTTTAGTACAAGTGGAATTTCTGATGTATAAGACAGCCAATTACCACCATATAGCTGGTATCCGCCTCCGTTAGGATAAATATTTTTTGATGCCAGCCCTACTGAACCTTTTATGCCGGTGCCCACATAAAAAGTGTTGCCCGCAGGAAGAGAATTTAAAGTAAAGGCAGTATCAGTAGCCGAAAACAATGGTGTATCGCTGGCAGCATCTGCATACCAGAAATAAGTTAAGCCTGAATTCGGATTGGTAATTTTCAAAGTAACCGTATCTCCGCTAACCGTAGCTGTTGCTACGGGAGCTGCGGGTAAATCAGCGATACTAATTGAATTGGCAAGTGTGTCATTTGAATTATCCTGGTCATTTGCAGATGACACAAAAGCCGAAACATTATAATTTGTTCCTGCTGTGGTTCCGATATTCTTTTGGAAAGTATATGTAACTAGAAATCCCGGCGGAATTTTTCCGGGGTAAGTTTCATTCAGTGTGGCTACGGTTGTGTTTCCGTTCTTGATTATTGCATTAACAGGCACTTTAGATACAGTATCCGTTCCATTATTTCTAATAGCAACAGTAACAAGTTCAGCATCGTCGCTGCAAACTCCGTTTGCCGGAGAAATGATCTGTGTAAGTGCCAGATCATTAGCGGGGCTAACGACCAACACATTAAAATCATCAGTCTCTCCGTTTCCATAATTGCCACAAGCCTGTACGGTTGAAGCATCATTAGTTTCCTGGGCAACTATACGGAGCAATGTAGAGTTTCCTTTTGTAAGTGAAGGAAGGCTTATAGTATCAGTATAAACAGCATTGCCATTAATGACACTGCTCTGAGCAGCTAATTCACCGGAATCAAAAACACCGTTATTGTTGTAGTCGATAAATATTTTAACGACTTTATTCGCAGCAGAAGCATCACAACTGCTCAGTTTAATACGAACAGGGATTTTTTGTTTAGGTTGAACCTGAATAGTATACTTTGTATTATTAAAATAAGTGGTACACCCCGCAGGATTTGCAATCTGCACGTTACTGATATTCACACTGTCGATCCTGGTGCCGGCAGCACTGGTTGCTAAAGATGTACAATAAGCCTGCCCTCCCATACCACTTACTAATAGTGAAAATGCCTGCTGGCCCCTGGCCAAAGTTCCCTTATGCGTAATGGTAATAGTATAAGTCTGACCGGGAACGACGCTGTCTGCATTTATCTTTTCCACATTATCCCGAAAATTATCTCCTTTTGTAGCAGCATTCGAAGGGTTTAAAGGATCAAGCACCCATGGTTTGAAAACCTGTGCACCGCTTGTAATGCGCATATCAAGATCGTTTACCAGCATAGAAGTAGTGTTGTTCAAAGACTGGGAAACAGAAACAGGAGTTGCCGGAGGATCTGTCCATACTAAAGTAGCGGAAAGCGGTCCTTTTCCTGAAGCAACGACATTGAATGTGTAAGTGCCCCCATTATTCAATGAACTTTCAATAATAGTATCTGATTGGTGATTGTATGATGAAGTAATAACATTGGCGCCTTTCAAAACATCTAATAACCCCCATCCATATACGTAATCTGGCCCGGGAGCAGGTCCGGCTTCATCAGCAGTATGAATAGCCAGCGCTTTCAGAGTAGCTGAACGCATGAACACGGAAGGGTGCAGTTTATCATAATACTCCTGCAATAAATAAAGGGAGCCCGTTACATTCGGTGTGGCCATTGATGTTCCGCTTTGCGTACTGTATGCTGTTATTGATGTATTCCATGTTGAAGTGACATCAACACCATCAGCAACAATATCTGGTTTTATCCTGCCATCATTCGTGGGCCCAAATGAACTGAAATATGCAACCGATATGTCGTTCGGCGAATTATACCCCGAGGAAATTCCGTTTACAGCGCCTACCACCAATGTATTTTTTGAATCTGCAGTATTACTCACACTCTTATAAGTTGGATTATCTTTAAGAGTGGCTGATCTGAAAAGTTTTTTATTTCCGTTATATAAATACGGGCTGTCAACAGCCGGGCCATTATAACCTCTCGCATTACCAGCGGCAACATTAATAAGATAGTACGGTGCGTTATACGCGATCGAATCATAGAGTTGGGCATTTTGATCATAATAGCCAAAACCATAAGCATCAGTTTTGCTAACGGTGGTGTCTCCATACCAATCCCAATTGGTACCGTCATATGTCCAGCCTGATCCTGATAAAAACCCGTAAGAATGATTTGAAATAAGAATATTAGGCGCTGCAGTTGTCATTTCTGACGCATCACTGTTAAAATCATAAGCCAGCAACTGCTGTGCACCGAAGGCCATTCCTTTTGCAATTGGATTAATGCCAGATGCAATCAATGTTCCTGTAGTATGTGTAGCGTGGCCTTCGACAGTTCCTACATCTTTCAGTAAAACCCTGCCGGTTAACTCCACATGTGATGTGAGTGGATGCCCCCCGTCCCAAATTGCTATTTTACCTTTCACAGAAGCAGATGATCCTGACAGGTTCAGTCCGGAAGAGCCCCCTGGCCATAATTGATTCGCCCTTGTGGTGGCTGCTGCAATCGTGTTATTATAAGTGGTAATATATTTTGGGTTTCCCAATTCATCTACACCTATAAGCAAAACAACACCGCCATTTTTTGTCGTTTTCCGCAAGAACCAACCTTTTTGCTTGGCTAACTGCATTGCCCTGGCAAAATCGTTATCCTCTCTGGCTTTAAAATCTTTTGACATTGCTGCTAAAAGATTTTTGTTGGTCATTAATTGTGCATGCAGGCAGTTAATTGATATTGCAGTAATCATCAGGGTCAGGACAACAGGAAGCCTTTTCATCATAAATAATCGTTTATACTATTCTTTGTTTTCACTAAATTAGAACATTCACTTTTAAAATGCAGTGATGTACAAAATTCTTTTTTTGTTGTTCAAAATATTTATAACATACTCCTTTTTTTCCTGTACACCTCATGTACAAACTAATGCTCGGCATATGCCAAAGCAAGGAATTGAAGGATACGTTTACAGAATATCCGGAAACCAAATGCCTTCACCTGATGTAAAACCCATTCCTCCGAAAGGCATCAGCACTTTCTTATATATTTATGAACTTACCAATTTAAGCCAGGTTCAGAGGCAGGGTCAATCTGCATTTTATTATTCTATCCCATCAAAACTCATTACCAGAATTGAAACCGACACGAACGGGTATTTCAAAATAAATCTTCCTGCAGGCAGGTACTCGCTTTTTGTAAAAAAAGACAAACTTTTTTTTGCCAACTGGTTCGATAAAGATAATAATATCGCTCCTGTTGAAGTTTTGCCCGGAAAATTTTCAAAGGTTGAATTCAGGGTTGACTATGATGCGGTTTATTAAAAATTTTGCCTTTAAAAGTTCCCGGCAAGAAATTTAACATTACCCCTGAAAATTAATACGATGTTGTATTTTCCAGGGTTGCTTTATATTTGCATTCCGAATGAGCAGTGAGGTTTCCCCAGGATTGTTGATGAATTCCCCCCGCATTTTTCAAATTGCGGACAGGATCACTTTGTCCCGGCCTGATGTTACCAGTTTAAAGAACCTTTACGGAAGCGCACCAGCATTTGTAATCAGCGCTGTTTTTCAGCAAGATATTACCAGCCAGTTGAATCATGTGGTAATATGCAACGACGACGAAGCTGCTGCATACCTTCATAATACAATTGAAAATCTTACAAAAGGGCTTGACATTTTTTATTTCCCTTCCTCCTTTAAAAATAAAAAAAATTACCGGTCACTGAATAGCAGCCATGTGATGTTGCGCACTGAAGCATTGACACGCTGGAGCAATGGGGGCAATAAAAAATTATTGGTTACGTATCCGGAAGCTTTATTTGAAAAAGTAGTGTTGCCCCAAACACTTTCGGGCAATATCATATATCTCAAATCGGGTGATACAATTGAACTGAATAGCCTTATGGAAAAATTCGTGAGTTATGGATTTGAGCGGGCCGATTTTGTATATGAGCCCGGCCAGTTTGCATTAAGGGGCGGGATTCTTGATATTTATTCATTTGGGAATGAAAAACCTTACCGTGTTGAATTATTTGGCAATGAAATAGATTCTATTCGCATATTTGATCCCGAGACACAATTAAGTGAACGGAAGCTGTTGCAGGTAAGTATTATTCCGAATGTGGAAACACAGTTTGATGACAAAGAAAAAATTTCTTTGTTCGATTTTATCCCTGATAACACCGTACTATGGATACAGGATAAAGAATTTTTTAAGGAAAGATTACTGACAGAAGAAGAAAACCTGCAATTGTTTGTCGAGATGGGAGATACGGGATACAGGATTATCCATGAAGAGAATCAAAATGAAGAAAAAAGAAAAATCAGCATTCGGGATTTTATAAGCGCCGGAGCTACAGAGGAACAGCTAAAAAAATTCCATCAAATTGAATTTGGCCGGGCGTCATCAGGCACCAGGCACTGGTCATTTGAGATTGAATTTAATACAAAAGCACAGCCTTCTTTCAACAGGAATTTTGATTTGTTGATTACTGATTTAAAAAAACGGGAAGCAAATCATTATAAAATTTATTTATTCGCTGATAATCCAAAGCAGCTTGAAAGGTTGCATACCGTCTTTGAAGACCTGCATTCATCAATACAATTTGTGCCAGTTCCCATTTCTATTCACGAAGGTTTTATTGATGATGACTTAAAAATTGTTTGTTATACCGATCATCAGATCTTTCAGCGTTATCATAAATACAAGGTCAAACAGGCTTACAATAAAAACAAAGCGCTTACCTTAAGAACACTCAGGGAATTGCAACCCGGGGATTATGTAACGCACATAGATCATGGCGTGGGTGTGTTCAGTGGGCTTCAGAAAATTGAAGCAAATGGAAAATTACAGGAAGCTGTACGTATCATTTATAAGGATAGCGATATTTTATATGTAAATATTAATTCACTCCATAAAATTTCAAAATACACAGGTAAAGAAGGAACCGTACCCAAAATAAATAAGCTGGGTAGTGATGTTTGGAACAAACTAAAGGAAAAAACAAAAACAAGGGTAAAAGAAATTGCTTTCGACCTGATCAAATTATATGCACAAAGAAAAGCTCAGGCCGGGTTTGCGCATTCACCTGACAATTACATGCAAACCGAGCTGGAAGCTTCTTTTATTTATGAAGATACCCCCGACCAAAGCAAGGCAACAGCAGATGTTAAAAAAGACATGGAATCACCATCTCCAATGGACAGGTTAGTGTGTGGAGATGTGGGTTTTGGAAAAACTGAAATCGCCATCCGCGCTGCATTCAAAACCTGCTGCGATGATAAGCAGGCTGCAGTATTGGTGCCTACAACAATTCTTGCTTTTCAGCATTACAAAACATTCAGTGAAAGACTAAAAGATTTTCCTGTTACGGTCGATTATGTAAACCGTTTCAAATCGTCTAAAGAAAAAAAAGAAACATTAAAAAAACTGGAAGAAGGAAAAATAGATATTATTATTGGAACCCATGCTTTATTAGGTAAAGAAGTGAAGTTTAAAAACCTGGGACTACTTATAATTGACGAAGAACAGAAATTCGGTGTTGCACATAAAGAAAAAATCAAAACGCTGCGTACCAATGTAGACTGCCTGACATTAACAGCAACACCTATACCAAGAACACTGCAGTTCAGCCTGATGGGCGCCAGGGATTTAAGTATTATCAATACACCGCCTCCTAACCGCCAGCCCATACAAACCGAGCTTCACGGCTATAACGAAGATTTCATCCGCGATGCCATTTACTTTGAAACAGAAAGAGGCGGGCAGGTGTTTTTTATTTTCAACAGGGTTATTGGCCTTGCGGAAATGACTACAATTATCCAGGGGCTTTGCCCTGATCTGAGTATCGGTTATGCACACGGTCAAATGGAAGGACATGAACTGGAAAAAAGGATCCTGGATTTTATTGATAAAAAATACGATGTACTGGTATGTACAAACATTGTAGAGAGTGGAGTGGATATCCCAAATGTTAATACAATTATTATTGATAACGCACATCAGTTTGGATTGAGTGATTTGCACCAGCTACGGGGCCGTGTAGGGAGAAGTAATAAGAAAGCATTCTGTTATTTGATAGCTCCATCACTGGCTACATTACCTGCAGATTCCAGAAAACGACTGCAAACACTGGAACAACACAGCGATTTGGGGAGTGGGTTCCAGATTGCTATGCGTGACCTTGACATTCGTGGTGCAGGTAACATGCTCGGAGGTGAGCAAAGCGGCTTTATGGCGGAAATCGGGTTTGAAACTTATCAGAAGATTTTGGACGAAGCCATTAAAGAATTAAAACGGACAGCATTTAAGGAATTGTTTAAAGAAGAAATTTCAAAACAGGAAGATTATGTGCAGGATTGTACAATTGATACAGACCTGGAGATCCTTATTCCTGACAATTATGTGGAAAACATTACTGAAAGATTATCATTGTACACCAGGTTAGATAATTGTGAGACTGAACAAGAGCTACAGGAATTTAATACAGAATTAACTGATAGATTCGGCCCGTTGCCTAAACAGGTTGAGGACTTGTTCGATACTGTTCGTTGCCGGAAACTGGCCGTGGTTTTAGGTTTTGAAAGAATGATATTGAAAGATGGCATTCTAAAATGCTATTTCATCAATAAGCCGGATTCGCCTTATTTCGAATCCGAAACGTTTAGACATATTCTAGAATTCATCCAGAAACAAACCAATAAAGCACGCTTAAAACAAACAGGAAAGCTATTTATGCTGGTTGTGAACGATATCTTTTCCATGAAACACATACTGAATTTTATGCGGCAACTTCATGATTATGTAGAGCAGAAAACAATTAAAGAAGTGGTGGGTTTATAAATTTTTTTCCATAACATAATGAGGGATGGTCACCTCTTCAAACTCACTACTGGAAACAGTATAGCCCAGTTTCTCATAAAATCCCCTGGCTGTTTTCCGGGCGTGCATCAATAATACTCTATAACCAAGATCTCTGGCAATATTTTCAGCAAATATCATCAATGCACGACCAATACCTTTTCCCTGCATATTGTTGGGTACCGCCATCTGGCGGAGACGGATTTTCGAATTGTCAACTTTTGTAAGCAGGCAACAACCTAATATCTTGTCATCTTCAAAAGCCCCCATCAACACATCGTCCTGCTCATCATCCAATTCTTTCTGGGTAAAATTCAAACCAAGCGGCTTGCGCAACATCTCGTACCGCAAAGAAATCATCTGCTGGTATTCCTTAGATCCGTGGTCGATTATTTTCAAAGCCATTTTACCAATTAGTTTTGTATACCAAGATGTAAGATATTGAATTTATACTATTCAATATTATAGCGTAAAGTAAAAACTGAAATTTAATATTAATAACAGAATCATAATAATGCCCGGATCAGTTCTCTTAAATCAAGTTTTTTCAAAGCTCCAACAAATATTTTTGGGGTAAAAAAATTAAAAACTGCCCGTTTAGTTGTGTTTAATTCAAAAACTATATTTTTGCAGCCGTAACTAAATTTTACAAACATGTCAGACATTGCTACAAGAGTTAAAAAAATTATTGTTGATAAATTAGGAGTTGAAGAAGCAGAAGTTACTAATGAGGCTTCTTTTACTAATGACCTCGGCGCAGATTCACTTGATACAGTTGAGCTCATCATGGAGTTTGAAAAAGAATTCAATATATCCATTCCCGATGAGCAGGCTGAGACCATAACTACTGTTGGCCAGGCCATTGCTTACCTTGAAGAGCATGCTAAGTAATACGCCTTTTATTATTGCAATACATTTGTTTCATCCGCCTTTTTCAGCAGTTTTGCTCAAAAGGCGGATGTATCACTTTAAAAATTTCCGGGCAGCTATATGGAAGTAAAAAGAGTTGTTGTTACGGGAATCGGTGCGTTAACCCCTTTAGGGAATAATACACAGGATTATTGGAAAGGCCTAATAAATGGTGTTTCAGGAGCAGATTTCATTACTCAGTTTGATGCATCCAAGTTTAAAACAAAGTTTGCCTGCGAAATTAAAAATTTCGACCCTCTAAAATACTTTGACAGGAAAGAAGCCCGTAAAATTGACCGGTTTACCCAAACAGCATTAGCTGCGAGTGATGAAGCTGTCGCTGATGCAAATATCAGCAAGGATACAGTGAATACTGACCGTGTGGGGGTGGTGTTCGCAAGTGGGATCGGTGGTATAACTACTTTCCAGGAAGAAGTGTCAAATTTTGCAAAAGGCGATGGAACCCCACGTTTCAATCCTTTTTTTATCCCAAAAATGATTTTGGATATTGCAGCCGGGCACATTTCAATGAGGCATGGCTTGCGTGGACCAAACTTTGCAGTAGTAAGCGCGTGTGCCTCCTCTACTAACGCCTTGATGGAATCATTCAACCTGATCCGGTTGGGTCTTGCTGATATTATACTTAGTGGCGGCTCCGAAAGTGTAATCATTGAAGCCGGAGTAGGTGGGTTTAATGCCATGAAGGCTATGAGCGAAAGAAATGATGACCCTAAAACAGCAAGTCGCCCTTATGATAAGGATAGGGACGGATTCGTAATGGGCGAAGCAGCTGCCATATTGGTTTTGGAAGAACTGGAACATGCTAAAGCAAGAGGGGCAAAAATTTATTGTGAAATAGCCGGGGCCGGGGCTACAGCTGACGCACATCACATTACTGCACCTCACCCGGAAGGGCTTGGAGCAAAAAATGTAATGAATGCAGCGCTAAAAGATGCAGGTATGCAGCCTTCTGATATAGACTACATCAATACTCATGGTACATCTACACCATTAGGTGATATATCAGAAGTAAAAGCAGTACTTGATGTTTTCGGAGAACATGCATACAATTTGAATATCAGTTCTACGAAATCAATGACCGGCCATTGTTTAGGTGCTGCCGGTGTAATCGAGGCGATAGCTTGTGTAATGAGTGTAGTGAACGACATCGTACCACCTACCATCAATCATTTTACCGATGATCCGGAACTTGATCCTAAACTCAATTTTACTTTTAATAAAGCCCAAGCAAGAAAGGTTCGGGCCGCACTCAGCAATACTTTTGGTTTCGGTGGCCATAATGCCTGCACTATTGTAAAGAAATATCAGCCATAAGCAGGCCTTCTTTTTTCCTGTCAAATTATTAACAGTATTTTTGTGATACATTATTTTAATAAATTTTTTGCCTGTTTAAAAAATTTGTAGCTTTTGCTTGTGGGAATACTGGAACGTATCATAAAAAGCGACTCTTCTGCTGCATCATTCAAAAAGCAACTTAAAAATGTTTTGGGCTTTGCACCCGGCAAAATTGTTCTTTACAAAACAGCACTTACCCACCGCTCATTAAAAGATAAATCGGATGAAAATAATGAAAGGCTGGAGTACTTAGGAGATGCTGTTTTAAGTGCCATCATTGCTGATTTTCTGTTTAAAAAATATCCCTACAAAGAAGAAGGGTTTTTAACCGAGATGCGTAGTAAAATGGTGAACAGGAACCAGCTTAACGAGATCGCTATAAAAATGGGCCTGAAAAAGATCAGTTATTTTAACAAGTTTGACAACTCTCTTAAAATGAGCCAGATATTCGGCAATACGCTTGAGGCTGTGGTTGGAGCTATTTATCTCGACAAAGGATTTAATAAAACAAACCAATGGGTTATGGAACGCATTATACAGCCTTATCTTTTTTTGGATGACCTGGAAACCCTTGAAATAAATCATAAGAACAAATTATACGGTTGGGCCAATAAAAACAGTAAAACCCTTGAGTTTGAAACCTTAGACGAGCATATGGAGGCCGGTAGGCGATTGTTTACCGTTGGAGCCGTCGTCGATGGCCAGTTACTGGCACAAGGAAAAGCTTACAATAAAAAAGATGCCAGCCAGATTGCTGCTCAGGTAGCCATTGATAAATTAGGGCTTAACAAAGCAGAAAATGGTGACGAGGAGTAACAACTAAAAAAAAAATGTTTTTTATTATTAAATATGGAAAAAAGTTGCGTACTTAGCAGTACCTTAAAGGCTACTTATACACATCGCACCCACAAGTTGTGAATAACTTCCAACATTAATTCGATACCCCAAAAAACTCCAATTTTTGAAAAGCTAATCGAATACAAGATTGCTGTATTCCTCTGAATTGCGATTAATTATCGTTCAATTTAAAGAAAAAGTACCCCCAGATATTTAATGCCTGCATGATTTTACGTGCTTATACATGCATGCATGTTTCGTGCTGTTAACTGATTTATTAGTTAATAGCTAAATCCATCCTTAAGATACCTCACCACAAAATCCACATGCTATGGGTACCGTAACCACATTACTAAATTAAATTTTGGGTATGAAAAAGCTTTACTTCTTAGCTACTTTTCTCTTTTTAGCATTTATCAATCATGGATTCTCTCAGTATACTGCTATCAATTCAGGTAATTGGAGCAGTCCAATAACATGGGCGCCTGGTGCAATTCCATCAACAGTTTGTAATAATTGTACAATTACCATTAATTCAGGAGTAACTATACAAGTAGATGCACATACTGAATTGCAGGGTGCTTCTGTTCTGACCATCAAAGACGGTGCAAAGCTTATAATTGGCAATAGTTCTCAAACCAGTATCTCATCTGGATTTAATATAGTGTTAGACACATTACCGGGCACTTCAACAATTGTATTTTCAACAGCAAATAGTAAAATTGACGCTACTTCGGCTGGCACTTATGATGGAATATTCGTCGGACCATTCCCTAATTTTATTTTTCAAAAAGTTATTGGAAACGCACCTTCGTTATTTATCTTAAACTCCGTAGTAGGCACGGCAAAGCCTAACTACGGTAATTTATTTTCTGGGCCTAATACGCTTTTTTCAGGCGGCACATTGCCTATAATTTTAAGCAGCTTCAATGCGCAGTTTGCTGATGATGTCAGTAAATTAACCTGGACTACCGACTTGGAGATCAATTCAAGCAAATTTGAAATACTTCGCAGCGGTGATGGCGTTTCCTGGAAATCCATAGGTACGGTAGCTGCAAAAGGTAATTCAACCAATTCTACTGATTATTCTTTTACTGATCCTTCCCCGTTAAACGGAGTTAATTATTACAGATTAAAAGAAATAGATATTGACCAAAACTTCAAATTATCTGATATCAGGTTCATACATGGCGCTTCCATTAAAGGCATTCGTTTTATTAACCCTGCAAGAAATACTTTGCAAATCACATTTGGATCAGACGTATCTACCAACCTTTCGCTGAGATTATTAAGCCTGAATGGCCAGGTATTACAAGAAAAACAGCTAAACAACGCAGCCGGAGAAACAATCTATATGCCGGTTAATAGCTATGCTAACGGCATTTACATGCTGCATGTTACCGGAAATAACGGAGCACAAATTATATATAAAGTTGTAGTGAATAATTGACACGAGTAGTTTTTAATTAAAGCCCTGAAACTTCTATGGTTTCAGGGCTTTGTATTTTTAGGCTGATTCCGGAATTTATTTTCGTTTAATTGGCTTTTAGATAATAAAACGAGCCCAATATGAGTTAATAAGAGGTCTCTTTTTATCCAATTTATCCCATACGAAAAACCCGATCGTATGAAATCCTTATGGAAGGCATTGTGCTTATTGATATGTTATACGATTTACGCCTCTGTTCCCTCAGTAGCGCAATGCAGCAATACCTTACAAAGTATCACTTATGACACACTAATTACTGGAAATGGCAACAACACGCATTCCATTGCACTTTCGCAGTTCAACCCATCTATAGGAACTTTGATTTCCGCAAATATTAATTCTACCATTACTGTTAATTATGGTTTCACTTTAAAAAATGTAGAATCAGTACAAAGGGATTTTTCCGTATCCATTGGGCGTTATGACCAGTTTTCGAGTACTGCATTAAGTTCATCATATACCAATCTTATAGATACAAACATTGGAGATTTTATATTAGATCCCGGACAAACTGCTTCAAAAGCCCCTTATACTGTTTTATATCGTTACAGCCAGAATGATAGTGTTATTTCCAATGTGGTTGATTTTTTAGGAACAAGCAAAGTAAATTTCAACTATGTACCGATCACATACACTACTTTAACAGGGAGCAATGTTTATTATTATAGTGCATCTGCAGACGATACCATACGCTTTAAGGTTACTTATTATTATTGCAGTAATGTGATTTTGGGAATTGATCTGAAATCTTTTAGTGCAGATAAAATTAATCCCGAAACGGTCAAACTTTCCTGGACAACAACAGGATCACAAGCCGGTGTAAAATATGAAATCGAAGAAAGCGGGGATGCCTCTTATTTTTCTTCAATCGGATATTTATCTGGTAACAGTGTTGACACTAATTACTTCTACAATTACCAGGTGAAAAAAGATGAAAAAAGCAAGATATATTTTCGCCTGAAATTTATAACTGCATCCGGCCAGGTGGAATATTCTGCAGTCAAAGAAGTTGATATTTCTGGTGCGAACTTCGTATTTGCATCTGCTTATCCTAACCCCGCTAACAATTACATAAATATTTCCCTGGATAAAGACGATTGGGATATTTCCCTTTTTTCGTGCCTGGGAAACCGAATACAAGAAAACCATTTCAGCAACACTTCATTGGCGCACATTGATTTCAAAACAAAACTATCTTCAGGTCTGTATTTTGTAAAAGCACAAAGTACCTCATCAAAAAAGCAACTATTGGTAAGCTTTGTAGTACAATAATATAGTTGTACCTCTATTGCATAATTAAAAAACAGTTGTTATTTTTAGTCTCTCTTCATTCAATAATCCACTGAAGTTTCCAAGCATACCCATTTTATTTTAAGCATTTATTATGCTATAATCCAATTCAAAATCTAATTCTAATCTTAATTCAAATTCTTTGTAAGAGCCTTCATCCTTTTTCTGTGTTTATCCAAATCATAAAGATCTGAGATAAAATATTACTGATGAAAATGCTTAGCCTCTTAAAAGTAATTTTTTTAATACTAATTTGTTTGTGTGTCACCCCCGGTCGGGCGCAGATATCATGGTCAAAAAACAGTGGATCCACCGGTTCAGGTAATTTTACCATCTCCGGAACAGGTTCTATCAATACACTTAATTCCAGCGATAATATTGTTTTTGAAAAGCATGGGTCAGGCGCAAGTATCTATTACACTTGTAACACATGTACTATTAATCTCGACATAACCGGACAATTAATAATTGATTATCCGGTATATCTCACAAATTCATTAATAATTATAGGTAAAACAAGTTTTGATAATGTAAATACTACTGCAGGCCTGACCATAAACGGAAGTTTAACAAACCAGAAACAAGCGCTGTTTCTTGATAACGGTTCATCAATACAGTTAGCCAGTTCTACCAACTATATCAAGTTGCAAAGTTCACCAACTGCATATATTTATTTTGATTATTCCGGGCCAGAAAACAGTGCTCCTTCTTCCAGCGATAAAAGTTTTTCTGCAAATGATAATTCATCATTATGCGGGATTACTTCAGCAGGCAGCTCTCAGCATTACACATGCAATAAAGGGCAGGCCAATGGGCCATCAGTTTTAAATGCAAGTGGTTTTAATATCATCGCCCCTTTGCCAGTCGTGCTTGTTGATTTTTCAGCCAAACTGAATAGCAATAAAACTGTTGAGTTGAACTGGAGCACACAAATAGAATCCAACCTGAGTCATTTTTCTGTTGAGCGAAGTGCAGATGGGGTGAATTGGAAGATAATCGGAGTGGTGCAGGCTGTCGGCAATTCGCTTTCTGAAAGCGATTATAGTTTTACAGACACAAAACCATTCGAAGGCCCGAACTATTACCGCCTTCTCATGTCGGACCTTGATGATAAATCGGGAGTCACTGCAATAAAGTTGGTCGGGACACCGGTTACAAAATCATTCAGGATATTTCCTAATCCCGCAAAAGATTATGTAGATATTACAGTAAGCAATTCAAAAAGCGGGAATATCCGATTACTCAATCTATTTGGCCAGGTGCTGCAGCAAAAGCAGTACAACACAACTACAGGCGGAGCTACTGTGTCTTTTCAGCTTTCAGGTTATCCTTCCGGAAATTATTTTGTACAAATAATTTCTTATAACGAATCCATTTATGCCGAAAAAATTATTGTCGCCAAGTAGTATTTTTATGTGTAAACTGACTGGGCTACATTTTGAATAACATGGGTCAGACTTTACATCTATTTACATATTTACATTCTATTTGCCCGTAACAATTATTTATGGACAAGTAATAGTTTTCCAATTGCTCTTCAAGCAGGTGGTGCGTGATCCTAATGGTATGATCATTTTTGAGGTTATTTACTAATATGACAGGGTATTGTATTGTATTCTATTTTCAATATTTAGCTTCTTTGTTCATAGCGCTGATTAAGAGTATGCATTAACGTTATTTACTGCCAGAATAGAAGGCAATATCCAAAGGAATAAATGAATTTCGATAATTTTATTCGTACAGATGAAGCTATAAGTTGAAAATGGGTTGCTACCAATCTTTTACCAAAATTGAGCCTGTACAATTACCTCCAGTTGTTGCATTACCAAATACAGAATACGGGTGTTTTTTGGATGTATTCGAATCATTACGCTTTGTGCCGTTCTGATTTATACAGAAATAGGTCCCATTGGGATATCTTATATCACAGACAATCAGAACGTTTCCTTTAATATCATTGGGAAAACTAAATTCATAAGCCTGATTATAACACATAATGCATCCTACATCACCACCAGCCTGTGAACCGGGCAGGGCAGCTTCCATCGGTATGTTGTTTTTAAGATTATTCAAAAACTGATCGGTCTTTTGCGGAGTACCATCTTCACTGATGAATAAAAAATCTTTCTTTTGAAAAAGATACCGGTCGAAATTGTCGAATTGATGAGTTTTGCTGTTGCCGTGATGTTGAACGCCGAGACAATGTCCTAACTCATGAGCAAAACTGTAATCAAACAAAGCATTATTATCAAGGAGGGCTGTATTTAGCGCAAGATAGTTTACGTCCTTGGGAGAAGCGGCAACAGGCTCATTAGCTCCGGGAATATGGCTTTGAAGGCCATTGCCATTTTCTGCACCGATTGCAATATTTTTTTTGACAAATGCCTGACCTAAGACGGTAGTTCCATCATCGCCAATAAGATCATTTACTATTTTCAGAACAATGCCATATTGATCCCCGCTTTTAGCAAAATCTGAATTTTTATTGACGATAGGATTGTCAACATCCAATTCATCTCCCGCTTTTACTTCTATAGGTACTATACTTCCATTGCAAGCTTTGCTGAAAAAACCGATTGCTTCATCCAGCTTTTGCTGACTCGTATTTGCTATAATGATATCTTTCATTTTTGGGTTAAGCCGCTTGTGCTGGCCTTTCGCGATTATTCCTCTATATTCTTCATATAATGTCAGACCATCGCCGTCATGGTTGTTATTATTCTGTATTTCACCATCCCACAAAGCGCTGTAGTTTTTTTGATAGATGCCCTGTTCTATTTCCCATTCGTCAGCTATTTGGTTATCGTTGTCATCTTTAGGAAGCGTGATGACTGTTTTCTTATCATTCTTAAAATGAGCAGGAATCTGCGTACCATATTCCAAGGCAACTGTTGCTGTTAGTTTTCCAAAACTGCCATAATCATAGCTTGTAACTATAGCTATAAAATTTTCACCATAGTAATCTTTAGTTTTTAATTCCTGAGAATCGTAGGTAGCATGGGAAGCATTCTTGAGCGATTCATCAAACTTGAGATCTGATTTGCCTTTGTCTGTAGCATTTAATGGATAATTATTGCAATATCCGGGTTCTATCGACACGTCTGTCAGCTTAAAGTCAACATCGTATTTTATACCTGATATTCTCTGGTCTGGTTTTTTTTTGTCAATAAGATACACATCAAAGGCTATCGAATTACCTTTAGTGATACCATTGGCTGCCGGATTATTGGAATGAGGTGGCGGACCTTCTGGTATCCACTTTTCATACCCGGTAGCAGAATTTGAAATATTGGAAGCATTCACAAGTTCAATAATGGCATCATATTCGGGTGGATTTTGGTTGGTTATTAAAATCTGCACATTGGTGGTATAGGTCATTACATTTTCACCGCTCCACCCATCAGGAACATCATTAATTGTTTTTGATTCGGAATAGGAAATTTCGTAACCAAACTTGGTTAAGCCAATGGATGCCTGTCCGCCATTCAGAGGGCTTGAACTAAGTGCCTGCTGAACTTTAGCATCTTTGGCAACAGGATAATTCCATGATTGAAAAAGGCCGCAAAGCGTTGTAAGCATTGCTATTTGCACTTTACCTGCTTCGGACAAATCCAGTGTTACAGTAGGATTGTCTTTTTGTTTGTATACGCCCTTCCCGCTCGCTTGTATAAAGGGATCCTGCAAAATGGCGATCTGAAAATCTCCCTGTTTACTTTTTTTGTTATATTCAAAAGTTAGTTTAATATCAGAAGGCTGTACATTGCTGCTTCCGGAAAAATGTTCGTCCGAACTTCCACCACATCCGGTTTCCGTTTTTTGTGAGGAACAGTTAATATTATATGAACCTGTAAAAGAGTTTGCATATTTCCTGAAATTTTCATCGAGGTCGGTTTGTAGCTGAAAGTCATCTCCATTTAATGAAGCCACTGCTTTATCAGTTGAAAGGTCGGACTGCAGTATATAGTTTAAAGACCCCCTTTTTGTTGATTTACAGCCCGAATTTTTGGATACAAGATTGGTTGAGCCAACTATTGTTCTGCTGATATTGATTTTAATTTTCCATGAATTATCATAGCCGGGCGGAAGGCCAGGCTGGCTTTGATTATTTTTTGAAGGAGAATTTTTCTTGATGGCATTTGCACTATTCAGCATTTTCTGTAAATCACTCTGAGAAAAACAGGAATTGACAACATAAAGTGTCAAAAAAAAGAAAGATACAAAAGATTTTATTTTCATCTGTACAAAAAGAATTTAATATTTTATTTTGTCGCACAACTGATATCAAATACTTTATTATCGCTGTTCAGCTTGTTTACAAATGCATCACTTCCATCTTTGCGTACATCTTCCATACATTTGGTAAGCATCAGGAATGCATTACCGAATGCAGATGATTGCGAACTGAAAAGCATATTCTTTAATTGGGAAGATTTTAATGCATCACCTCTCCCGTATTTTGTGACGGTATTATCCACTGTTTCAGCCATGGCTTTCAGTCTTGGGAAATAGGCCTGGAACAATGCTGTTTTCCGGGTATTGTATTTGTCTTTTATCAAAAGCACCTGTTTCCAGTATTTTCCTTCAATCTGATTGACACATTCGCAGGTAGGCATGCCTGTGATATTCGAAGGGCATTTGGTCTTATCGTCTTTTATAAGTGCACTGATTTCCTTATCCGAAGCATTATTTATTTCATTCATCTTCTGGAGCATCTCATCATTCAATGTCTTCATCTGATTTACAGCAATGTCTTGAGTTTGAAAAACAGTTTTGGAAGTTTCTGCATTATCCTGTGGCGAGGCCCCGGCACTGCCCGCGTTTTTCATCCTGTCCTGCGCCACCTGTTGTGCCCATGCTTTTTGTTGTTCGGGAGTCATACTTTTCAGTGTTTCGGCCAATGCTTTGGCATCGCTCACGTCCTGTTGTGAATAAGCAGGTCTGGATGCAGATGATCCATTCACGGAAGCCATGGTAAATGCACGCATGGTGCGGTTTATCATTGTATCGAGCTGCACAATATCGGATCCGTAATTATCAACTATCTTCTGGCCTCGTTCATTATTTGTGGTACTGCATTTTTTAAATGAAGACGCTGCATCAGGCGGCATAGAAAGAGCCTCCATCATTTTTGAGATGCTGATATTAAGACATTTTTGTGCATGCCCCTTATGCAGAATGTTTATTAAGAATAAAATCAATAAAATTTTTTTCATACCTGATGCTTTTTAAAGTACTGATGTATCACAATTATACCCGATTATTATTGAGCATTACTATTTGGCGTCTTGCCTGTGCTCTGTACCTGTGGTTTCAATGGTTTTTTCTGCATTTGAACCGGAGTATGCGGGTTTGGCCTCCTGTTCAGGCGCAAAGTATCATTGATTTTTTTAGGTGGATTTTGAAGATGCGCATTGGTAACAGGGGCCTGCGTACTTTGAACCGGCGCGTTTGGGATATTTTTCCTGGCAGGACTACCTACTGTTCGCTGAGGAGCAGAGCCATTACAGGTCATATTGAACTCAGCCTTGGAAGATTCAAAAGATCCCGGCGATATGACCTTTAATGCTTCCCAGCCGCTATAAGATTTCCCCAATTGCCAGCTTGTATTTACAATCCTGGTACCGCTGCCATCTAATTTTATTGTCATGGTAGGGGGATGTGCTCCATCACTTCTTACCCACTGATATTGCAAAGTTCCTGCACCCGAATAATGTATAACCGCTTTGAAAATAATTTTGGCAGGGCAGGCCCCATTATATGCCGGATTGTTTACTGAAACATCTATGTGGTCTACACGTTGAGCCTTAGAATTAACTGTTAATAAAAAAAAACATGTAAAGAGAATGATAAATATAAGCGGTGCTTTTTTCATAATCGTATTTTTAAGATGATTTGATGACGAGTTGAGTAAGCAGGTTCCAATCGGCTTCTTTCAAAAATTGATGTATTGCTTTTTTATTTCCGGAAAGATAAATGGCGATGTCTTGCACTTCATAGCTCATGATTCTTTTAACAGAGACATGATCTGTATTCGCCTTATTTAAAGCGAACGTAGCCGTATACAACTGTTTATTGCCTGGCGACCGTTGCCAGTTTCCAAAAAGTAAAAGAGAAAAATTTTTAGAGCGCCTGTAAAAATCAAATTTGTTTAACAAATCCGGTTCATCATTGAAATAATTGCGTACCAGAAAAATATCAGGCACATGTTCCTCAGAAATAAATTTCCCTTCAGGATTGATATGATATGCGTTTACGGCAATCGTAATTTCAAGTAAACAAGCATCATGAAACCGGATATCCGAGAGTTTCCGTTGCTGTTCATCTTTTGCTTCGCTTGAATCAGATCCATTATAAAAATTCTGTTTTGCGGAAAAGCGGTCTATTTCTTTTTGATAAAAACTGATTTGTCTGCCGTAAGCGTCTTTCTCTTTTTCATTGGCTGATGCGAGTCCGGGCAGATGCGCCGACATGTATTTAGTCATTTCATCCATATAATGCTGAGCAGAATCCTTGTAACGGTTTATGTCAGCTTCATGATCTGAAGCTGCCCTTGCCATAGCATGGATTTCATCTATTTTTTTTTGTCCATACTCAGCGTTCCAGGCTTCCCAGGCTTTTAGAGAATCTGAATTCACCATCAATTGATAAGCCATCAGGAAATAATGAGGTGGCCATGTATTACCTGGCGGCGGATTGCCCGCCCGGTAAGATTTTCCATCATATTCTTCATACAATTCATTCAGTTCCCATCCGTCATTATCCATAAATTTTTTGAAAATCGCTTCTGCCTGTGCCCTTACCTTATTCATCATGGAAAACTCTCTGGGACTAACCAGGTTGCTTATACATGCACTGCTATCCTTAACTGATTCTACAGCACCGGTTATTGGCCCTGTAGCATACCATTTTGCATCAATCTGCGCAATGGAAAATTTATATATCAACAGAAAAAATAACACAAAAAAATTGACAAGCCGTTTCATTGTTCCCGTATATTTCGGTTATATATCAGCGTTGTTTACATTTTTACAAATTCAACCCTCCGGTTATTAGCCTTACCTTCAGAACTTGTATTGTCACTTATCGGTTTCGTATCTCCAAATCCTTTTGAGGTCAGGCGTGATGCATCAATTCCCATGCTGATCAGTTGTGCTTTTACCGCATCCGCTCTTTGCTGTGAAAGCAGAAGATTATGAGCTGTAGCACCACTATTGTCAGTATGCCCGTCAATTTCAAATTTCAGATCAGGATTATCTTTCATCACCTGAACAATCATATTGATTGTACCCATGCTTTCAGGTTTGATGATGGATTTATCAACATCGAAATTGATGCCGTGTGTAATAATTTTAGCGTCAGTAAATTTTTTACCCTGCATATTCATATTGCCCCCTGAAGCAATTTTAAAGTCTTTGAAAACGATTGGTTGTTCCTGGCTGGCAATTCCTCCTACTGATATCGTAAGAGGGATAAAATCAAGGCCGGGTATAACCAATACACGGTATTGGTCTACGTAAACTTTCATTTGTTTATTCTTATAAATAATAGCAACATGGTGCCACTTGTTTCTGAAGTCCTGGTCAGCCATATTTTTGTCAGGGTATTCGTTGCTAAACTCATGGGTGAAATAACCCGTACTCACAGCGCCACTGCCGTTGAAATTGACAAACGTTTCCCTTTCTTCTCCATTTTCACTTTTGCTTTCAAAAAATATATTTATACCATAACCGCCGTCGTTAGGCATATAATCACATTCAATGGTAAACGGGTCTGTGAGATAAGATTTATTTTTTATCAAGGGGTTCACCTTCGCATAATTGCCCTCTGTAATAAAAAAGGCAGGCATAGTGTTTACTTTATTTACAACCCCTTGCCCTTTTTCCAGTTCCCAGTGAGAAGGGAACTCTCCATCCTGATCATCAACAAAATGATCTTCGAACAGTATTTTGTCTCCAGGAATAAAATCATAATTAGCGTAAGCTTTTAAAGAGGGGGCTGTTGAATTAGTTACTGCATCGTTTTTTTGATCTGTCGAATTGCCCGAGGCAGCAGATGACTGTGCATTTTTATTTTTCTTTTTGAAAAGACTTTTAACCGCATTTTCAGCTTTATTCACGCCATTCTGTGCAGCATTATTCATATCATTGTTTGCCTGGTTCGTTGCGGCATCTTTGGCAACCTGGTTGGGATCATTCACCTGTGCATAAGCGGGTAACAGGCAAATAGAAGATATAACAGCAAGAAGCAACCTTTTCATAAAAAATTTTTCGGAAAATTATCTTATCCCTGCGGTGAAGTCAATCACAAAAAAGTGTGAGGAAGCCGATCCGTAATGCGGTATTATTTTCTGCCATACACCTTATTCAATGCTTCAGTACGGCTTTGTACCTGGAGTTTTTCGTAAATTTTTCGGGCATGGCTGCGAATGGTTTCCATGCTCACATGCATTTCATCAGCAATTTCTTTATAACGGAGCCCTTTGGCAAGGGCCTTTAAAACTTCCTTCTCTTTCGGAGTAAGAATATCCACTTCGTCGATGGAATCTTTATGTTGAAAAGAAGCAATAACTTTTCTTGCAATCTGGCTGCTCATTGGTGAGCCGCCATTATACACTTCAGAAATAGCATCGAGAATTTTTGAAGGGGCGGTTTTCTTCAGCAAATATCCACTGGCGCCGGCTTTTAGCGATTCAAAAATATTTTCATCATCTTCATAAATAGTGCTCATAATAAACTGGGTACTGTTGCATTGAAGCCTCAGTTTTTTTAAGGCTTCAATGCCATTCATACCGGGAAGATGGATGTCCATTAAAACTACATCAGGTTGCAAGGCCGGGATTTCAGCGATTGCTTCTTCTGCATTAGCAAAAGTTTTATCACATGCAAATCCCTCGCTGCCGTTAATGAGGATCTGAAGCCCCTCCCTGATCTCTTTTATGTCTTCTATAATCACTACGTGAATCATCCCTTCAAAAATAATTTAAAGAAGCTTACTACTACTTCACAAAAAAGTGTTAGCTATAAATAGTAACGACAGTAACAGTCCCTTTACCGGGTTCAGAAATAATTTCAAAATTCCCGCCAATCTGTTCAATACGGTTCTTCATGTTAGTAAGGCCATTACTGAATTTTCTGACTTTGCCGAGGTCAAACCCTTTGCCGTCATCCGCTATTTTTATAATTACAGTTCCCTCATTATTATTTATTGACAGACACACTTTATTACACCAGGCATGCTTACTGATATTATTGAAAGATTCTTTTATGGTAAGAAAAATGTTCCTCCTTGTTTCTTTCGAAAGCTTTTTATCAGGAAATGTTTCAGGATAAATAAATTGCAGATCGGTTCCAAACGGCTCAAAAAATTTCAGTGCATATTCACGAACATAGGCAGCAAGGCTTTCCAGCGTATCGTTTCTCGGATTTAAAACCCAGATGATATCCTGCAAATTATCCACCAGTTCCCTAGATGATTCAGAAATACTTTCCAGCTGTTGTTTTGATCTTTCATGGTCAGCCAAATTTCTTTTGGCCACCTCACTCATTATTACAATTTTGGTAAGGCCGCTTCCGAGGTCATCATGCATATCCCTGCTGATGCGGTTTCTTTCCTTTTCTATCGCTTGTTCATTTTCCAGTTTCAGCAATTGTTCTTTTAAATTTCTTTGTGAAACATAACGGACAATGATGAAAAAAATAACTGCTGAAACCACAATGATCAATGCCAGGAACCATTTCGTTTTCCAGATGGGTGGGGCAATTTCAAAAGGGATGGTGAGAATATTTGCAGACGGAACTCCATTCGCATTGGCAGATTTCAATTGTAATGTATACCTGCCGTAATCAAGGTTCGCATATTGTATTTCGCCCTTATTGCCAACATATCGCCAGTCGGCATCAATACCGTCGAGCCTGCAATAATACTGATTGTTTAAAGGATTTGAAAAATCAGGAAGTACCCACCTGAACATGATATTTTTTGAATGATAGTCGAAGCGAAAATTATTCGGTGTACCTGATAATTCAACTGTCTTATCATTAACCAGCACCTCTTTTAATTGTGTCAGGGAAACTTCAGTGATAGTCGATAATATCTCAGCGGGCTTAAATGAAATAACGTAAGCTTCCGTTCCAAAAAGCATTGTTCCATTACTACGGCAAAAAAAAGTACCGTTCATATCATTACTCAGCAAACCATCTGCTGATGTAAACCGCTTAAATGTTTTTGCAGTTTCGTTAAAAACAATCAGTCCATTCCTCGTGGCTACCCACCAGTTGCCATCCTTATCCGGCTCTATATTGTATATTTCCTTGTTCATCTCAACTGGCAGGTAAAAAAAGTAAAGTATTCTTTTATTCTGATCCCATTTCAGTATTGCATTTGGAGTGTTCGTATAGAGAAACCCTTTCCGGAAAAAAATTTCTGATGTCCTGACTTTTTCGCCGATTTGTTTGGTAAATGGTTTTGAAAATTTACCCGACTTCCTGTCAAACAAAATTATGCCTTCATCAATATCGGACATCCACACGTTTTCGTTTTCGTCTTCTGTGGCATAAGCAATAACCATTTTTTTAATTTTTCCATTTTCATTTAAAAAACCGCTCCGGAGTTTTTTACAATTGCCAGTAAGCGTATCCATCACCCAAATCCCTTCCCTCCACGGAAAGACCCACAGGGTGCGGCGCGAATCCAAAAAGATATGGGTGATAAAATTCCTTGGCAAGGAATTACTGTCGCCTTCTTTATGCTGAAATTTTTTTATAGCGCCTGTTGACAAATCAAGTTTTAATATTCCTTCTGAATTGGCAATCCATAAATTCCTGTTCTCCTGGTTAATGAAAGATAACGCGGTTATATTATTATTGCCTTTGGTTTCCTGGCTTAAATTCAGGAAAGAGTTGATATTCCGTTCCTGCCAGTTACTGTCGTAAAAACGAAGAAAGTTGGCTGCCTGCCCGCCAATTCCAACGAGGTTGTTGAATTCTGTAAATACTGTAATCTGCGAAGTAATTTCTTCCGGAAAGAGATGATGGTTGAAGAACTGGTGTTGTGGGTTATAAATGTAAAGGCCCGTTGAAGAAGCAAGCCAGATCCATCCGTCGGAAGACTGGTAACAGGGATTTACATTAATGGCTTCAGGCTCTTTGGGCAACTTGGTGTATTGAAAAAAATGATGTGCTGCCGGATCAAAGGCGCTCAGACTTCCATCCAGCCATAATACGTATTTGCCGTCTTTCTGTCTGATTTCATTTATACAACGGATAATTGATTTTTCAGATTTGCCCAATAAGTAATGAGAAACTTTTCCGGTGTGTACATCCAATTCAACCAACCCGGCTTCCCATGTACCGGCCCAAATTTTATGATCGTGTGTTTGATAAACGTAAGTAAACAGTCCTTTGTATAAAGGATCGTTATCTGCGGTAATTTCTTTTTGATACTGATGATTATCCAGGTTAAACGACCATAACCCATCAGCTGATGATATCCATAAATTTTCTTCTGCATCATCAGCAATCATGTGTGTAATCCTGTTGCGGAGAAGTATGCTGTTATTTTTATCATTAATAACGTTATAAAATGTTTGAAACTGATTTGTTTTTACGTCAAATAAAAGCAATCCGCCGTGGGTCGCACACCATATATTTTTTTTGTGATCCGCAACTATTGAATAAATATATTCCGATGAACCGTATGGGCTTGCAGGGGTTATCCAGTTGTCAAATTTTCTTTTTTGTTTAATGTAACGTGATAGTCCAGCAGAGGTACCTATCCATATATTACCTCCGGCGTCTTCCGCCAGGCTAAGTATATTGTTATTGACTAATGAATTGCTGTCGTTGTTTTTATTTTTGAAAACATAAATGGACGATCCGTCCATTTCATTCAAGCCATCAGCTGTACCTACCCAAACACTGCCTGATTTATCTTTCAGGACACATTGAACATGATTATCACTGAGCCCGTTGCTCTCATTTATGGAATGGAGAATAACACTATTGTCAGGCATTTGTGCATGACATACGCCAGCAACAGATAGTACCAACAACGGAATAATGCATAATTTTCTCAAGCAGTAAATATTGCTTCATGAATTTACAAAACCATCATTATATTCTGTCAGCTTTTGTTAGCCAAAGATAAATTTGTCATTCCTGATGAGTATATTACCCGGCATCCATACACAGCTCTATTAATATGCCGTTTGTATTTTTTGGATGAAGAAAACAGACCAGCTTATGATCAGCTCCACGCTTGGGTTTTTCGTTCAGCAATATAAATCCTTCATTAGTGAGTCTTTTCATTTCAGCTTCAATGTCAGTCACATCAAACGCAATATGATGAATACCTTCCCCCCTTTTATTGATATATTTTGCAATTACACCGTCTGTATCAGTGCTTTCCAATAATTCAATTTTTGTTTCCCCAGTCCGAAAAAAAGCTGTCTTTACCTGCTCACTGTCTACATTTTCTGTTTTATAGCATTTACTGTTCAGCAGCTTTTCAAACAAGGGGATGGAGATATCCAGGTTTTTCACGGCAATACCTATGTGTTCAACTTTATTCATATAGAATTGTTTCTGTAAATTTAGTTAATGAGCAATTGACAATAATGTTCAGTTCCGATTCTTTATTAGCGATTTATTATTCCTCAGTTCCTGTTATCTCAGCTACTCATTTTTAAGTTATTTTTACATGATGTTTCAGTTACCGGTTTATCTCGACAATAATGCTACTACAGCCTGCGACCCAAGGGTAGTAGAAGCTATGCTACCTTATTTTACAAAGCATTTTGGTAATGCGGCAAGCAAAAGCCATATATTCGGGTGGGAAGCAGAGGAAGCAGTTGAATTAGCAAGAGAACAAATAGCCGGGCTAATAGGCGCTGAACCAAAAGAAATCGTTTTCACGTCAGGGGCTACTGAATCTGACAATCTTGCCTTGAAAGGTGTTTTTGAATCATATGCTTCGAAAGGCAACCATATTATTACTGTTTGTACTGAGCATAAAGCCGTAATGGATCCCTGTCATCATCTCGAGAAAAAAGGAGCTTTGATTACTTATCTACCTGTTGCCAGGGATGGTTTAATCAGTTTGGAAGAGCTTGAATCAGCAATCACATCAAAAACCATTTTGATTGCAGTGATGTATGCCAATAATGAAATCGGGGTTATTCAACCTGTTAAACAAATCAGTGAAATAGCCAGAAAGCATGGTGTTTTGTTTTTTTGTGATGCCACCCAGGCTGTTGGAAAAATACCCGTTGATGTAAATAACGATGGCATTGACCTGATGGCATTGAGCGCACATAAAATGTACGGACCGAAAGGTATTGGCGCATTATATGTGCGCAGAAAAAACCCAAGGGTAAAAATAGTTGCACAAATAGACGGCGGGGGGCATGAACGTGGCATGAGGAGTGGTACATTGAACGTTCCGGCTATTGTAGGTTTTGGCAAAGCCTGTGAACTATGCATACAGGAAATGATTAATGACAACAGGAAAATTGCTGCTTTGCGTAATAAACTGGAAAAAGAAATTACAAAAAAGGGAGAAATATTCGTGAACGGCAGCCGGGAACACCGTTTGCCCAACATTACTAATCTTTCTTTCGCGCATGTTGAAGGAAACCAGTTGCTGATCAGCCTGACAAAAAATATTGCAGTATCTTCAGGATCAGCTTGCACTTCAGCATTAACAGAACCAAGTTATGTGCTGAAAGCATTAGGTGCGAGCGATGAACTTGCCTACAGTTCCATTCGTTTTGGCATTGGCAGGTTCAATACGGAGGAAGAAATAAATTATGTAATCGATCAGGTCCATAAAACATTGAATGAACTCAGGAATAAAACGATGGAGCCGAAATAACTTTAATATAGGTGAACTTTTAAGAACCTAAAATGTTTTAATAATTATGATTTACGTTAGCGATAAGGCAAAAGAAAAAATACAGCAACTGCTGAAAGAATCGTTACAAGGCGACCTGAAAGATCGGTTCCTTCGTGTCTCTGTTGTAGGAGGAGGCTGTTCTGGCCTGAGTTATAAACTTGATTTTGACAGTGTGCACCAGCCAAACGACCAGGTGTTTGAAGACAACGGAATTAAAGTAGTAACTGATCTGAAAAGTTTTTTATACCTAGTGAATACCACTTTGGAATTTTCAGAAGGGTTAAATGGGAAAGGGTTTTATTTCAATAATCCGAATGCAACACGTACCTGTGGTTGTGGTGAAAGTTTTTCAGTTTAGCTAAACAAATGATTTTTTACTTATATATCTCCGCATTGAAAAGCGGGGATTTTTTATTTAAGCAGGTGGTTAATACGATTTCGATGAAATTGAAAAATAAGATACCCTATAAATAAAAAACCCCGCTGTTGCGGGATTTTGATGCAGTTGGTTTCGGCGAAATATTTTTATAATCCTAACCAATAATTTTCTTCAGAAGCAAGACAATCGGATAAATGAGGAGCGAATATAGGTGAAAAAGGTTTGTTAAAAAAAATTATTACGATTTATTTAACCATAAAGGGCTTTTATGGGCCTGTTTTATGCTTTCGCTAAATATTTATTAGAAATATCAAAATCCTGTTTTAGTTAAAAATTGATTTTGATTAAGAATATCGTTAAAAGCATTATATCGCTTACTTTCGTACCATGTGGGCAGTTTGCAAAAAAGAACTCAGGCAATTTTTCAGCAGCTTAACAGGTTATATTGCAATTATCGTTTTCCTATTGATGAACGGGCTATTGCTGTTTGTCTTTCCCGGAACTAATATTTTCGACTTCGGCTATGCTTCGCTTGCCAGTTTTTTCGAACTTGCCCCGTGGATACTTTTACTACTAATTCCTGCCATAACCATGCGCAGTTTTTCTGACGAGTTCAGAACTGGCACTTTTGAAATTTTGCAGACCAAGCCCCTGACAAAATGGAACATTGTATCCGGTAAATATTTAGCAAGCCTGATAGTGGTAATGATTGCCCTGCTACCTACGATTATTTATTTTTTTTCCATACAGCAATTATCTGCTCAAATTGGTGTTGATGTCGGTGCCACAACAGGCTCTTATATAGGATTGCTTTTTTTGGCGGCTGTTTTTGTGGCTATAGGTATTTGTTGCAGCAGCCTTACCAATAATGCGGTCATCGCTTTTATAGCGTCCGCTTTTTTTTGTTTCCTGATTTACAGCGGCTTCAATGCAATCAGTAATATGCAGGCATTTGCTGCAGGCGCCGATTATTATATTGAAATGCTCGGTATCGATTTTCATTATCGCAGTATTAGCCGAGGAGTGATTGATACGAGGGATCTGGTATATTTTCTCAGCATTATTTTTTTCTTTTTAACATTTACTAACCGTAACCTCGCAAAGCGCTGAACCGGCAATGAAAAAAATTAACTCATCAAAATTTTGGTGGCTATATCTGCTAATTATTATTGTTGCTGTCAATTTTATTGCAGCGCAACTGCATTACCGGGTAGATCTCACAAAAGAAAAAAGATATACCCTTAGCGAGCCCACTAAAAATTTATTGAAGAACCTGGATGGAGATATAGATATTGATGTGTACCTGAAAGGCGATCTGAAAGCTGGTATCAAAAAACTGGCAAAAAGTACGGAAGAACTGTTGGAAGAATTTAAAGAATATGCAAACGGAAAAGTGCATTTTCATTTTTTTGACCCGTTGACAACCCTCGACGATTCAGCAAGACAGACATTTGTTGATTCACTAAGCAAGATGGGCATTCAACCCATGACACAGGTAGCCCAATCAAAAAAAGGCGAAGAGCAAAGCGAACGTTTTGTATTGCCCGGAGCGATTGTGAAATACAAACAAAGGATTTTCCCGATCAACCTGTTAAAAGGTGTGAACAATTCAGATGAGACAACTTATTACAATAATGCGGAAGCATTGCTTGAATACAAGTTTGCAAATGCCATTGATAAGATAACAGAAAAGAATGTGCCTGCCGTTGCCTATGTGCTTGGAAATGGCGAACCACTTGATTTTACTGTGTATAACCTGATTGAAGGCCTGAGAAAAAATTACAATTTTGGTATATTCAGGCTGGACAGTGTGCCAACCATATCCCGGAAATTTGATGCCATCATCCTTGTTAAACCCGATAATACATTTACAGAAGCTGAAAAGCTGAAGCTTGATCAGTATGTGATGCATGGAGGCAATATCATATTCTTGATCGACAACCTGCGAGCGGAAATGGACAGCTTGAAAACCGACAGGGAAACCGTGGCTTATGACCGTGGGCTGAACCTTGATGACTTGCTGTTCAAATACGGTGCCCGTATTAATCAGGATCTGGTACTGGACATGCAATGCGCCTCATTGAATTTTGTAATAGGTATGCAGGGAGACAAACCGCAAATACAGTTGCTTCAATGGCCTTATTTCCCTTTACTGACAGGCAGCCTGGTAAACCCCGTTTCCAAAAACCTTGACCCCGTTTACGCGAAGTTTACCAACTCAGTCGATACAGTTAAAGCAAATGGAATTAGAAAAACAATATTGCTGCAAACTTCTGCCAACGGAAAGATCATCAGCACACCTGCCATAGTTAGTTTTGAAAGTGTAAAAATTGCCAATGACCCTAAAGTATTTAACCGGCCCAATATTCCGGCTGCTGTGTTGCTTGAAGGTAAATTCCATTCTTTATTTGCCAACAGGATTTCTTCAGGTATGGCCGATACCCTGGCTAAGATGTACAAAGAACCTTTTTTATCTTCTGCTGAAAAAGAATCGAAGATTATTGTCTGTGCAAGTGCCGAGGTTTTTATGAACGATACTACACAGCGAGGCCCGCTGCCGATGGGATACAATAAAGATATCAACTACACTTTTGCCAACCAGGATTTTGCGCAAAACTGTATTGATTACATGACCGGCAGTTCAGGAATCCTGGAAACACGTGCAAAGGATTTCACTTTGCGGTTGCTTGATCCTAAAAAAGTGGAGGATGACAGGGCTTTTTGGCAATTCGTAAATATTGTTATCCCGCTGTTGCTGGTACTTGTTGCCGGTTTTGCTTTCCAGTTTATGAGGAAAAGAAAATATATTGGGCAGCCAAATTAATACTTTAATGGTAGTTCAAATTCAAAGGTTCAGGTTCTGAATTGTACTCAGAAATTACGCATTTTACCCTGTGAACACTTAACTTCATGCCCACACTATTAACTATCTTCGCTACATGGATTCATCTCTTCTGACCTATCTTATTTTTACTGCTGTTCTCGTTCTTGCATTAATATTCGATCTGGGTCTTCTCAGCAAAAAGGGAACAACGGTTACCATCCGGAAGGCATTATGGCAAACCATTTTCTGGGTTTGCCTGGCATTGGCATTTTTCGGTTTCTTATGGTGGCAGAAGGGCCACAAAGCAGCTATTGAATATATAAGCGCTTATCTGATGGAATGGAGCCTAAGCATTGACAATATTTTTGTTTTCATACTGCTCTTTTCTTTTTTTGGGGTAAAAGAAAAATATTATGGCCGTGTGCTGCTGATTGGTATCCTGATGGCTGTGCTGCTGCGTATTATTTTTATTACAGTAGGTGTTGCATTGGTAGCCGAATTTCATTGGTTACTGTATATTTTCGGAGCCATACTTATTTATACAGGCATAAGCATGTTCGTCGCCAAAAACGACGAAGAAGTAAACCTTGAGCAAAACAAAACCTATAAATTTCTAAAACGATTCTTTCCGCTCACGTCAACCGACGGTAACGGTAAACTAACCGTTACAGAAAACGGGAAGAAATTATATACCAGCATTTTCGCCGTAATTGTATTGCTCGCTACCACTGATATTATATTTGCCATTGATTCAATCCCTGCCGTTTTTGGCATTACCCAGGACAAAATTGTCATCTACACTTCAAATATTTTTGCAGTACTGGGATTACGCTCTTTATTTTTTCTACTGCGGGGTGCCGTCAGCCAGTTCAAATATCTTCCGCAGGGCATCGCCATTGTACTAGTTTTTATAGGCATTAAAATGCTTATTGAAATGTTTAAAATAACTTTGCCCGTATATGTTTCACTGTTAGTAATTGTTTTTTGTATCGGGGGGGCTATGCTGTATTCTATCATCAGGCAGCAGAATCAATGATATAATTTAGATTTTTTACGATGTGCCAAACTGTCTTGTTGCTATTGCGCCTTATTTACGTCGCACTCTTGTACGGCAATAATGCTATCAGGCAAATTATAAACTGCAAGAGTAAATTCAATAATCAATACCAAACACTCAATATCTCCTATTCATTTGCATTACAGTATTAACCATATCTGCAAAATTATCGGTGGGTCATTTTTGCAAAAAACAAACAATGATACCATTGAACACCTCTTAACTGACAGTCGAAGATTGCTCTTTCCTTCAACTACACTGTTCTTTTCTTTAAAAGGCCGGCGCAAAAGCGGCCATCATTTTTTAGATGAATTATACCAGCGCGGGGTAAGAAATTTTATAGTGTTTAACCAAGTAGATACAATAAATTTCAGTGATGCCAATATTGTTCTCGTTAAAAATAGTTTGCAGGCATTACAACAACTTGCCGCATTTCACCGCAGTCAATTCGATATCCCGGTTATCGGCATCACAGGCAGTAATGGTAAAACAATTGTGAAAGAATGGCTGAACCAGTTGCTGGAAGATGATTTTAATATTGTACGCAGCCCAAGGAGTTACAATTCGCAGATTGGTGTGCCATTAAGCCTATGGCAAATGAATGACACACATGAGTTGGGTATTTTTGAAGCTGGTATTTCCGAACCCGGTGAAATGAAAAGGTTGCAGCAGATTATTCATCCTGCAATTGGTGTGTTAACTAATATAGGCGAAGCACATAATGAAGGTTTTGAAAACATAGCCAGCAAAACCAAAGAGAAGCTGATCTTATTTAAAAAATCCTCAGTTATTATCTGCAACACCGATGATAAGATTATTTCAAAAGCATTAACCAAAGCTGACAAACAAAAATTATTTGACTGGGGCAAAAATACCTCAGCTAAATTTCGCATTAAAAAAATACAAAGCGATCTTAATAATACTTCAGTTCAGTTTTATTATAACCAGCAAAATCAAACCCTGAATATTCCATTTACAGACAAAGCTTCCATTGAAAACAGCATAAGCTGTATTTGCGTAATGTTACAACTGAATTATTCATTTGAAAGCATTCGACTCAGGTTACAACGCCTTTCACATATTACCATGCGACTTGAACTGAAAAGCGGTATTAACAACTGTTCCATCATCAACGATAGTTATAGCGCTGACATCAATTCATTGAAAATTGCGCTGGATTTTATGTTGCAGCAACAGCAACACAAAAAAAGAACTGTCATACTCTCCGATATATTGCAAAGCGGCAAAAAAGAAAATGAACTGTATAAAGAAGTTGCACAACTGCTGCAGCAGAAAAAAGTAAACCGGTTAATTGGTATTGGCGAAAAAATATCGGCCAATGAAATTGCGTTCCGTCAAATCGGTGAAACTGATTTTTATTCCTCGCCCGATCTTTTCAAAAAAAATTTCCATCAGCTTCATTTTCGCGATGAAAGCATTTTACTGAAAGGCGCCCGCATATTTGAATTCGAAAGTATTGACCGCCTGTTGTCAGAGCAGGTTCATCAAACAGTAATGGAAATTGATCTGAATGCAATGGCTTCAAATCTCAGGGAGTACCAGAAGTTATTAAATCCGTCAACAAAATTGATGGCAATGGTAAAAGCTTTTTCGTACGGAGGCGGTAGTTTTGAAATTGCCAACCTGCTACAATTTCACAAAGTAGATTATCTCGCTGTTGCCTATGCCGACGAAGGCATTGAACTGAGAAAATCAGGAATTAATTTACCAATAATGGTAATGAATGCAGAAGTAAGTTCTTTTGATGCATTGCTGCAATATCACCTGGAACCGGTTATTTATTCATTTCACCTGTTGCAACTATTTGATGGTTTTTTAAAGAAAGAAGCCCTGCAACAGTTTCCGGTACATATCGAATTGGAAACGGGTATGAACAGATTGGGTTTTCCGGCAAATGAATTACCATCATTAATTGAGGCGATTCGGAAATCTTCTTTCAAAATACAAACTGTGTTTAGCCATCTGGCCGCCAGCGAAGAATTACAGCAGGATGCATTCACCAAACAGCAAGCCAGTTTATTTTTAAAAGCCGCAGATGAAATACAGTTGTCGTTAAATTATTATTTCCTGAAACATATTGCCAATACAGCTGCTATCATCCGGCACCCTGAATTACAACTGGATATGGTACGGCTGGGCATTGGCTTGTATGGTATTGACAGCAGCGAATCGCACAAAATGAATTTGCAGGAAGTATCGACGCTTAAATCCACCATTGCTCAAATAAAAGTTTTAAATGATGGTATAACGGTAGGGTATAACCGAAAAGGGGTTGTTCGCGGCAAATCAGCCATCGCCACTGTTTGTATTGGTTATGCCGACGGTTATTCAAGAAGCCTCGGAAATGGCATGGGCAAAATGATGGTAAATGGAAGGCTGGCACCGGTTATCGGCAGTATTTGCATGGATATGACGATGATTGACATTACCGGCATCCCGGATGTTCATGAAGGCGACGAAGTAGTTGTTTTTGGAAAATCATTGCCTGTACAGCAGGTAGCCAAATGGGCGCAAACTATTCCCTACGAAATTTTAACAGGTGTTTCACAAAGGGTAAAACGAGTTTACTTTGAAGAATAAACCACAAGTAGTTGCTAATACTCTTCCGGCTCCATGGTATTCCTTAAGATGAACGAAATGCGACGCAACGATGCCCAGCATAGAACAAATGCCGGTATCATAAAACTTTCACTGCAAGGTTTTCATCGGCTCAAGGATAATTGTTGTATTTTTACAGGCTATAAATTATCCTGGCATGAGCATGCAACAGCAACGGCCGCTTATCGGCATTACTACAGGCGATTTGAACGGAATTGGTATTGAACTGATCATTAAAACTTTCAGTGACCACCGTGTACTGGAACTTTGTACGCCTGTGATTTTTGCATCCAATAAAGTAATTAACTTTTACAGGAAGTCAATACCTGAAACAAATTTTAATTATCAAAGTACAAAAGACTTCAACCGCATCAGTCATAAACAGGTAAATATATTCAATTGCTGGGAAGACGAAGTGGCCATTACACCCGGGCAATTGACAGAAGCTGCAGGCTTGTACGCAGTAAAATCGCTGACCGCCGCCACTGAAGCGTTGAGGGATAAAAAAATTCAGGGCTTGGTTACCGCTCCGATACACAAAAAAAACACTCAATCGGTCAGCTTCAATTTTACCGGTCACACTCCATATTTAAAACATGTTTTTGGCGTGAGCGATGTACTGATGCTTATGGCTGCAGAAGATTTGAGAGTTGGCCTGGTAACAGAACATGTGCCTGTCAGTGAAATTGCAAAAAACATTACCCGAGATACCATCGTTTCGAAACTGAATATTTTAAAGGATAGCCTGATAAAAGATTTTGGTATTGGTAAACCCAAAATTGCAGTACTTGGCCTGAATCCACATGCAGGCGATGAAGGTTTGATTGGGAAAGAGGAAGAAGAGATTATTAAACCAGCCATTAAAGAAGCGAAACATAATATGCTGGTGTTTGGCCCATACAGTGCCGATGCATTTTTTGCACGTGGCCAGCAAGGAAAATTTGATGCAGTACTGGCTATGTACCATGATCAGGGGTTGATTCCATTCAAATCGTTATCGGTGGGTGAAGGAGTGAATTATACTGCGGGCCTGCCGGCAGTGCGCACATCACCCGATCATGGTACTGCATTTGATATTGCAGGAAAAAACAAAGCGGATGCGAGTTCGTTTATCGCTTCCATTTATACCTGTATTGATATCATCAACAATCGTAGTGAATACGAGGAGAACAGGAAAAATCCGATGAAGAAAGTTGCACCGGCTATATTAGCCAATGCAGTAGATGAGAAGATTGAAGAAAGTGAAGTGTAAAATTAAACAGGGTTGCCGGATCTGTTCATCTGTAAACTGACCGGCGGAATTCCTATTGATTGTTTTTTTATTTGAATATAGAATCCGGCAAACCATTATTAATGACATAAGAGGAATAATCGATCTCAACCTTTCCCTTATTGTTCTTTCCTGTATTTTCTGTTTGTTTTTTTGTGCCGTCATCATAATCAAATGTTACCCCTTCAGGAAGCTTATAATCTTTGGTATTGAAAGTAAATACCACTTTATCGGGCAATGCATAGGAAATATATTTTCCATAAGTCATTTCCACTTCATAAGTGCCGTTGTCTTTTGTAGTTGTAATTGCCTTAATAATCAGGAATTTGCTTTCTTCAATATATAATGTGGAAAGAATGATATTTGAGCTTTCTTCAACAGGTAATAATTTCAGCACTTTTACCTGGTTATTTTGAACTGTTGAAGAACCTGCATCAATAACCGTATAGTTTCCTTTCAGCAAATCAGTCAGGCTAATACTCACGGCCCCTTTTGGAACAAGTGAAATACCCTTGTTATTTTTAATTTTCAGATTATCCGGCTTTTTATAATAAACGGTAACATTAGCTTCGGGCACTTTCAAAAAACTTACATCCGTTTTCATGATACCCGTGGCTTTATAGTCATTTATTTTATCCAATTTGCCTTTCGTTTTTTGCAAAAGCAAATTACCATCCTGGGCAAATGAGAGGAATACCCGGAAACTGAAGAGAAACAACAGGTAATATTTTTTATTCCGCATACGATGTAATGATTAACTGAGAATATCTTTTTTTCTGAACACAACAACCGCTGCCGTTACAAAACCAGCCATATAAGTTAATAATATGCCAAGGCTCCTCAATATAGCAGGCAGGTTTTCGACCGATCCGGAAATTGCTTGTCCGTTACTGTTAGCTTTTGAATAAAAAAAGCCTTTCCATGCAAGCATGTGAGAAGTAAATAGATAAGGTTTTACGGTATTATCATACAAAGGGATTTTCATCTCAGATAAAATGGTAAGCACTACCACGATACTAATAGTAGCAACTATCGGCCCGATAGAATTTTCAGCAAACACGGATAATAAAAACGCCAGGGCAGCCACTGTACTTAGTGCAACAGATGCGTACCCGAATGCTGCAATGTACCTCCATAACACATCGTTTCTGCCTATTTGTTCCATTACATCATTACGAACAATCAGCATGTCGTTCGTTCCAAAAAACAGCATACTTAAAAATAATGCAAGAATGGCCATCCAAATCAATAACAAAACAGTATATAAAACTGAAGCAAAAAATTTCGCCAGCATCAGTTCCGCTCTGCTTATCGGTTTTGTTACCAGTAATCTCAAAGTACCCATGTTTGCCTCACCGGCAACCACATCACCGGCAACCAGGGCGATAAGCAAGGGTACCTGTATCAATAAAGTATTTAAAATCACAAACGCCACAAGGTAACCGTTCAATATCATTTCATAAGGAACATAAAAAGAATCGGAAATACCACTCATCAACAGTTGCAGGTAAGATTTACCATCGAACTTTAAACCTAGCTGAATGATAAGGATCATAGCAGCAATAGCACCGAAACTGATATAAGTTCTGGGCCGCTTAAATATTTTGAATAACTCAATTTGTAAAAGCTTCCACATGCCGGTTGTTGCTTGTTAATGATAAAAAGTAATCTTCTAGAGAATGAACAGGCCTTATCAGCAAAACTCCTTCCCCTTTTCCAACAAGGAATCTGTTGAAATCAGGAATATCTTTTTTATCCATTTTGAACAGTAATGTATCCCTTTGTCTGCCATTGAAATATTTTTCCCATACCGAACCCGAGAGGCTGGTTAAAGTTTTATCGGCATCTGAAGTTTGCAGTTCCACAACCATTTCAGCAGTACTGAATAATTCCAGTACATTTCCTTCTACCATTTTTTTCCCATGATCAATAATCAGCATCCGGTTTGCAACCAGCTCTACTTCACTGAGGAGATGCGACGAAACAAAAACAGTGCGGCCCTGGTTTTTGCTTAAATGCAACACTAAGTTGCGTACATCAGCTATTCCCTGCGGATCAAGACCATTTGTAGGCTCATCCAAAATGATCAATTGAGGGTCGTTCACTAAAGCTACGGCTATGCCTAACCGTTGTTTCATGCCCAATGAATACGTTTTTACTTTACTATGGGCCCTATCAGCCAAACCCACCTGGTCAAGTTGTTCCATTAATTTTTTGCCGGAGATGCTCAAACCGCTCATTTTTGCAAATAGGGAAATATTTTCGTAAGCAGTGAGGTATTTATATAAATCAGGCCTTTCAATAACAGCCCCGGTTTTTTTCAGAATTTCTTTTCTGTGAGAATGAAGTTTCATTCCGAAAATTTCGATATCACCTTCAGATGGCTCAATCAATGTAAGCATCATCCTGATAGTAGTCGACTTACCAGCCCCATTTTGCCCGAGAAACCCATACACATCACCCTTATTCACTGAAAATGATAAGTCGTCAACCGCTACAAGGTCGCCGAAGCATTTGCTGAGATGAGATACTTTAATGACTGATGACATAAAAGATATAGAAAATCAGGAATAAGCAACTGTAAACTTACCGGATGAACATTTCACGAGTCCTTCAGATATTTTCTGATGCAATTTACCGGCAAAAAACTTTTGTATTTGCTTACTTCAATAACATAATCCTTGCTAAAAGGTTAAAAATGAGAAGTAAAATTTTTTTTCTGAAACTATTGCAAAAATTAATTCTATTTTCTACATTTGATTAATCATCCTCTGATAATTCCATATAGCAGGAATACTCTTTTCCTGTAGCCAGAATCCCCAAAAAACTAAACAGTTCTGAAATTATTATTAAAATAAGCGTTTCGCTGTTTTTATATGGCTTTGTTAAAGTCAAAGCGCCGATTAATTGCATCCATTCCATCCTTAGAATTTCTTACCCGTTGACATACCCTTGGTGCTGTTACCAATTTTTTAACTTTTGAAACTTTCAAAATGAGACTACATTTTAAGAGCATTCTGTTAATACCGGGTATTGTATTAACAACAACGGGCATCTTCGCAAACATCATCAACAAAAACATCAGCATACATCCTGATAAGGTTGTTGTTTCCAAAGAAAAAGAAAACAGCTGGCTGGTTGAACACCTTGTCAGCTTTAATGCTGAATTTTCAAGCCGTACTGTATTGCTGCATTGGAATCTTGCAGGCGCAAAAGTATCAGGGCATTTTAATGTGGAAAGAAGTGTGGATGGAGAGAATTTTGAAAAAGTCGGCGAAGTGAATGCTGATGCAATTTCCCATCGTACTTATTCATTTAATGATGATATCAAGGCCTCTGTTGCCAGAAAAAATGACCTGTATTATCGCCTTCAACAGGTAGATGGAGAAAACATTTCCTATTCCAAAATACTCATCGTAAGAATGTATGAAACACATAGTGTCGCTTCCATTAGTGTTACACCAGACCCTACAATTAACGATATACAGGTAAATGTACAATTGAAAGAATCCTCTTTTGTTGTAATGAAAATTAACGACAGTAACGGAAATGAAGTACTGAAGAAAACTACAAAAGCAGATGAAGGCAATAATATTTTCAGCCTTGCCGGCACAAGTAAATTAAAACCGGGGAATTATAAACTGGAAATTATTGTGAACAGTAATGAAAGAATGGTGATGCAACTGATTAAAAGTTAAAGATATTGACGGTCCAAAAACAGAGGTAGAAAAGCCCCCTCCCGTTAACGGGAGGGTTTATTTTTTTATGGTAAGGTACGATTGAAGATTCTTTACATACGTTTCGAACGCCTTTACACCATGAGGTGTTATTTTGCAGATAGTTTGCGGGTAATTGTCTTTAAACTGTTTCAACACATCGATATAACCTGCTTCTTTCAGCTTGTTAATCTGCACACTTAAATTACCTGCTGTAGAATTTGTTTTCTCCCTGATAAAAGTAAATTCTGCTTCCTTTACGCTGATGAGCAACGAAACAACAGCCAGCCGAAGCTGTGAGTGTAATATGGGATCCAGTTCTTTAAACATTCATGATATTTTGTTTTTTGTGCTTTACCCTTAATAAATGTCCCGGAACAACATAGCTTATAAAAATTGCTACCCCCAGCATAATAATACGAAAATCAAAATCAACATAAACTGACGCAACAGCCAAAGGAAAACACAGCAATCCGCCAACAGCCATCGGTTTAAACCTTATCAATCTTCCAGACACATAAGTTCCCACCCCATAAAAAATAATATAAAAAGGGAAACAATATTCCCATCCAATTTTGGCAAAGATGAACACCAGTATACAATAAGAAATGCCGAGAGCCGTCCACAGATAAGCGCTTGCTTCCCCAATAAAAGTCTTTACATTTTCCTGCTTTCTTTTTCGGAAAGCGATAACAAACTGAACAATAAAAAGCACAGGGATAATCAACCATGCCATTCCATGATAAGGGCTGTTCAATACTGCTTTCATATAATATTCGAGCACACACGCAGCCATTGTCCCCCATCCCCACATCAAAAAATAAATGCTATTATCACAGATTGAATTTTTTGTTGTTTCAATCATTGAAGTTATGAGCCTCAGGCTTTGCTCAGGAGAGAATTCATTTTCGAGGTTCTCCATAAATTTAATTTTAAAGCAGGAAGCAGCGCAATAGCGCTGCTCAAATTCATTTTCAGGTTAAATGTTTTTATTGGCATTTTGCCAGCATGTCTTCAGCTTGCTGCTGTCCCCAGTTCGGATACAATTGTTTTGCCTGGAAAGTTTTGTACAAAGCAACGGCTTTTTCGAAAACAGGCTTTGCATTTTTTTTGCCTCCGCCATACGTTTCCGGTGTACCGAAAATACTCATGCCTTGCAAATAATATAACCGTGGATTATTAGGATCAAGTTTCATTCCTTCCTGGAGAGCAGCGCTTGCAGACTGGCCATAAGTTTGCCAGCGTGTTTGCGGATCAATCAGCATTTGCTGGGTTGCAGCCATATTCCGGATTGTACATATCTCGGCATTTTTTTCAATAGCCTCAGCTTTATCGCAAAGCGCATTTATCCTGGCGGAGTTGGCATCTTTATCCAGGTCTTTATCCATCCAACCAGCCCTTGACAATGCCAAGCCTGCATAATAATAAGGAAGCCATTGTGCTTTTTCGGCATCGCCTATTCGTTCAAAAGCATTCGCAACACTCTGGAAATCCTGAGTGGTTTTTGCCGAATCCATCAATGCTATATTTTTTTGCATTACCAAAACATATTTATCGCTTTGTGCATTTGCAGTTGCTGCAATAAATAAAACGAAAGCAAGAATTGTTTTTTTCATGGTTGTATGTTTGATATTATAATTTGTTTCCTTTTTATTTTTGACCTCTATCAGGTTTTGATCCGCAGCTACAGGTTATTGTTAATCGCATCCTGGCTCCTGTCCACCCCCCAGCTCAAAAAGCACCCGATAAAATAAAATCTTTTTGCAGGCGGTTCAATGGGTTGTTTCACTAACCCGCTGTAGGAATAGTTGTACCCGAACACCGGATTATATCCGAGTACATTTGTAACACTGGCAAAAAGCACCACAAATGTTTTGGCATTTTGCTTTCCTATGCTCGGGACGTATTCAGCACTGAAATTAAGGCTATGATAATTTCTTGTAATACCCTGATCGGCAGTGAAAAATTTACCTGTATTATCAATCATAAAATTGTAGTAAGGCCTTCCGGTCGCAAAGCTGTAAGTAAGGTTTACTCCCATTTTTATATCAGTAAAAAATCTTTTCGTAACGACCGAAGCTGTATGCTTTGCAGCAAAAGTGGGCATCAGTTGCATAGGGTAGTTGAGAAACTGTCTTTTTGTATCGAGGTAAGAATAACTGATCCAGTAATCAAAGTTTTTGAAAGTCTTTTTATCTCTCCAGAATAATTCTATTCCTTTCGCATATCCGTTACCGTTATTATTATAGGAATAATAATTGTAGCTTAAAGGTGTTGTCTCGACGAGGTCGTCATATTTTTTATAATATGCTTCAATGCGTAAAACCTGATCCCGGGTCATTTTCTGGTAATTGATGATGTAATGTGTTGCTTTGGTATAACCAAGATTGGTAGTATACATCAATTGAGCGTTTTCTGGTTTTTGATAAAATATCCCATATGCAGCAGAAATCTGTGCATCTTTTCCAGTTTTGTAAGCCAGTGATATACGTGGGGCCAGATCAACTTTCGCAAGAATGGAAGAGTTTTCAAAACGCATTCCCAGTTTTGCAGCGAGTTCATTGGTTATATAAATATCAGACTCTGCGAAAAGCGCTGTATAGTTATCAGAGAATCTGTGTGAGGTATCGTTAAATAAAACGTTGCTATATGCATATTGGTATTCGCCGCCAAATCTAAGGTAACTGATCCCGCCTAATTTCTTTTCAAATACCGCTTTTAACTGTGACAGATCCTGCCGGTTTGTTACACTGAAATTCTTGACCTGCATCCACCAGGTTGTTGAATAATCAAACTGCAAGGCTTGGTTATTTTGGTTCTGCACCTGTTGTAAAATATCATCCTTATTAGTGCTGTAACCAGCGCCCAGGTTCATCTTCCAGCCATTTGACAAATATTCGCGCCAGCTTAAATTATTATACCAGTTGTGGTTGGTTAAACCAAATGCATCTTTATAGTAAGTACTGTCTATATCGGGCCTTCTCAATCCAAGATTATTATAACTGAACGTAGTATAATATTTGATTATACCTCCGCTTTTTGTTTTTATCCTGAAGTTGGCATCGCCATTATGAAATTGCGGAAGCCTGAAATAATCCGGTGTTTGTTTTATTAATGAAAAATAGGGGCCTACATTTACATAGTTATAACTTGCACCCCATGATGATTTTTTATCTTTTGCGAGCTGCTGGGTCCCGACACCAATAACCAATGGAGAAACGGAAGCATCAATTTCAGATTTTTCTGGGAGGTCAATTGATTCAAGCAAAACTACCGAAGACAAAGCTTGTCCATATAGGGCCGAATAACCTCCAGTACTAAATACAGTGCCTTTAAACAAGAATGGAGAAAATCGTCCGCGCTGTGCGATATCAGGTACACTGCTATAATAAGGGTTATTGACAAGTGTGCCGTCAATATATTGCTTTGCTTCATAACCCGCACCTCCGCGAACAAATAAACCTTCCTGCTCACCAACCTGTTGCGCACCAGGTAAAGTTTTTAATGCAGCAGTAATATCTGCATTTGACCCTGCTGTTGTCGCTACATCAAGAGAACTTAACACTGCACCTCTTTTTGAATCTCCTGCAGCAAATGAGCCGGCCGTAATGGTTACCGCTTTGAGTTCGCTCAATTGTTCTTTTATGGCAACATCTAACTGTATCGGTTCTTTTCCGATTATTATTTTTTGTTCGAAAGCGTTATAACCGACATTAGTTACCGTAAAAACCTGTTCGCCTTTTTCTGTTGTACTGAAATGATATGCTCCTGTGGAATCTGATGTAGCTCCATCGTAAGTATTTTTCAGGGATATGCTGGCGCCAGCCACAGGATGGCCTTTAGTATCTTTAATTTTCCCGCTAACAGGTGTTTGCGCATGCGGCTTTGAACAAAGCCCCATTATCATCAAAATGGTAAATAACCGATTCACTGTTTGCAAATTTATTTCAAAAATAAATTAGTTTATAATATAAACCAAATTTTAAAAAAATTTTATCCTTTTGCTCCTTCCAGGGGGATCATCACAACTGCTTCGACCATAGCTCCGTTTACTTCGCGGATATCAAAACTTGCCTTCGGTCCAAACACCAACTGAAGGCGGTTCCTCGTACTAGCCAGACCGAACCCGTCTGAAGTTAATATGCCATTGAGCCTGCCTGAATTTTGAATTACCAGCTGGTGGTACTGGTTTCTGAAGTCAGAGATAATCTTTACCTGGCCTCCGAGCAACTGTTTGCTTATTCCATGTTTTATTGCATTTTCAACCAAAGTCTGCAACATCATTGGCGGTATGGGTTGGCTCAGCGTTTCTTCATCAATATCATATTCTATCTGCAGCCTGTCTTCAAAACGGATATGTTCAAGTGCCAGATAATCTTTTACAATATTCAGTTCTTTTTCAAATGTCACCGTTTCCAGCTTCTCGGCCTGCATGCTGCTGCGAAGGATGTTACTCAATTCGGTAATGGCAGTTCTTGCCCGAACAGGATTTTCATCAATCAATGCACGTATGCTGTTTAGTGCATTGAATATAAAGTGAGGGTTAATATGAGATTTTATTGTTTTCAACTCAAGCTCTTTTACCAGAGCTTCCAGCTTTAAAGTATCTAACTGCTGCTTTCTGCTTTTTTCAATATAATGATAGAAGTAATAAATCAACGTCCACGGTATAATAAAAAAACCATTTTCAAGAGTGGCAGCAAACAATCTTTGCGGAAAACTGAATTTTTGTTTAGAAAATGACAAGTCAAAAAAGCTTACTATACCAATTCTGATCAAACTTTCAACCACACAAACCACCAAAACCCCAATGACAAGCTTTGGCAATACCTTTTCAATAGGAAGCATCAGCCAGTTAAATTTTTGAATAACCAACCGAAACAGGTGAGTTACGAAAATGCCCGAAAAGACAATAAGCCCGAGTTGCTGAATTAATAATTTAAGGGGAACCTGCTGATCTGAAATAGAAGAAACGAAAATCATGATCAGGGCTATTGAGCCCCATCCTCCAATCTGGCACCACCAATAATATTTCGTACTATTTTTTGACATTATTCCAACCCGGCAAAGCTAAATTTTTCAGGTTGCTGAGCAACCTGATTTAGGATTAATGGCTAAAATAAACTGCTTATCGGTTCAATAGTTTTAAAACATTATTACCACAATGGAAATTACAAAAACATAAAAAAATAAATCTGATAATTTGCTTATTGTCAAAAAAAGGGCCTAAAATTTTATTGATCATCCTCATATATTGGCCTTAATACGTTATATTCAACTGGTAATAAATTGTATTTTTGCTATTCAATAATAATCAATGATTGAAATTACACCGGGCCCGCTGCTGAATACCATAAACGCTCCTGCTGATTTGAAAAAATTAAGCAGGGAAGAATTACAACAACTTACTGATGAGCTGAGGCAATTTATTATTGATGTGGTAAGTGTTCATGGAGGCCACTTCGGAGCCAGCCTTGGAGTAGTCGAGCTTACTGTAGCCCTTCATTACGTTTTTAACACCCCGTATGATCAACTGGTGTGGGATGTAGGCCACCAGGCTTATGGTCATAAAATTTTAACAGGCCGCCGTGATTCTTTTATCAGCAACAGAAAATATCATGGGTTGAGTGGATTTCCGAAGCGAACCGAAAGCGAATACGATTCTTTCGGTGTCGGTCATTCTTCCACCTCAATCAGTGCTGCTTTAGGTATGGCCATGGCAGCAAAATATAAAGGGGAAAAAAGCAGGAAAGCGGTGGCTGTGATTGGTGATGGCGCAATGACAGCGGGGCTTGCTTTTGAAGGTATGAATCATGCCGGTGTTTCTGATACTGATTTGCTTATTGTACTGAATGATAATTGCATGAGTATTGACCCAAATGTAGGGGCATTGAAAGAATATTTAACGGATATCACTACTTCACAAACTTATAATAAACTGAAAGACGATATCTGGAATGCGTTAGGCAAACTTCCGGTAGGCAAGCATTTTTCCCGCGAGATGGCCAGTAAAATTGAACATAGCATCAAAAGTTTTGTAAGCAAAAGCAGCAACCTGTTTGAAGCACTTAAGCTTCGCTATTTTGGACCAATTGATGGCCATAACCTTACCAAACTGGTTGATACATTAAGTGATTTGAAAAATATTCCCGGCCCGAAATTGTTGCATATCATCACTACCAAGGGCAAAGGGTATTCGCTGGCAGAAAAAGATCAAACCAAATGGCATGCCCCGGGATTATTTGATAAAATAACAGGAGAAATCTATAAGAAAAGATTCGAAACACCACAACCCCCCAAATACCAGGATGTATTTGGTTATACTATTATTGAACTGGCAGAAAAAAATAAAAAGGTATTTGGTATCACTCCTGCTATGCCTTCCGGTTCCTCATTAAAATTCATGATGGACAAAATGCCCGATCGCGCTATAGATGTGGGTATCTGCGAACAACACGCAGTAACACTTAGTGCCGGTATGGCTACACAGGGGTTGAAAGTATTCTGTAATATTTATTCTTCGTTCATGCAAAGAGCATACGACCAGGTAGTGCATGATGTAGCTATACAAAACTTACCGGTAATATTTTGCCTTGACCGTGCAGGGTTGGTTGGTGAAGACGGCCCAACACATCACGGCGCTTATGATATTGCCTACATGCGCTGCGTGCCGAATATGATTGTTAGTGCCCCAATGAATGAAAGTGAGTTACGCAACCTCATGTACACCGCGCAACTGGATTCAACAACTCATCCTTTCGTAATCCGCTATCCCCGTGGCGAAGGTGTAATGCCTGAATGGAAAACAGAAATGAAGGAAATACAGATCGGCACAGGAAGAAAATTGAAAGATGGGAATGAGATTACTATTCTTTCCCTCGGCCATCCGGGGAATTTTGCTGCTGCTGCTGTTCGCGAATTGAAATCTGACGGTTTGAATGTAGCGCATTATGATATGCGATTCGCAAAACCGATAGATGAAATATTATTGCATGAAGTGTTTGCAAGATTTAAAAAGATCATTACCGTCGAAGATGGAACCATTGTAGGCGGATTTGGCAGTGCTGTGCTCGAATTCATGGTAAAATATCGTTATAGCGCCGATGTGAAAACACTGGGCATACCAGATACGATTATTGAACATGGCACGTTGAAAGAACTGCACCACGAATGCCATTACGATGCAAAAGCCATTGCAGAGGCCGTCAGAGAAATGATGAAAGATAAAATTGCCGTAACCGGATTACTGCAATAGGTTTGTGATCAAATAACCTTGAGCCGTTGCAAAATTTGCAGCGGCTTTTTTATTTCAGGTTTCCTTAACATCTGTATTCATATTTCTTTATGGAATGAGAATGTATTTGTGTCGTTATAAGCACACTCAATTCTTATAACCATGAAATGGCTGCGCTATCTTTCTTTTTCTCTGCTGGGTTTATTATTAGCTGCGCTTGCATTGGCAGGGCATTATTACTACAAGGCTTATTTCAAGCCCGGGCATTCCATCCAAAGCTTTGCTGCCACAGCAAATGAGGAGGAGATTTTAAAGATCCGTAATAAAGCGGAACAGATCAAAGAATTTGCTCAGGAAAAAAATTATAGCCAAACCATCATCTTTTTAATCGACATGAGCCTGCCATCGGGAAAAAACCGGTTTTTTATTTACGATTGCAAGAAAGATTCTGTGATTGCCACAGCACTTGTTGCGCATGGTTCAGGCAACTATGGTTTTAGCCTGAATGCAAAATTTTCAAATGCCTGCGAAAGCGGTTATAGCTCTTTGGGGAAATATAAAATCGGTAAAAAATATCATGGCAGTTTTGGCATTGCCTATAAATTGTACGGGCTCGACAGCAGCAACAGCAATGCGTTCAAAAGAAATATTGTGCTGCACGCTTATGATTGTGTGCCTCGGAATGAAACTTATCCATACCCCATCTGCAACAGCCGCGGCTGCCCCATGGTATCGCCTGATTTTATGAAAGAGATCCAGCAAATTATTGATACCGATAAAAAACCTGTGGTATTATGGGTTTTTAACTGAACGAATTTATATTACAGCTTCACGCAATTGCTTACATTTAATAAGCAATTTGGGTTATGCAGAACCGCATTAGCTATATTACCTTATTATTGTTTCTGACATCAGCAACATGCGTTTATTCATTTGCCCAGCAATTTAACAGGTACTACAATTTCAAGCACCTCAGTGTTGAAAATGGCCTCGCAGATAATATCGTTTACCACTTTTTGCAGGATCATCTTGGGTATATGTGGCTGGGTACACGCAATGGCATTACGTTGTATGACGGAACGAGAACCCTTAATTTCCAACACGACGACGAAAATAAAAAAACGATTTCCGGAAATTTCATTACACGGATATTAGAAGATTCAGCTTATCAGGTATGGGTAGGGACAAATGCAGGACTTGATTTGTTTAACCGGGCCAGCAACAGTTTCATCCATTTTGGCATAACCATGAGCAACGGGAAACAGGAAGATACCTATTGTGTGCCGCTTGGCTTTTCCAGAGGTAATGATTTGTGGTTTATGGATACAAAAGAAAAGGCGATTAAGGTTTTTAACACCCGCTCTAAAAAGTTTAAAACCGTTCTTACTACCGATGCAGTGGATGGTTCCATGTACTACAATAAAAAAACCAATACCATTCATATATGGACTTATCTGAGTATTGGTACGCTTCATTATATATTCCGGGAAGATTCGCTGATAAAAAAAGAAAGCTTTTTCAATCATGAAAAAAATGGCGCTTACCCTTCGCTGCAAATCTTTCACGTTTTCTATAGCGGTGATTCGTCTGCATGGCTTTCTACCGGGAAAGGACTGATTGAATTGAATATGATTAACCAAAAATATTACCTGTATGATAAAATGAATAATGAACCCGTTCCGGAATCAAGGTATGCCGCTATTTCGCCCAATGGCTTATTATGGATGGGTACCGGGGGTTTCGGCATGTATACTTTTGATTTGGCGTCAAAAAAATTCGTAGAGCATTTCAATAATTATTTGTTAGACCCTTTCAGCATTTGCAGCAACAATATCGTTTCATTGTATTTTGATAAAACAGGGAATATCTGGTGCGGCAGTTACGGCAATGGCGTCAGTTATACAAATGTGGAAGCCAGGTTTTTTTCAAAGTATCTTTTGAAAAACGAACTGGACAAATGGAAAAAACAAAATAATGTATTTTGGCTGGGTTCTGATACAAAAGGAAACATCTGGTGCCTGCTGCAGGATGTTGCCGGGCTCTGGCTACTGGATTCCAATATGAAAATTAAAAATTATCTTATCCCCCAGTACAAAGATGGAAAAGCTTTTAAAGGCACCATCTACCAGGTATTTTTTGACAGCGCATCAAAAGCATGGCTCATAACCGACCAGGGGTTGTTTCAATATGATCCCGCTTCAAATAATATTAACCGTATAGATTATTATAAAATTTCAAATGCACTGTTTGGAAGTTATTGGGTCAACAATATGATCAGGTTACATGATCATTCTCTTTTGTTCGCCACTTTTGGCGGCCTGTACAGGATGATCAAAAATAATCATGGCGATTTACTGATCCGGCCTTTTTCTTCATTAAACAACAATATTATAAACGGCTTTGAAATGATTTTTGAAGATAGCGAAAACAATATCTATGTAAAAGATATTGCTGATAGCCTATTTATCTTAAGCTCCACTAATGGCCCCGGTGATTATACAGTAAGTAAAAGGGCCAGTTTTCATGACCGCTATATTCATTTCGTTGAAGATGATTCCAATGTGTATATGAGCAGTGCCCATGGTTTATATGTGATCCGCAAAAAAAAATTTATAATAGAAAAGTCCCCGATGAACAATATCCTTCCTTTTACCAACCTGAGTAATATAGTTTTAAAAAATAACGGCATCTGGATATCGGGTGATAAGGGCCTTTTCTACTACAATAAAGCAGAAAAAAAATCACGCTTATTCACAGTCGAAGACGGTTTGCCATCAAATCACTTTACTGAATCCGGTATTGTCTTAACCAAATCCGGGAAATTGATTACAGGCACCAATAATGGTTTGGTAGCATTCGATCCGGAAAAAATAAATGACAGTATTTATCCGCCAAGGGCCCAGTTAATCCGTTTCAGTGTAAATGACTCATCGACGAATTTTGTTGCTAACCCGCAGGAAACAAATTCCATTAGCCTAAACCATGACCAAAACACCTTTAGTATTGATTTTTCCTGTATCGGTTTTCAGCACATTGCCTCCTGCAATTATGCATACAGGCTGGAAGGTTACGATGATCATTGGATTAAAAACGGCGCTGTCCAGTATACCCGTTACAGTAAAATTCCACCCGGCACTTATCATTTTCACCTTCGGGTAATAGATGCCAAAGGCGATGTAAGCCCTTACGGCAAAACCCTCTTAATAGAAATCAAAAAGGCTTTCTGGCAAACCACCTTATTCAGGTCTCTCATAGCGCTGTTGTTTATTGGGGTGATATGGCTTTTGATCAAATGGTACCTGTCTATCAAAATCCAAAAACACCGAAGGGAATTCGAAAAGCAACAAGCCATCGAAAAAGAACGGACAAGAATTGCCACGGATATGCACGATGATCTTGGTGCAGGACTTTCTTCCATTCGTTTTTTATCTGAAAAAGTAAAACGTAACACTTTCAGTGAGGTGACTAAAACAGATATCGACAAAATTTTAAGCTCCTCATCTGAGCTAATCGATAAAATGAACGAGATAGTTTGGGCAATGAACGAGAAGAATGATTCGCTCGATGATTTACTCACTTATGTACGATCCTATGCAAAGGAATATTGCGAAGACAACAATATTGTTTGCGAAATAAAGATACCTGACAATATTCCTCCAGTTTTTGTAAGTGGCGAAATGAGGAGGAATGTTTTTTTAACCATCAAAGAAAGCCTGCATAATATTATTAAACATGCACAGGCAAGTAAGGCTGAAATTGAATTGAAGATTGACTCAAAGCTGTATGCCAGCATAAAAGACGATGGCAGGGGGTTTACCGGTAAAGAAAACAAATATTATCATTCGGGAAACGGCCTGAAAAACATGCGCAAAAGAATTGAATCAACAGGTGGCAGTTTCACAATTTATGAAAATAACGGAACGGTTGTTGAATTCAGCGTGCCGTTGTCAGTATAACTTTAGTTATATTGGTGGCCGCCGCTGACGCAGCTAAATTTATACAATGCAACCCATAAAAATCTGTTTGGTAGAAGATATAAAAGAAGTGCGTGAAGGTATGGTAAGCCTGCTTACGCTTGATGAAAGGTTTGAAATGCTTGCTGCTTACCCGGATGCAGAAACAGCCGCTGAAAACCTGCCGGAATGGGATGCAGATGTTGTGATCATGGATATTAATCTTCCCGGAATGAGTGGCATTGAGTGCATAAGAAAAGTAAAACGCAAATGCCCGCATTCGCAATTCATCATGTTTACCATGTATGAAGATGATGAAAAAGTATTTGAGGCTTTGCAGGCAGGCGCCAATGGTTATTTGTTGAAAAAAACGCCGCTTTCAAAAATCACCGATTCACTGATTGAATTATATGAAGGGGGCGCCCCAATGAGCACACAGATTGCCAGAAAAGTAATTGAAAGAATGCACATGCACGAAGCGGAAAATGAAAAGGCCAATCTTTCTTCCCGTGAACATGAAATTTTGCAATGGCTTGCCAAAGGATTATTATACAAAGAAATTGCCGACCGCCTGAACATCACCACAGGCACCGTGCGACAGCACCTGCACCGCATTTATGAAAAGCTTCACGTACAAAACCGTACGGAAGCCATCAACAAAGCCTTCGGGAACAAATAAGTTTTAATCCGTGCCCTTTATTTTTTATCCCTTCAGGTAATAACTTTTGTTATATTGACTCGCTTTGTTGCTGCACGTAGCTTTATCGGAAATTTTTTAACATGAAAAAATTCCTGGCTGCAGCAGTTATCTTATCTGTTTTATTCATCAACCAAAATTGTAAAAAAAGCAATGGTTCTTCAAATAACGGCAATGGTCAGGATACCAGTAAGCCGCAACCAACAGCAGTAGGAATACCGACAGGTAACATAACCAGCAAAGTGATAGGAGCTAATGGTGGAACTGTTGTAAGCGCAGATGGAACTGTTGAACTTGATATACCGCCAGGGGCATTAGCTAATGATACAACAATAGGCATTCAACCGATTACTAATAATTGCCCGGGAGGATTCAATAACGCCTTTCGGTTTACGCCTAACGGTCTTAAATTTAGTCAGCCTGCAACTTTAAAATTTCACTATCCTGATTCAGTATTAGAAGGTACTATTCCCGAATTGATGGGTATTGCCACGCAAGTTAGTAACGGATACTGGAAGGTAGCAACAAAAATGTCGAATGACACAGCGACCCATACGATTGCAACTTCCATCCGTCATTTTACGGATTATACGCCTATGGAGTTGATCGGGTTAAAGGCAAGACCACGGTCAATCAGAGTCAATGATAGCTCGACAGTGCAAGTACTAATTCAGGCATTGAAAGAGCCTGACGCAGATGATCCTGAAGAAAGGGCGATAATAAATAAGTTCCTCGATAATACTAAAGACATTGCATGGGCAGTAAATGGCATTACTAACGGTAATGATCAAGTCGGAAGATTCTTGCCACATGAATTTTACCCTCGAGTTCCACAACCATTTAATGATTTTGGATATTATCGTGCCCCATCAGTAGTTCCATCTCAAAATAATCCGGTAACGGTTACAGCTACGATCAACATGACGCTTTCTTACAACGATGTAAATTTTAATAAAATCATTATTTACACCCATGTCCTGGTATATGGGGGAGGTTATCATGTTACGCTTACTTTTGAAGCAGATTCTGTGAATGAATCCGGGGCTCTATGGAATATTACTGATACGGGCAGATTTGATGTTTTACAAACCAGCACTACCAGCACTATGGGTTCTGTTGTCTATATTCGAAACCAGGATGCCACAGTCACGTTTGTCAGCAATAACGGAACATGCACCGTAACAAACGGCCCACCCGCTCCTGGCCCGATACATGTTTTGGACTCAGGTGTAGTTTTAGTTGATCCTTTTCAAAAAATGGTAAACATAGTTTTCAATAATGCACTTAATCAAAAGTACAATGTGCCGTTTCCATCCTGGAAATGGGTGTGCGGAGTTGATCAGGGTACTTTGGGTGGTGATTTAGGGCCTTGCTTTCCGGCTTATCTCCAATTTGATGTAATGGATACAACTACTGCTTCCCAAACAATAATCCTTACACCGCAATATAAAATGGTGGTAGAACCATTTAAGTAAAAAAATTCAACAAGTTCCTGGGAATAACAAAATCGAAAAGCTTGCGACTCTTCAAAAACCGCAAACAATTCTAATTACTAAAACAACTGAATATGAAAAAGCAACTTTTAATTACAATCGCATTTGCTTTATGCATTGCCGATCTTTCCGCTCAACATTCCTGCGATGCGGCTTACCGTTTTGATGCAGGATATACAAGAACCCTCGACCAATTGGAAAATGTGAACATCACATTGCAGACATCCAAGCCCGCTAAAAACCCCAGCGACAGGTCGGGCAAGAGCGAAATCATCCAAAGCTATTATGCCGCTCCGGGTGCAGCATCTGCCAAACAATTTCTGAGCGCAGATGCCAATATCGGTTTCACTCGGTGCTATGTGTTGCAACCTAATCTCGAACTATATAAAGCGGAAGTAAAAAACGGCATGCGGACCTTCACCATTCCCGCCGGTTCAAACGGTAGCCATTCAGTGAATATTCCCATACAGGTGATTACACCTCCGGGCATGGTCAGCAATGGCGTGGTGAACTGGGGGCCTGGCAATTTTAAAGTCAAATTTTCCGGCGGTTACCTGCAAAGCGGCGAATATATCCTCATCGATAAAAATTCAATGTCTTCCAATGGAACGCAAATGAAGGGTTATGCTTTTTCCATTCAATAATATGCTGAACGCATGAAAAGGAACTGCTTAGTGGTTTTCTGTGCATTGATGCACCTGGGTTTGCTTGCGCAAAACAATGCAAGTGCTGATATGGTTTCTTTTACCGAACCAACCGGATGGACATTGACTGATTATGGAACATACCGCACTTATTCAAGCGTAAACGATAAAGAAAACACTTTTTGCATTATCTCGGTTTACAGCAAAGAAGCATCATCAGGGAATGATGATGAAGACTTCCGCAACCAATGGAAAGGAATTGTGGCCGGGCATTTTACGGTAATAAAAAACATGATGCCACATCAGGATAAAACAAAACAAAGAATAAATTATTTGTGGGATGAAGCAAATGTTGCCAATGATAAGGGGAATTTTTTTGCCAGGCTGGTTGTTTTACGCTTAAATGAAAAAGTACAGCCTATTCTGTTTCTTTCATCAAACAAAAACAGTTTGAGCAAATACCAAAACGAATTGGATAATTTTTTGGCGTCGGTAAAACAAAATAATCAAAGATCGTCTTCGGCAGTTGCTGCGGTTGATTCATCAACAAATTATAATGTGGCAATAAGTACCCAAACCAGCGCCAACAATGACGGGCTTATGCATTTCAATCATTTGATTTTTAATATACCGCAAGGCTGGAAAGCAACGCAGGATGCTGCAGCTATGTCATTCACAATTCCTGTTCAGTCAAAAGATGAAATGTTGATGTTGATGTTGCTTCCACCTGTAACTGATACCAATTTTCAAATTGCAGGAAATAACACAATAAACCTTATTGCAAAAAGTATGGGAGGCAGGGTGCCTTTGACAGGAGGCCCTGGCCGTGAATACTCCATGATACATGAAGGTCAGTATGCAAAAAGCTGGCAGTATTCATTTGGAAAAAATACAATAAGCATTAGCAAAATGCCTACTCAGGCAGATCCCTATCCAACTTCCCTGGATTTTGAAGCAGGGGTGTACATGGCAAAGATTAATGGACGCATAGAAAGAGTTGTTTACCTGAGTAAAAATTATAAATGCGGAAGCGGCATTTATGGTACGAATACTTCTACTTCATATAAAAATATTTATAGTTCACTGCTTGATCATTTCTTTTTCAATTTGAAATTTGATGATTACGAAGAATTGAAGATGAAACCGGGTAAGCTATCGCAATCGGGCATATCCGGTGTTTGGTCTGGTGTATCTTATCTCAGCAATACAGGAAAATATGATGCTACCGTTTTTATTTTCTTTGATAACGGGCAGGTTTTCTATAGCTCAGAATTTCCACATGAAGGTTTACGTAACATCAATACATTAACGGAAGCAGCACTCAGACCCGATCATTGGGGAGTGTACAATTATCAAAACGGATCGGGTACGATGAAGATATCTTCCTGGAACACGATTCCTTTTACAATAAAAGATGGTAAACTCATGGCAGAAACAGGAGGATCTGTAAGGCCGTTTACAAAACTTTCTTCAATAGACGGAGCTACTTTAAATGGCACCTGGTGTTTGTATGGTTCTTGCATAAGCTTCACTAGTGATGGGGCATTCATTGATAACGGAGTTATCCAAAAGCTTGATCATTTACCCACCACATGTAATTCGGCAGAGCCTGTAAACGGGAAGGGTACTTATGAAATAAAAAATCATACCATCACTTTTCACTACGCAGATGGTTTAATGATTAATCAGGCTATTTCAGGTTTAAATTATGATAAGGGGAATTTATCTACCAATCAACTTTTTCTTGGCTGGTATAATGATGTGTTGGAAAAAAACAGGAAGTAAAAAATATACTCACTGAAATACATAGGGAATGTAATGATAATTACTTTAAAAACTTTAATGCCGTGAAACGAAATTATGCGCTCTTATTTCTTTTGCTACCATATTCAGCCGTTGCGCAGCAGCCTTCCCAGGCAGATATGCAGAAACTGCAAAAAGAAATGCAACAAAAGGTTGATGCCATAAAAAACGACCCCAAGTATAAACAATATATCGGCAAGAACAATGCGGCCAATACTGCCGGTATGATGAACATACCCGCTAACCCGTTTTCCCTTCAGAAACCGGATACTGCATTTCTGTCAAAAATGAAAATACCTGATCGTAATAACAAGGCCCTTGCATCCATTCCTTCAAAAACTTTTACAAAAAATGAACTGGTTGCTTTCATCAGTGATATAAAAAATAAAATTTCCACAGCGATGGGGGGTAGTTCGCTAAGTATTAAAGAAAGCGATGTAAATGTGCTTACCAATGATGCCGTATTGTGCTGGTATGCAGGCAGCCAAGACCGGGCACTTATTCTAGCGCTGGATGCAGCAGAAAAAAATCCTGATAACAATAATGCACTGAATAATCTATCAGGCATATTAACCATATGTGGGTTCCCCTATAAAGCTGTACCTGTGTTGGAATATATAAATAAACAAGAACCGGATAACTCAACCATCACTAATAATATAGGTCAGGCTTACCTGGTGATGGGAGACGCACAAAAAGCAAAAGAATACCTCAACCAGGCAATTGGTTCTTTGCGATACCATCCACAGGCAAATTTTACCATGGCTTGTATTGAATATGCCAACGGAAATAAATCCGCAGCACAATCTTACTGCGAAAACAGTTTACGCGGCGCTTATATAAACGATGCATGGATCATGTTAAAGGCTATTAAACCAAACGCAAAGTTGATGGATCTTATCCGGCACCGATACAAACAACCAGACTTTTTCAACCCACATAAATATGAATTGCCCGAGCAGTGCAAAACAACGGATCAGCTTAAACAGAAGAAGACGGAATACGCGATGTTCAGAAACATGCTGAAATCTGTAAAAGATAATTACGAAAATAAAATGAAGGCCGAAAAGGATTTTGTGAAAAAAAACCTGGCAAATGACGTAATGAAAAAAGTACAAAACCAAAACTCACCTTTCCGTCCTTTTGGTGCTTTTGCGATGGCTGTGATAGGAGACATTTACGAAGACTATGCGGATAAAATTTTAAAGCTGAATAAATACGATTCCACTTACAAGGGAAGATACGACACGCTCAACAAAAATTATGAAGAAGAAAAAAAACAGGTGATCGCTTCATTTGCTGACAGGGCTGATAAGGCTGGTGAAGGAAACGCCGACATACAACTGGAAGCAGATATGTGCAAAGCGCAAAATGAACTGGCGAATAAATATCTTCCGCAGTTTGCCCAATTGAATGAAGAAAGACAGCGGGAATGGATTGAGCAAACCAAAAATTATTTTAACGACAAAGCCTTCTGGTGTTATCTCGCTTCTTTGGATGACCACTCGTATCGCGATGTGTTTTACCAACTGGTCATAGAATACATTAACATGCTCGAAAAAATTTGTACTACACGCCTTATTGGCTGTTCAAAAGTTTTTGATACAAATGATAAAGACAAGGCATTTGAATTCGAAGAAGGCAAATGCCCATTTGAAGCCAAAATTAATGTGGAAACAAAAAATGAAGAAGGTGAAAAAGAAACACCCGCCAAATTTGAAATTGATTGTGAGAAGTTTTCCACCGAACTGGATTTAGGCGAAGGGGTTTCATTTATAGGAAAAACTACACCGGGTGGCAACACTACGCTTGCCTTTGCAGGCGGCCAGTCAAAAAAAGGGAAGATTGCAAAAATTCTACCGGTGAGTGTAAGCGGCAGCATGGAAACCTATGTCACATTTGGTAACGGCCAGCCATTAGATATAGGTTATAAATGGGACTATGGATTAAACCTGCCGGGTTTTCTCGGCGGTAAAAATACTGCAGGATGGAGTGTGAGTATGAATAATGGTGTAGAATTTCATGGTGATGGAAAACTGGTCAATTATATTTCAAACTGGGCCAGCAAAAATATTTTCGGACTTGACCCGCCTGTTCAATTGAATAAAAATATTAACCTTTATAATCACTAATCTTTTTCTGTTATGCAATACATAAAAAAATATTTCTACCTAATATTTATTTTTTCGCTATCAAAATATGTATATGGACAGAATATCAACAAACAGCCTGTATATTTTCCTCAAGCCATAGTAATGGATAGCAAAAATAATTTATACGTCAGTTGTAATTCACAGCAGCCTGACATTGTAAAAATAACGCCCGACGGACAGTCAACAGAATTTGCCTCTACAGTATTGTACCGGCACAGACCAACACAAAAATGGGCTTCCATTGATTTATTCACTCCTGCAGGCTTGGCTATTGACGAGGATGATAATATTTATGTTGCAGACAGGGGTGGCGCTGATATACTCAAGGTTTCAACTGATGGAAAAGTAACCATAGTTGCAGGATATAAAGGCCATGTTATCAAAGACGGACCGGTGTCAATGGCATCATTTAAAAACCCTGTTTTCATAACCCTCGACAGAAAAAAAAATATTTATGTCACTGATGAAGGCGGTGATGAAAGAACAAATACGGAATATGGAGTGATCAGAAAAATTTCAGCCCAGGGTGAAGTGACAACATTGAAAGATCATGATGGCACTGAACTTCATTTTGATGCAGCCGGTATGATTTGCGATAACGATGGAAATCTTTTTGTTTGCGACAGAACGGGCCGTTGCATAAAAAAAATTACACCCGATGGATATGTTTCCATACTTGGTGGGCTTTGCGGAAAAAGAAAAACCAGCCCGATTTATAAAGAAGGCGATATAGCAACTGCTGAATTTATGGAACCCTGGTACATCATTCTCGGAAAAAATAATGAAATCTTTTTTACAGACATCAGGCTGAACAGGATTATAAAAATAGCAGACAAAAAAGTATCAACCGTAGCAGGCAATAGTAAAATTGATATGCAACACAGTAATATCCAGGGGTATTCCGAAGCAGGGTATGCAGATGGCCCTGCAAAAAAAGCATTGTTCAATGAACCGATGGGAATTCTTTTTGATAAAAGCGGGAACCTTTTAATTGCAGATGGCATGAATCATTGCATACGGAAACTGTCAACAGATGGCACAGTAAGTACTTATTATAAATAATTCAAAAAACAGGTTAGTTCTGAAGCGCTATATCATCTTCTTCTTTCCTGTTCTCATTGAACTCAACAATAAAGTTGTTTTTGCCTTCTCCCACCATCACATTCATATATTTTTGCTGAACAAGTTCCAGCATGGACAAGAAAAGAAAAATAGCATGGATCCGGTTTTCGCAAACTGAAAATATTCTTTCGAATGAAACAGTTTTTTCATTTTCCAGCAGTTTAAGCATGTGTTCACGGCTCTCTTCCATTGTGTAATTATATTGCACAACAGTGTGAACAGGTTTATTTTGTTTTTCCTGCAGGCGTTGCATCACACGTTCAAAAGCCTTCATCAGTTTGAACAATGTGATATGCTGTATCTCAGTTCCCTCACTTGATTCTTCACCGATAGCCGATAATTCCTTTTGCAAATTTCCGCGCTTTACCATCAGCATACGGATGGCTTCCATTTCAGCCATGCGTGCAGACGCTTCTTTATACCTTTTATACTCAAGTATTTTATCAACGAGCTCCTGGCGGGGATCAATTTCATTGCCCTGCGCATCCAGTTCTTTCCTTGGCAAAAGCATTTTTGCTTTAATACGCATCAGTGTTGAAACAAAAAGAATGAATTCACTCGACAACTCGATGTTCAGGCTTTCCTGATGATGAATATAATCCAGAAAATCCCTGATAATTTTACTGATGGGAACATTATAAATATCCAATTCATCACGTTCAATAAAAAAAAGCAGCAAATCGAACGGGCCTTCAAACTGAGGCAGTTTTATCTGATAAGAAGTATTATTCACACCTGTATATTTAAATTCAAATGCCAATTGCGGTTTGTGCAGCAACTGCAATTGGCAAATGTAATAAATACTATCAGTTGACTGGTTGGTATGTTGATAAGTAAAGAATAAATCAACCTGTCAGCAATTTATAACTTAACAGCTAATCCCAGCCCAAACAATTCCTGTAATTGAGGTTTCGGTCCACCCGAAGTTCCGTCGCTGTTTACTGATTTGATATCATTGTCATAAATCATATTCACAGTAATGCTCATGCTTAGTATCTTCGATATTTTCACGGCCAATATGTTAGTCCAATATAAACTTATGTTTTGCGGATTGTGCAAATAATTGGAAAAAAGATCAAGCCTTCCCGTATAAACAGCAGAAGAGCTTATTTTTTTATTATAGCTGACACTTGCAAAAGCGCCAAATTCGAATCTTGAATTTTTACCGGAATCAACTCCAAAAGCACCAACTGATGCCAGTGAATCATTTTGCACGATTACCCATCTTGCAGTTGCAGGTGAAATGAAAAATGAAAATTCATCATTTGGTTTATAATTGAACCCAGGCGATAAAAGAATATACACAGGTGCAAAAAGATCGGAAGTTACCTGCTTTGGCTGGTTGGCCGGATAAGCATACCCTTTTGAAAACTGGGTCCTGAAATTAAACAGCATGCTGGCATACCAATGTTTGCCAAGGTCATATCCATATTTTGACAGAAGATCAATCCTATCATCGGATTTTCTTGTACCAAGGCTTGTTGTATTCACAATGCCGTAAGCCAGGTCAAGCGTATTATCCCAAACCCTTTTTCCACTTTTGTAATATGCATATAAGTTAAGGAAAGTAGCGAGCGAAACTGACGATTTATCGCCGCCTGCAGCCCAGTTACTCAGAGCAGCCTGGTTAAAATTCAGATTATACAAACCGCCGATTTTCCAGGTTTTGGGAATCGTGTCATTGGGATCTTTTTTGATTTCTTTAGCTGATTCATTTTTCAATTCCTGAACCGTTTTATCCTGTGCGGAAACATTCAAAGCAAATGCAATAACAAAGAGGCTTACACAAATCTTTTTCATAAACAGAATTTTTAATTAAGAAAAAGCCAATTGATTTGATGCCCGCATAAAAACTGCAAGTACAAACCAATTGGCAAACGAAATGAAACTATTTTTTTAACAAATCCCGGATTTCTCCAAGAAGCTTCTCTGTTGCACTGGGTTCAGTAGCAGGAGGTACCTTCTTTTTCTCCAGGCTTTTAAATGCTTTTACTATCAGGAAAAGAATAAAAGCAATAATAACAAACTTAATAATTGCAGCTAAAAATTTTCCATATTTAACTGCCCCCCACGCAAGTTTGTCAAGATCTTGTGCATTAGCCGCTTTCAAAGCCGGTGTCAATAACAAAGGTGTAATTACATCATCAACAAGTGATGAAACAATAGCACCAAATGCACCTCCAATAATTACAGCTACAGCCAGATCAACTACATTGCCGCGCATGGCGAAATCCCTGAACTCTTTAAGCATTCCCATAGTTGTTTGTTTTAGTTGGTTAAAGATGAATTGAAATGATAATAAAAATTGGGAACAGAAACAATTTTATTAGGAAAGGTTTGAAATTATTTTAAACTTATTTTTTAAGGCCGGGAAATTGCATATCAAAATTTTTTAGTGTGTTCTTCACTGTTTTTGCAATAAGATATTCTTTATACCAGTTTTGATCTGAAGGTACAATGATCCACGGAATATCGCTGCAATTTTCAAAACAGTCTTCATACATAATCATATACTGGTCCCACAGTTTAGCTTCTGCAAAATCATTTTCATTATATTTCCACTGCTTGGTAGGGTCTTTAATTCTCTCCTGCAATCTTTTCTGTTGTTCTTCAGGCGAAACATGCAGATAAAATTTTAACACAGTAGTGTTATTATGCTCAACCAACAATTTTTCAAAATCATTGATTGCATTCATTCTTTTCTTGGCAGTTTTATCATCACACCATTTATGCACACGGGTTACCAGAATATCTTCATAGTGAGAGCGGTTGAATATTTGTATCATTCCCTTCAATGGTGAATGCGCATGTACCCTCCATAAGAAATCATGGGCCAGTTCTTCCGCAGTAGGGACTTTAAATGATTTGACAGTCACCCCCTGTGGGTTTAATTCACCGAAGACATTTCTTATTGCCCCGTCTTTGCCACTTGCATCCATTCCCTGTATAACTACCAGCAATGAATGTTTGGATTCGGCGTACAAAAGGTTTTGCAAATCGTTCAACTCCTGCAAAATGTTTACCAGTTTTTCTTTGGTCTCATTTTTATCGGCATCTTTCGGTGCCCTGGTGCTGATATCTTTTAATTTATAAGAAGGCATAAGGTTATTGTTCTGGGAGAATAAAATGTAAATTTCCGGAATTAAAAATCAAAAGAATGAAAAATGTGCATGATGCTGGTCAATACCAAAAAATTAAACAGACATAATTTCTTTATCCTTTGCGATGAGGTGCTTTTCTACTAAAGCGATATACTTGTCCGTTATATCCTGCATTTCTTTCTCCGCGTCTTTAGCAGCATCTTCACTCAATCCCTTTTTCTGGAGTTTTTTAATCTCTTCTATGGCATCACGACGTATATTTCTTATGGCCACTTTTGCGTGTTCGCCTTCCTGGTTGGCGCGTTTTACAAATTCCTTCCTTCTTTCTTCAGTTAAGGGAGGCATGAACAACCGGATAATCGCTCCGTCGTTTTGGGGAGTTACACCAAGATTGGCTGCAATAATAGCTCTTTCGATAGGCTGCAACATGTTCTTTTCCCAGGGCTGAATAGTCAATGTCCTTGCATCTATAGCAGAAATATTTCCAACCTGGTTAATAGGAGTAGGTGATCCATAATAATCAACCACAAGGCCATCAAGCATTTGAGGGTTTGCTTTACCGGCCCTGATCTTTATCAGTTCAGTTTCCAGGTGGTTAATGCCTTTTTTCATGGAGTCATTCGCCTCTTCCATGATTAGTTCTAATTCATCTGTCATATATTATACATATTAAGCGGAATGCAAACCTACATTAAAACCTAAACCAGACAAAAGCAGATTAAAAAAATTTAAGGTACACCTTGAAAAGATGGCTAATTTTTTTGCTCCAATATATTTTCATTCACAAAAGACACAATTTTTGAGGCAGGTTTACGCTCAATATTGTCGTCAGGCATATTGGATGTAGCCTGCGCAATAGTAAGGCTGGGTTTTACCTTTATAGTATAGAGTAGTGCTGTAAACATGAAGAAAAAAGCTATAGCAGACAGGATAAGTATTGTGCAACCCAGGAATCTTCCATAATAAACCAGGGCAATCAAAACAAGATTAATGGAAACCAATAAAAGAGTAATGTTGCGGTGAGAAAAACCACGGTCTAATAAAATGTGATGAATATGGTTCCTGTCTGGGCTAAAAGGAGAACGGCGATAAAATATCCTGATGGCGAACACACGCAAAGTATCTAAAAGTGGTATTATTAAAATGGTGAATGCAATAGCTGGTGCTGCAGCTATGGGTGTACTTACATCTGAAGAACCGGCAACATTAATAAATTTTATGGCAAGTATAGCACATATTGATCCGATGAGGAGCGATCCGGTATCCCCCATAAATATTTTTGCGGGCTGAAAATTAAATATGAGGAAAGCCAGCAGGCTTCCTGCCATTGCAAATGCCAGTATTGAGTAGGAAAGCATATTCTCATTTAAAAAATAAAAACCAAAAATCGTGGAAGCCATTAAACCTAGCCCACCGGCAAGGCCGTCTACACCATCTATGAGATTAAACGAGTTGATGATTACAATTACTGCAAAATAGCTAAGCAGCAGGCTGAAGGTTTCCGGTAATTGATAGATGCCTAAAAAACCATGCATGCTTTTTATTTGTATGCCGCCATAATATATAATCATAAATGCAGCAAGCACCTGCCCAATGAATTTTTTTATGGCGGATATTATAAGTATATCGTCTTTTAAACCTAAAAAGAAAATAATTAAAGCTGCTGCTATAAAATATTGAAACTCGTAAGACTGCTCAAAGTGTATGGTAAGCAGGCAACCGAATGTGAAACCGGCAAATATGGCAATACCACCTAAAGGAGTAATAGGGGCGTGATGTACTTTACGATCACCATCAGGCACGTCATAAAGTTTTTTCATTTCAGCCACATTAATAATAACAGGTATAGCCAGAAAAGTTACAGTGAAGGCAATCACAATGGATAGTAGAACATCAAACATCATCCCCGTTTTGATTGGTACAAAAAATATTTTTTATCATGCATCACTACAAACCAATCCTTCGTAAACTGTACGCAAGGTAAAGGTATAATTCAAACGCAACAAAAGTTTAACCGTTCGCAAGCAAATTGAGCAAGAGGATGTCATTGCCAAGATAGGGCAAAACTTTAATATGACCAACCGCTGTTAAAAAAATAATTTCTTTAGTTTTGCCGCTTCAACACAACAAAAAATTTTATGGCTGAACTAAAATCGGTTGCTTCACAAATCCGCAGAGATATTTTAAGAATGGTACACGGCGCTTCCAGCGGACATCCCGGAGGATCATTGGGTTGTACTGAATTTTTCACCGGGTTATATTTCAGCGTAATGCAGCATAATCCCCAATTTAGTATGAATGCTAAAAATGAGGACGTATTTTTCCTATCAAATGGGCATATTTCTCCGGTATTTTATGCAACGCTTGCACGTGCAGGTTATTTTGACATTAAAGAACTGGCCACTTTCCGAAAAATTAATTCTAGGCTGCAGGGACATCCTGCCACTCATGAGCATTTGCCCGGAGTGAGGATTGCAAGCGGTTCTCTTGGACAAGGGTTAAGCGCTGCTATAGGCGCTGCGCTCACTAAAAAACTGAATAAAGAAAATAATATTATCTTCTCATTGCATGGTGACGGGGAGCTGGAAGAAGGACAGATTTGGGAAGCTGTTATGTTTGCTGCGCATCACCAAGTGGATAATCTTATTTCAACTATCGATTGGAATGGTCAGCAAATTGATGGCACCACTGCTGCCGTTGCCGGTTTGGGTAATATCCGTGAAAAATTTGATGCATTCGGATGGACAACACTGGAAATAAAAAATGGAAATGATATTGACGAAGTGGTTGCCACACTTAATAAAGCAAAAGAACTGGTTGGAAAAGGCAAACCTATCGCTATTATGATGCATACAGTAATGGGCAAAGGGGTTGATTTTATGGAGAACGACCATAACTGGCACGGAGTTGCCCCTAACGATGAACAACTTCAAAAAGCGTTGGCACAAATTCCTGAAACATTAGGAGATTATTAATCTGCTGACAATAAGTTATTGATAGTTTTCAGTTGACCTTATTTAATTTCAACAAGTCAATTGAAAACTTTTCTTTTTAAAAATTGAAATGCCAGATGAAAAATATAAAAATCTCTACAGCCCAGTTTGAACATAGAAGTGGCGATAAAAATTACAACCTCTCCATAATTGAAAAACTTTCCCAACAAGCCGCGCTTCAGGGCTCGCAGGTAATCGCTTTCCACGAATGTTCAGTAACAGGCTATTCTTTTGCCAGGCGGCTTTCAAAAGAACAACTGCTTGAAACCGCAGAATTCATCCCCGAAGGGAAAAGCATTTTAAAACTCACTGAGATCGCTGCTGAAAATAATATCACGGTACTGGCAGGTCTTTTTGAAAAAGATGAAAAAGATAATTTATTCAAAGCTTATGTTTGTGTTGATAAAAATGGCCTGGTTGCGAAATTCAGGAAATTACATCCTTTCATCAACTCATTTATTAAACCGGGCAATGAATATTGTTTATTTGAAATACATGGGTGGAAATGCGGCATTTTAATTTGCTATGATAATAATATTATTGAAAATGTAAGGGCGACTACTTTTTTAGGGGCCCAAATTATTTTCATGCCACATGTTACCATGTGTACCCCATCAACACGCCCGGGTGCCGGATTCGTTGATCCGAAACTTTGGCAAAACCGTGAAGCAGACCCAACTTCATTAAGATTGGAATTTGATGGCATGAAAGGCCGCGACTGGTTAATGAAATGGCTGCCTGCAAGGGCTTATGACAATGGTATATACGTGGTATTTTCCAATGCGATCGGCATGGATGATGACCAGTTGAAAAACGGTTGCTCGATGGTCATTGATCCTTTTGGAGATGTTGTTACAGAATGCCGGACATTTGATGACAGCTTTGCAACAGCCAACATTATCCCGGAAAAATTAATACAGTCGGGTGGTTACAGGTATATCAAGGCAAGAAGGCCTGAATTGTATAGGGATATTATAGGTAAAGCACACGAAGCCGAACAAAAAGTGATTTGGCTCGAATACAAAAAATAAATTTTCCGGACTAGCTCTTTAATTCAATCTGCCGCAGGGAAGCTTTTTGCGAGGGAAACCATGATGCAAGAAATGAAACAACTGTAATGGTGGCAGCTACCAATAAAAAGTCTGTAGCTACAAATTTCACAGGATAATAATCAATCAAAAAAGATCCACCCTGCAAAGGCACCAATTTATATTTTACCTGCAACCATCCAATAATGAACGCCAGTAAAATTCCACCCGTTGCCCCGATAATAGCGAGCAAAAAACCTTCACTCAAAAAAATCTTTTTTACATAATTATTATTGGCTCCAAGAGCCTTCAAGACCTGAATATCTTTTTGTTTTTCCAGTACCAGCATAGTCAATGATCCTACAATATTAAATGCAGCAACAATCAATATCAAAGTCAGCACACCGTATATCACCCATTTTTCCGTGCGCATAACAGCATATAAGCTTTTATTTTGTTCGTACCGTGTCTCCACTTTGTAATTTTTACCTAAAATATTTTGCAGCACTGATTTTGTTTTTTCGGTTTCGGCAGCATTTGTTAAAGCAATCTCTAAGCCGCTGTATTCATCGGGTTGCAAACCCAGCATATGTTTCATGAAACCGATATTGGTAAATGCATAATTATTATCAAAATCCTGCTGAATCAGAAATGTTCCTGCAGTAAAAATATTATTCGTGCTTAATGATGACTCAGGATCGGCATTGCTCAATTCATTTGTTTTTTTGAAAAGATATACTGACAATGGAATGATGTTCCTGTCAGCTTGCAAACCCAACGCATTTTCGATACCTGCACCCAACACTATGGCAGGTGTGTCTGTATTTCCTATGGCAAATTTTCCATCGGCCATTTTTTGGTCTATGCCTGTAATCTGAACATAGTTGCTGTCTACTCCTTTCAAATTAACAATGGATAAAGGTTCCCCGTTTTGCAGTAGTGCCTTATCTTCCACCACGAGAGAAGAAGACCGGATATTTTGTACTGCAGCCAGTTGTTTTAATTGCTTACTAGTGAGTATGATTGTCTTCCCTGTTTGCGGCGAAACTTTGAGATCGGTATAAAATGAAGAATATAAGGATTTTACGAGGTCTTCAAATCCATTGAAAACACTAAGCACAAGAATAAGTGAAGCTGTGCCGATGATAACAGCAAGCACACTAATCCATGCAATGATATTAATTGCATGAGTAGATTTTTTGGCTTTGAAATATCGCCATGCGAATAGAAAGTGCATACCCTTAATCCCAAAGGGAAATTTTTAAATTGTGAAAAAAATTACTCTCCCTCGGGGGCAGGAGGATTTATTTTTTTTAAAAGTGCTTCTATTTTATCCACATATTCCAATGTATCATCCAGAAAAAAATTCAATTGCGGCATACTACGCAGCTGATGTTTTACGCGGCTCACCAGTTCTTTTTTAATTTCCCAGGCGCGGTCTTCAATTTTTTTTAATGCCGTAGCAGTATCTTTTACATTCAACATACTGATATAAACTTTCGCTTCAAACAAATCCGGGGTAATTTTTACACTGGAAACAGATATTAACCCGCCTTCCATTATATTCAAACCCAGCTTTTGAAAAATGCTGCTGAGTTCTTCATGTAGCAGGCCCGCCACCTGCTTTTGTCGTTTTCCCTCTTGCATAACATTATCAGATAAGCTGTAAATTTACGGTTTATTTGGTTGCCATTTTGGCTGTCCGGTATTTATCAGAACAATTTTTGCATTGCAGCACAACGGACTAAACCGGTTTATTCAATCAATTGGTTATTCATGAAGAAATTTTCACGGATCCTTTCATATATTTCACAGCCTAAATACAGAGTTAAGCTTTTTTTCTATTTGCTATTTACGATTCTTTCAGTCCTTTTTGGCTTAATATCCTTAGGTATGTTAAGCCCTTTTATGGAACTGCTGTTTAAAGGAAAACAATTAGGAAGCGGACAAAATTTTATTTCCAGCAACACTATTGGCAATTTAAAAGATTTACTGAACACGATCATTAAAAGAAGCCCAACCGAAGGCCTGATCGTGATTTGTGCATTTATTGTTATTACCACAGCTATAAAAAATTTTTTTCTTTACCTGTCTTATTACATCTCATCACCAATCCGTACGGCAACCATCACTCAATTGCGAAGCGAGCTTTATGACAAAATACTAAAGCTGCCTATTGGTTATTTTACCGAGCGCCGTAAAGGCGACCTGATGTCAAGAATGACAAATGATATTTATGAAATTGAATCTTCTGTAGTAGCAACATTAGAAGGGTTAATCAAAAATCCACTAACGATTATAGGTTATCTCGTTTACATGATTTATCTCAGTCCTAAGCTTTCCCTTTTTTTAATTGTGCTCTTGCCTGTAACTGCTTTTTTTATCGGCAGGATAAGCCGCTCATTAAAAAAACAATCACAGGCCGCTGCAGAAAAGTTAGGTGAAAGTTTATCAGTAATGGATGAAACGGTTTCAGGTGTGCGGATAATTAAAGGCTTCAACGCAGAAGGGCTATTGAGAAAAAAATTTTTTGACATCAATGATTTGTTATTTTATATCCGTAACAAGATGAATGCACGCAGGGACCTTGCCTCGCCATTGACGGAAGTGCTTGGTGTAATTGTTTTGTGCATTATACTGTACATTGGCGGAAGGCTGGTACTGATGAACGATGCAAAAGCATTACCGGCCGGTGATTTGATGACTTATATTGCCGTATTTGCGATTATGATCAATCCCGCAAAAGATCTTTCTACTGCTTTTTTTAATATGCAGCGCGGCGCGGCTGCCATGCAACGGGTGGAAGAATTGCTGAAAGCACCAGTAACTATTGAAGAAAATGAAAGCGGCAAAACTTTTGAGAGGTTCGAAGACAAAATAGAATTTAAGAATGTAAGCTTTGCCTATGAAGACGCCATTATTCTCAATAACATTAATTTAAAAATTGAAAAAGGCAAAACGCTGGCGCTGGTCGGTTCATCAGGCGCGGGGAAATCAACACTGGCCGATTTAATTCCACGCTTTCATGATACAACAAAGGGCCAGCTATTAATTGATGACCTCAATATAAAAGAGTATTCATTGAAATCTGTCCGTGATAAAATGAGTATCGTTACCCAGGAACCGATTTTGTTTAATGACAGCATTGCTGCCAATATTGCTTTGGGCAAACCTGATGCTACGCTGGAAGAGATTATCCATGCGGCAAAAATCGCCAATGCACACAATTTCATCATGCAAAAAGAAAACGGTTATCAGACGAATATCGGTGACCGGGGCAGTAAATTGAGCGGTGGGGAAAGACAAAGATTAACCATTGCCAGGGCCGTTTTAAAAAACCCCCCTATTTTGATCCTGGATGAAGCCACTTCTTCACTTGATACAGAAAGTGAAAGACTGGTGCAGGATGCCATTAATAAAATGATGGAAAACCGAACCAGCATTGTAATTGCACACCGGCTCAGCACCGTTCGCCATGCCGATGAAATTATTGTGCTGCAGAAAGGAACCATTGTTGAACGCGGCACACATGAAGAATTGATTGCCCAAAATGGTTTTTATAAAAAACTGGTCGATATGCAGGAAGTAAAATAAAATTCGCTTTTCTACAGGCATTTCCCTTTTGCACTTATTTGATTTCCATGCACAAATGCTTTTCCAGGCAAAGGGGATTTTTTATTTCAGTTATTATTTAGATATTTGTCTAAATATCTAATAAATTGAACCTTCTTTTCAAGGCTTTGAATGACCCTACACGAAGGCAGATTCTTGAAATGCTCAGGAAAAGAGATATGACTGCCGGTGAGATTGCCGAGCAGTTTCACATGTCTTGGCCGAGCATTTCGCATCATCTTGAATTATTAAAGCGCTCCGGCTTGCTGGTTTCACAAAAAGAAGGGCAGTTTATTTATTATTCGCTCAACACTACCGTTATGGATGAAATATTGGATTGGATAATTCAGTTTTCGAAAAAAAACAAAAAGAAATGAAATCAAAATTCCACTGGCAGGAAATGTCTCTGTTTCTTGTTGCATTATTACCGGTTGCCTATCTCGGTTATATTTATCCGCATTTGCCGGAAATTGTTCCCACACATTTTGGCGCCGATGGAAAAGCCAATGCTTTTTCACCTAAGGCATCATTGTGGTTTTGGGTATTCCTGCTGTCGGTCCTGAGCATTTTTTTATACCTGCTTATGAAGTCCTTACCAGCAATTGATCCCAAAAAAAATGCAAAATATTCTGCCGCTGCTTTTAACAAAATCGGCGTAGCTCTCGTTCTCTTTTTATGTGCTATGAACCTTTTCCTCATACATGCATCGTTAAACACAACTTTATCTTTTTCGAAAGCCTTACCAGTTTTAATTGGTTGCTTCTTTACTTTCATGGGCAACCTAATGCCTACCCTAAAGCCAAATTATTTTGCAGGCATCCGCACTCCATGGACTTTGGAAAATGATGAAACATGGAGAAAAACACACCGCCTTGCTGGCAGGTTTTGGTTTGCAGGCGGCATTCTGATCATCATTGAAGGGCTGATTTTACCGCCTACTGTTTCTTTATTTTTAATGATTGCAATAATTTTTATCAGCGTCATCATTCCTGTTGTTTATTCATACAGGTATTATAAATCACTCCCCCAAAAACATAATTAACATGAAGAAGAATTTTATCCTAATCACATTGATCTATATTTCAAATTATCTACATGCCCAGCCAGCAAACACCGCAGCCTCCTTTTCCTTATAATATTGATAGTGTTGAATATGACAATGCTGATAAATCAGTGCAATCTCGGTGCAACATTCACTTATCCGAAAACCAATGGCCCTTCTATTACATTATTATTGATGAGCGATTCCGTTCTCCTTATTAAATAAATCTTTACTCAAAACCTTCTCACCATTACCACTCCCGCAATCAGCAAAATCACCCCAGCAATTTTCCCCAATGAAATTTCACGAATGGCAACACTCAGCCAGCCAAACTGATCAAACAAAATAGAAGCAATCATCTGCCCTGCAATCACCAGGCTGAATGTAAGCACAACACCTAAGCGTGGCATTAATATAACAATACCAGCTACAAAAAAAGTGCCCAGCAAACCACCTATCCAGATCCACCACGGATGTTGTTTGGGTTGTAATGCCTGCACATTAAATTGTTTGGTAATTATTAAATACAAGAACAGCGCAACAGTGCCTACAGCAAATGAAATAAATGCAGCGTACACCGGGCTTCCAATTGCCCTTGCCAATTTGCTGTTGATAGCGGCCTGTGTAGGAAGAATAGCGCCTAAGGCGAGGGCCGAGACAATCAATACAATTTTTGTTTGCATAAGCATATTTTGATCTGGCAAAAATAAATACCTGCTGATAAATTTCTGATTGGAGATCCGGTGATTTCCTGGTTTTACTAAACCCAAAAATCACTAAATCCCAATCAGCAATAAAAAAGGATTGCTTTCGCAATCCCGTTCAACAACGTGTGTGCGTTAGGAATTATTTATTCATCAGCTGCTTTGCTTCGATGCTGAGTGTTGCATGAGGAACGGCACGAAGCCTGGCTTTATCGATCAGTTTTCCAGTTACACGGCAAATTCCGTATGTTTTATTTTCTATACGCATTAACGCTTTTTCCAAGTGATCGATAAATGTAATCTGCCGGCTGGCCATCTGGCTCAGCTGTTCCCTTTCCATGCTCATACTGCCGTCTTCCATCGTCATATAACGGGCATCATCATTATCTCCACCCATTTCATCTTTACGTGTTATGAGCCCTTGCAAATAAGCCAGCTCTTTTTTAGCTGCATCCAGTTTTTTAGTGATCAGTTCCTTAAATTCCGCCAGTTCTGCATCTGTATATCTCATAATAGGGCCGTTAATTTGTTCTTGTTGTGGTGTATCTAAAACCGATTTTGTAAACTCAGGTTCATATTTACGGACTGTCTTCGTTTTAATTTCGGGCATAACTACCTTAGTAGGCTTTGCCGGAGCCACCGGTTTCTGCGGAAGCTGTTTCACAGGCAATGGCATACTAAGTTTAGCTGCTTCCTGTTTTTTTTCAGGAGCTTTTGGCAAAGGCTTTTTAGGCAGCTCTTTCTTTACAAGAGGTTTCGGATGTTCAACTTTTTTAGGAACAGGTTTTGCAACCGGCTTTTTTGGAGCAGGTTTTTTTGCAACCGGCTTAACAGCAGGTTTTTTAGTTATCTTGGCAGCAGCGGACTTGGCAGGTTTTGTAGCTGCCTTTTTCGCCGGAGCAGGCTTTTTTGATGTAGGTTTTTTAGCGGGTTTTGCCGCTTTCTTCTTGGTTGCCATGTTGTTAGGCTTTTTTAGTAACGAAAACTTTTAAGGGAATATCATTTACTTCAATTTCAGTGCCACCTGCAATTTCGGGCACCATCTCTATATTATCTGCCAAAATTTCGGCGCAAATATAGTTATTAAATTGAGTAATGGACTCTTTTAGAGTAGTGGCATCAGCAACTTTTACAAGTATCTTATCGGTAAGCTCATAACCATTGTCTTTCCTGATCTTCTGTATCCTGTTCACCAATTCCCTGGCATTCCCTTCATTCACCAGTTCAGGAGTAATGTTCACATCCAAAGCCACAGTTAACATATTTTTATTGGCCACTATCCAGCCGGGAACATCTTCGCCGGAAATCTCCACCTCATTAATCTGTAATATTAAGGGTTCGCTATCAATTAACAAAGTATAACTGCCTTCTTTTTCCAGTTTGGCAATGTCTTCCTGAGAAAAAGAAGCCAAAGCCTGCGAAACAGCTTTCATTTTTGGCCCAAGCTTTTTACCCAGGGCAGTAAAATTAGGTTTGATCTTTTTCTTAATAAAGCCGTCTGTCTGCGTCAGGTATTGGATTTCTTTCACATTTACTTCATTTTTCACCAGGCCTTCTACTTTTTCAAGCTGCTCCTTCATCAAAGGATTCAAAACAGGGATAAGTACCTTTTGTAACGGTTGGCGAACCTTAATGCTCACTTTTTTTCTTAGTGACAAGATAAGGGAAGATGCGTCTTGCGCCAGTTGCATCCTTTCTTCCAAAGCAGCATCAATAACATTTTCATTGACCTTAGGAAAATCGGCATGATGAACAGAACCCACTTTAGCTTTACCGGTCACTTCATTCAGGTTGGTAAACAACCAGTCTGAAAAGAATGGGGAAACCGGTGCCATTAGTAACGCAATTGTTTCAAGGCATTCATATAAGGTTTGATAAGCACAGATTTTATCATGTTCATATTCGCCTTTCCAGAAACGGCGGCGGCAAAGGCGCACATACCAGTTGCTCAGATGCTCATCCACAAAATCCTCGATCAATCTTCCGGCAATGGTCGGTTCATAATCATCAAAATTTTCTGTTACTTTTTTGATGAGTGTATTTAATGAAGAAAGAATCCATTGGTCAATTTCAGGACGTTCGGCAACGGAAATGTATTTTTCAGAAAAGCTAAACCCATCCACATTCGCATACAGTGCAAAGAATTGATATGTATTATAAAGTGTACCGAAGAATTTTCGCTGCACCTCTTTAATGCCGTCGATATCAAACTTCATGCTTTCCCAGGGAGAAGCATTGGTGATGAGGTACCAGCGTGTAGCATCAGCGCCATATTTATTAATGGTATCAAACGGGTCAACCACATTGCCAAGGCGCTTGCTCATTTTATTTCCGTTCTTATCCAAAACCAAACCATTGCTCACAACCGTTTTGAAAGCCCTTCCATCTACCTCTTTTGTTGAAAGATTTGCTTTTTGCAATTCATCAATCACACTTTCTTTTATTAATGAACCGATCGCATGCAAAGTATAAAACCATCCACGGGTTTGATCAACACCTTCTGCGATAAAATCTGCCGGATAATTTTGTTCGAAGATTTCGATGTTCTCAAACGGAAAATGCCATTGCGCATAAGGCATGGCGCCGGAATCGAACCAAACATCGATGAGATCGGCAACCCGTTTCATCGGTTTGCCAGATTCGCTAACCAATATTATCTCATCTACAAAAGGTTTATGCAAATCAAGAATTCCCTCGTGCAAATAATTTTTGTTTACATCGCCACCTAACACTTCATTGGCTTTTCTGATTCCAGCATTCAATTCTTCGATTGAACCGATACAAACTTCTTCTTTTCCATCTTCCGTTCTCCAAACCGGCAATGGTGTTCCCCAAAATCTGCTGCGACTCAAATTCCAGTCTACCATATTTTCCAGCCAGTTTCCAAAACGCCCTTCACCAGTTGATTTTGGTTTCCAGTTGATGGTTTTGTTCAGCTCCACCATTCTGTCTTTTAATGCAGTGGTTTTTATGAACCATGCATCCAGCGGATAATATAAAATCGGTTTATCCGTACGCCAGCAATGCGGATAGCTATGCTCGTATTTTTCTATCTTGAAAGCGCGGTTTTCTTTTTTCAGTTTCACGCAGATGTCCACATTCACATCTACATAATTCGGGTCATCTTTATAATTTTTTACATAACGGTTGCTGAACTCGCCCAATCCATCAACAAATTTTCCTTGCTTGTCAACCATCGTTAAAATGCCGATATTATATTTCTTTCCAACCTTAAAGTCATCAGCACCAAAAGCCGGAGCGGTATGAACAATCCCGGTTCCATCTTCAGTCGTCACAAAATCTCCCAATAAAATTTTAAATGAATTGGCATTATCCATTTTGTTTGCTTCGAATGGAAGCAATTGCTCGTAAGAAATTCCTGCTAAATCTCTTCCTTTAAATTCAGCTAATATTTTCCACCAAGTTATTTTTCCTTTTTCTAAGGTTTCTTTCAATGCTTCTTTAAATTCTTCTTCGCTTAACTTATTTCTATTTTCAATTTTATAACTAAGGTTAACTCTGTGGTTATAATCCCCTATAAGATTTTCATTACTTGCATCTAGAAAATATTTATTCAACAGAGCTTTCGCTATTATTACATTACATGGCTCGAGAGTATATTGATTAACCGTTTCTACTAATACATAATCAATATTTGGTCCAACTGTTAATCCAAGGTTTGAAGGAAGCGTCCAAGGAGTAGTTGTCCAAGCAAGAAAAAAAACATCTTGCGTATTTGAGTTTTTTGTGGCAATCTCTATTAAATAATTCCCAAAAGTATTTTTTCCAAATTTTGCTAACGCTTGCTCTGGCGTTAGACCTAAAGACGAATCTACAATAGTAACTTGCGTTGGCAACAGTTTGAACATTACAATCGCACTCGTATCCTTTACGTCTTTATAAGTTCCTGGCTGATTCAATTCATGGGAGCTTAATCCTGTTCCTGCAGCAGGTGAATAGGGCTGGATGCTCACATCTTCATACAATAATCCTTTGTTATAAAGCTGTTTTAATATCCACCATAATGTTTCAATGTAATTATTCTCGAAAGTGATGTATGGGTTTTTCAAATCCACCCAATAACCCATTTTGTTGGTGAGGTCATCCCATTTGTCTTTATAGCGCAACACGGCTTCGCGGCATTTCTGATTGTATTCCTCAACCGAAATTTTTTTGCCGATATCTTCTTTGGTTATCCCCAATTCCTTTTCGACGCCAAGCTCCACAGGCAAACCGTGTGTGTCCCAACCGCCTTTTCTTTTCACCTGGAAGCCCTGCATGGTTTTATAGCGGCAAACCAGGTCTTTCAATGTTCTTGAAATGACATGGTGAATGCCAGGCATTCCGTTCGCGCTCGGCGGGCCTTCATAAAACACAAACGGAGTTGCGCCTTCGCGAAGCTCTACACTTTTTTCAAATGCCTGCAGGTGCCCCCATTTAGCCAATATTTCCTGCCCGATAGCCGGCAAATTCAACTGCTGATATTCCCTGTATTTTGATGGCATATTACAACCCCAAAAAGTATGTTTAAAAAAATGTGTGCAAAGTTACGGAGAAATTGAAGGCAAAAGCAATGCAGGGTGATGTGTCAGTGCAAAAATAAATTTTGAATGCAAACCGAAAAGGAGTGTTTAGGGATCCCTCATAAGTTAAAGACTTGCAAAAAGCATCCAGGCCTCTTCACGATGGGTTTTGGTTATCCACATTTACAGGCTTTGGCACAATTTATGTTTTATTTTTTGCACAATATCTAAACTTTTGAAAAACTTCCAATATTCTGAAAACCTATGCAACTATTTGATTCTTATCTGTTCTATTAATAAATTAATTTAAGATATTCTTGTAA
>DATKNN010000028.1:0-96854 GCA_035541355.1 Puia sp. | reverse complement strand
AATTAATAATGCAGTTCTGTTTCCAGTGAAATCACCCATATAGCCGGGACTAACAGTTTCACTGGTACATTCAAGCCAAATCGTATCTGTAGGATCAGGGGCGCAAACAATTACATGATTAAATTGGTTACATGGAAAATCAGCAAAAAGGCCTTTTCTCCCATCACCCGATTCAATATTTACCCAGTTAGCCTTTATGCCAGCCTCTTTAAGCAAAGCCACCATATAATTAGACAAAGCTTTGCAATCACCATATTTTTTTTCAGCAACGTATTTTGCCTCAAAAGGTTGCCATCCTCCAATTCCGAGCTGGATACCTACGTAACGGGTGTTTTGCTGCATATAGTTGTATAATGCATCGACTTTTTCAGCTCTTGTTTTTAGATTATCGGAAATTTTGTGCACTTCCTGCTTTATATCAGCTGGCAATTCATCTCTTCCTTTATATAACTGATAAATAAATTTGCCGAAATTATTCCACGAACTCATGTTTCCTTTGTATCCGCCAAACAAGAAATCTGTAGGTGCAATAAACACAGTTGGTGTTACTTCGTGCCAGTCCGGTTGATATACCTCAAACGAGATGGCTTTTTGATTAGCGATTTGCCAGAGGTATGTGCTTTTTTTATCTGTTGTATTAATAACAGGTTTAAACTGACAATTAAATTCTTTATACCGCAATTGATAATCGTGAGGAGCTTCAACAATGAAAATGCTTTTTTGAACTGAAAGTTTTTCATCATCTATGGGCATCCAGTAAGGAAAACTAAATATTCCATTTAAAGTGGTTTCATCTTCAAATTCTACGGTGTAAGGGTAACTTTTATTATAAAATGCAAACCGTTTTTTTCGCGCATCTGTAATCATACTTTCCCCATTGTTCACAGCCACATCTGCAATATCCTTTTTTTTTATACTTTTTATGCTTTTGCCATTGGCATCGTACATAGTGCCTGAAATATCACTTAGTGCTTGAAACTTATCGTAACTATTCGAATAATACGCAAACTCCTCCCCTGCCTCGTTTAGAATGGTATATGCATATTTGTGATAAACAACGGCTTTGTCAATGTCTTTTATAATTACACGCAATTCTTCATAACGTTTTACTGCATCCGCATCTTTAATTAAAGAATCCGGTATAGATGAAACTTTATAGTCCTGGGCCAATACATTTATGGGAAGCAAAAAAAACAATACCAGTTTATCCTTTCTCATTCGAATAGCATTATTTTATTTTCTTAAAAACAATTTGCTCAGCCTCTTTTTTTACAACATAACTGTAAAAATCCCTCAGTGTTTGATAATCCTCCGGCATGAAGGTTGTTTTATTAATAGAAAGCTTTGCCCGGAATTGTATCATAGATCCTGAACTCACAATTAAATACTCGAACATACCTTCTTCCCCATTGAGTGTTATGCGGGCTGATTTCGGGATCTCATCAATTTTATACCCGTCCGGCACTCCCATGTTAAAAATGTAAACCTCGTTGGTTTTATAAGGCATTTCTACAGGATAAGTACGTTTTTCGGCGGCAAAAGGGTTAATTTTTTTTTCTTCGTTTAACATCGGATTGAAGTAAACAATATCTTCATCAAATTTGAATTTGAATTCGTTTTTGATCGCAACAGGTTCATCATATATATTTAAAGAATCAATTACCACATTTGACATTTCGAAATCGGACGGAAATGATTTTAGTTCCTCTTTATTGAAGTTTTCCAGTTTTTCTTTCGCAATCTTATTGCGCACATTTATTGACTCAAAATATCCTAAGCTGGATGTAGCAGAACCTATTAAAGTGTGGCTATCCTGATCATTTGATATAAATATCAATGTACTCTTCGTTTCAGATAATGAATCAGGCGATAACGGTATCAGATAAGGCATTTTATCAATAAGCCTGCCGGAGCCATTATAACAATTTTCAGAAAGCTTGCCAAAACCCATCCTGTTAACAGATGCATCTAAAAGATAATAAACATCATTTATTTTTACACGGGATATAACATAATTGTATTGATATAAAAAAGCCGAAGCCTCTTGGGCCTTTCCGTTATCTTTTGTACTAAGAATAACCGGGTGCACTTCAAAACCCTGGTCGCTTAAAATTGCTGTAAGCAACAGATTAATGTCGGCAACATTGCCCTTTTTTGACTGATAAGTCTTTTTTAATGATTGAGAAAGATACTTTGCATCGTCATCTGTGCACGTAAAATTGTCTCTGATATATTCGAAAATCCTTTTTGCTTTAATCAGGCCATCTGCCCCCGCACAGATCTTCTTCAAATCATCGTGGCACCAGGAAGTGCCATCAAAAAGATATTTGCCGAAATCCTCATCTTTCAACAAATCGTCTACAGTAGTTATCCAATCTTTTACAACCGGCACAATATGAGACTCACTATACTTGATGGAAATTAGCTGGAATTTAATTTTTGAAATATAATTTTTTGAAGAGGATATATAACTATCGGCTTTGAATGCCGGAACATCTTTTGCAGCCCACCAGGCCCACCGAGAATCTCCTGATAACCGGTACACTTCACTACTTGAACTGGCATCTCCTGCTTCTATAATTGTATAGGATTTAAAAAAGCTACCCGTGGTATCAATTGCAAATGGAACATAACCTTGTCTGATGGTAGCATAATTATATATGGGAGGAATTGTTACCCTGTATTCACTCCACAAAACAGGATTTTCGCTTTGAAAATACCATGTTCTGATATCATTTCTGTTGAATGGTGTTTTAATTGTGTACTTATACTCAATTATGCAACCCTCCTTTATATTGGGCAAGCTGAATTTCAGGGAGACGTATTCCTTATTATATTTTTCTTTAAAAATTGAATTCTTGTCCAACTTTGTCTCTACTATACGTCCATTTTCAAGATTAAAAGTTGAAGCTTCAAGATCATTGAATTGATCAGCATATTGAGAAGCCCCCTGATATAAAGGAACTTTTATAGTCGCTTCATCAAAAGCATTTCTGCTTTTAATGAATATTCGTTCATGTAAGGTAAAAATCAATGAAAAATAGCCATTAGTATTCCCCTCAAAATCGGTGCTGCCGAGATCTAAAAGAACAACGGCATTAGAACCTGAATCAATCGCCGGTGATTTAGGGTCAAAATCTTCAGGCTTTATTTCGCCAAATTTGGAATTGAGCTTACTTTGAGGTATCAACTTGGGTTGAGCCCGGATGCTTGAAGAAAAACTTATTACAATACAAAAAGCAATCAACTTAAGGTTCATAATGGTATGTTTAGGGTTATTTATAAAATTATAAAAAAAGACAAGGCGGCCAAATTTCTTAACTAATAATTTTTAATGGCTAAAACTGAAAATACTCAATTGATCAAACAATTTGCAGCACAAACCGGATTTGATTATTGCGGCATTGCAAAAGCGGGGCCACTGAACGAAGATGCAAGAAGATTGGAAAGCTGGCTGCATAAAGGCTTTCATGGCACTATGAAATATATGGAAAATCATTTCGATCTGCGCACAGACCCCTCGAAACTTGTTCCCGGAGCAAAATCGGTCATTACTTTATTATTCAATTATTATCCCGTACAACGTCAGAATACGAAAGCTCCTAAAATATCCAAATACGCTTATGGGAAAGATTACCATGAAGTAATTAAACACAAGTTGAATGAGTTGATTGGGCTTATAAAAAAAGATATCGGGAACATACAAGGTCGCGGTTTCGTCGACAGTGCTCCTGTGCTTGAAAGGTCATGGGCTGTAAAAAGTGGGCTTGGATGGGTGGGAAAGAATGGCAACATGATCAATAAAGTATCCGGATCTTTCTTTTTTATTGCTACTTTAATTGTCGATCTTGAACTGGAATATGATACCCCTTTTATAAAAGACTACTGTGGCACCTGCAGAAGATGTATTGATGCGTGTCCTACAAACGCTATACTTGAAAATAAAATGATTGATGGCAGTAAATGCATTTCTTATTTTACTATTGAACTAAAAGACACATTGATACCTGAAAATATGAATGGGAAATTCGACAACTGGATGTTCGGGTGCGATACCTGCCAGGATGTTTGCCCATGGAACCGCTTTGCCACGGCAAACAACAAAACTGAATTACAACCAATTCCGGAAATTTTGAATTTCACGGCAAGCGACTGGGAAGAATTAACAGAGGAGAGTTTTAAAAAGATTTTTCAAAACTCTCCTTTAAAAAGGACAAAGCTCAACGGCATAAAAAGAAATCTGAAGTTTATCAATAACTCCTAAAATTCAACTCCCACTTTCAGCAACACCCGGTTTAAGTTATAATGTATCCGTTCCGCAACTGGAGAATAGGCCGCAGCACCCGGCAAAAAAAATGGCATATTGTAATAATAATCCCCCCCGGTTTCCTCAAGCGTTTTATAGCTGTAGCTACCGCTAAATATTATTGACATTTTTGCATTTAACCTGAATTTATAGCCTGCTCCCAGTTCACCATAAAACCCGTTTTTAATTTTATCGTTTGAATAAAATTGCTTCACGTCTCTGTCTCTTGCCCAATAAAAGTTGATCCCGGCATCACCAAAAAGCAAAATTTTATTCGGAGTTTTTCCAAATTCCTTCCTTATATCTAAAAACAATGGAATGGTTCTGTAACGATAAGAATCCAAGCCAACGCCAGCTCCGGTAAACCATGATTTGTATTGTACCCCATTGATGGTTTGCAGATGAAAAGCGGAACCGGCCTGCCCTTCAAGCAAGCCCACATTATTGATTGAATGAAATTGAAAATGGCACATACTTATTTTTTGTTGCCCAAAACAACTGAAAGCAGCAAAAATCATAACCGCTATAATAATAAAATTTCTTCTGTACATATTTCAGAGCTTGCTGATTAAATGAATATTGTTTATATCTGAATAGTCATATTGGTATAACCCGTCGGCAGCAATCATAATCGCCAGACCGTTCATTGCAATTACATCAACAGCTTCCCCGTCTTTCATTTGCCTGATGAGTTGCAGGTTGTTCACATTATCGGCATTATAGATTTTCAAGCCGTCTTTACTGTCGCAGACAAATAAAAGATTACCATCCTTTGACAAACCGACTGGATGTGTGAGTTGGTAGGATTGAACGAGGGAAGGGGCATTTAAATCTTTTACATTCACTATCTGTAATTCATTATTAAACCCAAGACATGCACTCGAATCGTTAATCGTAACATAAGCATAATCATCATCAGCAACTACAGGATCACAGCCACGCACATGCGTAAACGCTCCGAGTGGAGTTGGATTGGAGGGCGACGCGGCGGCATCATACATATACACACCATTATTAGTTCCCACAAATAATTTTCCTTTAAACGGATAAATCGTTTCCACATGCCAATCTACTGTAAAACTGTTTTTATAAGAAGGACTGAATTTGTTGCTGATATCGAACGAACGAAGCTGAGAATATGAGACTGCATACAAGTAATCATTCAATATCGCAAATCGTGATAAAGATCCGCTTGTGCCGGAATTCCCCGTATTTACCGAAGAACTAAGATTTGCAGCAATCGTAGCGCAGTTGGCACAATTTGCAGCATAATATACCGGGTAAACACTACCTCCCGGCTCATAATCCACTGTCGTATCACGTACAGTCCAACCTATAATTACATTAATAGAATCAGGGTTGACATTGTCCGCACCGCTATAATAATAAATGCTGTGATCAGGAAAGACATTCGCAGCAAAATTTTTTGCTTCGGCATGTAAAGGATCGGTAATATCAAACGTAACTAAATCTCCAAAAGCGTCAGCATATAATGTGTTATTGATGATTGCGAGGTCCTCATTACCGGGCACATTAATAAATGAAGCATTTTTTGGGTGTGACGGATCGCTGTTGTCAATCACATGAATCCCCTTGTATAGTTCTGAAATAAATATATAATTACCAGCAACAGCAATTTTACCTGTAGCAGACATTTCCGCAGCCGGCTGACTTTTTATGCTTTCCCTGAATTGGCTGAGCACTTCGTAAACAGGTGTCCTGATCTGGTAAGTTTTAGTAATCTTGTCTTTCATGCAACCTGAAAGCATCAACAGCATTAACTGGAAGATATAAAATGGCTGAACTGTGTTAATCATCCTTTTCATGCGATTAGTTTTGAAAGCTGACCTGCATTCAAAACAAAACGTTGCATAAACGATTATTTTTTGTGCGGAATATATAAAACTTTTAATCCGGCAAAGAACAGGTGCTGAGGGTTACCGGCACTTTTCTTAAGTATGCTTGTCAATCCGTATTGTATTTGAGGGCCTAACTGAAGCTCATTATTACGGGTATAAATTCCGAGCATAAAACCCGTTGAAATATTTGCCTGCATTTTATTGATCATAGCATCGTTCTTATAATATACGCCCGATATAGGATCAAATTGCAGCACATTACTGCGTACGAGATAAGAGAAAGACAAAGCTGCATCCCACGCCAATGGCTTTTTCAGGTTTTTATTCAATATAAAACTCAACGATAAAGGCAATTCAACAAAATGATATTTATTGGTAAAATTATTATACGAGCTGTCATTATAATAACCTGCAACCCTTGCGGCCTGGTAAGCTCCACCGGCATTCGAAGACAGCTGGTAAATATATCTCACACTATCAACATAGTTGCCTATGTTGATGTGGGTGGAATAATATTGATAATGCAAACCTGCATTCCATGAAAATTTCTTTGATAATTTCTTGTTCATAAAAATTCCTGCACCCCAGGAAAAACCCATGTTGATTTTTGAGGGCAGATGTGTTAAGGGGGACGGGATTGCCACGTTGCTGGAATAATAAGCGCCATTGGCATAGGAGCCGGGTTGAAACAGCCTTTCACTCATATTGGAGATGCCTGCCATAGCAGTATAACCTATTGCCCACGAAGAATGTATTTTTTGCATATTTTTTGTTAGCGGGCGCTGCTTGTCAGTTGAATCATTTTTAGGGATATTATCCTGAACCGGAATTTGCTTTTTCTTTATGGCCGAATCTGTTTTGATAGCCGCATCAACCGGCAGGTCTTTGTTTATAACATTTCCTGTTTTATGATCCGGTTTTTTGCTGATATTTCCTTCCCCTTTAACAATATGAGGCAAAACATCCTGACCTTCTTGATTACCATTAAGCAACAGCTTATTGACATTATCATCAGCCTTTTTATTTTCAATCGTGCTTTGGATTTTATTCCCCGCTTTTACTGCTGATTTTTTTTGCTGTCCGGTTTCCGTTCCATACATACCATCACTTTTATTATCGTCAACAACGCTCTCCTTTTTTCTTATTTGCTGAGGTAGGTTGCTACCTATGCCTGCATTTTTTGCTTTTTCCATCTCCATTTCATACTGATTATTTTCCAGTATTCCTTTCTTATATTCACCTGTCTTTTCACTTTGATACAGGTTATGCGCATTTTTTTTATCATCTTTTATTTGCCTTTGCAAACGATCATTTATTGCTAGTAGTGAATTCTTTTTCCCGGAAATAAAATAATAACCTGCACCCGCAGTCATTAACCCAACAAACAGAAACAACCAGAATATTGGCCTGCGGCGTTTTTTTTCATTATTAATTTTCTTATCCACACTTTCCCACACCGCATCAGAAGGGATAAAATTCAATTCCTCCATTTTTTCCCGAACCTGTTTTTCAAATTCATTTTCGTGCATATTTGCCCGTTTTATTTTCAACAGCATTTTTTTCAATCCAGCTAATCAGCAATGCTCTTGCCCTGGCATATTGCGATCGCGAAGTGCCTTCGTTAATACCCAGTATACCCCCGATTTCTACATGTGAATAGCCTTCCACCGCATGCATGTTAAATATAGTCTGGTAACCTGTTGGCAGTTGCCTGATCAGTTCTGCCAGTTCTTTGGTACCGATATGGATTTCGGGGTTTTCGTCCGAAACGGGGTGAAGGCTGCTATCTGCATAGGAAAGGTCGTATTGATACCTGTTCTGGCTTTTTAAATAAGTGATCGCTGTATTTACCATAATCTTCCTGACCCACGCCCCAAGTTCACCTGAACCTTTGAACTGGTGCAGGTTTTTAAAAACTTTTATAAAACCTTCCTGAAGCACATCTTCCGCATCCGCCATCGATTTCGTATAGCGGTAACATATACCAAGCATCTGGCTGGCAAAATGAGTATACAACTCACGTTGAGCAGCCTTGTCCTTCTTCAGGCAGTCGTTAACCAGTCCGTTATAATCCATCGATTGTTAATGCTGACAATTTATCTTTGCAAACCGTTGCATCAAAGCTATTTTACAGAATGACAATAAGAAATTCCATTTTATTGAAACGGCTGAGTAATCCTGCTGAACAGTGCTGTTTCACTCACCTGTACAGTAGTGCCGGTACCAGCGTTGCCTGGAAAATAAAACCTTTTATACAAATTTTAACCCCCTGATTGCCGTGAACAACTCATTGCATAATTCCACTATTATTCTGGCCATCGAATCATCATGCGATGAAACTTCCGCATCTGTTTGTACAGACGGGATGATATTATCCAATATCACTGCCACGCAAAAAATACATGAACAATATGGCGGGGTGGTGCCGGAACTTGCCTCACGTGCACATATACAAAATATTGTACCTACGGTAGACATGGCCCTCAAAACTGCAAACTGCAAACCTGAAAACCTGAGTGCCGTTGCCTTCACACAATCACCGGGATTGATTGGCTCACTATTGGTAGGCAGCCAGTTTGCCAAATCGCTTGCACTAGCGCTCCACGTTCCTTTGATTGCCGTTCACCACATGCAGGCCCACGTACTTGCCAATTTAATTGACCTGCCAAAACCTTCGTTTCCCTTTTTATGCTTAACTGTAAGCGGAGGGCATACACAAATTGTACTTTGCAAATCGCCACTCGACATGCAGGTAATCGGTGAAACCATGGATGATGCAGCCGGAGAAGCATTTGACAAATCGGCAAAATTATTAGGGCTGCCTTATCCTGGTGGACCATTGATTGATAAATATGCTCAATCAGGAAACCCGGCACGATTTATATTTCCCGAGCCCCAAATACCCGGTCTTGATTTTAGCTTCAGCGGGTTAAAAACAGCTATTTTATATTTTTTACAGGAAAATATAAAAGCAAATCCGGGTTTTGTTCATGAAAACCTGAATGATATTTGTGCTTCCATTCAAAGCAGGATCATCAGCATTCTTCTGAACAAACTGAAAAAGGCGTCTGTTGAAACCGGTATTAAAAATATCTGCATTGCAGGAGGTGTTTCAGCAAATTCTGGTTTAAGAAAATCATTTTCAGATATGGGCCAACGTTACCAATGGCATACCTTCATTCCTAAATTTGAGTACTGTACCGACAATGCTGCAATGATTGCCATTACTGCTTATTATAAATATCTTGCCGAAGACTTTGCTCCACTTAATGTCAGTGCAAACGCAAGAGCAGAATGGAGCTGATAAGTTGAAATATCAGGTACAGTATACAAGACTTAAGGATGAGAAAAATAAAATGCACTTACATCCGCCCGGTAAATGATTTTTTAAAAAAATGTATATTCTCTTTGCATCTCACGCTTCCCTGTTCATCACTCCTACTTCATAAATTTGCCTATGGCCAACACCTACTTTCAGTTCAAGCAATTCACCATACATCAGGATCAAACTGCCATGAAAGTATGCACCGATGCATGCATACTGGGAGCCTGGTTTGCTGAAAAAATACCCTCGTACTCAACAGTACTCGATATCGGCAGCGGCAGCGGCCTGCTGATGCTGATGCTTGCACAAAAAAGTAAGGCGAAAATTTTTGGTATTGAAATGGATTTACCGAGTTGCAAACAATCGAAAGAAAATATCACCGGGAGCAGATGGAGTGATCGGCTGAAAGTATTTCCGGGGGATGCGCGCACTTACTCATTTACCGATAAATTCGATTTTATTATTTCAAACCCGCCTTTTTTTGAAGGCGATTTATTATCCCCTGTTGAAGAAAGAAACATTGCCAGGCACAGCACAGCCTTGACATTGGAAGAACTGGTAAACATTATGGATCTGAATCTTGATGTTGCCGGATCATTTGGGATTTTATTGCCTTTCCATCGTACCAGCTATTTTGAAAGCCTTGCTACAAAGAAGAATTTTTTTCTGAAGGAAAGATTATTGGTGAAACAAAATAAAAACCACCATTTTTTTAGAAGCATCCTCCATTTTTCGAGAAAAGAAGAGATAAATCCGGGCTCTTTTGAGCTTATCATACATACTGAAACCGGTCATTTTTCCTCTGAATTTATCGAATTAATGAGGGATTATTATCTGTACTTATGAATTGTTCATTTAGGTAGTGATTGAGCGCACTGAAATGTACACAGCAGTTCGCACCAGGAAAAACAAACTACAAATTCTCCCCGGCATACCCCTGCATATATTCAAAATATTCGGTCAGTTTTCCCTCTTTTACAATTGTTGCCCTATCAATAACCGTTGAGCCGCCCTTGACCAAATCTTCCAGCACATATTTGATCAGTTGTTCGCCGAAATATCTTGAAGCATCCCTAGGTAATTCATTAGGCAAATTACCAACACTCATTACATCAATTGAATTTGGCAAATAAGGCAAAGTTTTTTGTTTGGTAGTTCTGTCAACACCATAAATCGGTGTTTCAATAGTGGCATCGCCAAGGTTACATGGAACTGAACCGCCTTTGTCATCAGTAATATCGGCAATAGTTTTTATATGGAAATCTTCCCCGGCAATATCATTCCATTCAAATAACCTGGGGGCTTCCTTATCCCAATAAATACCATTCATTAAAATATCAGTTACTTTAGTGTATGGAATAAATCTGCTTTTATAGCTTAACGGATGCTTATGGAAATCTTCCCGGTTATACTTCCCCGTTTTTTTATGTTCATATAAATCCGCTCCTTTCAACTGAACAAATACCGGGTAAGAAAAAGCTCTGGCCAGATATTCGTCTGGTTCCACTTCTATTAATCCCATCAGGTTCATTATTTCCAGGACACCATGCGCAACCCTACCCGATCCTGTTACGGCAACTTTTATATTGGGAAGGCGTATACCAAAATAAGTATGTATAAGTTCACGGAAACTATTTTGAATATACACCCTGCGAAGATTGAATTTGCCGGTGCGCTGTCCATAGGCCATCATCCCGTTATGCGCTCCCACTATACCGGCAAAAAAACCAAATCCTAAAATACGTTGTCCGTCTTCGTGCTCAAGACATTCATAATCGATCAGTGTAATTTTTTTCTGCAATATGGTTTGCAGCATTTGTCTGTTATGGGGCTGCAGCTTTTTGGTGTGTGAGAAAAAAAGATACATTTTCCCATCTATCAAATCAGAAACAGGCACTTCTTTAATACCAAGCAAAATATCACAATCATCAAGATGTTCTTTAACTTCTACCCCGGCTATTTTGTATTCCTGATCACTAAAGCAACGATGGGGCGAGAATTGAGCCACTACTTTGACATTATTCGAATTTTTATGTATCCATTTGCATTGGGCAGGTGTAAGCGCTACCCGGTTATCAGCCGGAGTTTTTCCTTCCCGTATCAGTCCAATCGTTATCATTCATTTCAATTTGGCGTAGCAAGTTAACCTTTATAGTCGTAAAGTCAGAAACACCGAAATTCGGAATGATGGAAAAATAATTGTAAAAACAACCCTGATAAATATATTGCCGCAGCTCTTTTGGAGGAGAAGATGCAATTCCTTAATATTGCAACCCGTTTTGCGTTCTTTTATTTAATTAATGCCCAGATGGCGGAACTGGTAGACGCGTCAGACTCAAAATCTGGTATTGGCAACAATGTGCAGGTTCGATTCCTGTTCTGGGCACAAAAAGGCTTTAACTTATTTTGGTTAATATACTTTTTAAAAACCCTGCTCGCCCGATTTTCGCCACATTTCTTCCCTTATGTTCGCCGAAAATGGCACGCAAATGGCGAACACTACGGTGAACAAATTCCACATAAAATGTCTGTCATTATTTCCAAAAAAACCTCGCGTAACGGAGGCAAGATATGGCACTATTTTGAATGGGGAAAAGATGCGGGGCAGCGTTCTGCATCCAGTATCCTCACCTATACAAGACCGTTATACCAGGTCCAAAAAAATCACAACAAGGGGAAATGATTTCTTTTATCTTAATAATCCGGATAATCAACAGCAATTAAATAAGAATCAAAAATTTGTTCATCAGTTACTTCTCCACCTTCCCGTTCTACCATGGTAGCAAACCAATTCGGGCGAGAAGGTTTATGGAAATTTAGTTCCTGTGTGCATCCTTAGCGTAATCACATTCTTTAAACTCAAACAAAATATTATATCTGTCAAGCTGCCATCCATCCAGAATCTGCCCATCTTCTTCAGCGCCAAATGTTGCACCATACAGATATGTTTGGTAAGTTTTAGCCACAGGTAATTTTCTCTCGAAGTTATTCAATTAATGTCTTATCCCCCCCCAAAAAGGGTATTGTTCATAATGCAGTAATGCCTAATTTGCTGATCTTATTCTTTTGCCGGTTGATTTGTTTTCCAGGGATAGCAGTATGGAACTGGATTTAGATTTGATTAAAATATTTCCTAATTGTCATTGGCGCACCAAACCATACAAAATGCGTAATTCACTTTTGATGAAATGAAAGCGATTAGATCAGATAAACCGGTTCATCGCATTGAAACGGATTTGTCAGCTTTATTTAGAACCAGGGAAATGCTCTGAGTACCAGCTTTGAAAATATATTTATTCCCGGCATCGAGAGCTGAAGTAGAACAACTGCATCCCGGGTTCAACGAAAATACCCTCATCCGGCAATGAGTGCAGGAAAAGGAATTACAGCTTCGGGTCATTACTTCATTAGAATCAATTTTAAAAAATAATCTTATGAGCTGGACCTATCAAAGTTGGGGCAAGGAGTGCCCCAGAATTGCAGTTGATCTCACCGGTAATCATGCAGCAGATATCCTTGGCTTTGGCTATGACGGGGTATGGGTCTCTCTGAACGACGGAAGCGGGAATTTCAGTGCGCCCATTGTTGGCATTACTGATTTCTGCATAGCAACAGGCTGGTCAGTCGAAAAGCATGTACGTTTTGTAGCAAACCTTACGGACAGTGGACATCCGGATATTATCGGCTTCGGCAATGCAGGTGTGCTTGTTGCGAAAGGAAATGGTGACGGTACTTTTCTGCCAATAGAACTGGCTGTTGACAATTTTGGGTACGACCAGGCCTGGCGCGTAGAAGAACATCCAAGATTTGTGGTGGATCTGAATGGGAATGGAAAAGCAGACATTATCGGGTTTGGAAATGATGGCGTGTGGACGGCGATGAACAAAGGAGATGGCACTTTTTATCCGGCACAATATATTCTTGCAGATTTTGGAGTGAACCAGGGATGGCGGGTTGATAAACATCTCAGGTTTTTGGCGGACTTAGATGGAGATGGCAAACCAGAAATAATAGGCATTGGTGATGAAGGCGTGTATGTGGCCATGAATAAAGGGGATGGCACTTTTTACCCGGTAAAGATGGGCCTTGTCGGATTGGGTTATAACCAGGGCTGGCGGGTAAATAAGCACCTTCGGCTTGTCGGCGATATTCTCGGCGCCGGAAAAGCATCTATTGTAGTGGCACAAGAGGATGGAGAAGTGCTTGTTGCATGGGGGATTGGCAATGGTACATTCCAGGTACCGCGACCTGCCGGCGTTTCGCTCGGGTATCTTTATAAGTATTTTCAGTCTGATCCCAGCATTGATTTTACATCTTACCTTATTTTTTTGGCCGACGTTATAGGCGATGGGCAAAGAAAACAGTTGATCGCTTTTGGTGACACGAGGGTCCTTACCGTGGATTTTACCAACCTCTCCGCATCTCCTTTTTTTGCCACTACAGATTTTAGTATCGACACAGGCTGGACGATCGATAAGACCGTGCGCACGGTCGCGAACATCGGCGGCGCTGGAAAAGCTGGTATTGTAGGCTTTGGCGATGCAGGCGTCTATACCGCATTGAGCAAAGGCGATAACACATTTGTACAACCCGCAGTATATGACCTGGCAGATTTTGGGCGGGTTTCCGGCAGGGTGGTCAGTTCCATTACGGTTACCTTCAAAATGTTGGGCGACGGTCTGGACGATGAAACACAGTTACACCTTTTTATAAAGAACCGCAAAAGCGATACATATGATTCCGGTGACCCCGGATCATTGGCGCAGCACATACAGGACTATGCCGATGCGGAGAATAACTGGTTCTTGAAAAATCCTTATTTGGGTTGCGCGCTATCGGCAAATCTGGGAGGCGGCTTTGGAGATGATGACACGAGGAAGGTAAACATTTCCCTGCGGCAAAAGCCTATTCCGTTGGAAGAGCTTGAGCTCCCGCAAATACTTATCTTTATTATTCCAAGAGGTTATGACACCTGGAAATTTCAATATAGCGTAGCCATTGCGCTTGACGATGGAACGCAGTTGCAGCCTTTTGTTTCGAACGTCAATGGCATCACGGGTGTGATCATGGACCAGGACAATCCGAGTTATTCCGGGATAGGCACAGAACTGACCCCCCCGCGGCAGTCCACGCAGCCACAGGGGACATACAGGGGGCCAATACTAAACCGTGCTACAATTGAATTCAAAACGCATAACAACGACAAGAGCAGCAGCACCATTGTGAACGTGCATATTGTCAACAGGAAATCCGCTACGGAAAGCCAGGACATTGCGGTAGTATCGGACATCGCTACCAACCAGGGTTTTGATGACCCGAGCGACCATCAATTCGAACTGCCTATTGCATCCAACAATATCTTTTTGGGGGACATTGTTTTACCTGTCGTATATATCAATATCGTTCCTTCTGATGATGAAACCTGGATCTTTGACTATGTGGTCACGTTATATTTCGACAATACCCAACCTTACACTTGGGCCACTTCCGGCGTAATTTTAGACAATGACCGCCATAAGCACATGGGGGTCTACAGCGGGCGGCGCTTTATAAATAACCCGCAGGCATCTTTGACACTGTCCCCGATTGTCCGGCACAAGATCATTTCACTGGATTATATGGGAAAAAAACTCAATGAATTTTTGCTCAGCCGGCAGGCGAGCGGCAGCCCCGATCCCCTGTTAAAAATTCGCGTCAATAATACAGATGACCTGATAAAATCCCTGGGCTTTACCTTTCAGGCAAATGACGACTATGCTGAACCCAGGTCTTACGCCGATATTCAGCATATAGACAATGCTCCGCCGCCACCCAACATCCTGTTGGGGCCAAACCAGCCGATGAGTTTTGAATACTTGCACAGTATGAGCGACCTGCCTGCTTTCAGCAATTTTTGGCCGGCGCAGGCGCATATAAATGACCTGAACCTACAGTCACTGAGCCTAGTGATCGATCCCAATGACCAGCAAACGCCCCTGAACTTCAGGATGGATTTTGAGACGGGCGGCCCGGTGGAGATCACGGGGGGCGAGACGATCGACATTACCAAGCTGTTCTTAAAAGCAAAGCTTACTTTGAGGCCCGATACCGTAACTGGGCTGGTGGATCTGATGGGATGGATGCAGGATATAAGTAAAATACAGCTAACATTTGCTTACATGGGTTCCAACGGGCCGGTTTATAATTACAGCGGCAATTTTTTGGGAAGCCCTATAAGCGGTAAAATAGGGATAGGCTCCGGCGGGTTCGAGACTTATGATGACCTCGTGAATAGCCTGAGAGCCCAGGTTTACCTATTAGACGTTGAACAGGATGTTTCCTTGCCCTCCATTGTTTATGTGATGGCATTCCTGTTGGTCGCCATTGCAGGCGTACTTGGCGGTGTATTATCAATCATTGGCATCGATAAATTGATGAGCTATATTAAGGGTAAAATTCCCGGGACGGTGAACGATAAATTTTTCAGCTCAAGAGAAGCGTTGAACTTACTGGCCAGTTCAGCGCTGATGGGGGGCGTGGTGAACGGCACCAATACCAGCCCGCTGCCATACCCCAACCCATCGAGGCTCACCGGGCTAGGATTAAATAACGGGTCACTGACACTGGATTATATCGGGCCGCAGAACAACTTTCAGTTCCCTGGACCCTGCAAAGCAGATTGGCCGGGAAGGCCGCTCGACCCCGGCACGCTCTCCAACATCGATCACATCATTGTGCTCACCATGGAAAACCGCTCTTTTGACCACATGCTGGGATACCTCAGCCTGCCCTACGATAAAGGCGGCATGAACCGTAGCGATGTAGATGGCCTTAAAGGCGGGGAGTTCAATATATGCAATGGCAGGATGGCAAGGCCGTTCCGGCTCCCCTATGGGGACACTGTTTTTTCTCCGGGGCCATCGAACAGTTTTGAATCCACAGCCGTTGCGATTAACGGCGGCAGGATGGACGGATTTGCACAGGCGCATGCCGATGCGTACGGGAACACGATGGCGCACCGGGTAATGGGATACCATAGCTACGATAATGTGCCTACCTATGATGCACTGGCAAGGGAATTTGCTATCTGTCACCGCTGGTTTTGTTCCTTTCCCGGCGAGACTTTCCCCAACCGTTTTTTTGAACTCTCCGGCAGGCCTAATATTGACCCTTGGGGTATGTGGGATTATTATACAGATTCTCCTTTGCCATTCTTGTTTACGGAAAGTATATTCGATCATTTGTCGCAACAGGGCGTTTCATGGAGGTATTTCGAGCACAGCCCATGCCAGTTGCGGCTTTTTGAACGCTACACATTCGACTCAGAAAACGTAGTTAGCTTTAACGACCCTGAATATGGATTCGCTAATCTTGCTTTATCAGGGGCGCTGCCATCGGTGAGCTTTATCGATCCCCATTTCAAGGATTTTCCACCGGGAGGCTTTTGTGACGAGCCCCCTTCCGATATACGCAACAGCCAAAAATTTATTGATGACTTGGTCGGTATTGTCCGCGCCAGCCCCAATTGGGAAAAGACCCTGCTGATTATCACCTATGATGAGCATGGCGGATTTTATGACCATGTGCCGCCTCCTAATGCCGCACAAGTATCGCCGGAATTACCCAAGACAACCGGCCTGCGGGTCCCTACCTTTGTTGTCTCGCCTTGGATAAAGCGCGGCTCCGTGTTCGGGCATGACGGCACCGTGATCAGGCCCCCTGTAAATGAAAACGAATTGGCCAGGCCAGGAATTTCTAACGACAGCCTTCATTTCGATCATACGTCCATCCTGAAAACCATTGCTAGAAGGTTCCTGAGCCAAAACCCGCCTTACATGGGCGCAAGGTATGCCGCAGCGCATGACCTTTCGGAGGTATTGAGCACGGTGATGGAAAAAAATACCGGTCAGTTCTTGCCTTTCGTTCCCTATACTTTAGAATATGAGAACACGAAAATGAACCTGAGTGTTCGCAACGTGAACCACTTGCCCAACGGGGATCGCTCGCTCCATGTGCTGCTGGAGACAAGCCCTGCAAATGCTTTGAACATACCTGACTGGCAAAAATTCAAGTTTGAGGATGCCGGAGATGGGTTTGTGTATATCCGCACTTTTGCAGAATTATTTGTCACCGTTGTTTTTTCCGGAAAGCCAGTCCATCATCTTCCCAATGTTGTGCCGGTCTATCCGGTTGAGCAAAATCTGAAATTCCCTATCGGTTCTACGGGGTCGCAGGATCCTGATCTTCAGAAATGGAAATTCGTGCCTGGCAATAATGTAGTAGCTTTTAACACCGGTTTTGTCGTGCATTCAGCGGCCTTTCCAAATTTAGTTTTGCAGGTAGAGGGAGCTGTGGGTGCGGCAGTAACTTCGGTTGTTTTGAGCTTACCAACCCCACCATCAAATAGTTTTGCGAAGCCGAATCAATGGAAGGTTACTTCTCCGTTGATTCCGGACCATATGGTGGTAAGGTAGATTTTTATTCGGGCTCTTGTTCTATCAAGCGCTAACTGCCGTCATCACACAACTGGTGCATTGATTGGGATCGTGCGCTCACAAAATGGAACAATGAATCATTACAATTATTGCTCGGATGGGCACGAACGATGGCAGAGGTGTTTCATTGTAATAACAGGGGAAGTATGGCCAGCCTTTACTCGCCGTAATTTATCTCTTAAACGTAATAATCAAACTCACTGGGCGTATGGCTGTGCCTACGCCCTCTTTGATTGTTCTGCCCGATTCAGTAAACTCATACTCAATCGAAACAGGAATAGTATTATGAACCGTTCTTTTTACAATGCCATTCAATTCTAAAGCTCTTAGTCCTTTCGATAACATTTTTGGTGTAATCTTTGGGATTTCACATTCAATTTCCTTAAGTCTTTTTTTACAGGAAAACAAGCGTGCAATCAGCATGAAAAGAATCAGATATTGAAATGGTTTCATAAAGTAAAGTTCAGGTGATACGGGATATTTACGACCGCGTAAGCGATGTTGATTTGTCGTTCATTCAACCCCGCCTGCACGCGAACAAATATTCAGGAAACAGTTTTTCTGTATTTCATGGTAGATGAAGCAACACCATAACCCTCCGGAAGGCTGATTGATGACACTTCATTTATACCAATCCTGATCAGCGCCATGTGATGAATGGCATGTTCTATATTATAAGCCAATTCGCGATAATAGTTGGTCGGAAATTTCAATAACTCATTACTGTCTTCATCAAAGCCCGCTTCCAATACGATATCTTTATTTTCCTGACAAATGCCGTTGCTGATTTCATTGATGATGAGTAAAGCAACAGTTCTTGAATTTTCGATACGAACATCCCGTTTTCTTTTCTCATAATTCACAATCCCCCTTTCATATCCCTCCTGCAGGCATATAAACATCGCTAACACATGCCGTACATGCTGGCCTACGGATGCTTCAGAAAGCATGTTGACCCTGCAGCTGTATTGTTCATCCGAAAGCTGCACAATCGAAGTTTCCAGCTGTTTTAAAACTGAGCGCACGGATTGCTTTATATCCATCATAAAAAATTTATCTCCGTATAAATATCCGAATTGTTTTATTGTTGAAATGTCTCTCGTTTGCGAATCAATCACTGCTCTTTTCATAGATTCCTTTATAAGTTACCTCAATATCATCTGCCACGTTGTTCTTTTTGCCCCCCTTCGGTTTGCCAACTCCATAGGAACCGATATCTTTCACAGTAAATTTGCTGTTCACTGTAACCTTGCCGTTTTCTACAACTACGGTAGCTTTTTCGGAAACAGGTTTTGTAGTATTCCTTATTGTCAGGTCGCCTGTAACCTCAACCGGGTATTCGCCGTTTTTATTAAAATCTACCGAAGAAAGATTGGTTATTTTGCCTTTTAAAGTGATCCTTGGAAAATCCTTCGAGTTCATGAAATGTTCGCTGTTGAAATGCTCCTGCATCAATGCTTTTTCGAAAGAAAAGCTTTGTACCGGTACGGAGATGCCGATGTCCCCCGTCGCGGTGTTCATCACTCCGGCAACATTGTTATTGGAAGCGGTGATATCCTCAGCAACCGTGTGAGAAAATATAGTAACCTGGCCTGTCTTTGTAATGAATTTACTTTGTGCATTAACATGAAATAATATGGCTAATGCGATGGCGCCTGTCAATAAGATTTTTTTCATAATTGTTGTTTACAATACAGACTATGACTGTGCTGTTTCCTTACAGTCAATGACAGATTTATTTTTTTCCCTGAAGTGCAACAGGTCAGCGCAATCTTTGCATTCAAAACTTCCAACCCGGTAATATTGATTTACAACGGATGTAAGAATGAGGGTGATAATGGCAAAATAAGGCAGCCACGCTGAATTGGGTTCTTTGATTGCAATAAAAACACCCGCCAAATGAGCAAGGAAAATCAGTATAGGATAAATTTTTTTGTGGGCCTGCCAGGAGAAATACAACCCTGATGCATAAACCAGGTATACTGCGGCGAACAACAAATAATCATGCTTAAAAAATAAAGGGGATGAAAAAGCCGTCATCAATCCTGACACTGCCATCAGCATCGGCAAGATGGCGCAAGGAATTGTGATTAATAATGATATTTTCCTGAACCAGTTTTTTTCCAAATAAAAAAGAGAATCAACAACCATAAAATGAAAATAATAAATCAATGTTTTTACAATCCGCCAGTACAAGATTCCAAGTTGATTCAGGTATCCTTGAGTGAAAGTTACAGGTTGCCCTTCTTCGTTGGCGATGATCAAAGTTGGTTACGCACTAACACCATATTGGACACTTAAATCCGGGCCTTCACCTTTCTCCATATCAACAACTACATTTATGAAATTTGCATTGAAAAAATCACCGGCAGCTTTATCATGAAAGGTTTTTCTTTTCAGCATTTTACAAGGCCCTCACCAGGAAGCATAAGCATCCAGAAAAATAAGCTTATACTGTTTTTTGCTTCTGACAATGCTTTCTTCCCATCAGATTATATGAATTTGATTCCCCGTCCAGCGTGTGGATAGTTGTTATCCTTAATTGAATTTTTATTATTTGTTTTTATAAATGCAACCACTGCAATTGCGCCTGGTAACAATAGCACGAGCAATGCCATTTTATTAAACATGGTTTTCCCTAATGACCGTTAGAACAGTTAAACCTTACACCCAGATCAATGCTTTTAGCATTTGATTATTATCATCAGAAAGAATGCAATTTCGGCAAGCAAAAAATTAATTGTATACAATCCATGGGAAAACTTTTTAAAACTATGCAGGAAATATTATACCGACCCAGCTAATCGATCAATTACGGTTAATTAGTTTTTGCAATCTGTCCTTTACCTCATCAGGAAGTATTTGCTCAGCGTGAATATGCCTGCTTTCTTTTCCTATTTTAGAAGTTTGCTTTTGGAATTTGCTGCACAGTGAACACATCGAAGTATGGATAAAGAGATTTAGTCTTTCAGTAAAAGAAAGTTTATTTTCCTCACGTTTGGCCATGATTAAGGTCGCTTCCCTGCAACTTATCATCAGATGTTTTTTGATGAATTTCATCATATGCTTCAGTTTTTCAACCAATGCTTTTCAACACAATCCCGCATTTGCAACTTAGCCCGGTGTATCAACACCCAATAGTTAGACGAACTAATATTTAATACCTTACAGATTTGCTCGGAATCCAGTTCTTCCATATATTTTAAAGTAAATACCTGCTGTTGTACGCTCTTCAAGTGCTCCTTGCACCAGTTGATGATTTTCTGCATTTCTTTTCGTTCAATCAGATCTTCGGCATTATGCCAGTCTTTCGGCATCTTGTTTTCCGCCCAGTTTCCCTCTTCATCAAACCATTCGTCGGTCAACTGCTGAAGATCGGGGAAATCGTTCATTTCCCGTTCCCTTGCTTTTTTCCTATAGTGATCGATGATCTTGTTTTTCAGAATAGAGAACAGCCAGTTTTTTTCGGAAGCCTCCCCCTTGTATCCGGAGAGCGCCTTTAATGCTGATAAAAATGTCTCCTGTACAAGGTCTTCAGCAACCATGCTGTCATTGACCCTGGGCAATGCATACTGAAACAACAAATCCCCATATAATTCCAGCCAATTCTGTGGCTCCGCCTGGTGTTTCATTTTCATCATTAGTTTTCAATCGTTTTGTAAATATAACTTAAAGAGTATAGCAATATTAAAACAAGTATTTTTTTGAAAATTTTCAAAAACAAATGTAAGGTCAGGGAAAGCCTGGCGTCTGTATAACGGCAAGTGATATAATTGTTTTATGAATTACCGGGAACAGAACTTATATCAGCAGTTTGGTTAAACAAAACAAATTTAAAAGCTGTAAGATGCAACCGAAAGACAAGCTTTATTTATATGATGCGGGCGTAATAAAAAAACTGGAAGAAAACAGGCATATCCTGATCTCCGGCAATTCGGTGAAATATATTTATTTTCTGGTCAAAGGTTTGATGAAAATCTCCCACATCACCGACAATGGAGACGAAGTGATTAAATTTATTTTAAAGCCCGGCAATTTTTTTGGTGAGCTGAACCTCTTTGATCCTGCAGACACATTGAGCGAAGTAGCCATTGCGCTGGAACCCTCAGAAGTATGTTTCTTAAAAATAGAAACGGCAAAACAGCTCATGTCAAAAAACGAGCCTATCCGGAAATTTATCAACCTGTCGATCAGCAACCGCATCAGGCAAACAGAAAAAAAATTTCTGTCACTTACCCATGATGATGTGGCAGAACGCATACTCGGTTTTTTAAACGAGTTCGTGCTGGAATTCGGCAAACCGGTGGAAGGTGGTTATAAAGCCAGGAATTTTTTAACCCATCAGGATATTGCCCGGATCATTGTCACTACCAGGCAAACCGTGACCACTACTTTAGGGACTTTCAAAAAAAAAGGATGGATAGATTATGATAACCGCCAATTAAGTGTGTACAAGTTCAGGAATTGATAATCCACCATAATAAAATCAAATTCTTACCAGGTTATGAAAAAAAGAAAACTATTTAAAAAGGCCTTGATCTTAATCGGCGCAGTTTTCCTCATCGGTGCTGGCATTGGTTTATATCTCTTTTTTAAGCCGCACCGGAATGTTCAGGACACGGATATTTTTGCAGAGTTGAGTACCAGAGCGCTCACAAGTGAATTTTCCGCCAATGCAACAGCTGCTAATGCAAAATACCTTTCCAGCGACGGCAACTCGAAAGTGCTGGTAATTAAAGGAAGGGTTGATAATGTCTCTATTAACCAGAATGGGGAAAGAGTGATCGAACTTAAAGACGAAGGAGCAAAAGCCGGGATCAGCGCCACACTGATAAAAAGTGACAGCGTTGCGGCGAGCCAATTAAAAAAAGGAGATATCATCAGGATCAAAGGAGCCATTACAGCAGGAAACAGTTATGATCCGACACTCGATCTGTACACCGATGCCATCCTGGTGCAATCCAGGATATTGCAGTAATGTTAAGCGATTACTCAAAATAATTTCTTGACGCAAACCTGTTAGCACAGGACTATTTTTTAATCAATAAAATTTGAATTATGAAAATCGGGATCTTCCAATCCATCGCACTGACTTTAGTAATGATCGCCGGAACAGCGATATCGTACAGTTCCAAAGCACAAACAAAAACCCTGACACCTAAAATTTATGCAGTTATCAATAGAGCGGACTGGTGCCCGGTTTGCAAAGCCAATGGCGGCAAAATTATGTCTGAGGTTATGCCTGCCTGTAAAAACCTTAAGGTTCAGTTTGTAGCCAACGACCTCACCAATGACAAATCCATTTCCGCATCAGTAGCCGAACTGAAGAAAAACAACTTATACAATACCGTTAAGGAAACTAAGGCTACCGGGATTATTTTACTGGTTGATGCAAAAACCAAAAAGCTGGTTAAACAAATCAGTGTTGCCGAGCCTTCTGCAGATATCATAAAAGAAATAACAGCTGCACAAAGCTGATCTCTCGCTGAATATAAAACAGCACTTGCTTTATCAAACAGCCTTTCTTGTTTATGGAAAGGCTGTTTGATATCGGTCGAGGATATATAATATTTATGAAGAAAATAAAATCCTGGTTTAATGTGGCCTGCAACACGCTTAATGCATCATTTAAAAAATATCATTGCCGATCTTCTTTCTGGCGGGTTTTATTTTTAAATCGTCCGGGCAACAGGTAACGCCAATGAATACACGAAAATTTATTAATGTCTCGGTCGCAGCAGGGTTTTCTCAGGCCACACTGTCTGGCTCATTTGCAGGCAAGTGGCGCGTGGCAAAAAATAAAAAATGGAATGTGGGCTTAGGTTTACGTGTCACGCTTTTTGACGGGCACAATAACGAGTTCTATATTGCGCCGGCAAGACTAACCAGGTCCAGCAGCATACCTTTTGTTATCATATTGGCAAGACAGGAAACTCAAAATATTGGCACGTTGACCGTTGGAAGCCCCCTGGTTTTTTCTGTGAATGCATTTGCAGAAATGGATTATCAGTTTAGCGTACACTGGTCGGGCGGCATAAATATCGACCTGATTGGTTTTTCCTTCAGCAGCGCTACCCTGTCCATGCTTCAGAGCAATGGCCATTTTTTAGCTGACCGGCATACAAAACCTTCAGGCTTCAACCTGTTACTCACCGGTGCAAATGACAAAGGAAGTCTGAATCCGGAATTCTTCATTCGTTATTCCATTGGCAGGCAAAGGCCTTTTACCAATATTACTTTGCAGGATATGATATACAAGATATAAAACAGGTTGCACCTGACGGAACTATCAACAATAAGTTTCGCCATACTGCAAGCAACATGGGAATTGGTGTCACTTACAGTTTTTAATACGCCTTGGTGTACTGGTGAATAAAGCTGCAAAAAAATAAAATCGATCTCTGCTGATGGCAAATTCAAATTACCAAAAAATAACATCAGGCCTGAAACTTTTACTGGCTGGATGGCTGATCAGCTTTTTAGGATCGCTGCCCCCCGGCACCATGAATATGGCTGCCACTTTTATTTCACTCGAAAAGGGATCCGGAGCGGGACTGATGTATGCTTTAGGTTCAATGCTGGTCGAAATCATTATAGTACGGATAGTATTGGAAGCTATGCACTGGTTGGCCAGGCATCACAAACTTTTCCGTTTGCTTGAACTGTTTACTATCGGATTAATACTGGCTTTGGCAACAGGAAGCCTTTTGTCGGTCAATAATAAAACAGGATTAGCAAACTCGTTTGCAGGCAATTTAATACCCCCGTTTTGGGAGGGTGCAGTGTTAAGCGTTACCAATCCATTGCATATTCCTTTCTGGCTGGGATGGAGCGCCTTTTTGCTCCAGAAAAATATTTTAAAATCGTCTCCACATCAATACAATACGTATGTGACGGGAATAGGGGTCGGTACAATGACAGGTTTCGCAGTATTTATTTATAGCGGGCAACTGTTTGTGTCCCGCATTTCAGCGCATGCAGGCATCTTCAATTTTTCCGTCGGTATTGTTTTATTGATAACTGCTTTTTTCCAAATCAGGAAATTAATTTTAACGCCATCATCCTTCAGGTATGCTGAAATCAGTAACAACAGATAAAGCTTTAAGTTTTTAAATATCTTCGCAGCGCCTTACAGGAATGAGAAAGATTCCGATCAGCGCATGAACAAGTTTGTGACGATGTTATTTTAATATTTCCGGAAATACTTAAGATATAAATACATTTACAATAAATACTGATTAACTATATGAAGAAAATTATGGCTTTTGCTGCCACAGTTTTTATCCTGGGGTCTTGCAATCAAAAAAGAGATTATTCACAGGTTTTTAGTAACCCCGGCCTTTTCAGCAACACAGTTTTCCAGCTCAATACTGTAGTGATGGGGAATAACTTTACACCCATGGTAGCATCGAGAAATTACGTATATGCAAGTGTTGCTGCTTATGAAGTAATCGCGGCGGGATACCCCTCCCGTTTTAAATCTTTGGCAGGCCAGGTACGCGGACTGAACAGCGTTCCCTCACCGCAGCAAGGCCAGATGATCAACTACGACTTCGCTTCTTTGCTGGCGTTTTGCAAGCTGGGGGAATCAGTAACTTTTCCTGAAGGTAGCATGAAAGACTATGTGGATAGTTTAAAGCGATTGGCAAAGGATCATGGCATGCCGGATGAAATGTTTGCAAATTCTGTAAGCTATGCAGATGAGGTTTCCAAGTCTATTATGGACTGGAGCCGGCATGACCAATATAGTGAAACCCGTGGCGCCCCTCAATATACAGTCAATGATTCTCCTGGCAGATGGGTACCTACACCACCAGCTTATTCACCTGCCGCGGAACCTCACTGGAATGAAATACGTGAAATGGTATTGGATAGTATAAACGAATTTCTTCCACCTCCGCCCTTTGCTTTCAATGTGTCAGACAAAAACAGCGCGTATTACAAGGAAGTGAAATTTATTGAAAGTAAAGGTGACAGCCTCAGCAAAGAAGAAGCATTTATTGCTGACTTTTGGGATGACAACCCGTTTAAGCTGAATGTTTCCGGGCACCTGATGTTTGGAACAAAAAAATTTTCTCCGGGGGGACACTGGATGGGCATTGCGGGGATCGCTTCCAAAAAAGCAGGAAGTGATTTTCCAACAACCGTATATGCAGCTACAAAAACAGCTATCGCTTTATTTGATGCATTTATCCAATGCTGGAATATTAAATACAGGTATAACACCGTGCGGCCGGAAACAGTAGTCAACAAATATTTCGACCCCAATTGGCGGCCGCATTTGCAGACCCCGCCATTTCCTGAATACACTTGTGGTCATTGTTATATCTCTGCGGCCGCAGCAGAGGCCCTGACCAGTGTATACGGAGATCATTTTAATTACACGGACACAACTGAAGTTGAATTTGGTATTCCACAAAGGTCTTACAAGTCATTTTATGACGCAGCTGATGAAGTACGGTATTCCAGGTTTTATGGAGGCATTCATTATCATTATTCGATAATGGAAAGCAGCAAAGTGGGGCATCAAATTGGAAGTCTTATTGCTATGCGTTTGAAAATGAAGAAAGATTAAACTGATTAAATAATTCAAACGCTACTAAAAGAATATAAATAACCTGTGCATATGACCGGGATAGTACCTCCATAATTGCGGGATTTGATGAACACACGGCCAACACTTAATTCTTAATGCACATCAACTATCGGAATTCCTGTTCTGGTCACTGCTGATAATTTACTAAAGAATTACTTTGCAGTTTCTTTTTTTGGAGCAACTTTCATAGTCGCCGCATTAATCAACAAATCGCTTGTATTTCTGCATTCCTTTTTTCCCGCCTGCTTATTTTACAATTACAAGCTTACTTAGAATATGTTGGCTGTTTACACTCAAACTCACCACATATGAACCAGTACTTAATTTTGCACTGCCCTGAAGATTAACAATTTGCCTGCCGTTCAACATCGACCAATCTGCTTCACTGATTTTCCTTCCTGAGATATCAAAAAATTCGAGCTTGGCATTGTAAAGGGATTTGTCTGTTTCAATAAACATATTACTCCCAGTTAAAACAGTAGGATATATCCTAATGTTCCCGATTACTGAATTATTAATATGAATAATCTCAGAAAATGTAATTGTTCCATCAACATCTTCCATTCTCAATCTGTAGAAATTATCTCCGGCCATTGGATTGTTATCTGCATAATTATAATCTAATTGGCCAGAAGGAACGTTGCCGGACTGCCTGGAAGCTACTTGCACTATCGGTTGAAAATTTATCCCGTCAGCACTTCTTTGTACTTCAAAAAATTTATTATTGATCTCTTTAGTACAACCCCAATTTAATTGAACAGCATTGCTGCTCGTTAAGTGGCCATTGAAATAAAGTAAATCAAGTGCCAGTGTACCTCCTGAAGCATTAAAACTAATTCGGTTATACCCTGTATTCTGATAATAATTAATCACCAAATTATATGTTCCTGCAGACAATGTTGCCGTGTAGGTTTTTACATTGTATGACTGATCAGTCCAGGAATTAATTGCCCATGTATTGCCGCCATCCAAACTGAAACGGAACCCATCATCGCCGCCAACAGTAAAGGTATAAGTGCCTGCCCCCATATATTTTTTAAGACGGTATACAGCGCTGAATTGCTGGGTTTGTACAGAACAACCCGATGTATTGTACGTAACAGGAGATCCAGTACCACCAAAACTTTCATCAAAGTTCATATTGTTGCTGGCGCCTTCAGTAACCTTACCTTTATAATTCGAAAAATTAGTTCCGCTGTAGATATAACCAATCCATTTATTCCCGGTACCATATACTGTCTGATCGTCTGAAGGAGCCACACACCCTGGAGTAATTGAAAAAGAAACGCGGTTACCACCAAAATTTTCATAATACTCCAGTACAACAGAAGTAGCGCCACTGAAGTTCACACTAAATGTTGTGTATGTTGTATATCCCTGGTCATTCCAGTGATTAATAAGCCAGGTATTACCGCCATCAATACTAAGGCGTATCCCGTCATCACCTCCAATGGTTATATCATAAACACCTGTCAGGTCCAAAGTAAGTTTATACCGGACGCTGAAAGTATCAGTATATACGCTACAGCCGTTGGTGCTGTAGCTCACCTGGTTGCCGCCAAATGATTCATCAAAATTTGGAGTTGAAGATGTCCCTTCAGTTACATATCCTTTATACGTGTTAAAATTTTTCCCCTGGTAAACGTAACCAATCCAAACATTATTTGTACCATAAGTTGTTTGATTACCTAAAGGTGTACAAGATTGTGATTCACCTGAAAAAGGCATAATAAACACAAAAACAGCAATTACAATTTTCAAAAAGTGTTTCATGATACTAGGATTTACGCTTCAGAATTGTCATTTAACTTTTGTCCCACGCACTTCTGAACATTGTTATATTATGAAATTATTGTTCCAAAAAGCAACCGCTTTATTTTCAACCATCTGCACATTATCTATTTTAAATTTACTCTATCAGGTAGAGATATTTCCGATCAAGGGAAATTTTCCGGTGTGAGAAAGAGGTATAAAATAATGTTTGGACCTGCGGATTTATCTTATCAGCAGATAATTTTTATAAATACAATAAGTTCTGTGTTTGACAGGGAAAAGAACAGGATAGAGTTATTGACGAAATAAAATAGTTAATATAACTAAAATGATTGCAAAAGCTTTATTTCATTCCTGTATAAAATAATTTTCTTATCATTTTCCATCTGCTTCAATAATCGTGATATGACAACTCGTGAAGTCGCCAGTTCATCTGCAATTAAATAATGAGAAACTTTTATTACGCTTGAACCCGTGAGCTTTTGTTTTTCTTTCAGGTATGCGATCAACCGGTCATCTAATTTGTGAAACGCAATACTCTCAATCGATTTCAACAATTCAGTAAAGCGCTCATTAAAACTCCGCATGATATAATTCCTCCAGCTGGGATATTTACACAACCATTCATCTAACTTTATGTGAGGAATGCCAACTAACTCCACATCATCTTCCGCAATAGCTTTTACTTCACTCTTTTTAGCTTCCATGCAACAACTGTAAGCCATAGAACAACTTTCATTACTCGATAAGTAATACAGCAAAATTTCTTTGCCATTTTCTTCGAGCCTGTAAACTTTTACTGTGCCTTGCAAAATAAGCGGCATCATACGGATATATTTTCCGTAATCCATGATCAGGTCACCTTCTTTAAAAGTCTGTGCAATCCCGAATTGCTGTATTTCTTTCAGCAGGTTGGGCTCAAATACGTTTTTTAAACTTTCCAGGTTCATTAAATAAATAAAATATAGTTCAAAATAAACCCATATTCACCATATTTAGCTTATCAATTCAAAATTTATCATTATAGTTTTGGTTTTTCGCTTTAAGTGCAAAATATCCTTCCAACATCCCGCGTCAAAAAAAAATCATCCTGCCTTAATATAACTCCAGCCTTCCTGTTGCTTCACTACCAGTTCAGCAATAGCAGCAGGTACGGTTTCAATGCCAGGAAACAAATCAGTTTTATTTTTGAATTGGGCAGCCAGCATATTTTCACAAGCTACAATCCTGACTGATTTTGATAATAACTGAGATATGATATTACTCCACCTTTCATCTTCATTGATCACAAAAGGCAAACTATTTCCATGACAAACCAATTCAATGTCAACATTTTCAGATAATGCTTTCAGCAAATTATTTATTTGAGAATAAACACTTTTAATGAGGGCTTCTTCATTGCCCGTCAGCTGAATAATTACTTTATATTTCATATCAAAACCCTGATTTAAGATAGCTCCATTTCTCTTCTTGCCGTGTTATTACTTCCACTACCCCGGAAGGCACAATACCGGCTTCAGGAACAATATCATCTTTACTCAGGTTTTTTGCTTTCATAGAATTTGCACAAGCGGAAAATATTACACCTCCTTTTTTTAATTCTTGCATTTGCTTTTGCTGAGTTGTTTTATTTTTAGCGAACAGCTCTATACCCGGCCCATGTGCCACCAGTTCTATAAATACATCAGCGGCCCATTTTTCTTTCAGGTGCCTGATATTGTTCATTGCTCCTTTCCAGGCCAGCGAATCATTGCTCGTGATTTCCATCACTATATAATGTTTTGTTTGCGGCATATCCTGATTTTGTTTGACATCCGAACTGGTTTGATTTTGCGCAAATAATGAAAAAGAAGGAACAAAGATTACCAAGAAAAGAATCAGCTTTTTTTTATTCATATTTTTTTATTTTTCCATTTTCATGAACAATAATTTTTATCTGTCAGGTTTATACCTGTCCCAATTTTCAGGCAAAACAATAATGTTCACAAGAATACTGATTTCCGGAAGCATTACGCTTTGTATTTAAAAAATGTCCTTCTTTAATTAATTACTAAAAATATTTTCTAACAGCAGGCCAGTTGGCAACTTTTGTTACATTTAAATAAGTAAGTCGTGAAACTTTAAAACAAAAAAGGGATCAATCTTTTGCTTTGGCTTTTATAAATGGGATATTCTGGAAATTGTATCGTCAACATTTTCTCTTCCCAACCAAGTTTTATTAATAACACCAACAGCAAAAAAATAACCATTAATAATCTCTGCCATGAAAAGTTAACAAGCAGCAACCCTATACCTGCCAGTAAAATGGAAGCATACATTGGATGCCTGATAAATTTGTAAGGCCCGCTTTTTACAAGAGATCCGTTTTTTGCAGGAATAGGCGAAACACGAAATCTGCTTCTTTGCATTGCGGCAATTGCCCATCCGGCAAGTATTACGGCAGATATGATAAAACTGCAGGACAGAATTGAAAAATGAAAATCACCGGTGCTGAAAATAAGCAACCCTATTAATAAAAACTGAATTGATACCAGAAGAAATACCTTTAACTGCCTCTTCAATTAATAAAAGAAATATTGATTAACTTATTTTGCAAAGCAACTAAGTTGTTTCCGGATTGGAAACAGGAAATAACTGTTCTTCAATAATTTTCTTAAACACGTGTTTGGGAAAAGCCCCTGCATGCATCATCGGTTCGCCATCAGATTTAATGAACAACAAAGAAGGGATACTTTGAATACCAAAAACTGCAGCCAGCTCCTGTTCCACATCTGTATTTACTTTATAAATCATTAACCTGCCTTCATATTCATGGGAAAGCTCTTCAAGTATCGGCGCAACCATTTTACAAGGGCCACACCAATCAGCATAAAAATCAATGATAGCAGGCAGGCTGCCAAGGTATTTCCAATCCTGTTCAGTTTCATAATTAAAAATCCGGTCTTTAAAATCCTGCGTTGAAATTCTTATTGTAGCCATTCTGTTATTTTAATGTGGGTGAAATTAAGATTAAATTATTAAACATTAGGGTCGCTGAGGTTATTGTGAAATCAGTTTATTTTAATTTTTTTTCGCAACAAACCTGATTACATCAGCCACGCCTTTATGAAAACTCCCTTCCTGTAAATTAACCCGAACATATTCGTTACTCCGAATATCAAGTTCACGAAAATCTTCAGCCAGCATTTCCCTGGTATAAAGCATGTTGATATCTTTAGGCCCGCCGCTACTGTTCTTTTGCTGGAAAGAGTTAAATGCTTCAAGAATAATAATACCAGATTTTTTTAAAGCCTTTATCAAGTGCCGATGAATACTTTTTCTTGTATCTGCAGCAAAATGAGCATATATTAATGCCACCACATCATATTTATTTTCTCCGACATCAACAGTTGTGGCATCGTTGATAAAATAATTAATGGAAACATTATATTCTTCTGCGAGCAGCATAGCTTTTTTTCTGCCCACTTCGCTTTGATCAAAAGCATCCACCTGCCAGCACTCTGTTGCAGCATATACTGCATTGCGGCCCTCTCCTTCGCATGGTAATAGCAATTTCCCGGGCTTTAACAAGGAGAGTTGTTGTTTAAAAAAATCATTAGGGCTTTTTCCGTAAACAAAGTCTTGTATCCCATATCGCTCGTCCCAAAAGGTTTTCATATATTATAAATTGCTTTATTTGCATGTTGGTATTGTCAAACTTAAGAAGCTGTTTTCATCATTTGTTCCTCTATCACCCTTTCATTTTTCTGCGGAGCTTCTGTTTTCCAGTTAGGATTGTATTTTACAAAAAAAGAAAGCCATACCCCTCTTGAAAGGCGCATCAGCCAGGGCTGCATGAATACCAGAAATACAGCATTGGCGCCCATCCACCAGAAAAACCTGTTATCATTCAGGGAAAAACCTATTAACACCCACCACGCCACAAATGTTGATACAGAAAGGGCAACTGTCATTGCATAGCTTACATAAGCTGACCCATAATAAAATCCGGGTTCAATTTCAGAACGCTGTCCACAAACCGGGCAATGTTCGTGCATTTTCATAAATCCCTTTTGATAAGCCGATTTCGTAAAAAACAAGTTGCCTGTTCTGCAGCGCGGGCATTTGTTGCTGACAAGGGCGGTAATATAATTCATAAAGAAGTTTTTTTTGAGATAATTTTAAAAGGGTTTTATAGGCACAAAATTATTTTCATATATCACCACGTTTGGGTACTTATGTTACATTCACTAACGCCAGGAAATTATTGTAACAGAAAAGGCAACTTTACAGTTGCCTTTCGTTTTCCTCATTTTTACTTACTATGAACCTGAACACTCAACTAATCTTTTTATGCTTTCATTATTTTGCTCTGACATACATAATCCGTTCTGGGAATGCCGGTTTTGCTGATAGCTTTAAACCCTCCCTCTATTTCCGTAAAATTCCTGTAACCCCTTGCCTGCAAAATGCTTGAGGCAATCATACTTCTGTAACCACCTGCACAATAAATATAAAAATGCTCTTCCGGGTTAATACCTTTAATCCAATCATTAATATAATCCAATGGCTTGTTATACGATTCTTTGATATGCTCGGCAGCATATTCGCTTTCCCTTCTTATATCAATTATTTTATCCTCGCCGATTTTTACTTCTTTGGCAAATTGCTCTGCTGTAATCCTGTCAACAACATCAGCTTCTTTTCCCGAAGAAAGCCATACTGCAAACCCGCCTTTCAGATAACCAAGAACGTTATCAAATCCAACACGGCTTAACCTCGTTACAGCTTCTTCTTCCTTGCCTTCATCCGTAATTAAAAGCAATGGCTGTTTTACATCAACAATCAATGCGCCAACCCATGGAGCAAAATCTCCAACCAGACCGATATTAACTGATCTGGGAATATATCCTCTGTAAAATTCTTTATTGTCCCGTGCATCCAACACCAATGCCCCTGTGCTTTCCGCAGCAGCTTCAAATTCATCCGGTGATAATGCACGCAAACCGTGGCTCAACACCACATCAAAACTTTCATAACCTTTTTTATTCATTGCTACATTCATTCCAAAATAGCCCGGTGGCGGAAGTAAGCCTTCCAGGACTGCTTTAACAAATGATGTTTTATCCGGTTGGTTCAATGCATAGTTAACTTTTTTCTGATGCCCTAGAGTATCTACAGTTTCCGTTGTCATATTTTTGCCACAAGCGCTGCCTGCACCATGTGCCGGATAAACAATTACATCATCTGCCAACGGCATTATTTTAGTCATCAGGCTATCATATAACAAACCTGCCAGTTCTTCCTTGGTCATATTCGCTGCTTTCTGCGCCAGGTCTGGTCGGCCTACATCGCCCAAAAACAAAGTATCGCCGGAAAAGATGCAATAATCTTTTCCCATTTCATCTTTTAACAGAAAAGTAGTGCTTTCCATGGTATGGCCGGGTGTATGTAATACTTTGATCACAACATCACCTATTTTAAATTCCTCTCCGTCTTTTGCCGAAATGCAGTTGAATTCACAAGCGGCATTTGGTCCATAAACAATAGCCGCACCGGTTTTTTTTCCAAGATCAACATGGCCGCTTACAAAATCTGCATGAAAATGAGTTTCAAAAATATATTTCAACTTCACTTTATCTTTTTCCAGACGCTGGATATATGGGGCTGTTTCCCTAAGCGGGTCAATGATAGCCGCCTCCCCTTTACTGGTAACATAATAAGCCCCCTGCGCCAAACAACCCGTATAAATTTGTTCAATTTGCATAACCGCTTTAAAATATTTTACAAATTTGCGAATGAGGCATCTCTACATTTGGTAACATTTGTTGCATTTCTGTGATGATCAAATTTCCAATCAAAATGTCACAATAAGCTTGATTATAATCATACATTGGTATAAATTCCGGAAAGCAGAATATTTGCCTGAAAAAATCTTCACTGGTGTAACCCTGTTGAAGGGAAAAAAATCTCTTTTGCAATGATATAAACGCCCATCATCAGCACAAACCATCCAAAAGCTTTTTTCAATTTATAACCTTCTATTTTCCCGGCCAGGAAACCACCTGCAAATATGCCTGAAATAGCTATTACTGTTATTGAGATGAGAAAACCCCAGCGTATTGAAAAATGTCCGACATCACCAGTAAAACCAATCAAAGAATTCAGTGCAATAATCAATAAAGAAGTCCCTATCGCCTGTTTCATTGGCATGTCAAGAATAAGCACAAGGGCCGGAATAATAAGGAAGCCTCCTCCTGCGCCTAAAATGCCCGTGGCAATACCGATTAACACTCCATGCATCAACAGTTTCCAGATATTATGATGATATTGTTGTTCATGACGGGCAGCTTCCAACTCTTTTAAATTTCTGTTGTCGCTGATCATGGCAACAGAAGCCATTACCATTAATAAGGCAAACAGTACCATTGTAGCCAAAGATTGAGTAACATGAAAATGCCCTATACTAAAAAGAGATTTAGGAATTACCGGTATGAGAAATTTCCTGATCAGGAAAACCGTAGTTATGGATGACAAACCAAACAATAATGCTGTTTTGATATTTACCAATCCTCGCCGGTAATTATTAAGCGCCCCTACCAGTGAAGTAGAACCTACAATAAATAAAGAATACGATGTTGCAAGAACAGGGTTGATGCCAATCACATATACCAGAATAGGAACTGTAAGGATGGAGCCGCCACCGCCTATTAATCCAAGTGATACACCCACCAAAGCAGCAAGAATAAATCCCAATATTTCCATTTTGTTTTTTTGAGGTGCCCAAAAATATTCCAGGCTATGAAATGTATCTGTAACAAAAGTTACGCTATCTCTGTAAAAAAATTATTTATTTGCTATTTATAATAAAAGAAAATATCTGATCGGCTAATTCAGAGATATTTAATTAGTTGTTCAATAATCAGTCGTTGACCGGGAATGATTTTGTCCATTGCCAGTTCGATAGTGAACCATTGCGCCTGATCTACTTCGGGAAATTTCTGTTTTACTCCTGATTTCGGAGGCCACTCTAATTCGAAGTAATTGCTTCGAATATCCGAAATATCAATGTCCTGCTGCGATGCCCAACAGTAAATAATTTTTCCACTCTTTTGTTTTACCGGAGAAAGTTCTTTAAGCTCGCCTATAGCTTCAATACCTAATTCTTCTTTTACTTCCCTTTTCGCAGCAACAAGCATGCTTTCGTTTTCTTCCATTTCTCCCTTAGGGATCGACCATGCGCCATTATCCTTTGATCTCCAGAAAGGGCCACCGGGATGAATCAGTAATACCTCGGGCGTTTTGTTTTTAAATCGATAAAAAAGTATCCCCGCACTTTTTTTCGGCATAAAATCGTTTTGGCAAAATTACAGATAGCGGAGATGGCACCGGAAACCAAACTTTTCAATATAACAGGTTACTCAAAGAAATTCAAGGAAAACAAAAGCAGTTCTTTAATAGAAACCAACTTTCCGGAGATAATTTATATATCCTTACAAAGGATCATTATCCTTTGCATGATACATGATACAGAATGGCCTGTCTTTAGCCAGCTGGTTAAGCTTTAATAGCAATTCAGCTGATTTGCTTTTACGAAACTTACTCATTCCTGATTTATTAAAAATAAAAACGCCCTGCTTTCCCTTTGTGGAGCTGCCCTTTAAAGTTACAAGCATATCTTTTTCCGGATACATAATAATTCGCTTACAATGAGAAGAAACGTTCCTGGCAAGATTACAAAAAGAAACCTGTGGTTAAAAAGGATTTCTGTCAACTGATTTGGTGAGCAAGATCACCAGGCTGTTGTTTATAATCCCGGTAGTTAGTGATATTGCTCATCGGATATGTTGATGCACATCTTTGTTTACACTATGACCACTAAATACATTTGTGAAGCAAATAAGATTATTAACTTCTAAAATTATATTTTATGGGAACAAAAGCAATAATCAGAACAAATGAAATGATGCCAAGGATATTTGATGATTTCTTCCGTCCGTGGAATGAATGGTTTGACAACAACGGTTTAGTAGCAAGAACATTAACCATACCGGCAGTAAACATTAGTGAAGATAAAAACGGGTTTAATGTCTCTGTCGCCGTACCAGGCATGAAAAAAGAAGATTTTAACATTGATGTCAATGGCAACCTCATTACCATCAGTTGTGAAAAAGAAGAAAAGAAAGAAGAAAAGGAAGCCGATTACACGAGAAAAGAATACAATTACTCTTCATTCAGCCGGAGTTTTACATTGCCAGATGAAATAAACAAGGAAAAAATTGATGCCCGCTATGAAGACGGATTATTGAAACTGAGCCTTCCTAAAAAAGAAGAAGCAAAAAAACTTGACACAAGCAAGCATATTGCTGTTAAGTAAATCCATTCAGCTTAAGTTCAGTAAAACCGCCGCAATTTGCGGCGGTTTTATTTCACCGGACCCGATCATGTGTATGAGTCAATAATTTTTATTGAGTTTAATTTGGAAGAAACATGCTGACGTCAGCTCTATACTTTTCTCCATAACCTGTTAAGATCTACTTTAATTTACCAGGTTTTCTAATTTCTGCCGGTTCAAAATGGTAATGGCCCCTTCTTTGATCTCGATCAGTTTTTCATCTTTAAAATCACTTAATGTTCTGATAAACGATTCTTTGGCAACACCAGCAATATTTGCCAGGCTGTCGCGGTTTATATCTACACTCAACTTATCCGAATTAAGATCGGCATATTTTTTACACACCTGCATCAATGCTTCCGCCACCCGTTTTCTCAGAGAATTGTATGCAATACCTATCAATTGTTCCTCTTTTTCAGTAACATTTTTTGCCAGCATCTGAACAAATTTCCTGCTGATGCCAGGGTTTTCATTCATCAATGATTCAAAATCATCTTTTGGAATAATAGCAATCTCCGCGTCCTCCATCGCTTCGGCGGTTTCTTTATAATTGGTGTTTTCAAGAAGGGCAACATGACCTAAAAAATCTCCTGTACTGTACAAGCCCATAACCAAATCTTTACCTTCTTCGTTGGTTTTGTAAGCCTTTACTTTACCTTTTAAAACATAAAACAAGTATACTGGCCGGTTACCTTCCAAAAAAACAATCTGCTTTTTTTTGTATTTATTAATATCTCTTCCACTGGTAAATTCTTTCAGCAAGTTATCCATGTCGTGGCTCCCGGAAACTTGATGATTGCCTTTCAGGCTGGTTTCGACCTCTTCTTTTAATAATGCCGTTTTTTTCAATCTGCTCTCTACTGCATTTAACAATTCGGTACTATCAAATGGTTTGGTAATGTAATCGTCAGCTCCCATTTCCATGCCTTTTCTAAAATCCAATTTGTCTGATTTTGAAGTCAAAAAAATGAACGGGATATTTTGAGTGGGTTTGTTTTTATGCAGCAAGTGCAACACACCGTAACCATCGAGCACCGGCATCATGATATCGCAGATAACCAGATCGGGCTTTTCACGAATTGCCACTTCAACCCCTACCTTGCCGTTAACCGCCGTTAAAGTAGTATAATTAGCGAGATCAAGCATTTCTGCTATGTTTTCGCGTATGAGCTCATTATCCTCAATCACTAAAATCTTTTTCATCTCCGCTTTTTTGTATGTGATAAAATGTAACACAACTTCAGAGGAAATGGTTGCCTTCCTAAATATGAGTAAATTTCATTTTAGTAATGCTGATGTACATCAGGCATAAAGTTGACAAAAATCAAATAACCTAATCCCCCATCCTTCAATTGGATACCACTTACCGGCAGTATGGCTATTTTTTTGCTAAAGAAATCATTACCGAAAAAAAGTGAAGCAAATATTTGCGTGCAAAAGTGTTATGGTTTATGATTTGATATCGTAAGAAGTCTGGACTTTAAACTCAAACCCCCCTGAGGAATTCGAAACTACGGTATACATTATTATTCTTTTCCCGCCGCTGGGTTTATCTTTTGCATCATTGGACAGGTACAATGGAAATTCCCTCATTAGTTTTCCTTCAAGCAACATGAAATGGTCATAACCTTTATAACCATCTTTTAGTTTGCCATCCAACATCACATCGGGTAATACAAAAGGAACATAACTTTTATTCTGATCGGAAGCAAAACCATATACTGTTCCCAACTCGGCGTTAAGGCCACTAAAAATATACACTACGAGGTCGGGAAAGCCGTCTGCATTCAAATCGTCAATTTCAGTTTTCGAAATTCTTCCTTTGATCATAAACCGCATCTCCCTCGCATCTTTATCAAAGCCAATTGGTTTAATTGTTACATCATTTTCAGTCAGGCTTTTATTATTGCAAGAAATCTTATAGCCAACTTTTCCCATTTTTAAAGTCGAATCTATTCTTCCAAACTGGGCCGAACAAGTGTTATTTAAAACAATCCCAAAAAACCCGACTACAAAAATTATTGAAAATTTCATGTTATAAAATTAGAAGAATTGATTGGCACAAAAGAAACGAATTTCCTTTAAATACAGAATTAAATGATATTTTTTGGAAACATCGCTTTTATTTACTATATTAATATGCTAAAACTTAAACGATGGCAAAAAGGCTCTTTAGTATTGCCATGTATATTTCAATAACTGTTGCATTTGCGTATTTGCTTTACTGGTTAATGATGAACAATTAAGTGCACACTCACGTCAGAATCGCAACATGATTTAAAGTATCAGAAGGCGGGAACTATTTTTTTGTTCCTGGTACATCTTTTATTATCATCTTTCATGTATAACTATTCAGTTTCCATTTAAAAAGTAAGGCCCTTGAAGCTTTGTTGCAATGGGAAATACAGGATTACTAATTTTCAATGCATTTTTTATCTGCTGTCATTTACTTTACTCTGTCATAGCGGATAATTTTTGCGAGATTATTTTATCTTCCCTGAACATACGTATACCTTCCTGCAAAGTGAGATAAGAATATCCATTTTTGTGATTTATGCGGCTTATCCGCCAAAGCAATATCCAATGCCTGATGATTTCCTTCCATGCAAAAAAAAGAGAATGGGCCGGATCATAGATGTGTGTGGGCTCAGAACCTGCCCCATTTACTTCAATTACAAAAAAATTTTTCCCTTGTTTCAATTCTTCCCAATTGTTGTACCGTATATCGAGTCTGCCGAAATAAAATCCGTCAATCTGTTTACAAATTTTATCTATTGTATGGGTAAGTGCTTCATCAATGAATTCAGAATCATCAATAAACATGGCACCCCTGGCATGATTGCCATAAGGAACCAGAATTTTTTCTTCCCCTTTTGGCAGAATCCGAAACAAATCTTCTCCGAATATTTTTTTTAATGCGGGCAACTGCAATACTGCACGTTTGTTTTTTTGGAGGAGTTCGTAGATATTGCTGGTGCCATTTCCTGTTACTTTCAGGAATTCTTTCCTTACAATCCCTGATAAATTCCCGGCTTTTTCATTCGGGAAACGATAATAAAAAAAGCCGGCTTCATTTTTATAGGGAACAAATTCCTGGATATGAAAATCAAGAAATGCATTTTTAACATATGCCCGAACATCCTGCTCATCTTTCAGGGCCTTTACACCGCGACCCCTGCCACCGATATCCGGCTTCCCTATCATAGGAAAAGACAACCCATTTTTATACAACTCCTGTAAAACAATATCTGCGTTGGCAGGAATTGAACAGAAAACGGTTTTAGGATGAATGGAAGAAGGTATCAATAATGAGATATCTTTTTTTGATTCATTCAGGAATCCCCCATTTTGTATAGTAGGATTAGAGGCTGCAAAAAAGAAAAAAGAACGGGCCCGGATACACAACCCTATCCAAACAATGTAAATCGGAACATATACTGTATTAAAACTCCAGTATTCCCAGTGAAATAACCTGATAAAGAGTGGGCGGTAAGCCAGTCGCTGAAACCAATTCATTATTTGGATGTAATGGCTTTTGTGAATATTAATTCGCGGCTAAAGTTTTGCCGGTTTTGAATATCTAAGTATTTCATCAATCCTCCGTTTGTATTTATTTCGAGAGAAGTAACACTAACGGTAAACACAAAACCATCACGATCCATCAGCAAGTCGTTATGCTTGTCTCCATCACCGGTAAACTGATGAAAATGCAGAATATCAGTTTGTGATGGCAAAGGATTTGCATTCATCCATTCAGCAAACCATTGACTTCGCTTGCTCACCACTTCTTCATTATATAAAGTAACAGATGACCAGATATAAGGATGAAGCGGATTTAATTTTTTATGGTATTTCTTCTCTCCGTCCCACCTGCATTCGTATAGCTGTTCATCATCAAAAATAACTGAAGTGAATGGTTCAATATTGTATAAATCGGTCTTTAAAAACATGCTAAAAGGGCTGTCGCTGTCAAGCAAATCAAGCAATACTATTCCCCTGCTTTTCCTATATGGCGGACTGGGATCATGTCTAACAAAGCCTCCATTCAAAAACACAATTACATTTCCGTTTTCATGTGCAGCAAACCATGTACCGCCGGCATCAGAGTCGCGGGGAAACAAAATATTCCCTGATTTAAACATATATAATTTCGGCTCAACAGCAGTAGAACGCCAGTGTTTTTCGTCCCTGTTTGATGTGATAATAATTTTATTATTTACCGGAATATAAGTTACTGTGCACATTGTTTGCGATACTTGATAGTAGAGGTTGCCACACCGAATTCTTCAGGCAGGGAAATTGTACTCACTTCGTTAATACCAGTGCGAATCAGAGCCATATGATGGATAGTGTGTTCAAGATTATATGCCACCTCTCTGTAATAGTTTGTTGCTATGGATACCAATTCATCTGAAGTGTCATCATAACAAGCCTGTAATGTTAATTCTTTATTAGGCCTGTTCAGTTTGTTAAAAATATCCTGTAGCATTTTTGCAGCCACTTGCCTGTTGTTTTCGATTAAAGCATCCCGTTTTCTTTTCTCATAATTCACAATACCGGTATCATAACCGTTTTCCAGGCATTGAAATAATTCAATAATATGCCTTACATGCTGCCCAATGGTATTCTTAAACAAAGATGAACAAGGGCGCACATATTCATTATCAGATAACTGCTGCAATGTCCCTGACAACTGAACAAAAATATTATTAACTGCTTGCTGTAATTGCATAGGTTGCTTTGGCTATAGGTGTTGTATAAATTTACAATTATTTTTTTGCCACCACATTTAAAACCACATTCACATTATTTGATATAGTACTTGATCCTCCAATATCAAAATCACGCCTGTTTATTTTGAATTCACCCTTGAACAGTAATCCACCGTCAACAGGGGTCGCAGTGAAAGGGAATGATATCTCTTTTTTAATGCCTTTTATATCAAGTATACCAAAAACAAATAAAGTCCCTTTTTTATCCGACCCGGTAATTTTTGTAGATACAAAGCTGATCCTCGGATGATTTTTTACATCAAAATAGGTATCTTCACGGAGGTGATTATCACGCATTCCATTGTCGGTAAAAATAGTATTGGCATCAATACTTACTTCAAATTTAGCCTGTGCATATTTAGCCGGGTCAAAATCAATAGACCCTTTCAATCCTTTAAAAGAACCATCAACATTGAATCCAAAATTTTTCACATTAAATTTCACTGTGGATGCCTCGTCAACAGGTGTATAAGTTTGAGCGAATGTAAACACCGCCGAGCATAACCATACCAGGCCAAACAGAATTTTTTTCATAATAATTTTCAATTATTGACAAATCTACTTAGCCCCGGTTTAATAACATAGGCGATTATTATAAGTGGCGAAAAATTAGGCTTTCTTTAAGGGCAACAGATCAAGTACCTGTTTTCTGTAAACGAAGGCCAGCACACTGCAACATACAAATGCTGTTACCGCATAAATAAACAACACCGGGTCGCCATCGAACACAATACCTATTTTTGTAAAATGGAAATACAACGCTCCCGCCATTAATCCGAGACCCAAAGCTGCGCCATATCCCGTTGTACGGGGATATAAAATCAACACCGAAGCTATTAACTCGAAAACTCCTGTTCCGATTCTTCCCCATGGTTCCATACCGATTTCAGTAAATAATTTAACAGACTGCGGATGAGCAGTGAATTTAAAATACAATGTCTGCAACATAATAACGGCAGCGACTAACCGAAACACCCAAATAAAAACAGTACCGTATTTCATAACGTGATTTTTTTGATTAATGAAAAATTTTTTGCCAGTTCATGTCCGCTTGCCGATGCAGGTTGGCCTCATCCTTGTTCCAGCTTTTGAGCGTATTATTAAAAAACTGGTTATAGAACAGGAATAATTTTCCATCTATGATTTTAAATGTTTCCGGGTCAACTTCAACCTTCGAACCATCTTTACCCATTGCATAAGCGCACCAGCCACCATATTGAGGTTCATATTTTACCGGGTTTTTCCTGAATTCCTCCTGATCGGCTACAGAAGAAAAATAATAAGCGATACCTGCAAAAGAAACTGCCAAATCTTTGCTTCCTTTTATTGCCTTGTGCTGAGAAAAATAGGCAACAGGGTCGTACCCTTTGATACCTACTCCGTCCGATAAATTAAAATTCTTTTTTCTTGCACCTGCATCTTGCCCAAATGAAACTATTGAGCACAATATTACGACCGGGAAAAATAAAGCCTTCATATAAAATAATTATATAACAAAAATAAAATGGCCTAGTGAAGAGCCCTGTCATTTACGCGACATTTACCCTTTTTTGCAGCTCTTTAACATCATTAAAACAGATCTGTTGCCTGTTGTAAGTCAGCATTTTTTCTGTTTCCAGTTCGTTCAGCAGTGTAGTAACAGTTTGCCTGCTCGATCCGATAAGCCCGGCAATATCTTCATGCGTGAGGTAATTCGGTATGCATTGTTTACCTTGTTTTGAAGCAACATTATTCTGTTCAATAAGTTGCCACAGGAAATTTTCAAGCCTTTTTTTTACATCTTTATTTAACAGGTTGATCAGACGATTTTGAATTTTCCTCAGCTTAAACCCAACCCATTTGCTGTATTTCAAAGCCATATCCGGCCTGTGCTTTAACAACTTTTCAAAATCTTCTACTGCAAATGAACAGAGGCTGATATCATTTTTGTAAGCTTTCGCAAACTCACCGTTTAAATTATCTTTTTCAAGAGTAAATTGACCGAAAAAATCTCCCGGCTGAATAATTTCCTTTACACGTTCATTGCCTTCTTCATCTATAAACCCGATTTTAATATAGCCTTGCTTTGCAAAATAAATTTTATTATGATTGTATGCTTCAAAATAAACATATTGATCTCTGGGTACTTCCTTAAAGCCATCCTCTACCCTTAACGCATGATATTCCTCATCACTAAGGTTACGCCACAGATCATAATTTCTGATTAATATCATTTTTTCTTCAATACCCATAATTTTATTCTTTGAGACGTTAAAATTACAAAATGTAACGGAAGGTGATCATTATGATCCGTTGCACACTAATACCCGTAAAACAAAATCCAAAATTTAATTCGTGAACAAAAAACCATCCGCTGCGAATCAAAAACTTTTTAGATTTACCAAAAATTCCATATTTATGCATATACCGACAATGAGTGAAATGTTTGCGAATGGAGAGTCACCAGAAGTACTGTTTTGGGTAGGATGCGCCGGAAGTTTTGATCAGCGTGCCCAGAAAATCACCAAAGCATTTTCACTAATTCTTGAAAAAGCAGGTATTAAGTATGCAATACTGGGCAAAGAAGAAATGTGTACCGGCGATCCTGCCCGAAGAGCAGGTAATGAATTCATGTTCCAGATGATGGCCTATCAGAACATTCAAATCCTGAATAATTATTCTGTAAAAAAAATTGTAACAGCCTGTCCCCACTGTTTTAATATTTTAAAAAATGAATACCCTGAATTGGGCGGAAACTATGAGGTTATTCATCATACTGTTCTTTTGCAACAACTGATCGACGAAGGCAAAATAAAGCTGAAAGATGGGGGATCATTTAAAGGCAAGCGGGTTACCTATCATGACAGTTGCTATCTCGGCAGGGCAAATAATATTTACGAAGCACCGAGAAAAGTATTGGAAGCCCTGGATGCCGAACTGGTTGAAATGAAGCGCTGCAAAAGCAAAGGCTTATGCTGCGGTGCAGGCGGCGCACAGATGTTTAAAGAAGAAGAAAAAGGAACCACAAGAATCAATTTTGAAAGAAGCGCTGAAGCAATTTCTACAGGGTCAGGCATTATTGCCGCAGCATGCCCGTTCTGCAACACGATGCTTACAGATGGAGTGAAGAACAAAGAAAAAGAAGATGATATAAAAGTGATGGATATAGCGGAATTGGTTGCCTTATCAATTTCATAGCAATTGCAGGTTACCGGGATTTATGAAATACGGGCATTATGCGGATGAATCCGAGCAAAATAAATTTCACAGACAAGGGATTTCTGAATAATCCGTGCAAAAAACTAACCTTAACTTTGCAACATGAATTTAAATTATAAAGAATTATTACCGGCTGATTTCGCACCGGAATCAAGAGTTTGGGTTTACCAGGGAAGCCGCCTCTTTTCTATTGCAGAAGCGTTGCAAATAGAAGATTTGCTGGAGCAATTTGTGCATGAATGGAACTCTCACGGTACACCTGTAAAAGGTTATGCCAATTTATTTTTCGGCCAGTTTATAATGCTGATGGCGGATGAATCAGCCACTAATGTAAGTGGTTGTAGTGCGGACAGCTCAGTACGGCTGATCAAACAAATAGAAGAATTATTCAAAGTAAACCTGTTCGACAGGCTTTCACTTGCTTTTTTTATAAAAGATAAAATACAATTGTTACCGATGGCACAGCTTAATTATGCCATTGAAAACAATTTCATTGATGAAGAAACTTTATATTTCAATAATACCATACAAACAAAGCAGGATATTGAAAACAACTGGATAATACCTGTTCATAAAAGCTGGCTGGCAAAAAAAATTATTTCAGCAGGCAAACCAATGCTTTAAAATATCAGAAAAGGGGTAATATTGCATTCACAAGCGGCAGTAGCTCAGTTGGTAGAGCATCAGCTTCCCAAGCTGAGGGTCGAGAGTTCGAGCCTCTTTTGCCGCTCTGACGTTCATCTGTTAACGATGAACGTTTTTATTAATGCAAAACGCACCCGTTATTTCAGTTGAAATTTATTTACATTTTAAGGTAATAATATCACATGCAAATCAATAAGCCCTTTAATATTAAAACCTGTATTTAAAGCTTGCCAAAGCAGTTGAGTTTTTAAAGGAACTGTAAGAGAGTCCTGAAAAATCCTGCACAGGGGAATATTGAAACCGGACACTCATCTTTTTATTCAAAAAAAAGTCTGCATCAAAACAATATTGGCCAACGGTTGATGACAGACTTACCTGGTCAAGATGAATCGTAGAACCATCTGAATTTTTATCGGTAGTGGTAAAACTGTTTTTTGAAATATTATTTAATATCAATGAATAACCAGCCCCGATTGCAACTTGCATTTTTTTAATTTTCAATATCGCATAATTCACCATGATGCAAAATTGTACCGGTGCAGCTTTGATAATATACGTATCGGTAACAGTTGCTGAACCGCTGGAATTAATATGCGTGTTTGCACCTTCAAAACTGTAAGGGAACATCGATGCAAACAGCTCTCCAAAAAGTCTTTCTTTCCTATCAATACGCATTTCAGCGCCAACAACAAATTTTGGGATAATTTTCGAATTATATTTAATTGCCGCTAGCCTGTTAGGTATGCCATCAAAACTCATGCTCATTGAGCCAAAGCCAATTTCTGCGAAAGGGTAAAAAACTTTACGGTCATCCGCTCTGGCCGAACTACTTTTACTCAACACATACGAATTGTTGATCGCTGCAATGGCTCCTATTAAATCATGAAGGGTAAATGACATCGCCAAAATTCTCTTCTTGATTTTCGCATCGTCGGCAGTATATGCCAGCAATTGATTCTTGTAATAAGGCTTTTCATTTATACTGATGCACCTGATGAATTATCCATATATCTCACATATTGCAAACTTTGCATATTCCCAGCTGAATCCTCAATAATAAAATGTGTTTTAAGACTATCAGTAATAATATAAAGATTCAGTTTATTCCCTTTCACTATCCTTTCTAAAAAAAAGCTACCCGCTACAGCAGGCTGTTCCATGTTATTAGGAAGCGATACATCATCGGTAACATTATTATATACTTTGAGAAAAGCAGCGCGATAAAATACAGAGTCGGCAATCAATATAGATAATGTGTTTTCAGGAGTTAATAAAAAATCAGCACTCCCATTGCTTGTATCGCGCTTTATTTGAAAAATCTGGGGAGTTAAAATGTTTTTACTTGGTTTAATCCATCCATCTATCCTCAGCCCGTTCTTCAAAATCGCCTGTACTGGTATAGAATCAATCTTTCCCCCAGTAGCAAACGCTCTGACTGTAAGGAAAAACAAACAACAAATAATTATCGTTTGCCGATTCTGTAGTTTTAAACCGAAAGTAATTCCAGAAGTAATTAATTGATATATCCTGAATAAACCAGGAAAAAACCGGTGAATTTTCATTTGATAATTTATTTAATGGTCAAGTTTTCTTAAATCTGAAATTGAAACACCAGCTCCAATCATTTATTTTCATTTGACTTTAGGCAATCCATTTTCACGCCTATCATCAACTTTTCTTAAATATATTACATACTAAATTAATTGCAAAAATCAATGCCTTATTTCCTTTGGTTAAATAAATCCGAAAAAAAATCATCTGCTTTTTTATTGAATTCATCTCTATGCTCAATTAAGGTAGCGTGGCCTGAATTAGGAACGATCCACAAATACGATTTCGGGATGTTCTGTGCAATAAGAACAGTATGCTCTACCCTAATCAGGTCATGGTCTCCCCCAATGATCAATGCCGGGCATTTTATAGAATGCAACTGCTGTAAAGAAATATTCGGTTGAAACCAATCGAGCAAAAACATTTTCCAGTCATTTCTTTGTTTTTTATTGAAACGCTCTGTATGCGTTGTATCGAAAGTATTTTTATCATCGTTCCAAACTGCAGGAATAATAGCCGTAGAATCGGGCCAGAGGTTAGCCCCGGTTGAAACCAGTTTTTTCACTTTACCCGGATGCCTCAAGGCCAGTAATAATGCATTTATGCCGCCATCGCTCCAGCCGATTACATAAGCGGAATCAATATGAAGCGCATCCAGTAAGGCAGCTTCATCATCGGCCATCATCTCAAAACTAAGGGAATCATTATCGTCAATTGTTTTTCCCTGCGCACGGCTGTCCAGCGCAATGACCTTATATTTTTTTGAAAAAAAAGGGATATTGGCGGCAAACGCATTTATTGATCCGCCATTACCGTGTATCAGCAATAATGGCTCGCCTTGTCCATAAATTTCATAGTACATTTTTATACCACGTATGGTAATATAACTGCCGGCTGTTTTATTATTTCCGTATTCAATTTTCTGCTGAGCGCTTGCAGAAAAAAAAACGCCAAAGAAAAAAAACATTCTAATAACCCATTTCATAATCTTTTTTCTTATCAATTTTAATATTGAACCAATTCGTCAAAATATACTTACTGCATATCAATAACCGCCTTAATGACAGCATTAGCAGGATCAAGCAGGTCTGCAAACCTGGTCTTTACTTCATCAAATTTTATCCTGTGGGTAATATAAAGACCTGCATTTACCTTTTTTTTGCTCATACAATCCATTACATGCAAAAAATCTTCTTTTGTAGCATTTCGGCTACTCATTAACGTTGCTTCCCTTTTATGAAATTCAGGATGGCTGAACCTGATTTCTTCTTTCTGCAATCCCACCAGTATATATTTTCCTGCATGGGCGATATATTGAAAAGCGTTATTGATCGCTTTCAGGTTACCGGTTGCATCAAATACGGCATCAGGCATCGCGCCTTGTGTAAGGGAGTGAAGGTATTCAATAATGTTAGCTGATGCAGGGTTAACAATATGTTGCATGCCGAGTTGACCGGAACAGAATTTCAATCTCCGCTCATTTGTGTCTGCGATAATGGTTTTTGCACCGGCAATACGTGCCATTTCTGCAGTAGCTAAACCAATCGGGCCTGCGCCAACAATCAAAGCAAAATCATTTTCCCCGATTTCAGCACGTCTCACGGCATGTGCGCCAACAGAAAAGGGTTCAACCAATGCCAGTTCATCCATGGTTAAATTATGTGCATGCAATAATAAACCTGACGGCACGGAGAAGTATTCGGCCATGCCTCCGTCTATATGAACACCACACACTTGTATATGAGCACAGCAATTGGTTTTTCCTTTTTTGCATGCCACACATTTTCCACAGCTGAAATACGGAATAAATGTTACGGTTTCATTTTCAGAAAAACCTTGAGCATCGGTTTTTACAATTTCTGCAGCAAGCTCATGCCCCAATATTCGCGGGTAATTAAAAAATGGCTGTGTTCCCTCAAATGCATGCAGATCGGTTCCGCAAACTCCAACCCTTTTTATTCTTAATAAGGTTGTGCCGGGTTTCCAATCTATATCATTCATCTGCCGGTATTCAAAATAACCAGGTTTTATACAAGCCAGGGCCTTCATCATTTTTCTCTCTTTAATTTTATCTGATTAAACCATGAAAATAGGGAACATAAAATTAAGTACACAAATATTCATTAATTGTTATAAACGGCAAATACAACTATTATTCAGCTATTAAATTTGCCCGGATAAACACCAACGGGTTCCGTCGATGGCCAAGACTTTGCTGACCGCAACTTTTGTATTTGTTGTTATACTCCGTTCATCGGGGCAGTATAATGCCAGCATAAATTTTCAAAAAGATTACCAGCTACACATCACACGTACCAAAGGGCCCATAAAAGTTGACGGCGACCTTTCTGATTCAGCATGGGCCTATGCACGCAAAGCAGATGACTTCTGGAAAAAATATCCGAACGATTTAAGTAAGGCCACGAGGAAAACGGAAGTAAAAGTGCTTTTTGACGATGAGTTTCTTTATTTCGGATTCACCAGCTACGATTCCGGTGATGTCATTATACAAAGCCTGAAAAGAGATATCGGTCACGACAACAATGAAGGAATAGCCATCGTACTTGACCCGATGAACCAGAGGCAAAACGGTTTCTGGTTTGTGCTGAATGCTTACAATGCACAATCAGAAGACCAGTTGCATTACGGAACTGATATTACATTAAGCTGGGACAATAAATGGTATTCACAAACCAGGCGCTATCCGGACAGATGGACAGCAGAAATTGCCATCCCTTTTAAAACGCTCCGGTATTCCACAGAAAAAAAATTATGGGGTATAAATTTCGTACGCATTGATCAGAAAAATTTCGAGTACTCTACATGGACTCATGTTCCTTCTAATTTCAGATCGTACGACTTTGGTTACACCGGCGCACTTATTTGGGATGAAGCACCACCAGCCGCAGGAAAAAATATGGTGCTGATACCTTACGCAACTGGCGGATTAAATTCTGACAAAGAAAATAATCAGTCAACAAAAGCTGATATTAATGCAGGGTTTGATGGAAAGTTTGCCATCACCCCTGCCCTGAACCTTGATCTTACTGTAAATCCTGACTTTTCACAGGTGGAAGTGGACAAGCAGGTCACTAATCTTACACGCTATGATATCTTCCTTCCTGAAAAAAGAGCTTTCTTCCTGGAGAATTCGGATCTGTTTGGAAGCTATGGGGTTCCCGGATTCATTACACCGTTTTATTCACGTACCATAGGCCTTGACAAAAACGGCAACCGCATTCCGATCATTGGCGGAGCGAGGCTTTCAGGGAATGTTACCAAATCAACCAGGGTCGGTATCATGAATATGCAAACAGAAAGTAAAGGGGACTATTATGCCGAAAATTTTACTGCTGTTTCCATTAACCAAAGTGTTTTAAAACGCTCAACAATAAAAGGCTATTTTCTGGACAGGCAAAGTTTTGAGCCCGATGCCGTAAAGCAAACAGACCCTTTAAGCAAATGGGGGAGAAATTCAGGAATTGAATTTGATTACAGTAACCTTCCCGGAACATGGACAGGCTACGCCACTTACCAGCAATCGTACAAACCCGGAATAAAAGGAGATGATACTTACCTGGAAGGAGGGGGCTCATTCAGCAACAAACACATCAAAGTGGTACTTGACGCAATGGATGTGGGTACCAATTATTATACTGATATGGGCTATGTTCAACGCATCAGCAATTATGATGCATTGCGTGACACCAGCATAAGGGTAGGTTTTAAAAATATTTATAGCGACATTACCTATAAAATATTCCCGGCCAGCGGAAAAATTGGTCAGCACCAGATCGAGTTGCAAAATGTATATTTTGTGAACCCTGATTATTCTTTTAATGAACGTGAACACACTTTACTGTACAATCTCACCTTTAATAATAGTTCCGGCTTTTTTGTCAATGTACTGGCTGATGAAGTAAGCTTGCTATATCCTATTTCATTTACCGGGGCTACACCAATTCCCAAAGCACATTACAGTTATAGCAACTTCAGCCTAGGGTATTATTCTGACACCCGGAAAATTTTCAGTTACACGCTTACTGCCGGAGGGGGGGGATTTTACAACGGAACTTTACAAACTTATACGGCAGGCATCAACTGGCGAAACCAGCCGCATATTAACATCGCTTTACAGGCAGAATATGACAAAATAAATTTTCCTGATCCATACGGTTCAACAGAAATTTTTCTGATATCACCGAAAATAGAAATCAATTTCAGCACAAAAATGTTCTGGACTACTTTTTTACAGTATAACACCCAGCAAAATAATTACAATATCAACAGCCGTTTTCAATATCGTTACAAACCGATGAGCGATCTCTTTCTCGTATATACCGACAATTATTTTACCACGCCTACACTCAAAAACAAAAACCGCGCTGTAGTTTTCAAATTAAATTACTGGTTGAATTTATAAGCACATAATAATATATTAAAAGATTATCCACATCATGCATTCAGCTCAAAAGCGTTTCTTGTTCCTTTAATACCATTCCCCTAACTTCGCCTTTTAATGCAACTAAGTACAAAACATCTTCTTGGCATTAAAGGCCTTTCAAATGCCGACATTCAGCTAATTTTAGATACCGCTACACAATTCAAGGAAGTCCTTCAACGACCAATAAAAAAAGTGCCCACTTTAAGGGACGTGACGATTGTTAATTTATTTTACGAAAATTCGACACGCACCAGGATATCATTTGAACTCGCTGAAAAAAGGCTTTCGGCCGACACTATTAATTTCACTGCATCCGGCTCCTCCGTTTCAAAAGGAGAATCATTACTGGATACAGTGAATAATATTTTATCGATGAAAGTGGATATGGTAGTGATGCGCCACAGCGCCAGTGGTGCGCCTCATTTCCTGGCGAAGCACATTCCGGCTTCAATCGTAAATGCAGGCGATGGCATTAATGAACATCCCACACAGGCATTGCTTGACGCTTTTTCCATTCGCGAAAAATTAGGAACCCTGGAAGGAAAAAAAATTGCCATTATCGGCGACATCATGCATTCAAGGGTTGCTTTAAGCAATATTTATTTATTGAAGAAAATGGGAGCTGAAGTGATGGTAGCGGGCCCTCCTACATTGATTCCTCCGTACATCAAAGAAGCATTCGATGTTCAGGTTGAATATGATTTGAGAAAAACACTTGAATGGTGTGATGTGGCAAATGTGTTGCGCATACAACTGGAACGGCAAAACCAGGTTTTATTTTCTTCATTAAGAGAATACAGCCTGGCGTATGGTATAAATAAAAATTTATTGAACAGGCTGGAGAAAGAAATCATTATTATGCACCCGGGGCCCATCAACCGGGGTGTGGAACTGAGCAGTGATGCTGCTGACAGCAAACAGTCTATTATTTTACAGCAGGTAGAAAACGGGGTGGCGGTGAGGATGGCAGTGTTGTATTTGTTAGCAGGAAATAAGGCGAGCCAGAATTAAAAGCCTGAACGGGTATGAAGAAAGATTATTAAGGTTCAGGAAAGAGAGATTATTTAATTATTATTCTTTAGTATTTAATCCAATATTGATGTTTATTGTTTGATAAACTTTGTAAAGTCCAGATCCTCTTAATCAAATAAATTAATAAAACCCAGCTCAGAGAGTATGCGTATCGGTTTATTTCCCGGAACATTTGACCCCATTACCATCGGGCATCTTGACATTATCCATCGCTCGCAAAGGTTATTTGATAAACTTTTTATAGGAATCGGACGTAACGCTAATAAAACTTCCATGTTTTCAGAAGAACAGCGTCTCGATTGGATCAAAGAAATCTATAGCAGCAATCCAAAAATTGATGCCGTAGTATATGAAGGGCTTACTGTTGAATGCTGTAAAGAGGTCGGCGCAAATTTTATTTTGCGTGGAATACGTTATGTAAACGATTTTGAATATGAAAAAGCCATTGCGGATATGAACCGCAGCCTGAATAATAATATAGAAACCATATTTCTTACTTGCCTCCCACAGTACACCTCGGTAGCATCAACACTTGTACGTGATGTGCTGCGTAACGGCGGCGATGCAGGCCAGTTTCTTCCTGAAGTGGTGGCACGTTCACTGAAAACAAAAAAATAAATCATGCCGATCTGGTTTAATAAGTCTTTGCGTATAGAAGATATTAAAAATATCAGCAAAGGCACAATGGCTGATCATATCGGCATTGAGTTGACAGAAATCGGTGAAAATTATATCAAAGGCCGTATGCCAGTTGATCATCGCACACAACAACCTTACGGATTATTACATGGAGGGGCTTCTGTTGCACTTGCAGAAACATTGGGCAGTATTGCTTCAGCTTATGTCATTGACCATTCAAAATATCTTTGCGTCGGGCTGGAAATAAATGCGAATCACATTCGTGGCGCAAAACAAGGTTTTGTATACGGAATAGCAACAGCTTTGCATATCGGCAACAGCACACATGTCTGGGAAATAAAAATACATGACGAAAATGAAAAATTAGTTTGTGCAAGCAGGCTGACCGTTGCAGTACTTAAAAGAAAGCCTGAACCTTAATACTTTTACATTAAATTATTTGAACTGATTTTGTATTGACCCCCGATGAATTAATAACAAGCAATTACATCTTGTATCGAAGGAAAAGAGTTTTTCATCAACGCTCCGGTGTCTTTTCTTTTAACCCATCTTACTTCATGAATATCTTCAATAGTCTGGGGAGTGAATTCCTGTTCATCATCCACTTTCATTTCATACCAATAGCTTTCCTTCAAAATATGTTTTCCGTCAAGATCGTAAGTATGGAATGTGGTTATGATTGGCTTTTTTAATAAAACATTTTTCAACCCTGTCTCTTCTTCCACTTCACGGATAGCACATTGTTCAAGCGTCTCCCCCTCATCCAATTTTCCTTTAGGCAGGTCCCATTTGCCGCGGCGAAATATAAAAAGCATTTCGTTCTTTGTATTAAATACCAGGCCACCGGCAGCTTTAACAACTATAAATTTCTTCCAGAATGCTTTTTTTAATTCATTAAAGTCTTTATGCAGGAAAATACCAGCATGCACTTTTTCCTGCCTCATTTCGTGAATCATTGAATTAACTGCCGGCGATGAGAACTCATCGATAAAAACCGCATCATCATGATGCGCATAACTGTTTAGCTCAGCATTTAATTCATTGCACAAAAAAAGCGGTTTATCATTAAAGTAAATCTTGATGAACATATCAATGCAAGGTTATAGCTCTAAGGTATGTGGTAAAAGTCAGAGAAAAAATTTCAGCTGGAATTGCCCTAAAGCTATTACATAAAACGTCTCTCATATTTCCTTATTTTCGCAGCATGACCAACGAAAAAGCAGTAGCTGAAAAACTTTTGCAGGCACATGCAATCAGGTTAAACGCGAATGAACCATTCACATGGGCTTCAGGATGGAAAAGCCCTATTTATTGCGATAACAGAAAAGTGCTTTCATTTCCATTTATCCGTGATTTCATTAAATCAGAAATGTGCAATGCCATCTTCGAAAAATTCCCTGAAGCAGAATTACTCGCCGGAGTTGCTACTGCAGGTATTGCCTGGGGCGCAATGGCAGCTGACCAACTGAAACTTCCATATATATATGTGCGCCCCAAGCCGAAAGAACATGGTTTGGGCAACCAGGTAGAAGGGTATTATCAAACCAAACAAAAAACGGTTGTGATAGAAGACCTGATATCAACAGGTAAAAGCAGCCTGCAGGTGGTTGATGTATTGCGGGCGGCAGGCCTAGAAGTTATTGGTATGATTTCAATATTCAACTATGGTTTTGATATTGCGATAAAAGCCTTCGAAAATGCAAACCTGCCTTATCAGTCATTAACAAACTACCCCACCCTGATTAGCCTAGCTATTGAAAAGAAAATTGTTTCTGCAGAGCAGGAATCCATTTTGTTAAACTGGCAGTCAGACCCGGCAAACTGGAAAGGAGTTTTGTAAATTTGAAATCAAAATTCATCATTATGAAAAAAATACAACTGTTACTGGCTTTTATCATAGGTATATGCTCCGCTTCATTTTCGCAGGTCGTTAAAAAAGGAGCTTATGAAATTGCCACAATCAAAACTCCAACGGTACAATGCGAAGAATGCAAGCAAAGAATAGAAAATTATCTCACTCGTGAAGATGGCGTAACAAAAGTTGTTGTGGATTACAAAAGAAAAATCACTAAAGTGACCTACCTCATTGATCGTACCAATTACGAAAGTGTAAAAACTGCAATTGCTAATTGCGGCTATGATGCAGATGATGTAACTGCTAACCCAGACGCCTACCAGAAACTTCCCAAATGCTGCAAAAAACCTGCAGATGGTGGAGGACAAGAGAACAAAAACTAAAAGACCTACTTTAATTTGGTGTAAACACCCTATTGAATATTATATTACTTTCTGCCTTGCAAGCTTCAAACAAAAGTTGTAACGCATTATGGCTTGTGCTATTTACTTTTGAAAAATCTCTCATAAATTAAATCCTTCAAGGTCTTATATACCAGGTTTTGCTGGCAAAAAAACAACCGAAAACAACTCTTCCGAAATACAATTACTTTATAACTTATTAAGAATTTATAAACAAAAAGATCCCGATAATAAATTTTAATTTATGAAAATCAACTATTTAAGATAAAATAAGCATATTAAAAATTTAAACATTTATATATTTTTATGTTTTCTTTATTTTAAAAATATATATTGCAAGCAGATTAAATAAATATTATTTTTTTATAATTTATTAACCCTGCAATTGATGAAACAGGCTACTCTCAAAACTGCTGCACCCTTCATTATTCTATTGTTGATTGCCGTTATTTCGGTATTTATCCCTGTCCTTCAAAATTTTGATGACGGAAAATATAACGGAGCTGATGTGGCATGGATGATTGTGGCTACGGCCCTTGTGTTTATTATGACGCCAGGTCTTGCGTTTTTTTATGGAGGCATGGTTCATCGCAAAAATGTAATCTCGACGATGATTAAAAGCCTGATAGCTGCAGGTGTAGTTAGTGTATTATGGGTTGTTGTTGGTTATAGCCTTTGCTTTGGTACAAGTATCCACGGAATCATTGGCAACCCTTCTACCCATCTATTTTTTAAAGGTGTCAATTCTGGCAAGCCCTGGTCGGCTGCACCAACCATTCCTTTGACATTATTTGCTTTTTTCCAGTTGATGTTCGCCATCATTACCCCTGGATTAGTGGTAGGCGCTGTAGCGGAAAGAATTCGCTTTACTTCATTTTTATTATTCGTGGCACTGTTCAGTTTGTTTGTATATGCCCCGCTTGCACACTGGAGCTGGCATCCTGATGGCTTCCTTGCAAAAATGGGTGCATTGGATTTTGCCGGCGGAACTGTTGTACATATTTCTGCAGGTTGTGCTGCACTTGCAGGTGCAATGGTTTTAAAACGTAGAAAAGTGCATATTGAACAAAAGGAAATTCCGCCTGCCAATGTACCTTATGTGTTAATTGGTACAGGACTATTGTGGTTTGGCTGGTTCGGTTTCAACGCAGGTTCAGCCGGGGCAGCAAGCAGCCTCTCTGTATCCGCATTTGCTACAACAAATACTGCAGCCGCAGCCGCAGGCCTTTCATGGCTTTCTTTCGATGTAATGAAAGGCAAAAAACCTTCTGTAATGGGTTTCTGCATTGGTGCTGTGGTTGGATTGGTAGCCATTACCCCTGCAGCAGGCTTTGTTGCTATTCCTCAAAGTATTTTTATTGGTGTGGTTGCTGCCGTAATTTCAAATGTTGCTGTATATATTAAATCCAAATCTCCTCTCGATGATGCACTGGATGTTTTCCCCTGCCACGGAATCGGCGGTATGGTGGGCATGCTGATGACAGGAGTTTTCGCCACAAAAGCAGTAAATGGAGCAGGCAATGATGGCTGGCTCTATGGGAATTTCTCTTTTTTCCTGACACAATTAAAAGCATTAGGCATTGTAGTAGCATATAGCTTTGGAGTTTCTTATGGCATATTGAGACTTATTAATACTGTTCTTCCTTTACGTGTTACATCAAAAGAAGAAGAAGAAGGTTTGGATGCAAGCCAGCATGCAGAAAAATACGTACAGGGAACTTTGCTGGTAGCTACCCCAGGTGGTTTGAAAGAAGAATTAGTTGCTGAATAAAATAATTTAAACTTAGTTTGTTTTTCGGTTTTATGAATCTGGCAGAGGAAGCTTAATGCTTCCTTTGTTCTTCCCTGAATGATTGCCCGCCTGAAATTCTTAACAGAAAAGTATATCTTTTTCCGTTGCGCCATTTAAAAATCAAATTGTGCCGAAACTAAGCATTCTGCTAACGGATCTGATTTTAATAAAAAAAACAGAAAGCAAAAAGCAGTATTCCCTAAGCATTACTGCTATTTGCACGGTTTCAGGCATTTGCTTTCTTTTTTCTTCCTGTGTTGGCGCTGAAATCGTCGCATTCATTTTATTGCTGACCGTTTCAGTTATTGCCATGTTTTTCGACATCTTACCGGTATTGATTGCCGCTACACTTAGTGCATTAATATGGGATTATTTTTTTTTATATCCCAGGTTCAATTTCAGTGTAGGCAATACCGAGGATAAAATAATGCTTTCCATGTATTTTGTAATTGCCGTGTTAAACGCCGTGCTGACTTTCAAAATAAAAAAGATTGAAAAAAATGCTCGGTTGAAGGAAGAAAAAGAACAGGCGCTGCAATTATATAACACCTTGCTCCACTCTCTTTCCCATGAACTGAAAACGCCGATTGCCACTATTGTCGCTTCAACAGATAACCTGCTGTCAACTAATACACTCATTTCAGAAAGCAATAAAAAAATACTGCTCACAGAAATTTCAAAAGCATCCCTGCGGTTGAACCAGCAGGTGGAGAACCTGCTCCATACATCGCGGCTTGAGTCAGGTTTTATTAAAGTAAAAAAGGAATGGTGCGATATACAGGAAATCATTTCAACAGCTACATCAAGACTGGAAGAAGAATTAAAACACTTTGTAAAAAAAATCCACTGCAAAGAAATTTTGCCTTTATTCAAAATTGATTATTGCCTGATGGAACAGGTGATGTATAACCTGATTGAAAATGCCACCAAGTACACCCCGGAAAAATCGTGTATTGAAATAAGTGCTATTGATATTGACAACGGGTTGCAGATTATTGTAGAAGACAATGGCATGGGGTTTCCGGAAACGGAAACCGGAAAAGTGTTTGAGAAATTTTACAGGTTGAATAACACGCGGCCCAGGGGTACGGGGTTGGGCCTGTGGATCGCCAAAGGTTTTGTAGAAGCACATGACGGCAGTATCATACTACAGAACAAAATACCGCATGGTGCAAAATTTACGATTAATATTCCGGCACATAAATTCTTCAATTCATGAACAATATTCTTGTCATCGACGATGAATCACCGATTAGGAAACTCCTGGAAATTACCCTTGAGTCGAATGGTTATCGGGTAATTCAAACTCATAATTCCATACAGGGTCTATCTGCTGTAGCCAGCAACCAGCCGGACCTGGTTATACTTGACCTCGGGCTGCCCGATGAAAGTGGCCATATCACTTTACAGAAACTGAGACAATGGTACCAGAAGCCCGTACTCATTTTATCCGTTACAAATGATGAAAAAGATATTGTACAGTCGCTCGATAATGGCGCAAACGATTATCTGGTAAAACCTTTTCGTACAAATGAACTGCTTGCGCGGATACGCACAGCATTGAGAAATAACAGTGTTGAAGAAATGCAGCCGCTAATCACTTTTGGAGAACTGGAAATTGATCTTGCAGCAAGATCGGCAAAGCTGAATAATGAAATTTTAAAACTTACGTCCACCCAATATGCATTACTTGCCCTCTTTGTTACACATGAAGGCAAAGTGCTTACCCATGAATTTTTACTGAAAAAAATATGGGGCAAAGAATATACCGGACAACTGCAATACCTGCGGGTATTTGTGTCACAGCTACGCAAAAAAATTGAAACGCATATAAGCAACGTTTCAATCATTACAGAATCAAGCATCGGTTACCGCTTTGTGGCAGGTAACAAAAAAATGTTTTGAAAATTTAAAAATAATCTCCTCTTGCAAGAACCATTTCTGTGCCACTCTTTCTCAATCGTTGCTGGTGTTCAAGTAGGCATGTACTTTAGCTACTCCAATATATAAAATTTACTGATGATGGGCCATGCACAAAACCCTTGAACAACAGCAACCGGAAGAATGAGTAAGTGGCTTGTTAAAAAAAGGGAATTATTATACCAATCCAGCACACATAATAAAATGGAATTTTGCCGACCCTTCCTGGCATTGCCCTTCAGAATCAAACGATATGCGAGCAGGCGGAAAATATATTGCCAGGATGGAAGCCAAAGACGGAAGTTCCGGATTTAACTTCGAAGCTATTTATATAAAAATCATCAATAGCAAACAATGTACCTATGAGTTTCGAGGCCGATTTGTCGCTGTTCCCTTTGATGATGTTAATGGTAAAACCGAAATAACAGTAAGCTTCGACCTGGAGAATGAAAACCCGGCGGACATGCAGAAAGCAGGTTGGCAGGTCATATTGAATAATTTTAAAATTATAGGTGCATCATTGATACAGTACACCCAAAAAGTTGTTGCAGCCTGGAAACTGTTATCACCGTCAAGTAATCAGGTCACATTTGATGAATTCCTATTCGCTGATAAATTTTTTTTTACATTTAGGGAAGCATTTTATTTCAAATGCCGTTTATACATACATTAATATAGAGAGGCAGCTCCGTGCGTTTATAATTATACACAGTTATATGAAAATTTCAGCGGTCATCAAAAACCAACTGCACAAAAACGAAATAACCGTTAGCACAAATACAGACTCTAAATGTGTTATCATTCCTTCCAAACCTGCAGGATATGGATCTTCAGTGAATGGCGCCGAATTGTTGTTGTTATCTTTAGCCACCTGTTATTGCAACGATATTTACCGTGAAGCATCCAAACGGCATATTGAGGTATACGAAGTAACAGTGGAATGCACCGGTGAATTCGGGGCAGAGGGAGAGCCGGGAAAAAATTTTCAGTACAAACCCACTATAAGGTCAAATGCTACTCCTGAACAACTAGACGACTTAATACAATTCACAGATCAGACCGCAGAAATTCATAAAACACTCAGGCAAGGCCTGAACATCAGTTTGCTTCGATAAGGGGTTGCTGTAAATAAATAGCTACTGTATAATAAAAAACAAAAGGTTTCATTTTCATGAAACCCTCAACTGTTTTGAGTGACCCCGTTAGGATTCAAACCTAAAACCTTTTGATCCGTAGTCAAATGCTCTATTCAGTTGAGCTACGGGGCCATTTGGGGCTGCAAATATAGGCGAAAAATGAGAATGAGAAAAATACCGGTAGTATGTCAGGTTGAAAATTTTCTATTGTTATCAGGCAAATTTTACCGGTCAGGCAACCAGTAAAGGCTGCGCCGCAGATGGTCAGCGAGTAAATGTAGAATTCACGAATTGTAATTCGAAATGATATATGATTGATCATTCCGGCGTCTTCAGCAAAGCTTTTATATTTTCTGATACCTGGGGTTCCGTCAATTGACGTTCAAAGAATTTTCTGTAATGCGTTTGATTATTCACAAAGAGTGTGGAGGGAATACCGCCAGACCAGTTTTTATCTATTTTCTGACAAAAATAATCGGCATTGTTTTCATCAAGCCACCAAACCAAAGAAGTATATCTCTTCTCTTTAATAAAAGCGGCAATTTTGGCAGGATACAACGAATTAGCGTCAAGGCTTACCAGCAGCAATTCCACGTTACTTTCTTTATTTTCTGCCACTATTTTTTCAAGATAAGGTATTTCCTTCACACAAGGAGAACAAAATGTAGCCCAAAAATTAATGATCAAAGGATGGTCGCTTTTTTTGATATACTCTTCCAGTACGGAAATTTTTATTTTTTTTATTCCCTGCCCATTCACTGCTGTTACAAGAATGCCAGTAAAAAATATAATCAGAAAGTACCTCATAAAAAATTTGTTTGCTACAGATCCTCGTCATCAAACCCCCAATGACTTAATAAAGCTTCGAAACGTTCATGCGGCAGGTTCCTGGTGGAATAGTGTCCTGCATTTTGTTTCTGCCGGAATGCTTCATATAAAGTTACCGCACAGGCCACAGAAATATTCAACGACCTGATGATGCCCAACTGGGGGATAATAAAATTCCCATCTGCAAGGTTCCTGATCTCTTCACTAACGCCCTCGTGCTCATTGCCAAAAATCAATGCAACTGAACCGGTAAAGTCAATCGTGTATAAAGGTTTTGCGTCACTGGTTAAATGGGTTGTCAACAAGGTTTCATATTTACTTTTCAAATCGGAAATACATGCCTGTGCATCGCTAAACTGATGTATGGTGAGCCATTTGGCCGCACTGCTGCTGCTACGGGCACCCCATTTTTTATGTCTCGGAATTTTTGTATTGAGCACATAAATATCCTGTATCCCCACCGCATCACAGGTGCGCATAACCGCAGAAATATTATGAGGATCAAAAACATTTTCGAGAACAACAGTAATGTTCGCCTGTCGTTTATTCAAAACTTTTAGCAGGCGTTCTTTTCTTTCGGGTGTCATTATCAATTGCTGAATAATAAGGCGAAAATATTGAAACATTTTTTGATGGAGCGAATGTTTCATGATTGGAAGTAAAATCCATTGCTGGGAACTAAACAGAAACACATTTCTTTTTCACATATTGGTTGTTAACCGGTTAGCTTTTGGCACAAGCTTGGTCATTTGCTATACAACCCGACTTTTTAACCGTTACCCTTTAACCGAAGATCGGTCATCTGAGCTAACTTATCATCAGGACTGTAGTATCAATGACCAACCATTGTTGACGGCCATCAATAACAATATTGCAGTTAAATTTCAGAAGTTAGCTTACCTCAAAATCCTCTCAAAAAAATGAGAGGATTTTTCTATTTTACCTGATCAATACTGTTGTGCCTTTCAGAAAATATTTTTTACCAGTGTCACTGTTTGTGTATTGAAGCATCCATACATAAACACCTGTCGGCTGCTTTTTCCCGTTAATAGTTCCATCCCATTTTTTTGTCCAGTCTTTTGTTTCAAAAACAAGCTGTCCATAACGGTTAAAAACACGAAACTCCAGGTTAACAGCTTTATACGCATTTAAAGGATAGAGGTAATCATTAAACCCATCCCCGTTAGGAGTGAATCCTGAGGGTACATCAATGTAGCAGCTTTGCAACCTGGTCACTTGGTTTACCGAAGTATCATAACATCCTAAATTGTTTTTTACAATCAGTTTAACCAGATAAGTAGTGTTGTGTAAAGAAGGAGGGAACTCATGTGGCTGTGGCAAAGAATCAGTGCTGTTGGTGCCATCACCAAAATCCCAATACCATGAAATAATATTCCCGGTACTGTTATTCTGAAGCGTGGCTTTATCATTGGGGCAAACCTGATCTGTAACTGAGAAAAGAGATTTCAGTTCATTGTCTAATGAAAAACTATCACTGGCAGTATCGTAACACACCCCATTGGAAACAACAAGCTGAACAGTATTTAATCCATAAATAGTATCAAGAAAAAAAGGGTTCTGGGAGGCAGCATGAAAAGCATTATCAAATGTCCATTGCCATTGTATAATCCCATTTGGATTTTGGGTTTTAAATTGAACACTATCGTATTTACAATTATAAAAAACCTGATAGCTGAACTGTGCAGAAATAATGGGAAGCGCTGTAAAAGAAACATTATCGCCCACTGCAATACTGTTATGGCAATCATCTTCCAATGTATTCCCGTCAGACCCCATTTTTACAGATAAAACATAATTACCTTGGGGAAGCGGGTTACTCAATGTGAGTAATACGGAATCCATATCAAACCCGGCATTGCAATTTATCCCCGTTGCAGATACAATAGATGCCAGTGGTGATGATAAGGAAAAATCACTGCCATCCGGAGCGAGGGTGTTACAACGAACGTTTTTGTTCACTTTCACTTTGATGGCAGTATGGTCGCATTGTATTGTTGCATTTTTAATTGCCGGAATATTAGGGTCAGTAATGCTTCCGGTTCCTCCGCCAAATACTAATTTATATCCACTTTGATTACTTGCGGTCCAGTGACTCACCAGTAACAGGTATTTGTGTCCCTGGATAATATTAGGCATAGAACTAAAAGTTGGATTAACATTCACAACAGAATCTGAAGCGCACTCAAATAAGGAAGTTGCTGTTGAGTTTGTGCCGGTATTCCCATGTCCGCCCGACCAATTACCGGCTATTGCCAGTGATCCGTTTGTGTAAATATCATTCGGGTTATGGTTTGTAATATCATAAAGCTGCCAGTCATAATCATCATGTGAATTATTTGGAATAATAACAAACCCGAAAGTGCCGGAAACATAACAGGTAAAAGTATACCAATAAGGATTTACATCAGTGTAATTGGCGTTTGCACTATTACAATTAGGCACTACCACTGAATGATTCACACAAGCAGGAACTGTATTTTGTATGAAAGTATCAACCCCGCAGACAGGAAAAGCCGTAACAGGAGTTTGACCAGCGGTGGTACACTGTGCCTCCGCATGGATGGAATATAAAAAAAGGGACAGGAATATGACTGCAGTTTTCAACAAATGTTTTATTTAGTAGACGGAAGGTTCAGTGGTTTCGTTGCGTTGATTAGCAAACTGATTACATGGATAAGATGAGAAGTAATTGCAAGTAAAACGATTTTATCTGAAAACCATAATTTATACCATTTTCTTATATAATATCTTACACACATTATGTATTAATAATACTATCCTTTTCTCGCATTTTTGTTTCATTTACCCTATTTTTGCCGTCCTTTAAATTTATTAAGAACTAAGCTTATATGGAAAAATTGATCTATCTCGTTCCTGTTATGGGCGCTGTCGGACTACTTTATACTTTTATCAAATTTTCCTGGGTTTCTAAGCAGGAAAGCGGTACTCCGCGCATGCAGGAGATCAGCAACTATATTGCAGAAGGTGCTATGGCTTTTCTGAAAGCAGAATGGAAGATACTGGGGTATTTTGTTGTTATTGCAGCCCTGTTGTTAGGCATAATGGGTGCGAGTAACCCTCACTCCAGCTGGGTTATTGCACTTTCATTTATTCTTGGTGCAGTACTTAGTGCTACAGCCGGTTACATAGGAATGAGGAGCGCCACTAAAGCAAACGTACGTACTGCCCATGCGGCACGCACCAGCCTCAGCAAAGCATTATCAGTTTCCTTCACAGGCGGTTCTGTGATGGGACTTGGTGTGGCTGGCCTTGCTGTTCTTGGCTTAGGGGGATTATTTATTATACTTAAACAAATTTTTGCACCTGCTGCTGCCGTCAATTCTGAAGAAATGAAAACTACCATTGAGGTGTTGACAGGTTTCTCGCTCGGTGCGGAATCAATTGCTTTATTTGCTCGTGTTGGTGGTGGCATTTATACAAAAGCTGCAGATGTTGGCGCTGACCTGGTAGGAAAAGTTGAAGCAGGAATTCCAGAAGACGATCCCCGCAATCCCGCAACCATTGCAGATAATGTGGGCGATAATGTTGGTGATGTGGCGGGAATGGGCGCTGACCTTTTTGGCTCTTATGTAGCGACAGTTCTGGCTACAATGGTACTTGGACAGGAAACGCAATCAACTGATAATTTCGGAGGCCTCGCCCCTATCTTATTACCAATGATGATCGCAGGTGTCGGCATATTATTTTCTATTGTCGGAACCTTCTTCGTACGAGTAAGTGATTCAGCAGGCATCAACACCGACAATGTACAGAAAGCATTAAATATGGGAAACTGGGGGTCGATTGTATTAACCGCCCTGGCCTGTATCGGCTTAGTTGCTTATATTCTTCCCGACACAATGGTTTTGCGCGGTCTTGAATTTTCCAAATGGGGTGTTCTGGGGGCAATTGCTGTCGGCTTGCTTGTTGGTACGTTAATGAGCATTATCACCGAATATTATACAGCAATGGGCAAAAGACCCGTTCTGACTATTATACGTCAGTCTTCAACAGGTCATGCCACGAATGTAATCGGAGGCCTGGCCATCGGAATGGAATCTACATTTCTGCCAATATTGGTACTCGCCGGTGGAATCTGGGGCTCTTATGAATGTGCAGGTTTGTATGGAGTCGCAATTGCAGCAGCAGGTATGATGGCTACAACTGCAATGCAATTAGCTATTGATGCATTCGGGCCTATTGCAGACAATGCTGGTGGTATTGCCGAAATGAGTGAATTACCCAAAGAAGTACGTGAAAAAACAGACGTACTCGATGCGGTAGGAAACACTACTGCTGCAACAGGTAAAGGCTTTGCCATTGCTTCCGCCGCATTAACTGCACTGGCATTATTTGCAGCATTTGTTGGAGTTGCAGGTATTCACGGAATTGATATTTACAAAGCAAAAGTATTAGCCAGCCTTTTTGTAGGGGGAATGATCCCGTTTATTTTTTCATCATTGGCTATAAGGGCTGTTGGACAGGCAGCTATGTCAATGGTTGAAGAAGTCCGACGACAGTTCCGCAGTATTCCAGGTATTATGGAAGGTACCGGCACACCGGAGTATGATAAATGTGTAGCCATTTCAACAGGTGCATCAATTAAAAAAATGATGTTACCCGGAGCTATTGCAATCGTATCCCCTTTAATTATTGGTTTCCTTCTCGGACCGGAAGCGCTTGGTGGTTTTCTTGCAGGAGCAACAGTTAGCGGTGTGCTAATGGGCATGTTCCAGAATAATGCAGGTGGTGCATGGGACAATGCAAAAAAATCTTTTGAAAAAGGCGTTGAAATTAACGGTGAAGTGTATTACAAAAAATCTGAACCGCATAAAGCATCGGTAACCGGGGACACAGTAGGAGATCCTTTCAAAGACACTTCTGGTCCTTCAATGAATATTCTTATCAAGCTGATGTCAATTGTATCACTGGTTATAGCACCTACCTTGGCTACTTTACATCACACACATAATTCAGATGTTACAAACAACAGAGAAATTGAAATGAAAATTTCAGAAACCAAACAAGGTAATGCCTCAACAGTTAACCTTACAATTAATGGCAATAATGCTGACGATGAATTAGGCGGCCTTGTTGCGGAATTAAAAAAAGAAAACATCGTCGAGAACGGGAAACTTTCCATTCAGTTGCAGGATGGCAAACTCATTATTAACGGTAAACCACAAACGGATGAAATGATGAAAAAACTTCAGCCATATTTAAAAGATAAAAAGAAAATAAATTTTTCTGTTAATGTTGATGAAAAGTGATTATTTTCGCAATGCACTTAATCAGATTCAAAAAACCAAAAGCCCGGCTGTGTCTACAGCGGGGCTTTTTCTTTCAGATTATTTGTAACTTTATGAAAGATACCTGATGAAAAGCCCGGAACAGACCGTTCCGGGATTACTCTCTAAGCATCTGACTTTTGCATGCCAGCACCAATACTATATTATGCCATTCCCGGCTTCGTCATCCTGCTTTCGATTGAAGCATGGTTTACCTATAAAGAAAATAAACACCCTTACGAAACCAAAGATACTTTCGGCAGCCTTGGCCTGGGAATTGGAAATGTAATTGTCGGCTTTTTTACCAAAGCCATGATATTCGGGCTTTTTACATTTATCTATAAGCTCAGGCTTTTTACTCTCGACTATACAAAGTGGTGGTTCTGGGTTTTATTGCTTTTTGCCGATGATTTTTCTTATTATTGGTTTCACCGGATCAGCCACCACGTAAATTATTTCTGGGCTAGCCATGTTGTTCATCACTCCTCCCAACATTACAATCTTGCCGCAGCCCTGCGCCAAACATGGACAGGGAATGCAACAGGTGCATTTTTATTTTGGGCCTGGATGCCTTTCGCCGGGTTCGATCCCATTTGGGTTTTATTCATGCAACAAATCAGTTTGATATACCAGTTCTGGATTCATACAGAAACAATACATAAAATGCCCCGCTGGTTCGAATTTATTTTTAATACCCCATCACACCACCGCGTACATCACGGAAGCAATTTGAAATATCTTGACAAGAACCACGCAGGGATACTCATCATCTGGGACAGGTTATTCGGAACATTTAAAAAAGAAGAAGAACGGCCCCGTTATGGACTCACAAAAAACATTCAGTCTTTCAACCCGGTAGTTGTCGCATTCAAAACCTGGATGGATCTTTTCAGAAAAGCTTTCTCCTCCCGTTCACTGAAACACGGAATCAGTTATTTTTTGCAACCGCCTGGATGGAGCCACGATGGTAGTACAAAAACCACTAAACAGATGATCAGGGAATATAATTCTGACCATCCCAACAGCCCCATCTTGTAACCCGTTTATAAAATTTTCATCCTTTTAACTTTTTATTACGAAATTTATCGTAAATTGATTTTAAAATTTCATATTCATGTCTGCTACAAGATATATTAAGCCCACTGAAAGCGAATTGGAAATTTTGCAGGTACTTTGGGAAAAACAAACAGCGAGTGTACGCGATGTTCATGAAGAACTGGCCAGAATTAAAGACGTCGGTTATACGACCACGTTAAAACTGATGCAGATTATGTTTGAAAAAGGTTTGGTAAAACGTGACGCTTCTTTTAAAACGCATATTTACCAGGCTGCGGTAAGTAAAGAAAAAGCACAAAAACATTTACTGGGGCGAATGATTGATACATTATTTGGCGGATCTTCCACTGAATTGGTAATCCAGGCCCTGGGCAACCACAAAGCATCGCCGGAAGAATTGAACGAAATCCAGCATTTCCTGGATAATCTGAAAAAAAGATAAGTATGTATTTCCCGGTACAATCTACATTGCTGAATACATTGGGATGGAGTCTTTTCAACAGTCTTTGGCAAATGGCTGCATTATGGATAGTGTACTTATCCATTACAGCTGGTGCCAAAAAATTTTCATCAGGTATACGACACTTTTTCGCGTTACTTTTATTGGTTACCGGGAGCTTATGGTTCATCGGTTCATTATCCTTCAATTTTTTTACAGCTTATTTTGCCAGGCAAAACACCATTGGCTTCAACATTTTAACAACCAGCAGTTTTTACTTCATGATTAGTGGGAAAGGTTTTATCAATTCTGTGCTGCCTTATTGTTCGTTTCTTTATTTAATTATCCAGTTTTTTTTAATTATCCGTTATATCAAATGTTATATTTCTTCGCAACAATTACAAAAAGCCGGGCTTTTGAAAGCGCCCGTTGATTTACGTCTTTTTATAGACGATCTTTCAGCAAGAATAGGTATAAGGAAAAAGATTAACCTATGGATTTCATCAACCGCAAAAAGCCCGATGACCATCGGCTTCCTGAAACCTGTTATTCTTATCCCTTTAGCCACGATTAATCATTTGAGTACTCATCAGATGGAAGCTGTGCTACTTCATGAACTGGCACATATAAAGCGAAATGATTACCTGATAAATCTTTTTATTGCGGTAACAGAAATTATTTTCTTTTTCAATCCTTTTGCCGTCTCATTAATTCATGCCATCAAAAAAGAGCGGGAAAACAGTTGCGACGACCTGGTTATGCAATTCCGATATGATTCCTACGTGTATGCATCAGCGTTATTATCGCTGGAGAAAGCCAGAAACATGCAACCCAAACTGGCTATGGCTGCAACAGGAAGAAACAACAAAATGCTCCTGCAAAGAATAATGAGGATAACAGGGCATAAAGGAAAAACGTTTCAAAACAGGCCAAGGTTCATACTCTTTATCATGATCGCGCTGATTGCCTGTTTGATAGCTTTTATAAAACCCGGAAAAATAGTGGATATGGTAATCAATAACCCAGTTCAGGCTGTTTACGCAAAAAAAACTTTAGAAACGAAATCGCTGAACTTTGTGCGTGAAAAGCCTTTGACAATCCGGGTCAACACTGAAAAAGGTTTGCTAAAGTTGAAAAATAAAAAAGAAAAACAAGTTACCGGAAATGATGAAAATGAACAAGAACAAACTGAATATCCTTCAAATAATATTAACAACGGGGATAATCTTATAAATACAATTACTACCGTTGTTTCGATACAACCGACAGATTACTCTTTCACGCAAAATGATTTATCTGCTTCAGCCCCTGCACCTTCCGTATCATCAGGTTCACCATATATTCCAAGCAGCAGTTTTTCTTATAACGAAGTGGAAGATGCCAATTCCCCTAAACTTACAATAGATGAAATAAAAAAAGAAACTGCAGATGCCAATTTGGTACTGGAAAAACCTTTGAAATTTAAGAACCAGATCAGCCTGAGAAATTTGGCGCGTGAAACGCTTGTCAACGGCAATGCCATCCGCACGAATATTGAAAAGCTGGAAGCCGAACTGCAAAAAAGTATTGAGCAGCTTGATAACAACCCGTTAAACGATGATACAACTATTTCACTCAGCAATGCAGACGAGGTACGACTGAGGAAAGATCTGCAGGTACAGATAAAGGCACTTGAATCATTGAAAAATTCCAACTCACTAAAAGCAAGAGCACTTTCAGAACAAATCATTAAACAACAATTCAAACTTCAACAGGCAGACTTGAAAAAACAGCAGGAACTGATCAGGAAATTACTAGAGCTGAACAAAAAGCTGAAAATTGTTTATATTTAGTATCCCCATGACTTCATTACTTTGAGGTCTTGTTGCACCGCTTCAACAGGACTAATAGTTTGATAAGATTCCTGTTCTATAATAAAATGCGTAGTTCCTCCTTTTGCTGCAGCCAGATCGATAATCTTTTTAACGTCTATCACCCCCTTGCCAAGTACGGTGCTTTCATAACCATCGCCCATCTCTCCCTTTGTTCCTGATTTGATTTCATCCTTCACATGCATTAGCTCAAACCTTCCGGGGTATTGATCAATAATCTCAATTCCACGGCCGCCTACTCCATACATGTTGCCAATATCAAGCTGCTGGGCCACCAACGCAGGATCAGTATGCTGCAAAATAACATCGTATAATTTCATGTTGTTAATGGTAGTCGTAAATTCAAAATCATGATTGTGATAACCGAATTTCATCCCTGATTTTTTACACAGCTCCCCGCTTTTATTAAATACGTCCATCCATTTCAATAAGCCGTCATAATCCTTTCTCAAACTTTCATCAAGCCAGGGGCTTACCACATATTGCTGGCCCATGGTTGCCGCATCTTCTACCGTAAACTTCCACATATCATTAAAGTCATTTTTGTCCTTGTCCCAATGCCATGGTCCCATCACCGTATGCCCGCTTACCATTTTCAGTCCAAGATCGTCGAGCAGTTTCCTGAATTCTTTAGCAGAATAACCATAAAATTTCCTGTTTACATAACTGGCATGCTCCACATAACGGTAGCCCATGGCTGAAATTTTCTTCAATGTATCAAGCGGGGCTTTTTTCATATCATCTCGCACGGAATACAATTGGAGACCTGTAAGTTTTTCAGATGATGATGAAACCGCAGCTGCAAATAATTTGTCTGAAAACATTGTAGTGCCGGCAACAGCAAGCGTTCCTGTTTTAATAAAATTTCTTCTGGATGTACGCATGGTAGTGGAGTTTTTATACTGAAAGAAAAAGTTTATGAACCAAGCTTCCGCACTGCAATTAGGCACTGTTGTGTCGCACACTTATAACTTGCCGATTCTGCCCTTCACGATGCAACGTCTGGAATAATCAGCAATTTAATTTTTTTTAGCATTGGATAAAAAGAAAAATATTGACTGATTACGAATACCTCTTTTACAAAAACTTATACCGGCTATACCGATGCCCATTGAGTTGCAGATGAAGTGCTTGCGACGCAAAGATGATACCATGGAAAACCGAAGCCGGTATTCAAAAACGATATTAAAAAAAGCTATGGTGTAAATGAGTTCCGTTTGTTATCTTAGCTGTTTGAATTACCTGCGAACCTTTCCATTTTAAAAATTTTATATGGCAGAAACCCGTCAATTAAAATTAACGCAGATGAAACATGACGAAGATTTTGAAGCGAACCTGGCTGGCGAGGAAGGATCATCGGAAGAAGGTAAAACCAGCTGGTTCAAACGGATTAAGAAGGGGATTTTAACCAGCACCGCAGAAAAAAAAGAAGCACCTGAAGGCTTATGGACAAAATGCCCGAGTTGCAATTATATTTGCACGGTAACTGAGTTGCGCGAAAATTTATTTGTTTGCCCGAAATGCAACCATCACCACCGCATCGGCAGCGCTGAATATTTCGAAATCCTTTTTAACGATAACCATTACGAAGTTTTTTTTGAAAACATACGCTCCAAAGATTTTCTGCATTTCACCGATCTGAAATCTTATCAAAAAAGGCTGGAAGAAACCTGGGCCAAAACTGATATCACCGATTCAATAAGAATTGCCGCAGGGGATGTGAAAGAACACCATCTTGTTGTCGGCTGCATGGATTTTGAATTCATCGGCGGCTCATTAGGCAGCGTGATGGGCGAGCGTATTGCAAGAGCTGTTGATTATTGTCTCGAACACAAATGCGGGTTGCTGATCATTTGCAAATCAGGCGGGGCCAGGATGATGGAAAGTGCTTTTTCATTGATGCAGCTGGCCAAAGTATCGGGTAAATTATCACAAATGACGGATGCCAGACTTCCTTATATCTCCCTGTTAACCGATCCTTCATTCGGGGGCATTTCCGCTTCATTCGGCATGCTCGGGGATTTGAACATCGCCGAACCGGGTGCGCTTATCGGTTTTGCCGGGCCACGCGTTATCAAAGAAACCATTAAAAAAGATTTACCTGAAGGTTTTCAGCGCAGCGAGTTTTTACTGGAACATGGCTTTCTCGACTTTATCGTGAACAGGAAAGAGCTGAGAGAAAAAATCGCTACAGTGCTCACCCTATTTAAAGGGTAAAAAATCTTATAAATTTCACTGCGTTAATTAAATTCCATGGGTGGATATCTGTGTAAGTTTATGCAACCTATTACTAAATATTTTTAATGCCTGAAATTAAAAACCGCCCGGCCTATCACGATTACTTCATCGAAGACAAATTCGATGCAGGAATGGTGCTGGCAGGAACAGAAGTGAAATCTATCCGCGAAGGCAAAGTCAGCTTTACAGACAGTTTCTGTTTTTTTGCAAAAGGAGAATTATGGGTGAAGAATATGCACATTGCCGAATACAAATTCGGAACTACGAACAATCATCTTGCCGTACACGACCGTAAACTTTTACTGAATAAAAAAGAATTGCGCAAGCTGGAAAATAAAATGAAAGAGAAAGGATACTCCATTATCCCTCTGCGCATTTTCTTCAATGAAAGAGGTTTTGCAAAACTTGAAATCGGACTTGGTAAAGGTAAAAAGCATTTTGACAAACGCGAAACCATCAAAAACAGAGATGTAGAAAGGGAAATTAAACGTTATCTCAAATAAAAAATTCTTCTTCAACAAGATATTGCTTTCTAATAATTCTGCGTAAATTCGGATAACTGATTGCCGCAAAGTATGACAACACTAACTGAAAGATTAAAAAACGTGAAGCTGGTAAGAAAGCTGGTGTACATGCTTGTGGGTTCAATTACCTATCCCGGTCTGGCCTGGTTCAACAAATTAAAAATATCCGGAACAGAACATATCAGCAAGCTGCCGAGAAACAATGTGCTGTTTGTAAGCAACCACCAGACTTATTTTGCAGATGTTATTACCTTTCTTCATATTTTCTGCGCAGTTAAATGGAGAAAAGAAAATAAACTGGGCATACCTTATTACCTGCTGAACCCTTTCTCCAACGTATATTTTGTTTCTGCCGCCGAAACCATGAAAGCTAATATAATGACAAAACTTTTTGCGCTGGCAGGGGCTATAACAGTGAGGCGTACCTGGAATTCAGACAGCAAAGAAGTGAGGCGCGGGCTGGATGCATCTGATACAAGAAAAATTATTAATGCATTAGCTACAAGCTGGATCATTACTTTTCCTCAGGGCACAACAAAACCTTTCGCGCCCGGCAGAAAAGGTACAGCCCTGATTATAAAACAAACAAAACCGATTGTAGTGCCAATAGTCATTGAAGGTTTCTGGCGGGCATTCAACAAAAAAGGTATCAGCCTGAAAAAAACGGGAACGCAATTATCGGTGACATTCAAACCACCGATGCAAATCGATTATGACGCACCCACAGAAGCAATACTTGCACAAATCATGGAAGCCATTGAACAAAGTAAGGAGTACATGATGAAAGGGGCGCATCATTGGGAAGAAGCCCAAGCCTCTTGAATTTACAATTTGAAGAAGCAGGTTTCCTGATTTTGAAAATAGCTCCCGGGAACCGCACATTCCGGCTGCATTAATCTTTTACAAACAACGCCCTGAGTTCTTCGGCATCTTCAGGTTTCATTTTTCCGCCAAGTATTAAGCGCAATTGCCTTCTACGCAAAGCGCCGTCAAATATTTTCTTTTCTTCTTCCGTCTCTGTTACAATTTGCGGAACAGGCCGCGGGTTACCGTTCGGATCAAGCGCTACAAATGTGTAATAAGCTTCATTGCTTTTATATTTGTATTGCTGCAAATGATCTTCGCCCCAAACGCGTATATGCACTTCCATAGAAGTATTAAATGCCCTGCTCACTTCTGCTTCAATATGCACTACATTACCAAGTTTGACCGGGTTCTCAAATGAAATATTATCCACCGAAGCGGTTACTACAGGCGCGCTGCAATGCTTGCCTGCTGATAACGCTGCCGCAATATCCATCCAGTACATCAGCCTGCCGCCCATCAGGTTCCCGTGCACATTGGTATCATTCGGCAAAACCAGTTCAGTCATAATAATATGCGAATCCTTTGGTGTTTTAGTCTTCAATGCCATCAGAAAAAATTTGTGCAAAGATAACAGAATTGTATAAGGCCGTTCACTTGCACCTTACAATAAAAATTACAACAATGAAACAGTAATGATTGACTTTTCTTTTATTTTTTTATGAATATCCGGTAAGCCACCGCATAGTCCGAGGGATAATTTTTAGAGATTTTTATTTTCAATCCATCTGCTTTTTGAGACCAGGAAACCCTTTCGCTGCTGCCTATCAGTTCAACACGGGAAATATTTGCTGCGGCAGTTTTTAATGATAATGATTGAATCAGGATGTCTTCTTTAGGAACAGCCAATGTAATCGCATACAGTGTGTCGCCCTTTGCGGTAAAACGGATATCCTTTGCTGTGAAATCTTTCACTTTATCATCAATAAACGAGCCGCCTACATTTTGCGTTGGCCCTTCTCCGAATATTTTCCATGGCCTCGTTCCGTAAATGGCTTCACCGTTTACAGAAAGCCATTTACCTATGGATAGTAAAAGTTGCTGTTGCTCTTCCGGAATAGTTCCATCAGCACGCGGACCGATATTCATGAGCAGGTTACCGTTTTTACTTACAATATCCGTCAATTCATCTAACACGTATTGTGGCGACTTATATTTTTCACCATCAATATATCCCCATGATCTAAACCCAACTGCATCGTCTGTTTGCCAGGCCAGTGGCCTGATACCTTCGAGCTTGCCGCGTTCGAGGTCAAGTACGGCAGCACTGTCAGGAAAAGATTTGTTTTTGTAATTCAGCACCACCCCTTTATTCCATGCCAATGCCTGGTTATAATAAAATGCAGCAAAAGACTTCCTGTATGGTTCCATCGCCCGTTGTTCAATCCACCAATCGAACCAGAAAATCTGCGGGTGATATTTGTTTACCAGTTCTGTTGATCGCAGCAACCAGTCATTCATATATTCAGCCGTAAGGGAATCTTTTTCTTCATGCGCAGGTCCATAAAAATCTGCGTATCTCGGATCATTTACATCACTGTCAAATTTTCTTCCGCCATTCATAAAGAACCAATGTTCTATTCTATGCGAGGAAACCCCGAATACCAACCCTTCTTTTCTTACAGCATCCGCAAGTTCCCCGATGATATCTCTTTTCGGGCCCATGTTATAAGCATTCCATTTTGATAAACTGCTGTTGTACATCTGGAACCCGTCGTGATGTTCTGCAACCGGCACCACATATTTTGCTCCTGCTTTTTTAAAAAGTTCTGCCCATTGTAAAGCATCAAACTTTTCTGCCTTGAACATCGGAATAAAATCTTTATAACCGAATTTGCTTTGAGGCCCGTAAGCAGCTACATGATGTTTGAATATATCTGAGCCCTGCTGGTACATTTCCCTCGGATACCATTCAGAACCGTATGCAGGAACAGAATAAACTCCCCAGTGAATGAAGATGCCAAATTTAGCATCCCGATACCACTCCGGGCATTGATATTTACTGAGCGACTCCCAGCTAGCCTGGAATTTTTCCTGGGCATTTGAATGATTAACTGTAGCAAGGACAATCAGCAAATAAACCAGTACAAATTTCTTTTGCATCTGAATAAGTTGAGTTCGGAAATAAAATTTAAAATAAACAAATTTTGCTTTTGAAAATTAATTCCTGCTTTTTTCCAGGAATTTTGCCAACTCCGGTATATGGTCCGTATTGATCCAGTCAGCACCAAGCTTAATAAGCTGTAACCATGCTTTCGGAAAATCCGGCGCGCCCCAAAATCTGATCTTCTTCCCTTCGGCATGCGCTTTATTAATTGTTTCGGCGAGCTTAACCGAATCACTATCATTCATCACGGACCTGCCATCCCACTTTGTTAATTCAGCTAAATCACCGCTGAGCATCCTGATTTTTGGTAAAAGAGATGCAGGGTAATTTTCATTGCAATTTCCATCAAAATAAATATAAGAAGGATATTCCAGCCATTGATCAACAGGCGGTTTATTTCCAGTTATTACTATACTTAAGGACTTGCAGTGAATAATTTCCGGGTAAGATTGTAAAACCCTGATCAATGCAGCTAATGTGGGCTCCCCACCTGTTTTAAGATCTATCAGCAACTGCAATTGCTTTGACTTGTCGCGATATGGATAACCGTTATTTTCCCTGATGTATTTTTTCAATGAATCCAGATACAAATCAGTAAGCAACCTGTGCCGGAGCACATCTGATTCTTCATGGCCTACAAACAAGCTATCCCTTACAAGGAAAATGTCAGCTTCCATAGAACCAAACAGGTTATCATATGCCAGGGTAAACGGTTTTTTTTGCTGATAGTCATTATGACTGTGTGCGTTGGCCACTGACCATTGCGATGCGATGAATTTTTTGTTATCGATATTCGGGCCGCCACTTTGGGAAAGCAGTGTTTGTAACCCTTCAATAAAAAAAAAGAATAAAAAGAAAAAGTATTTTTTCATGAATACAATTTAAGGTGGAATAATTCAATTTTCTTCAGCAACAACATGAAAGAGGGGCCGTCACAGAAAGCTCAAACTGGTTGTAGAATAAAATGTATTGAAAATAAACCGGAACAAGTGTGGGTCGTACTGGGCTCGAACCAGTGACCTCTGCTCTGTCAAAGCAGCGCTCTGAACCAACTGAGCTAACGACCCGAAATGCAGGCGATAAATGTACGATGTATTTTGATTTCCCGAGAGAAGGCCTCAAAGCTTTTTGTAACATACCCTTTCTCACTTACCAGGTTTCGCATCCAACATTTCTCAAATCCCCCTTCTTTTGATTTCCTTTTTTATTAATCCCAGTTCTCTTCCAGTTTGCCCGGATATAGAACTGTTCTCCTGAGCCCTTCGCATCAGGTAAGGTATTACATGTTTTATTGGTCCGAACGGCAGGTACTTGCTTACACTGCATCCCACTTTAGCCAGGTTAAAAGTGATGTTGTCACTCATACCATATAGTTGCGAAAAATGAATATGCGGATGGGCAAGGCTTAGCCCTTTTTGTTCCAGCAATTGTGTGGCGTACAGGTTGCTGTATTCATTATGAGAAGCCACCATCAACGCTACCCGGTCAATATGTTCAATACAAAACGTTATGGCTTCATTATAGTCGTGGTCAGTGGTTTCTTTATCAGGTTGTATCGGTGATGCATAACCGAGTTCAGCGGCACGCTGCCTTTCTTTTTCCATATAGGCCCCACGAACCAATTTGGCACCAAGCACAAAATTGCGCTGTTCGGCGGCTTCAAGCGAATCTTTTAAAAATTTCAACCTGTCGTGACGATATAACTGAAGCGTATTATAAACAACTGCCTTCTCTTTATTAAACTGCTCCATCATCAGAATGGTCATTACATCAACCGGATCCTGAATCCATGTCTCTTCCGCGTCAATCAACACGCCAACATTTTTTTCAGCCGCAGTTTTGCAAACACGCAGCATACGCTCCTGTACCCGCTGCCATTCCGCTTTCTCCTCAATTGTTAATGCCTCTACCGCTTTTGCATAACGTTTCATCAGGCTACCCGAATGATCGGCAACAGATTGATCTAATTTTGCCAGCAGATCAAACCTGGCGAAGCCGGTCACCTTCACGCTCATAAAAGGAATATTTGGCTGTGTTGACGCATAGTTGATCACCCTAATAAATTCGTCGCATGTGTGATCAAAACCTTGTTCGCCTTCTTCGCCGCCTTCCATAGCATAATCTAATATTACCCGGACATGATAATTACCTAATTTTTTTGCGACAGCAGCGGTTTCTTCCAGCGTTTCACCACCTACAAATTGGGTAAAAATAGTATTGCGTATCAACCCCTTTACAGGCAAACCACTTCGGATAGTCCATGGCGTTAATTTGGTTCCCAGCTTTACCAGCCAGGAGTAGCCCATCGAGGAAAAAAGAAAGTTCGCTTTTTTTAATTCTTTGTCGCTCTTGTATGCAAACGCATTTTCCGTGTTGTCAAAAGATATTGCAGTCATGATGTGTATATCGTTCAATCATTCGTTAGGAAGCAAATGTAAGGCATAAGAATGAAGTAAGGATGGAGACAGGGGATAGAAGCAATGAGATATGCCGGATTTATATAAACCGGTTGTGTCTAAAATTTTTTTACAGTTGTTTCAGGTAGCTGATCTTTGCCATCACATGATCTTCATTTTGCCTGATGGAATGCAGCAGGTCATTTACCGCACCATGATTGTAAATAAAATAAATATAAGAAAGCGGTTTATATTCCCAGGAAAAGCGGATATTATAACTTTCTGATTGATCCAGTGCATTTTTCTGATAGAACGCAATAAGCTGCAAACGCGGGTTCAATGCAAATCTTCCTTGTATGATATAGAGGTCGATGGTTGAATTTGATTTCGGCACGCCTACATGCATAAAATGATTGCGGTTAAATTCGGCAAGAACCGAAATATGCGGAATCGGGGCGAATTGTAATTTCCAGTCTGCAGAAATAATTCTTCCATCAAAATAAGTCCCCCATTTATAATCGCCCGCAAGACTTACAAATTTCGAAGGATCGGTAGTGAATAATATTTCCTGCTGCCAGTAATGATAAGCCCCCGGAAGAATAGTAATATTCAATGGCCTGAATGTGTCTGTAAGATTTTGATATACCGGCGTAATGGAATAACCGAAATATGCGCCATTCTGAAAATTGAACCATACCGGCCAGAAGTATAAACTTCTTTCAATAAATTTCCCGGTTGAAGCCTGGAAATACAACTCAGGAAGAAAGCCGGGTTCAAATGCCCTTAATATTTTTTTGAATGGCAGGTGTTTCCCCCGGTAATACCAGTTCATACCTGGGGTTGTTCCAATAACATCACTTCTTGAAACAAATCCCATTTGCGGGTCAAAATCTTTAGTAACGATCGATTCCGTCCACCATATTTTATAATGATTAGTTGAATTATAATACTGGGCAAACCCAGCGAAACCCTGCTTATTGGTGTTGGTAGTATTGGTATAAGTAAGAATTGTATTTATCGATTGAGACTGGCTTAGCCTGAAAAAACCATCCATCGTAGTTCCGATATTTGAACCCAGTGGGGTGTTTTTAATAGTAACCAATGTTCCCAAGCGGTTTTCATCGCCAAAGTTTTTCGAATACCTGCCTACAAAAAAATTTGTGCCGGGACTGTTATCTGTCGCTTTTTGCCGGATGATTATGGCCCCGTAATTATTTTTAGGCGACCTGTTCACAAACCTTCCACCTGCAACAATAGGAATAGGATTGCCGGAAGTGTCTAAGCCAATTGACCTGCTGAAAAAAGGCTGGATATGCATGAAGCCGCCGGACCCATCTGCTGCTATTTGTATGGATGGGCTGAACAGCGATGCATTCTCCAGGAAAAATTGTCTTTTCTCCGGAAAAAAAACAGAAAACCTGGTAATATTATTAACCTGCAAGTCTGCATCGGCTTGCGCAAAATCCGTATTAGCAGTAAGATCAAGCACTGTATTTGGGCTAATCGCCCACTTAATATCCCCACCAAACTTAAAATTGGTTTGATGGGGCTTCGTACTTGAATCAAACCCCTTGTAATTATCAATTGAAGTAAGTACATAGGGCTGAATCCTGATATTTGACTTCGGCGGAGGCGGCTTAAGGTTTTTCAGTAGCCCGGCATACTCCATTCTTGAAGCACTGAATACGCGGGGAAATGGAGAGAAAGCGGATATTTCATTTGTAAGCCTTCTGTTCCTATACATATTAAATCCCCAGTTCTGAACAGAGTCAGTAGTTTTTTTATAACGCAAAGTTTGCCAGGGTATCGCAATCTCTGCATACCATCCGGAATCTGTTCTCGCTGTCCTTACTTTCCAAAGGCCATCCCAGTCAATATCAAAATACAAATCATCGAAGCTTAAATAATCACGTTGCACACCATAAGCATTTGTTGCAAAACACATGGCATTCCTGTTGTCGTTAAAACCATCGAAAGTCAAAGTGATCAAATCATGAGCGAGATAGTTGAAATCTCTTTTAAAATCTGTTGCCCGTATAGCTTTTTTGCCAAGTGAATCCTGTGAAAAAACCCCGAAATAAAGAAATTGCTTGTTATATAACACCTTGATGAAAGTTTCAAATCCAGGAGCCGCACCCTGGTAAGGTTCAATCTGTGTAAAACGTGAAGAAGTTTTTGGCAGCTGCCATTCAGGTTCATTCAGTATCCCGTCAATATGAAGAGATGTTTCAATCTTTACCGCAGTTAATTCTTTTTTTATGGAATCAGGACTGAAGATTTCAGCAGATTGCGAAAATGCATTAACATTAAAAGCAAAAACAATGAGAACGGTTAGCAGTCGTTGAAGCATGGGTAAAAATAAATAAAATTTAAAAATCAGCTGTGGAGATTTACGATATGCGATAAAATACACCCCCTTGCAATTCATAATTACCCTGACCATTTTTTTCTTACATTCGGATACAATATAGTATATGCCAAAAACTCAACTGTTCATTATTGCCACAATTCTTTTTTTCTTTTCCTGTAAAGAACAAAAACATTACGACACCATCATTCATCATGGAATGATTTATGATGGCACGGGATCAAAGCCCTTTAGTGGCGACATTGCCATTAATGCAGATACCATTGCTTTTATCGGAGACCTCGCAGGTGCAAATGCAACTAATCATATTGATGCAAAAGGAATGGCAGTGAGCCCGGGCCTTATAGACATGCAAAGTCAGTCGATGGAATCGTTAATACAAGACGGGCGTTCCATGGCAGCAATAAAACAAGGCGTTACACTGGAAATTTTTGGTGAAGGTGAATCCATGGGACCACTGACCGATACATTAAAAAAAATTTCCCAGGAAAACCAGGGCGATATCAAATATAAAATTGAATGGACAACATTAAGAGAATACCTCAGGTATCTTCAAAAAAAAGGAGTATCTACAAATGTGGCATCGTTTCTCGGAGCTGCCACCATTCGCGAAAATCTTTTAATGTTTGATAACCGCCCGCCCGATTCAATAGAACTGAACAAAATGAAATTATTGGTTAAGAAAGGTATGCAGGATGGCGCTTTGGGAATTGGCTCGGCGTTGATTTATGCCCCGGGCACCTATGCAAAAACCCGCGAATTAATTGAGTTGTGCAAAGTGGCAAGAGGTTATGGCGGCGTATATATTTCTCATATTCGCAGTGAAGGGAACCAGTTGCTGCAGGCCGCCGATGAGTTGATAAAAATTTCAAAAGAAGCCAATATACCTTCCATCATCTGGCACCTGAAAGCGGCAGGAAAGCCAAACTGGTACAAGATGGATACACTCATAAAAAAAATTGACAGCGCCAGGAAATCAGGGCTTGATATTTCAGCATGCATGTACACCTACACTGCAGGTGCAACAGGTTTTGATGCGGCAATGCCGACCTATGTGCAGGAAGGGGGATTGGACAAATGGATAGCGAGGTTAAAAGACCCGTCAATTCGAAAAAAAATTTTAAAAGAAATGGATCAACCATCCGACACCTGGGAAAATCTTTATCTGGGTGCAGGGCCTGATAATATTATTTGTACGGGTTTCAAACAGGACTCACTAAAATACCTCACCGGTAAACGCCTGAGTGAGATTGCCGTAATGCACGGCAAAACACCAGAGGAAACCGTTCTTGACCTGATCATTCAGGATCATTCACGTATTGAAGTGATTTATTTTTTAATGAGTGAAAATAATGTAAAAAAACAATTACAACTTCCTTATTTATCGTTGGGCTCTGATGCACCCAGCATGGCCCCGGAAGGCATTTTTCTAAAAAGCAGTACACATCCGCGTGCTTATGGAAACTTCGCCAGGATGATCGGACATTATGTGCGTGATGAAAAATTGATACCGCTTGAAGAAGCCATTCGCAAAATGAGCGGGCTCGCGGCGCAACAACTGCATATCAAAAAAAGAGGAACACTCACGTCAGGTAATTATGCAGACATAATTGTTTTTGATCCGGCCAAGGTAAATGACCTGGCCACTTATGAGAAACCTCATCAGCTGTCAACCGGCATGATCGATGTTTTTGTTAATGGCACACAGGTACTGAAAGACGGAGAGCATACCGGCGCGAAACCTGGAAGGGCTGTAATGGGGCCCGGATTTATTGATAAAAAGAATGACGGGAAATAAGTTTCATATTGAACGATTGATGAGTTAAACAGTATTCGACAAGCCTTTATCGTAATTCTCAGGAATAATCAACCGTAAGCAAATAAGATGAAAATTACTCACACCGAAATATACAAGTTCAGCATACCGATGCATCCGTTCACCATTGCAACGGGAACGATGCATTACGCTCAGAACATTTTTATCAGGGTGCATACCGATGCAGGATTTTACGGCGTGGGGGAATGTTCTGCTTTTCCCATGATTGTTGGGGAAACACAGGCTACATGTTTTGAAATGGCCAAAGATTTTGCAAAACTCTGGAAAGGAAAGGACCCGTTAGCGATTGACAAAAGAATAAATGACCTGCACAATTTCACCGCTTTTAATGCAACAATCAAAAGCGCTTTTGATATGGCTTTGTTTGATATTTCAGCCAAAAAAATAAACCAACCATTATACCGGTTCTTAAGAGGTAATAAAAAAGAATTGGAAACAGATCTAACCATTGGCATTGGCTTGCCGGAAGCAATGGCTGAACAAGCTGCGGAGTTTAAAAAGCGGGGAGTAAAAATAATAAAAGTGAAATTGGGAAAAAATGGTGAAGAAGATATAAAAAGAATAAAACAAATAAGGGCAGCAACAGGGAAAAAAATTGTTTTAAGAGTAGATGCAAACCAGGGATGGGATTATGATACTGCAAAAAAAGTGCTGAAGGAAATTGCAAAATATGATATACAATTTTGCGAACAACCTATGCGCAGCTGGAATGACGCCCTTCTTCCCAAGCTAAGAAAAAAATCTGCTGTAAAAATAATGGCCGATGAAAGTGTGTTCAATCATTATGATGCTGAAAGGTTAATCAAAGCCGGTGCCTGTGATTATGTAAATATTAAACTATCAAAATCCGGTGGAATTCTGGAAGCGCTGCAAATAAACACTGTTTGCAAAAAAAACAAAATTCCGTGTATGATGGGCGGCATGCTGGAAAGCAGAATTGCTTTAACAGCATGCGCTCATTTTGCAAGCGTACATAATAATATTATTTTCTATGACATGGATACTTGTCTTCTCGGTCATCTGTCAGACCCTGTTATCGGCGGAATCAAATACCATGGCTTTTTTATTCAAATACCAGATGCACCAGGTATAGGCGCGGACGCAGATGAAAATTTTCTCAAAACATTAGTGAAAGCAGAAGTTTGAAAAACGTGTAAAAAATATTGAATGATATAATAAATCTCCATAAACAGGCTTAGCCTTTAAGCATATCGTAAGTGTGTTTATACGCCTGCTTTAAAAAAAGTTTGCTGTAAAATACTTTCCCACAATGAAACTGATTTTACTAAAATGGGGAAAGAAAAATACCTTTCAATCAATTTTTCGGCTTTAAATAATAATGGAATATATTTTGCGTTTAAGAATTCGGTTTTTCATAGGATATTGGATTTTAAAACGGGGCTGGATTTCTATCCTGGCCCTTTTTTGTTTTCAACATCAGGTATGATGCGTCTTTTAACTCAAGCTCAGCTTTCCCTTCTCATGCCTCAATTTTAATAATATAACCAATGCCATTTCGTTCCTTCTGTTCTGTTCCATTCAATAGCAGGGAAGGGCAATTTTAATGTACGGTTGAATTTGAGTAGTGTGTTCGCAAAGTCTGAAGTATTATTGATCCGGTACAAATCCGTATCAAACGAAAAATAAAATTGCCTGTAACGCTTGAAATCGGGAATCGTCTTACCGTTTATTTCACCCGGGTTTTCTCTTGCACCAATCATCCCCTCGGCGCCATAACCGACAGAAGCATTGAGCCATTTGGGAAAGCTGCTTGTTGCAGGAAGAAAAGAAGCGATATTAAATGAAAGCCAGTAAGCCTGTCCGTTATAATCTTTCAACAACCTTTCCCTAAAATTTTTTCCCAATTCCTGAGGATAATATTTTGCAAACATCGTATAATGATAAGAGAACTTGAGGCTGATACGCTGTTCATTCCACATCCATTGCTGTCCCTGGAATAATAGGCAACCGGAAACATTAGCGAGCATATCTCCAATAGAAAATCCCCATTTTGCAGAATGACCATCCAGGATTTCAATCATTGTCATGAAACCCAGCGCTGTTAATGAACCAATAGCTGCAGCAGGTACAGGCTTCACTCCTGCCCACCGAAAAATATCACTTTGTACTGCCGCAATATTATACGCTGTTGCGGCATGACCGACTTTATCAACATTCAGCCATTCAGCATTATCATTAAATAAATGAAATTGACTATGCGGGAATTTTCTATACCATAAATAATTAAGGCCTATTGTAACCAGTGTGCCACCAACAGCTTCTGCTATTACTACGCCGTTTATCCGGCCCTGGTTCAAATTCGAGGAAGGCTGGAAAAAATCCCTTTGTGCAAACAAATCTGATGAAAAAAATAAAGAAATGATTGCAATTACCAAAAATGGGGGTATGGCAGGTTTTAATAAAACATTTCTTTTTACCTCAAGCATATGGCAAATTAATAAAAGAAAGTAGAACGGTTAATTCACAGTTTGCCCACATATCTTCCTCCTGATTTATTACCAATAAGCTTTTACTTAAATTGCACCCATGCAACAATACCTCGATTTACTTAAACATATTTTACATACCGGTGTTTCTAAAACCGACCGCACCGGAACAGGCACTAGCAGTTGTTTCGGCTACCAGATGCGCTTTAACCTTAACGATGGGTTTCCGCTGGTTACTACAAAAAAACTCCACCTCAAAAGTATTATTTATGAACTTTTATGGTTCTTAAAAGGAGATACAAATATTAAATACCTCAAAGATCATGGGGTAAGTATCTGGAACGAATGGGCCAACGAAAATGGTGAACTGGGCCCTGTTTACGGAAAGCAATGGAGAAGCTGGCAGGGAGATAATGGACAAACAATTGACCAAATATCGCACCTCATCGATCAGATCAAAAAAACACCTGACAGCAGAAGATTGATTGTGAGTGCATGGAACGTTGCAGAGTTACCCCAGATGGCATTAATGCCATGCCATACCCTGTTCCAATTTTATGTTGCTGATGAGAAACTAAGTTGCCAGCTTTACCAGCGCAGTGCAGATGTCTTTCTGGGAGTACCATTCAATATTGCGTCTTACGCGTTACTAACCTTGATGGTAGCCCAGGTTTGCGGACTTCAGCCCGGTGAATTCGTGCACACATTTGGCGATGTACATTTATACAACAATCATATTGAACAGGCGAAACTGCAATTAACAAGAACACCGTTTCCTTTGCCGGTAATGAAGTTGAACCCTTCTGTCAAAAACATTTTTGAATTTGATTACAGTGATTTTATATTGGAAAACTACCAGAGCCATCCAGCTATTAAAGCTGCTGTGGCCGTGTAAATCCGAAAAAAGAAATTTAAAATCAGGAATATCTATTTACCGGTTAATTAATTTTAAACAAAACAGCGAGTAGCCTTTTGGCATCAGATTTTCTCATTTTTTATTCCTCATTTCAATGACTATCTCACTCATCGTTGCTGCTTCAGAAAACAACATAATCGGTAAAAACAATCAATTATTGTGGCGATTGCCAAATGATACAAAATTCTTTAAAAACACCACATGGGGCATGCCTGTCATCATGGGCAGAAAGACTTATGAATCGTTAAATGGTGAACCCTTACCCGGCAGGTTCAATGTTGTAATTACGCAACAAGCCAACCTGGAACTCCCAAAAAAAGTGCAGATAGCTCACTCATTGAACGAGGCCCTTGCGATAACAGGTCAAACTTCTTGCAAAGAAGTGTTTATAATCGGCGGAGGAAAAGTTTATGCAGAGTCTATGCCCGTAGCAGATAAAATTTATATGACGAGGGTGCATGCAGTTGTTGAAGGAGATACCAGCTTTCCTGCCATAAATCCAAATGAGTGGGAACTTGAATCAAATATGGATTTTACTGCTGATGACAAACATGAATTTGCTTATAGTTTCCAGCTGTGGCGCAAGAAAAAAAAATAATGTATTCCACATTTCAAGTTGCAAAAAAATATATTCATTATTATTTGACCGCTTCAAACGGCAAAGGGCATGGTATCCATTCCCCTTTTGTTTTTGATTTTGTATATGAAGTGTTAAACGATAAAAGGAATTTTTATGCGTATAATCAAATCGAAACTTTACGCCAGGAATTATTACATGACAACACATTAATACAAGTAAATGATTTAGGCGCAGGTTCCGGAATTTCAAAATCAACCCAACGCCGCATTGATGATATTGCCAAACATGCAGCAAAAAACAGAAAGCTTGCGCAGCTGCTTTTTCGCATAGCAAATTATTTTCAGCCAAAAACAATTATTGAGCTGGGAACCTCATTAGGTGTTTCATCGGCATATCTTGCTGCTGCCCGTCCTGCTTCAAAATTGTATACAATTGAAGGCTCACCGGAAATAGCAGCGGTGGCCCTCAAAAATTTCCGGTCACTGCAATTAAGCAATATTGAACCATTAGTCGGCAATTTTGATGAGCTCCTTCCAGGTCTCTTGAAAAAAATACGTCTTGTTGACCTGGCATTTATTGATGGCAATCACAGAAAGGAGCCGACGATAAAGTATTTTAATCAATTGGCAGAATATTCTACTGCTTCTTCCGTTCTTATTTTTGATGATATTCATTGGAGCAGTGAAATGGAAGATGCATGGAATATTATTAAAATATCTGAAAAAGTGACGTTGACAATAGACTTGTTTTTTTTGGGCATTGTTTTTTTCAAAAAAGACTTTAAAGCTAAACAGCATTTTATTATCAGGTTTTAAAAATGCTTAATTTCATATCCGGAAAAGAAACTGGCTTTCAATAAAATATTTATGCACACATGATTATCGGCCTTCTAAAAGAACCGGATTTTGACAACAGGGTTTCATTGCTTCCTGAAAATATTGCCCCCCTCATTAAAAAAGGAATTCAGGTTTTTGTTGAAAAAAATGCCGGGGCAAATGCCTTTGCTAACGATGATGACTATACGAAAATCGGCGCATCTGTCAGTTCTGCTGAAGAAATAGCATCAAAAGCCGATATCATTTTATCCATTAATCATCCGCAAACATCTTTTATCCCGAATCTCGCATCCCGTGTCATCATTGGCATCTATCAACCTTTATTTAATGTTTCGCTTATTCATGATTGGGCAAAACGGAATATAACTGTTTTCAGCCTTGATATGTTGCCACGGACTACCCGTGCACAAAGCATGGATGTACTGAGTTCACAGGCAAATATCTCAGGTTACAAAGCCGTATTGCTGGCTGCGGATAGGTATTCCCGTTATTTCCCGATGTTGATGACTGCTGCAGGAAGCATACCCCCGGCCAAAGTATTGATACTTGGCGCGGGTGTTGCAGGTTTGCAGGCTATTGCCACGGCACGCAGGCTTGGCGCTGTTGTAGAAGTTTTCGACACACGCCCTGCAGTTAAGGAAGAAGTAATGAGCCTTGGCGGGAAATTTATTGAGGTAGAAGGCGCCGCAGATGCATCTAAAGCCGGAGGTTATGCAGTGGAACAGCCGGAGGAATTTAAGAAAAAACAGCAGGAGAAAATTGCAGAAAGCATTGCCAAAGCAGATGTTGTGATTACAACAGCGCAAATTCCTGGTAAAAAAGCTCCGGTGCTGGTAACAAAAGAAATGATCGCTGCAATGAAGAAAGGCTCGTTGATTATCGACCTCGCATCAGCAACAGGCGGCAACACGGAAATGACAAAAAATAATGAAGCTGTTCATTTCAACGGGATAACCATTATCGGGAATTCATTGCTGTCATCAGCCATGCCTTATGATGCCAGCAAGATGTATGGAAAGAACGTGCTGAATTTTTTACAGCTCATTATTGATAAAGAAGGCAAACTGAATTTAAATTTTGGAGACGAACTGGTAAAAGGTGCATGCATGGCACATAACGGCGAAATAACGAATGAAAGACTGAAAAATTTGTAGTTTGAGGTGGGTTGCTTTTTTGTTACGGGCTTTTGTTTTTTATTCGCATTGTTGCGCCACTCACTTGTATGTAGAAAATATATTAGTATATCTTCCGACTATAAAAAAATAATATGGCTACCATCTTACATTGGATCTCATCGAACCAGCAAATGATCTATATCGTCATCCTCATGATTTTTCTCGGGGTGGAAGTCATCGGGCGCGTGCCGAGTGTGTTGCATACTCCATTAATGAGTGGTGCAAATGCCATCCATGGGGTAGTGATTATCGGCGCTATCATTGTCATGGGCAAAGCGGAGAGCGATAATTACCTTGCGTTGATATTAGGCTTTCTTGCTGTTGTATTAGGAACGCTGAATGTAGTTGGAGGCTTTGTGGTTACGGACAGGATGCTGGAAATGTTCAAAAAACGCAAATGAGATTACGAATGATAAAGAATGGGCATGAATGCTTGCAAATAAATCGTTGCGCCATAGCGCGTTCGCAAGATACAAAACAATAACATGGGAATTAGCTTACTTACTATCGCTTATCTTATTGCATCTGTTACTTTCATTCTTGGTTTGAAGATGCTTTCAAACCCTATAACAGCACGCAAAGGAAATTTAATTGCCGCTGCAGGAATGACAATCGCCATTATCGGAACGATATTTTTATACGAAAATGAAGGACAGCAACTGCACAATTACGCCTGGATATTCGCAGGAATAATCATTGGCGCTGTCATCGGCACACTGGCTGCAAAAAAAGTGAAAATGACTGCCATGCCGGAAATGGTAAGCCTTTTCAATGGCATGGGCGGAGCTTGCGCGGCGTTGATTTCAATTAGTGAAATTTTACATTCAAATCAAACTCTTGATCGATTGCCTTTTGGTATAAACAGAATGAATATAGGAATGCCATTATCATTCTATATTACAATTCTATTAAGCTTAATAATTGGTTCTGTTTCTTTTGCCGGCAGTGTTATAGCTTGGGGCAAATTAAATGGGAAAATCAAAGATTATAGTTTTAAAGGTCAACATATTGTAAACCTTTTAGTCTTTTTAATTATTATTATCTTTTCGTTTTTATATTTGTGGTTTGGGAGCCCTGGCAATTTTCCTTTTGCTATAATTATATTATTTACGTCTATTTTGTATGGCATCCTCTTTGTTCTTCCTATCGGCGGTGCCGATATGCCCGTCGTTATTTCATTACTGAATTCTTTTACCGGCGTTGCAGCGGCATGCGGCGGTTTTTTATATGATAATAAAGCGATGCTCACCGGTGGTATTTTAGTGGGCTCTGCCGGTACATTGCTCACCATATTGATGTGCAAAGCCATGAACCGCTCTTTAGTAAACGTGCTGATTGGTTCTTTCGGCGGTTCAGGCAAAACAGCAGGTGCTGCTGCAAAAGAACAAGGCTCTTATAAAGAAATTTCTTTGAGCGATGCGGCAATGGTAATGGCTTATGCGCATAAGGTAATGATTGTACCAGGCTATGGGCTTGCTGTTGCACAAGCGCAGCATGCCTGCCATGAGCTTGAAAAATTATTGACCGAAAAAGGCGTAGAAGTAAAATATGCCATCCATCCTGTAGCGGGTAGAATGCCTGGCCATATGAATGTGTTGCTTGCAGAAGCAGATGTGAGCTATGACAATTTGCTGGAGATGGAACATGCCAATGAAGAATTTCCGACAACTGATGTGGTGCTGGTGCTCGGCGCCAATGATGTAGTAAACCCCGCTGCTAAAACCGATCCTTCCTCTCCTATTTACGGCATGCCCATTTTGGATGTGGAGCTTGCAAAAACCTGCATCGTTAATAAACGCAGCATGAAGCCGGGTTATGCAGGCATAGAAAATGATCTGTTTTTTCAGCCCAAAACTTCCATGCTTTTTGGCGATGCTAAAAAAATTTTACAGGATTTGATTGGCGAGATAAAAAATTTGTGATGGAATTCAGGGTTCATGGTTGATAGTTCATAGTTTTGTCCGTGCAACTTCCTGAAAAATTAATCAAATCATTAAGTGAAACAACCGGTTTTGATGAAGAAAGTTTCATCAAAATTCATCAATGTGGAAATCAGCTTACCTCCATTCGCATCAATCCATCAAAACACCCATTAATAATGAATAGTGGGTTAATAGCAGATGAAGCTTTCCTTTATAATTCAACATTCACGATTCAAGAAAAAGTCCCCTGGTCTTCCTTCGGTTATTACCTTTCCAAGCGCCCTGCATTCACACTTGATCCGTTATTGCATGCAGGAGCCTATTATGTACAGGAAGCCAGTAGCATGTTTCTTGAGCAGGCATTCAAACAAACTGTCGATTTAAATAAATCAATTCATATTCTTGACCTGTGTGCTGCACCGGGGGGCAAATCAACGCTGATACAATCACTCATGTCAGAAGAAAGTTTGTTAGTGAGCAATGAAGCCATTAAAACAAGAGCTAATATTCTTGTGGAAAATATTAGCAAATGGGGGGCTTCAAATGTAATTGTCACGAATAATGACCCGAAAGATTTTGCAACACTGGAAAACTATTTTGACGTGATTGTGGTAGACGCTCCTTGCAGCGGAAGTGGCTTGTTCAGAAAAGACCCGGATGCCATCAAAGAATGGAGCGAAGAAAATGTAACCCTTTGCAGCCATCGTCAGCAAAGGATTTTAGCAGATATTATGCCTGCTTTAAAACAAAACGGGATATTCATCTATGCTACATGTTCCTACTCAAAAGAAGAAAATGAAGACATCCTGGATTGGATCGCTGAAAAGTTTCAGGTTAAAGGTTTAAGGTTGATGGTTGATAAAACCTGGGGAATTATGGAAACCCTGTCAGACAAAACTAACAGTCATGGCTATCGCTTTTATCCGGATAAAGTAAAAGGAGAAGGTTTCTTTATTGCTGTCTTTCAAAAAAAAGACGGTGGAAATTTTTCATTTCCGAAAAGAAAAAAAAATAATTTTGAAAAGCTTACAAAAAATGAAGAAGCCATCACAAGGAAATGGATAACGGATAATGAAAAGTTTTCATTGTTTAAAAATGAAAGCCTCGTTTATGCTATCCCCGAACACTTGCAGAATCATTTTAGCCTGCTGAAATCATTGCTATACATCAAAAAAGCCGGAGTGCTACTGGGGAAAATCACGCCTCATGAACTGATACCGGAACACGAACTTGCACTCAGCAAACTTAGCCACGCCAATGCCCCATCCATCGAGCTTTCAACAGAGCAGGCAATAAGTTACCTGCGCAAAGAAGAAATCAAAATTGAAACTCAATATAAAGGGTGGTGCACGGTAACTTATCAGCAGCATCAACTCGGCTGGATAAAAGTGCTGCCCAACAGGATTAACAATTATTATCCATCTGAATGGAGGATAAGAATGTAACTGCCAGCTACAGCTTTGTATTGGACATCTGGCTGCAAATCATATTCTGCCACTCAAAAAATCACCCGATTATCATGAAACCCGGAGGGAATTTTTAGTGTTTTATTTACAAGATATTCTTCATATTTGCAGATGCAATCCAGAAAAAATAATACTATGAAAAGATTCATATTCATGGCGATTTTCGCTTTGTCAGCCAAGCTTGCTGTTGCGCAATCGCATGATCTGGATATCCATAATGATAATGGAAGGTTGTACCTTCTTCATCATGTTGTTGCAAAGGAAAACTGGTACAGCATTGGCCGTATTTATAACGCCGGCCCGAAAGAAATTGCTCCATTCAATGGCCTTACATTAAATTATTCTTTACGCATCGGACAGGAGCTGAAGATCCCTCTGGGCAGCTCCAATTTTTCACAGGATGGCAGAAAAGAGGCAGATGAAACTTTTGTACCGGTATATCATATCGTTGAAACGAATGAAACCTTTGCACACATCAGCAGCCTGTATAACAGGGTTTCCATTGAAAATCTGGAGAAATGGAACAGGATAAAAAAAGAAACTGTAAAACAGGGAACAAGACTAATAGTAGGATATATTAAAGTAAAAACCTCTATTTCCTACCTCGCACGGGGAGGCGCCGACAAAATAGATGCCATTGCTGAAACAAAAAATACAACAGAGATAAACCAGCCTGTGGTGAAAGAAGATAAAAAAGTTAATGCGATTGTTGAAGAAAAACAGGAAATAAAACCTGTTACACCTACTCCATCAACATCCAACCCAAATAAAGCCATCTATACAAACACATCAAATAACAGTCATCTGAGCGGCGGTTATTTCAGCCCAGATTTTACTGACGGCGGGAATAAAGCAAGCGGAACTGCCGGTACTTTTAAAAGTACCAGCGGCTGGAATGATGGAAAGTATTATGCACTTATCAATAACGTTCCTGTTGGCACCATTGTGAAGATCATCGCTCCTGCAACACAAAAAAGCGTGTATGCAAAAGTGCTCGGCCAATTACCCGATATGAAAGAGAGCGAAGGTTTATTAGTCAGAATCAGTAATGCCGCAGCAAATGAACTTGGTGAGCCAGAAGGGCAGTTTGGCGTGTTGGTAAAATACTAATTTGGAGCATGAACTGTGACCATTAATAATCAATTCCCTTTACAATGCAAAATCATAACAGCGAAATGCATCCAAAAAGCTGCCAACTTCAAAACGATCAACCTGAAACTGCGGCTTAATTAAAATCATTTTCATCAAAATCCTGGTCACTGCTGTATGAACCGGGGCCGAGGTTGACCATTGAGCCGATCAGGTCTTTAAATTCAATTTTTCCTTCCACTACTTTTTTGCTGATCATTGAATAGGCTGCCAGGCCATGCAATACGAACTCCATTAATAATGCTGTTTCTTTTTCATTCGCGTGTTTGAAATATTTTTTTATCAATGCATGAAGCCCCTCCACTTTATACAACTGTTGTATTTTTTCTTCGTCCCTGCTGTTAAAAAATAAATTCAACTGGTTTCCTTTATCAAACCATACAATAACTGCCCTGAAAGGGTTTTCTTCTTTATCCGAAGGTTTTCTTTTTTTCAATTGCTCCGGGTTGGGAAAATAATTGACGAACTGCGAACGAAAAGCTTTTTCCAGCAAATTAAATGCCACCTGGTAAGGTCCCTCCTGCTCACCTTCATATACCAATTCTATTTTTCCTGTTATCGATGGGATAATGCCGACAAGATCGCTCATCCAAACATGCGTTTCTTTTTCTTTATTGATGATCGCCCTTCTTTCTGCGGCGCTGATTGCATTTTCAAATGCAGCAATGGTTAGCCTTGCACTTACGCCACTTTTTTTGTCAACGAATTCACTGTTGCGCGCTTCAAAAGCAACCTGCTCAATTAAACGCTTCACAAGGTCGCCCACTTTCACTTTTGCTTTTTGCTCCTCTAAAATTTCTGCTTCCTGTTCAGTGATCGCCAATGAATGCTCAATGCTTTTTGGGTAGTGCGTCAGTATCTGGCTTTCAATCCTGTCTTTAAGAGGCGTTACAATAGAGCCCCGGTTGGTATAGTCTTCAGGGTTTGCAGTAAACACAAACAAAATATCCAATGGCATGCGCAATTTGAAACCGCGTATTTGTATATCGCCTTCTTCTAAAATGTTGAACAGTGCCACCTGTATGCGTGCCTGCAAATCGGGAATTTCATTGATCACAAAAATGCCTCGGTTGCTTTTCGGTATGATACCGAAATGGATCACCCGCTCATCTGCAAAATTCAGGCGAAGGTTAGCGGCCTTTATCGGGTCTACATCGCCAATCAAATCCGCAACGCTTACATCCGGCGTGGCCAGCTTTTCCCCATAACGCTCACTGCGGTGTAACCAGGCAATAGGAGTATTGTCGACTTTTTCTGCAATTATATCTTTTGCAAATTTTGAAATCGGGTGCAACGGGTCATCATTCACTTCACTTCCGGCAACTACAGGAATATATTCATCCATGAGGTCGACCATTTGCCTGGCCATCCTTGTCTTCGCCTGCCCGCGGAGCCCGAGGAATAAAATATTATGGCGCGATAACAATGCCCTTTCCGTATCAGGGATTACTGAATCTTCATAACCGATAATCCTCGAAAATGTAGCTTCTTTATTCTGCAGTTTCCTGATCAGGTTCTCACGTATTTCTTCTTTCACAGTCTTTCTTTTGTATCCTGCTTTTTTTAATTCACCTAAGGTTTTTATTTTAGCTATATCCATATTATGATTAATAATTAAATTTGAAAAAATTAGTTTGGCAATTCACGGCTCTCTGTATTGAAATATTTACTCTCTTTCTCTGTTAATTTAAAAGTCACAGAATTTTTTATTCCCATCGACGTTAGTAGATAAATAACGGTATTTAGTTTCTCTTTTACAGTTCCATCGCCGCAAGGAGCTGGTTTAATTATTACAATAAGGTTATTACCATATTTTTCTTTATTTCTTTTAAGAATTTTCGTTATCGAAGCCGAAGTAAATGAATCTTTTTTAACAACACTGTTTTTCTCTAAAAAACCGTTATATGCCGCAAAAGAATCATTCAAAAAAACCAAAGAGAACATATTAGCATTTGTTTGCCCTGCGCACGAAAAAAAACCCATTAAAATCACAAGTGCTACAGAAAAATATTTCATCTTAAATAAAATTGTCAACAACCGTATGCAAAATTATCGTTTAAAACCAAAGCGCAGTTAATTTGAAATTCTATCAATGGCAGATCGTTCAAAAATAATCGAAAGCTGTTACTACCAAGAATCCAGGTCAGATTAATAAACCGTTCTTCTTTTACCGCTCTCAAAGTCGCGGAAAATGAATGCGCCTAATTTATCCAGCGAAGCAAAAAATGCTTTGCCATTATTGGTTTCTGTAAATTCTGTTACAAACCGCTGCAGGTAGGGGTCGCTGGCAATCATGAATGTGGTAATGGGTATCTTTAGCTTCTTGCATTGTGCCGCAAGATTTAAACAGCGGTTCGTTATTTTCCTGTCAAGGCCAAAACTGTTTTTGTAATATTTTTTCCCGATTTTCAAACAGGTAGGCTTTCCATCAGTAATCATAAAGACTTGCTTGTTCTGGTTCCTCCTCCGTCGTAAAATATCCATCGCCATTTCCAAACCGGCCACTGTATTTGTATGATATGGGCCTACCTGCAAATAAGGAAGGTCTTTTATTTCCACAGGCCATGCATCATTACCAAACACCACAATGTCAAGCGTGTCTTTGGGATATTTTGTAGTGATTAATTCACTCAAAGCCATTGCCACTTTTTTTGCCGGAGTAATGCGGTCTTCCCCGTATAAAATCATGGAGTGGGAAATATCAATCATTAATACCGTTGACGTCTGTGATTTAAAATCCGTTTCCCTGATTTTCAGATCATCTTCCTGCATGCTGAAGCTTTCAATGCCATGATTGATCTGCGCATTACGGATGGATTCAGTAAAATCAATCTGTTCCAGCAAGTCGCCGAATTGAAAGGAACGTGTTTCAGGATTGATGTCATCACCTAATCCCGGTTTAAAAGTGCTGTGATTCCCTTGCTTTGTTTTTTTCAGTTTACCGAAAATTTCTTCCAGTGAACGCTTGCGGATACCCTGTTCTGTTTTTGGGGTTATTTTTATTTCGCCTGTTTGTTTTTTCTCATCTATGTATCCTTTATCTTTCAGGTCATCAATAAAATCGCCCATTCCATATTCATCATCAGTCAGTTTATATTCTTTGTCAAGCTGGTTCATCCATTGCAAAGCTTCGCCAACATCGCCGTTCGTATAATTCAGCAATTGCATGAACAAATCCAGCAACTGGTCAAATTTTGATTTGCCCTGCTGGTTGGGGTCAAATTTTCCAAAATGAAAACCTATCATCTACACTTGAATGAATTATGAAGTTAATAATAATTTCCCGCAGGTTGTAATTGAAAAATGCAAACGACTTACTAATTAAATACAATTGAGCATGCATTTGGTTCAATGCCTATATTCAAAAAAAAACCCGGTTGTAACCGGGTTTTTTTGAGCTATTTTTTTGTTTTCGTATCAGATTTTTGCGCCGGTGGCTTGTTAATGATTGTTGGCTGGACTTTTTCAGCAGGTACAGCTCCTTGTGAAGAACTGTATTGTTTATCCATCTGGTCAATTCGCATCAGCATTTGATAACTACTTACAATATCTTGTATAAACTGGGTTTGCCTGTCTGAAAGATTGCCCCCTTTTCCCTGCATCATCATGTACGCCTGTTCTGCAATCTGCTCATCGGGAACACCCGGATTATCCCCTAAGGATTTATAATACTTCATTTGTTGCTGCAAATCTTTTTTTACAGAAGCTTCTACTTTTTTAGCGAGGGCTGTATCTCCCGCCGCGAAAGCAGCTTCCATAAAATTCACTGAAATGAAGTCTTGCTGATTGCCCCTGTTACTCGTCATGCCATAAGGGAAATTGGATTCCAATACGTGCTTGTCAAAACTCTCTAGCACATTCTTTGCAGAATCTTTTTTCCCTGATTGAACCAGGCTCATGGCAATTTGCGATACTGCAAGGCGAATGCTGTTCAGGTGGCGGCGGTTCTCTTCATCATAATATACACCCTGCTTGTCTGCGCCGCCATAAGCAAAATTATCCATCACTGTTTTGTATGATGTTTCATTATCAACGCCCCCGTTTAATACCGGCACCAACTGATAAGCAAGCCCGGTTAATCTTACATATTTGTCTAATCCTAAATTACCAAGTTCCTGAGTTGAAGTAAAGCAAATCGGGCGTTTCCATTTGTTCGCTGCAATCACGGCATAAATAGCCAAGTCATTTTTCAGCAGGTAATTTTTTCCCTGTGACATATTAATCTGCAATTCTTTTACCACACTGTCTCCTGCATGAACAGTACCATTTGTTTTCACCAGGTTTTCATCAACCGGTACGGTGAATTTTCTTACCGGGAAAAGATTAATAGTCGTGCCATCTTCCGTTTGGTTGGTAGAATATTTCGGATCATCGCTCCCGATAACATTTTTAACCATGTCATACAGGTCATAATACTTATTATCATCAAAGCCC
>DATKNN010000027.1:0-210884 GCA_035541355.1 Puia sp. | reverse complement strand
ATAAAAATTACTATTCTTGAAAAATCCTCACGATTATTAAGTAAAGTCCGGGTCAGTGGCGGTGGCCGTTGTAATGTGGCACACGCTTGCTTTGATATGGATACCATGATGAAAAATTATCCGCGGGGGCGGCATTTTGTGAAAAAGGCATTTCATCATTTTTGTACAAAAGATACAATTAAATGGTTTGAGGAAAAGGGGGTAAAACTAAAACCGGAAGATGATGGACGAATGTTTCCCGTAACGGATTCTTCACAATCTATTATCGATTGTCTTATCAGGGAAGCTAATAAATACAAGGTTGATATTTTGATGAACGTGCAGGTTGAAAAAGTTGAAAAGTTGAATGATCAATTTCATCTTTGGACTGCTAACCGCCAACTGTTCACTGCGGACTATTTATGCATTGCAACCGGTGGTTATCACAAATCATCCATGTTCAAATGGATTCATGAACTCGGGCATGCAATTGAGGAACCTGTTCCTTCATTGTTTACTTTTAACCTGCCCCATCATCCTGTCACAAAACTGATGGGTGTTTCACTGCCCGATGTCAGGATAAAGATCGTCGGTTCGAAATTGTCAGAACAGGGGCCATTGCTCATTACACACTGGGGATTAAGCGGGCCTGCAGTATTACGTTTGTCTGCATGGGGGGCAAGGGAACTGGCAAACAAAAGCTACGAGTTCGAAATAATGGTGAATTGGCTTCCGGCTTATGATGAGCAGGCATTGAAAGAAAAATTCCTGGAGATAAGAGCCGATAGCGCCTCGCAAAAGTTAATGAATAAAAACCTTTTCGGTTTGCCACAACGTTTGTGGGAGTTCCATGTACAACAGTCAGGTATACCCGAAAACCTGCGATGGGGCGACCTGCCGGGTAAATTGCAGAACAAGCTCATTCAAAACCTCGTTACCGGGCAATTTAAAGTGGTAGGAAAAACAACTTTTAAAGAAGAATTTGTAACTGCCGGCGGTATTAAATTGTCAGAAATTGACCCGAACACAATGCAAAGTAAAATTGTTCCGGGTTTGTTTTTTGCGGGGGAAGTGATGGATGTGGATGGAATTACGGGTGGTTTCAATTTTCAACATGCTTGGACAAGCGGCTTCATTGCTGCTAAATCTGTTTCAATGATTCGCTAATAGCTTTATCAATGTTCTGCAGACCTCTTTCAAAAACTTCACTTTTTTCCCAACCGAAACCTAATCTGAAACTCCTTTTGCTTTGTTCGAACCAATGCCCGGGCCCTACGTAGGTTTTGTAATTTTTCAGCAGAACAGTATAAAATTTTTCAGTATCCAATTCAACCTCTTTTTTAAATTTCGGAAAGCAAACCACACCACCTGATGGTTCAATCCATTCGAGGTGCTGATGATCTTTGATCCAATTTTTTAAAATATGGAAATTGTTGCTGACCTCTTTTTTGATTCCCGGAAAATATTTTTCTTTATTCAACAGGTATTGATAAGCAATTTCCTCGTCTACAACAGAATTGCAGATATGCATTTGCTCTTTTGCTGCCAGAAAAAGGTCTTGCAGGTTTTTATCCTGCGTAATCAGCCAGCCCAGCCTTATGCCCGGGATTCCATAGGCTTTTGAAACGGATGAAACGCTGATGACTTTTTTGTTTAGTGAAGCAGCTAATGGAGCCGGGAGCTGAAAGGAAATATCCCGGTAAGTTTCATCAACCAGTAAATAGCAATCGCTTTCTTCAGCAAGTTTTGATAATGCAACAAGTTGCGGTTCACTGAATATTGTTCCCGTTGGATTATGCGGTGTGGTAATGCTGATGAGTTTTGTATTGGGCTTAATGGCTGATTTTAGTTTTTTAATGTCAAGTGCATATTTTTCTTCAAAACGTAAATCTGTAAAACTAATTTCGCAACCAATTGCCACTGGTGTTTCAATATTGGTTGCATAATTCGGTCGAACGACAATCAGGTGATCGCCTTTGGTGAGTAATGAAGAATGGATAATGAATAACGCACCGGCGGCCCCGACAGTTAACAATATATCATCTGCAGAAATGGTTTCATATTCATCAGCAATCAGTTTCCTTAAAGCAGGTTTACCGATGTGATCACCGTAAGCAATGGCGAGGTGATTGAGGTTGATATTGATTTCGTTGAATAAAACATCCCTTACTGAACTTTCAGCAAGATTACATTCAATAGAATCATAACCTAGGTTTTCGGGAGATTCTATTTCAATTGGCATTCGTTTGTATTGCATGGCTTTTAAAGATACAATACAAACGAATATTTCTTCAGAATTTACTTCAGCGCTTTGGGTTTTTCCGGCATACCTTTTCCTGTCGTGATGAATTTGTGCAAACTTTGCTTAATATAAAAATCCCATCCTTTTTCACAATTGGTATAACATTCAACTGCCGGGGTTAAGCCAATATGTTCCATATCAATTATTGTTTCTTTATGTTTTTCTGAAATTGTAAAAACAACTTTTGTATCGTTCCATTCCTTCTTATCTTTTATCCAATGCAGGTAACAATCGGTAACATGCCAAACCGTTTTTTTTCCGGGAACGGCTTCTGCTATTTTAAATGTTACAAAAGTTTCACCAAAACGCACCGTAAAGACGTTGCCTTTTTTTTGTGTGTTGCCTTCGATATTGGAAGCCCACCATTCATTTACTTTCGCAATTTTTTCAAAGGCATCTTTGGCGTCGGCATTTACAGTGATGCAAGCCTGGTAATTTTTTGGTTTGTTTAAAATTGCTGTTTTCATTTTTTATTTATTTTTTCGTTAAGCAATGATTCCAGCTTCTTTAGTTTGTTTTTCCAGAAGGAATCGAAATAAGTGATCCAGTTTTGCAGTTCGCTAAAGCCATCCTGTTTTAAGGTGCAGTAACGTTCCCTGCCAATATCGGTAATAGAAATGAAACCTGCGTTGTACATGATTTTTATGTGCTTTGAAACAGCGGGCCGGCTCATATCAAAATTTTCTGCGAGTGAATTTATGGTCAGGCTTTCTTTGGAAAGCATTTGCAGCATCAGCCTTCTGCTTGGATCTGCTATTACCTGAAATGCATCAAGCCTTGGGTGTGCCATGTGCTGCTGTATTTATGAGTTCATCAATCTTATTGCCATTTTTCAACCAACCTTCATTCATGGCATTGTAGATATTGATATTTTCCATCAGGCCGCTGTGTTCCAAGTGCAATTCTGTACTGTCACCTTTTGGAGTTAGTGTCCAGCTAACCACAGAATCAAGATTAATTTTACCATCACCCGGTCCTCCTGTCCATGAATACACTAATTTTTTGAGTGGAATAATTTCAAGCACCCTGCAATAAATATTGCCGTCGAAATCGAAATTGGGGATGGGCCTGGTTTTGAATTGAAAATTGTGACCCACAATGGCCTTAAAATCATTCGGCATTAGCCATTGTGCTATTAACTCAGGTTGGGTCAGATACTCCCACACTACTTTTGGTGAATGGGGATATTGAAATGTGTGTTTGATTGTTCTGTTCATAATAAGTAACTTTTAGGTTACTCAAAAATATGCGTAACTTTTGAGTTACCCAAATTTTTTTGACGTTATTTTATATTACGGGGGGGGGTGATGTGTTTATTTAGAAGAATCCTTTTTAAATACACTAAGGAAAAATAATGGCTTTCCTTTGGTGTCGAAAGTTTCCGGATAGCTGTTGCCTGCCAGATTGTAGCAAATAGTGAGCAGTTCATTTTCGAATTTATAAATAGCGGTGAAATGCTTGCCGGTGTTTACTCCTTCTTTACTATAGATGTCGAGCTTGCCGTCAATAAATTTTGCAGTCCCCTTATCTGTACTTTCAGCGACGAAAGTATAGCTCGTATCATTAATAATAAGACGTTGTTTTTCGAAGCTGGCTTCCGGCAATGGGGCCCCGTTTAGTTCCTGTTTAACGGGTATCCAGGTACCGTTTAAATTAGTATTCACATAATTTCTTTTTGCAACAAAAAAGGCGGTATTTGCCAGGAAAATAAGTGCAATTAGAAGTCGCATATAGTTTAATTTTGTTTTAAAAGTTACTACAAATTTCATAATTCTTTTTACCTCTTTTACTGTATCCGTGGGTTAATAATATCCTCTTATTCTTCTTTTAATTCCTTTCAATTTCAATTGAGTATTCTGGCTAACTGAAAAACCGGTTAATATCTTTTGAGTTTTGCCAAAAAAATTTAGCCGGATTAACCTGAGTGCTTATCTTTAGTAAACAGTTTTGCTTTATCTTATGCTGCTATCCTGGCTGTGACAACATTGCTTCAAACTTCAATTCATTAATACCAAAACAGCGTTCATGAAAAGATTCCTGTTCAAAATTTTTTTTGCATTATCCGTGTTTGGCATCACAACAATAGGCTATGCACAGGAGAGACCTGTTGTTATTAAAGGCGCATTAATTTATACAGTTTCAGGCAAGCCAATAGAAAAGGGTGTTTTGATTGTACAAAACGGTAAGATAACAGCTGTTGGTGATGCAAATATTCCTGCACCTGCTGATGCCCAGGTCATTGATGCAAGCGGAAAAGTAATCATTCCCGGTATCGTTGATACGCATTCGCATATCGGCGGACCGGCGGGCGGCGACAACTCAAGTCCACTGAATCCCGAAGTGCGTGTGCTCGACGCCGTTAATCCGGAAAGCAGCGGATTCCGGAAAGCTCTTGCAGGCGGGATTACAACAGTTAATATTATGCCTGGTTCAGGGCATTTAATGAGCGGGCAAACTATTTATGTGAAGTTGCGGGAATCAAATACTGTTGAAGGTATGCTTGAACTAAATGAGAAAGGCGTATATGGTGGAATGAAAATGGCTAACGGTACAAATTCGATGCGCGGCAGCAATGGTTTTCCCGGCACAAGAGCAAAATCGGCTGCGCTTGACCGTGAACTGTTTTTGAAAGCTGTTGAATACAAAAGAAAAACCGACAGCGCCAAAGGTAACCCTGCAAAAATGCCTGAAAGAGACCTGAAGATGGAAGCGTTAGCGGAAGTGCTCGCAGGAAAAAGGATTGTTCATTTTCATACACATAAAATGAATGATGTGTTGACTGTGCTGAGGTTGCAGAAAGAATTTGGCTTTCGTGTAATATTACATCACGTATCGGAAGCATGGAAAGTGATTGATGAGATTGCTAAAGCCGGAGTGCCTTGTTCTATTATCAATATTGATGCCCCTGGCGGTAAATTAGAAGCTATGAATGTTTCTCCGAAAAATTGCGGCCTCCTTGAAAGAGCCGGGGTTGCTGTTGCTATCCATACAGATGATCCGATAACAGATTCAAGATTTTTATTACGAAGCGCGGCCATAGCAATCAGAGAAGGAATGTCGCGTGGAAAAGCCCTGGAAGCGCTTACCCTTGCGGGTGCTAAAATGCTTGACCTGGGAAGCAAGATCGGTTCCATCGAAAATGGAAAAGATGCTGACTTTGTGATTTTATCCGGCGACCCTTTTAGTACATATACACATGTGGAACAAACATGGGTGGAAGGGAAAAAGCGTTTTGACAGGAATAACCCTGCAGATAAACTTTATGCTATAGGAGGATACAAAGTGTATACTCCGGAAAATGAAGCCGATGCCATTCATCATAATGAATGGAATGATGATGACGATGACAAATAATTTCAATTGTTACTGAAAAAACAAGCGCATGAAAAAAATAGTTTTCTCTATAAGTTTCTCAATAATCATTACCCTTTCATTGCAAGCCCAGATTGCCGTGAAAGCAGATAAAATTTATACATCGGCAGGGGAACCTGTTAATAATGGGATTGTGCTGATTAGGAATGGTAAAATAGAAAAGATAGGTAATTCCGGATCGGTTAAAATTCCATCTGGATACACTGTTTATGAAGCCAAATTTGTTACACCTGGTTTGGTGGATGCAAGAAGTGAAGTCGGGTTATCGGGTGACCTGAATATTCCTACAGACCAGGATCAACTGGAGAAATCAAATCCTATTCAACCTGAATTAAGGGCTGTGGATGCATATAATCCTGATGACACATTGGTGGGTTACCTGCGTATAAATGGTGTTACAACAATTCATACCGGCCATGGCATTGGTGCATTGGTAAGCGGACAAACTATGGTGGTGAAAACAAAACCAGGTTTAATCGATGCAGTTACACTTGTTCCTGTAGAGATGTTGGCTATGTCGCTGGGAAATTCTGTAGAAAGCAATTACAATTCCCCTGGTACTTCCGCCAAGGAAATTGCCATGCTCAGAACTGAATTGATCAAAGCACAGGCTTACCAGCTAAAGACAGATACTACCAAAGATGACGGTAAGAAACCCGCACGAGACCTGAAAATGGAAATGCTTGGAAAATTACTGAAAGGCGAACTGAAAGCATTAATATATGCGAATAAGTCTACTGAAATTATTTCTGCAATCAGGTTGGCAAAAGAATTTAACCTGAAGCTGGTGCTTGAAAGCGCTGCAGAGGCTTACCGGTTGATTGATGAAATAAAAAAGTCAGGGGCAGAAATAATTGTTCATGCAACAATGGCAAGGCCCTATGGCGATATGGAAAATATGACGATGGAAAATGCAGCCATACTCACTAAAGCAGGTATCCCTGTTTCTATTGAAAGTGGCTTTGAAGGGTATGTCCCTAAAACGAGAGTGGTGTTATTCGAAGCTGCTGTTGCAGCTGCCAACGGAATGCCATGGGAGGAAGCATTAAAAGCAGTTACGATTAATCCGGCAAAATTACTTGGTCTGGATAAAAAGATAGGTTCCATAGAAAAAGGGAAAGATGCTGACATTGTTCTGTATGATGGGGACCCATTTGAGTATACCACGCATGTTTGCAAAGTGATTATTGACGGGCAACTGGTAGCCAATAATTGCAATCAGTGAAATAACTGAACTGGTTTTGGTTTGTATGTTAACATGAGGATAGCTATGCAATAAACTTAAAGTAACCGGGATTTATAAATAGGGATAAATAAATGATCATGATGTTGGTTGCTGTTTGAAAAAAAGTTTGTTTTAAAATCCCGCTTCATTCTGCCAGATACGGATCTTTTATTTTTTTGTGCTGATAACTGATTTCTGAGAAAGTCACTTCACATTTTTCTCCTGTCGGGGACTGTGCCAAAAAGCCGATGCTCAGAGGCTTTGATAAGTCGAATTGCAGGTGCCGGATCAGAAACCATTGCTTGTTATCAGCGGAATAATATAATGTGATTACATTGCCTGCCTTTGCTGCTTTATAATAAACATCATTATTATTAATTTCAACTGAATTGCAATCATCGGAAACCCCCTTTGTTACAACGCTCACGATCCTGTGCGCACCGGTATAATCTTTTTCAAAACAAAATTTCACCCAATCTAAACTATCCCATTTCAAAACAATCGCACCGCCGTCCCACTTGCTGGAAAATGAATGATGAATTAATGCGGAAAATACAAAATCATTATCTGGCTTAAAAAGTAATTTTGGCGCATTATCGGTATTATAAGTAACATTAGGGTCCCTGAACATATCTGTTTTCGAGCCGGCTATGATTTTTATACTGTTATTATTTGCAGCATAATTCAGTGGTTTGTTCTCCCAGAACAGTTTGAAAGGAATAGCCTGAATTTCTACAGGGTTATTTTTTTGCGCTTTGGAAGTATAACTGTTCAACATAAAAATGAATAAAGCCGGCAGAAGTTTTATGTTTTTTATCGGGTTCATATTCGTGCATTTTGTAATTGAGAAAATAGTTTTGATGTGTTAAGGAAGTGCATTTTTTTGTGCGTGCTGATGATTAGTTGCTATGATGATGATTTATGACTGTAAACTAAATGAACGGTTGCTTATTTATTTGTGGGTTTTTTATAATAGCAATTTCCGGAAATTAATAACCGCAAAAATTATTCTGCAGCTATCGCTTTTTTAAAGGTAGGCTTTGGTAGTTCATTAAAAGCATCAATAATCATTATAGCCTGGTACCATGAATAAGCGGGTGTGCCTATAAGTTTGTCATAGTTGCTGTTAAAAAAATTTTCTTTGTTGTAACCCTCGGGCACAACACCTGATATGCTTGCGATTGTCATTTTGCAACCGCTTAAAATTAAACCCGGCAATGAGGCGTCCATCTTTCGCCAATATGCCGCCGCAATACGGTTGGCGGCCATTTCAGATTTATAATGGTCTCTTTTCAGGCGTTGCCCTGTTGCCCACCAGTGCCCCAGCTCGTGAATAAAAACCCATTGATATATTGATTTTTCAAAATAACTTTTTCCCGTTTCTCCCTTACCGATCTGTTTTGCTGCTGCATTAAAGAATTCTTTAAGCTCCGGTTTCATTGTTTCCCAGTCGCTCATTTCAAGCTTATTGGCCGAGTCATCGTAATTCCCAAATGAAGGCGGGTTGTTGAATACGATGGCCGGTGCCGACAATTTGGGAATAAAACCCAAAGATTTTATTTTATTAATAAAATCATCTCTTTGTTTTGTCAGTTTTTTTATGGCAGCATTAGTTGATTGTGCTTCGGCAGTAAAATAAAAACAGGCAGTAATCAGTAAAATTATTCCCGTAATGTTTACCAGGTTTTTTTTCATATGCAGACAGAATTTAAAAACGATAAAGATCAGGCTGTGCATAGATATGTTTAATTATCCATATTTTTTAATCACGATCAATGCATGCAATTTTGCAAATTGCTATTCTAAATTTACAAATGTTCCGGAATATGAACATAACAGGTTTTGCCAGGAGGCGGTGCTTATTAAAAATTTTGCATGATTAATAATGCAAGGGGTTCATCACAATGAGAATTTTCCATGAAGCTCAAACAGCTTTGGTTAAATGTTTAATGAAAATACGATAATATAATTTCGAAAAACAGGGGAGAAGGAATTTGCCCGATTGTTTTTTGCAAAGGAATAACGGCAGAGAAATTAAGATCAGCATTTTTTTGGAAGCGGACCCCCCCCCCCGTCCAGCGCATAACCCACGAAGCTGGTGCTTTTTGAAAAGCCTGCTGTGTCAGTATAACCGGTATTTATAAAACTCATTCCTCCGCCGATATAAAAGCCAAATCGTGCTGTGGATTTACCGGTTGCATTCAGGCCAAAATTATAATGGGCCAGTACCGGGACTCCCAAAAACAAATTGATTTTACCCCCATTTGCGTTGCCCGTATTTGGCGGTGTTGAATTGCTATATGCAGACAATAATACTATTGCAGGAATAATGATGCCGCTGCCTATTTTATCTTCAATGCCTATCTTGATGTTGGTACCGAGTGAAAAAGATGAGTTATTCGTTTCAAAAATATTTTCATGGAGTATGAAGGATAATCCTCCTGCAACGCTGCTGTAGGAGTTAAAGCTGGCGCCCGTATAACCGATGCCGGAGTGTTCCTGGGCGGATAAAGGACTTGATAATATCAGCAGGAAAAAAAACGACAAGGTTAGTCTGATTGTTTTCTTGTGCATCAAAAATTCAAATTGCTTTTGAATGCGAAACATAAAAATGAAGCCTAACCGAATTTAAGCAGAATAAACGAGGTAATCCGGCAGGTACTGTTAACGTAACGTAAATGAGGGCGGTTATATTCGCTTTTAACTGATATCCGGTTTGACGAGAGGTGAATGCAGCGTTCAGAACTTGCGCACAATGTTTTTTTGATGAGCCATTGCAGAAACCCAACGCCTCAACAAAGTCCTGCCAGGTTGAAGAAAACAGATGCGGATAACCGAAAGCAATTTGTGGTTACAACAACATGCGCATTTCAACAACATGCTTGGCAAACCCTACTTTTTCATAAGCCTTCAAGGCGGGCAAATTGTTATGATAAACCAACAGCCTGAACTCGTGCACATTTCTTTCATTTGACCAACCAATCAGTTCCTGTAAAATTTTCTGGTTGATGCCTTTGCCCCGATGTTCAGGCGCCACATACATCATGCCCAAAAAAGCATGTTGGTCGTGCTTAAGATAATGTTCCGCTTGCACAATCTTTGCATATCCCGATGCGATGATGGTATGGTTTATTTCTGCAACGATCAAATAAGTATTTTCTGCCGTTATCATTTTTTGCAGGTCGTGATAATAAGTCGGCTCGGTTTTTAATGTAATATCAAACGGCCTTTCTGCGTCGATGATGTGTTGTTCGAATTCCAAAAGCACAGGCATGTCATGCGCTGTCGCTTTTCGGATGATCATTTGTTCTTCTTTCATTTGGATAAACAAGACACGTTATAAAGTATTCAAGCTACAGTTTTTTCCTGAGGCAGTTTAAAATTTCTTACGTTCTCGCCGTCATTCCTGCGCAGGCAGGAACCTTTGGCTGCAATCTCAGCAAGCTTTTCCAAAGCTCAGTCATGTTTTATAAAATTTAGCAGCGATTTATAGCTTTGGAAAAGCTTTTTCGTGAATAATTTTTTGCTTAATAAATATGCAAGAGCAGATTCCTGCATACGCAGGAATGACGGTAGCCCTTGGTGCAATTGCAAAAATGATTTATAATTGAAGTTCTAAAAAGTTTTAATTCTTCTTGAAAATAGAAGTTAAGTTGCTGTATTTTTTGTTCTTTAAATATTCCGCTTCTAATTTTTGAACTAAAGTAAGAAGGGTCATGTTTAAGTCTGCGAATTCTTTTAGGCATTCTTTTAAATAATCTATAGTTTAAGGTTTGCAATGAAGTTTTTCTTGACCACTTTCATCATCTTTAATTAATAAAAACGTAAAGGTTTTGAAGTCTGAATTTTTATCAAAAAGTAATTTTAAGTGTACTAAATCATTTCTGACAATTTTAAATTCCCAGAATTTTTCAAGCTTATCTTTATATTCTTCATAATAATGTGGTTTATATTTTTTCAAGTCTGAGATTGTACATTCAATTTTATTATGCATTCTCATCTCATCACTGTTAAATCGTCGAATTTGATTCATTGGGGTCTTAAGCGCAATACATCATTAGATATAGCAAAGTAAATTCGATATCGCAAGCCATCATTAAAAAACGTCCTCTAATATCAATTGCTACAATAGTTTCAAAATTATCATATACGGGCACATATCCTTTTGGTTGCATATTTTAAATTTTAAAAAGTTTTGCAAATAAAAGTCTATCATTTTCTATTGCGGCTTATATTCGAAGTTGAGTTATTGTATTTTTTACTTCTTAAGAAGAAATCGGTAAAGAAACTTGCGGAGGAAACTAAGCTCACCCTCCAAACCACCGATGAACGGAGCGTCGCAACAATGCTCAATCAGGGCCAAATTCTCAGGTGTCAGAATGTAGTGAAAGACTTCCGAAGTTTTAAACTTCGGAAGTCTTTCACTAATTTCTCCAAAGAACTGGAAACCATAGACTCAAAACCCGAAACTAAATCGCTGAAAATGCCCGAAATCCCTGCATTTTCCCTATCTTTGCAGCCCGTTTAAAAAATCAACGGGTTTTATTATGTCAGAAAACAATATTGTTAACTCAAACGCTGAAGCACAGGAGCCTGCTGCCGTTGCAGAGGTTACAGCGACAACAAATGCACCTGCGCAAAAAGTGGCAGAGCTACAACCTGCTACCGCCCACGATGACTTTGACTGGAGTATCGACAAACGCAACGTTACCCCTTACACGAAAGAAGAAAAACAGAAGTACGACCATGTTTACGAAAATACTTTCGTAACCATTACTGACAACGAAATGCTGAAAGGCACAATTGTGGCGCTCACGAAGACTGATGTAGTGATTAACATCGGCTTCAAAAGTGACGGGCTGGTTTCACTGAATGAATTCCGTGACACGCCGGGCTTGAAAATCGGTGATGAAGTGGAAGTGATGGTGGTGGAAAAAGAAGACCGCGAAGGCCATCTGCACCTGAGCCGCAAACAGGCACGCATTACCCGTGCATGGGAGCGCATTGTAGAAGTGCACAAAACAGGCGAAGTGGTTACGGGTACTGTTACCAGCAAAACAAAAGGCGGCCTGATTGTGGATGTTTTCGGAATGGAAACATTCCTGCCGGGCTCACAAATTGACGTGAAACCGGTTACTGATTACGACCAGTTCGTAAATAAAACAATGGAATTTAAAGTGGTGAAGATCAATGAAACCATTAAGAACGCCGTTGTATCTCACAAAGCGCTTATAGAAAGCGATATCGAAGCACAACGTGCCGAGATCATGAGCAAACTGGAAAAAGGACAGGTGCTTGAAGGAACGATTAAGAACATTACTGATTTTGGCGCATTCATGGACCTCGGTGGTTTGGATGGGTTATTATATATCACCGATATTAGCTGGGGAAGGATTTCTCATCCGAGCGAAGTATTGAAACTCGACCAGAAACTGCAAGTGGTTGTGCTTGATTTCGATGACGGTAAAAAACGCATCAGCCTTGGTCTGAAACAACTCACCCCCCATCCATGGGATGTGCTTCCGGAAAACATTCACGAAGGCGCTATTGTAAAAGGCAAAGTAGTGAATATCGAAGATTACGGTGCATTCCTGGAAGTATTGCCTGGTGTTGAAGGTCTTGTTCACGTGAGCGAGATTACATGGGCAAACACACCCATCAATGCAAAAGAATTCTTCAAACTGGGTGATGAGCACCAGGCTAAGGTGGTAACACTTGATAAGGCCGCACGCAAAATGAGCCTCTCTATCAAACAACTGAGCGAAGACCCCTGGAGTACTATTGAAACGAAATTCCCGCAGGGAAGCAAGCACACCGGGTTGGTAAAAAATATCACTCCTTATGGCGTGTTCGTGGAACTGGCCCCAGGTATCGGTGGCATGATCCACATCAGCGACCTGAGCTGGCTGAAACGTTTCAATCATCCTTCTGAATATACAAAGGTTGGGCAAAATATTGAAGTGGTTATCCTGGGCATCGACAAAGAAAACCGCAAACTGCAGTTAGGGCACAAGCAACTGGAAGAAGATCCATGGAACGCACTGGAGCAAACATTTGCTATTGGCAGCGTTCATGAAGGTACGGTAACACGTAAAGATGATAAAGGTGCGTTGGTACAACTGCCTTATGGTCTCGAAGGTTTTGCCCCTAACCGTCATCTTTTCAAAGAAGATGGCAAGCAGATCGGCGCTGATGAAAATGCTCCATTCATGGTTATTGAATTTGACCGTAATGAAAAGCGCATTGTACTTTCTCATACCCGCATCTGGGAACAGGCAAAGAACGATGAGAAAGAAGCTGCAAAGAAAGAGGCAAGGTCCGAAGCAGAACAGGCACGCAAAGCTGTTAAGAATATCCAGAACAAGGTGGAAAAACCTACTCTCGGAGATCTTGGCGCTTTAGCGGGTATCAAAGAAAAACTGCAACAGGAAGAAAAAGGTGCAGCTAACAGCGAAGAAAAAAAGCAATAAGAGAAGAACACATACACAGTTCACTCTAAGCCCTGCGAAAGCAGGGCTTTTTTTAATTGTACAAGTATTCCGTTGTGCAATTACTCAATGAAACTCCCATTAATTGTATTATTAGGCTATTGTGCTTATACTAACAAATTGCTAACGCAAACAGCTTATTTTTTTCTTAATTTCAGTATATGAAAAAATGGGTGCTTTCTTTTTTTCTTGTTTACAGTCATGTACTTGCCGCGCAAAAGAACCAGCAGAATACTGTCACCGGATCATGGTACGGCAAGGCCGATGTGGATATGAGTGGTATTTATAACAATTATCTCACTGAACTGGTCATTAAACAAAAAGGAGACGAAATAGAAGGCATTTTCGGTTATTATTTCAAAGATGTGTATCAAAGCTTTTTTGTGCACGGCACCTATAATAAAAAAACCAGGGAAATCAGGATTGAAAACATCCCGGTGATTTATTTCGGAACAAATTCCACTATTAACAGCATTGAATGCAATACCGATTTTATAGGCACTTTATTTGTGTCGGCAGTGAAAAGGGGGATTAACGGTCATTTTTATCATGATGGCAAATATAAATACATGTGCCCTGATTTACGGGTAACTTATACACTCGACGAAAATGAAAACCAGGACAGTGCTTTGCACAATAGTATTGCTGCAAAAAAAATATGGAAACCCCAGCCGGATGATTTTATAATAACTGCCACAGAAACAAAAAAAGAAGAGTTTGTCAATAATCAGGGGCCTGTAAGAAAACCTGGAAAGGAAGAAGCGCCTGTAATGAAGGCTGTAATCGTCACCCCGGAAAAAAATGCAGATGATATACAAAAAATCACTGAAGCGTATAAGCGCAGAAAAAATGTATATGAAAAAGATTTGTATGTGGAATCAGATTCAGTGAAAGTGACTTTTTATGATAACGGGGATATTGATGGGGACAGCATTTCAGTGTTCATGAATAACAGGTTGGTACTCTCACATCAGGGGTTGTCTGCTAAGGCTATTAACCTGTATATGAAATTAGACCATACGACGAACATGAATGAAATCAGCATGTTTGCGGAAAACCTCGGCAGCATTCCCCCCAATACGGCATTGATGATCGTTTCAGACGGCAAAAATCAATATGAAGTATATATGAGCAGCAGCCTTACTCAAAGTTCCACAGTAAGGTTGATCAGGAAGAAGTAATTGAATGTTTTTGTTGCAAAAAAGCATGATGTGATATGAATAACAGAAATAAATGAATGCATATTCCCGGAAAATGTGATTAAGGAATTTTATTTGTTTGTGGCCAACCCAACTTTATGTCCGCTGATAGCATAATAAAGAATGAAAAGATAACAAGGAACCATTATCCAGAACGCTTGTTGCAGTCCGATATGTTTCCCCAGTTCCGCCCATATTTTTGGAAGTATGGCCCCGCCGCCTATGCCGACAATCAATAATGCAGATCCTTGTTTAGTGTATTTGCCTAAGCCGTTTATGGCAAGCGGCCAAAGTGCCGGCCACACCAGAGCATTTGCCAACCCAAGCAAAGCAATAAATAACACCGATGCATAACCGCTGGTGAATATGGCCAATAGGGAAAATATCAACCCGACAATTGCGGAAACTTTTAATGCAGTGGCCTGCGACAAATATTTTGGAATTGCAAAAATGCCCATGATATAACCCATCAGCATGCTTAGCATCGTGTAAGTGGTAAAATGTTTGGCGATATCCAGGCTTATCCCGATTGACTTCCCATAAACCTGTATTATATCTCCTGACATTACTTCAACACCCACATATAAGAACAGGGAAATAAACCCAAGCCACAGGTAAGGGAATTTAAAAATGCCCGACCTGCTTTCAATGGCAGAAGCATTATCTGTTGTTGATGCTTCTTCACCGGATGCTTTTACTTCAGGCAGGCCGGAAAAATAAATGAAAATGCCCAGCGCTGTGAGTACAAGAGCAATAATAATATAGGGAACAATTACCCTGGAGGCCATTGCATTCAATTCAGTTGCTTTTTGTGCAGCATCCAATGTTTTTAACTTTTCAACCAATACTGAAGAATCTTTCAGCATAATTGCACCCATGATCAAAGGGGCAATTGCCCCGGCACCCTTGTTGCAGATACCCATGATGCTGATACGTTTTGCAGCGCTTTCAATTGGCCCAAGGATAGTAATATAAGGATTAGATGCTGTTTGCAGTAAAGCCAAACCGGTTCCGATAATGAATAAGCCTGTAAGAAATAATGTATAGTTTCTTGTCCTGGCGGCGGGAATAAAAACCAATGCGCCAACCGCCATCACCAATAAACCAAGCATCATGCCTTTTTTAAAACCAGTTGCCTTCAACACCCACGATGAAGGGAAAGCCATAACCGCATAGGAAATATAAAAAGCAAATGTTACTAATACAGCGTCAGAAGTGCTCAGTTCACACGCGATCTGCAAATAGGGGATGAGCGTACTGTTCACCCAGGTAACAAATCCGAAAATGAAGAACAATGTGCCGATGATAAACAAAGGGCCAAGAACCCTTTTTTTTTCAATTGCGGTTGCCTGTATCCGTGAATTGGCTGACACTGTATTGGTTTTGATTAGGCAACAATATAATAAAAACTTAATAACTGAAAGTAGAAAAACGTTTGCGTGAAATAAGTACGATAGCGAGTGACATCTTTTTGGGGAGGCGTCTCCTACGCTGCTAAAACAACTCCGGCTGTTTATCATTTCCTTTTTTCTGCTCCCATTCCATTTCAATACTCTTTGTATAATCAACCAGCTTGGTGCCTACAGCTTTCCAGCCCATTACTTCAGCCATTTTTGACACTTTGAATTTTGCTTTACGTACCTGTGAGCCTCGTCCGCTTTGTACCACCAGAATTGGTTCCTCAACAGTTGTTACTTCTCTCAATTCGTTACCCTCTCCTTCTTTAATAAAAAGAAATTTATTGTGCAGTGTTGTGGTTTCAATTTTAAACCGCTTGATATTATACTGCAATTTTTCTTTGTCTAAATAAACAGCAGTAACGATTTTTTCCGGATTGAATTTTTCAATCAGTTTTATTTTTTTGCTTTCAAAACGCTGGGTGAGTTCCGTATCTGTGATTTCATAAGTGCCGTCGTCGTATATCACAAAAATTTTATCATCCGTTTCAAAGCTGCCGAGGAATTGCCCTTTTTCCTCGGTATTCAACCTGCCAAAAGTGTCGTCAAACCAAATTTTACGTCCACTCAGTGTAGCTTTGCCCGCTTCTTTGAATTTCACTGTTTTGATAGGGTATTTGGTAACCTGGTTACCCATGCTGCTGCGCCCTTTTATCTCGAGTGTTTCAAAATAAAAATCAAATTCTTTGATGCGTGCAGTGCAGTTCGGGCTTAAAACCACTTTTACTGTTTCCGCCTCACCGTTAGGGTTAACCGAAAAATAATGCACTTTGCTTTTTTCTTCGCCTTTGGTGAGATCATATTCTTTATCGCGTGTAACACCGGTTACATTAAAACGTTTTGCGAAACTGATGCCGGATTTTCCGTCAGCATAGATCATATTGTATGTAGTGCGCTCATCATTCTTTTGGAAAACGGCTACATGCAAAATGTCTTTCCCGATAAATGTTTTATCAGCTACTTTAACCACTTTCATTTTGCCTGCCTTGGTGAAAGCGATGATGTCGTCCAGGTCTGAACAATCGGCAACAAATTCATCTTTCTTTAATCCGGAACCGATGAACCCGTCTGCACGGTTCACATATAATTTGGTATTGGCAATGGCTACCTGTTTAGCCTGGATGATATCAAATAATTTTATTTCCGTTTTGCGTTCCCGTCCCTTACCATATTTCTTCAGCAGGTTTTCATAGTAAGCAACTGCAAAATCAACGAGATTATTCAAATCATGTTTCACCTGTTTGATATCCGCATCCAACGCTTTTATCTGGGCATTCAATTCTTCAATGTCTAATTTATAAATCCTTCGTACAGGCTTCTCCGTTAACTTTATAATATCTTCCCTGATAATCGCCCTTTTCAGTTGTTTGGTAAAAGGCGCAAATGCTTTGGCAATGGCATCCAGTACTTTTTCCCAGGTTTCATGCTTCTTTTCGAGTTCTTTATAAATCTTTTCTTCAAAGAATATTTTTTCAAGGGAAGTATAATGCCATTTATCCTGCAGCTCTGCTAATTTTATTTCGAGCTCTTTTTTCAGCAGCTCCTTAGTATTCTCTGCAGAAATCTTAAGCAAATCGTGAGCGCCGAGGAATTGCGGTTTCTGATCTGCAATCACACACGCGTTGGGTGAAATGCTGATTTCACAATCGGTGAAAGCATATAATGCATCAATAGTAATATCAGGAGAAATGCCGGGGGCTAAATCAATTTGTATCTCTACTTCAGCAGCAGTATTATCGGTTACTTTTTTGATTTTAATTTTTCCCTGGTCGTTTGCTTTAATGATGGAATCGATCAACTGGGAAGTCGTTACTCCATAAGGAACGTCTTTGATCAGCAGTGTTTTTTTATCCGCTTCTTCAATATGTACACGTACACGCACTTTTCCGCCCCGTTTACTATCGTTGTAGTTGGTAATGTCGATCATCCCGCCTGTCTGGAAATCGGGGTACAGCTCGAACCGCTTTCCACGGAGATGCTTAACCGAAGCCTCGCATAACTCGCAGAAATTGTGGGGAAGAATTTTTGTCGCCAGCCCTACGGCAATTCCATCAGCCCCTTGCGCCAGCAACAACGGAAATTTCATGGGTAATACCACCGGCTCATTTTTTCTTCCGTCATAACTCAATTGCCATTCAGTTGTTTTTGCATTGAATGCCACTTCGAGTGCGAATTTCGAAAGCCTGGCTTCAATGTACCTGGAAGCTGCTGCTTCATCGCCCGTGCGCACATCACCCCAGTTGCCCTGGGTTTCGATCAGCAAATCTTTTTGTCCAAGGTTCACCAGTGCATCTCCGATACTGGCATCACCATGCGGATGATATTGCATAGATTGACCAATAATGTTTGCCACTTTATTAAACCTGCCATCGTCCATTTCTTTCATGGCATGCAATATGCGCCGCTGCACAGGTTTTAAGCCATCTTCTACCGCAGGCACTGCGCGTTCGAGTATTACGTAGGAAGCATAATCCAGGAACCAGGTTTTATATTGACCGGTAACTCCCGATTCATTTAATAAAATATCTTCAGGTTTATTTTTACTTTTTGACATAATTACTTTTTTTATTCTTCATACAATTCCAATGGTTGACCGTTCGGGTCAGTGAAGAAAGTGAATTTTTTATTGGTGAATTCATCAATTCTGATGTCTTCGACTTTTACACCTTTCGATTGCAACTCTATTACGGCTTCTTCAATATTACTCACTGCGAAAGCCAGGTGGCGTAAGCCTTTGGCTTCTGGAAATGATCCTCTTTCCCCGGGTGATGGAAATGAAAACAGTTCGATCTGGTATTTCCCGTTCACCGATAAATCAAGTTTGTAAGAATTCCTTTCTTTCCTGAACACTTCTCTTACAATTGCAAACCCTAAAATTTCAGTATAAAATTTTTTACTTGTGCTATAATCATCAGTAATGATGGCAATATGATGAACAGATTTTATTTTCATTATTTATTTTCCTATTTCTCCCAAATGAGTAAACTTAAACCCTTTATCGTATTTCAACCCATAACCCATTATCCTGTCCATTGATGAATGACCGAATAAAATAATGCCGGCTAACTGAATTGATTCATGATGCAAGCACAAACCCACCATGTACACTATTAATGCAACACCTTTATGGTGTGCGGTATTATAACAAGCTGCGCCGATTGTATTATTGATAATATAACCGGCCATACTGATATCAGGCAGCAAAATTAAGATAAGATACCACCACCATGAAAAATGCAACTGATTAAAAAGATAAATACTGAATAGGAACATAGCCAGTTCTTCCAGCTTTAAAATGTTTTTCATGGTTATTTAATTTTTAACGCAGCATATTTTTGACCGGATTGATAAAGCAATAACCTGTCTGTTTTCCCTTCAGTGTTACTGACAAATTCAATTTCAATATCTTCCAGTTTTACAAAAAAAAGATTCTCTTTTTCTGCAAACAGTTCCGTTTCTCCCTGCCCTGTCGCCTGTGCCATCAACCGGCCATCTTCAATGCTGATATTAATGAAAAAGCCGGGTGACAGCTGGTATTGTCCTGTATATTTTTTGAGTATGTTGCTATCAACGGAAATTTCCTTTTTTGGAATTGGAAAATCGTAGGGCTGCTGATTTAATATAGCATTGATATTTTCAGCCATTTTTGCAAGGCCAGGCGATTGCTTATTATCAAAAAGAATAATGCAGGTCTGGTCAGCAGGAATACGGCCGATAAAACTTACGAACCCAAATATACTACCCTGGTGCATGACCACTTTCTTGCCGTAGGAAGAGTCTATCACCCATCCGTAACCGTATTTATTTTTATAGGGAGTAAAAGCTTTCTGTAGAGATGAGTCGTGAACAATCTTATCAGTATACAAAGCCCTGTCCCATTTGTACAGATCGGAGATTGTACTATAGATAGAGCCTGCACTATACGAAACGGAAGAATCAACAACAGTTGCTGGCACTACCGATGTGGGACTGGCTTTGAAATAGCCGGTTGATTTATCCGGGCTTTTCAGATTAGTAAAATCAAAACCTGAGTGCGACATGCCGAGCGGTTTGAAAATGCGATCTCTAACTACTGTAAAATAAGATTGGCCGGTCACTTTTTCAATGATATAGCCAAGTAGAACATATCCTGAGTTGCTGTAGCTGAATTTTTCACCGGGGCGAAAATTAAACGGCTTGTTCCGGAACAAAGCAATCAGATCGTAGGGCTGTACCGGTTTTGTTGCTTTATTTTTCATGAAGGCCGTGTCATTCGTATAATTGTATATACCGGAAGTATGTGTTAATAAATACTCAATAGAAATACTGTCACCATTCGGGTATCCGGGAATGTATTTTGATAATCTGTCTGTTAATGAAAGTTTATGTTGTTCCTGCAACTGCAGAACGATGGCAGCAGTAAATTGTTTGGTAACAGAACCTATCTGGAAAATTGTATTTGAATCGTTCAGTGTTTTTAAAATTATGTTTTTATAGCCATACCCTTTTGCCAGGATGATATTTCCTTTTTCTGCAACTAATACGGTTCCATTAAAAGAGTTTTGATTGGTGTAGGCCTTCATCAGTTCATCAATTTCCTGAGCTGGCGTTTGCCCTGTTGTTTTCAGGAACAGAGCCAAAATGAATATGCAGCAGGAAATTCTTCGCATATGAAAATTATACCGGTAATGTTTCGGTTTCCGGTTGCGCATTCTTCAGTTTAATTTCGAAATCTTTCATTTTTTTTAGTTCCCCCTGCACTTCATATTCGCCTGAAGCGAGGATGCTTTTCAATCTCCAAAGCAGGTAAGCATCGCCAGTAGTTTGAGCGGCTTTGTGCAAAAAAGTTCCGATTATTTTATGTGCAGTTTGCCAATTGGGGGTAATATATTTTTTCAGTTCTGCATCATAATAATCATAACCGCGCTGAACTAGTTTCTTACCTCCTTCTAATAAACGAATTCCTTTTTCTTCATTGCACAACCTCGCCCATTCATCCGGATCAACTTCAAATTCACTAGGCGTAATCGGCCTTGCTAATTTTTTTGCTTTTAAAAATTCTTTGGCTGGAATATTAAAAAGATTGGCAGGATAAAAAATCTGGCCTTTTTCATTAATAAAAGGAAGGTTGTTGAGATATAAAATAAAAATCCTTCCCTGAAAATCTTTGAACTGACTCATCAGCCAGTAATAACCGCTCACATCATGTTTGTTCTGAGCAGCCCATATCCAGATAATTTCTTCGGGATCATTTTTTAATCTTTCTATCAGCTCAGCAACAGTTTTCCTGTCATCAGGAACTGAGCCGTCATCAACTGTGCTTTTATAGTCTCCGTCAGCCAAAACATTACGCCACCATTCCCTCCGTGCTTCCCATCCTTCTTCAGTAAAAACATTTTTCAGCGGACCAACTGCAAAGTCATCCGCAATTTGTATTACTTCACCCTTCAAAGCATCGTCCAGTTGAATAGCCTGGCTCAACACATCAATATCGTTTCTTTGAAATACTATGTGGATCATATCCATCCCAAAAGGGAAATTTTGAATGATTAATAAATTTTTACGCTGCTGTTGTTTCTGTAACCTTCTTTCCTTCTTCAGGAGATAAAGGAGTATCAATCTCTACCTTTAAATTATCTATAATAAACTCCTGTCGTTCCTGTGTGTTTTTGCCCATATAATATTCAAGAATCTGTTGTATATGCGTTTCAGGCATTATCATTACAGGCTCTTTGCGCATATCGGTGCCTATAAATCTTGCAAATTCTTCAGGAGATATTTCTCCCAGCCCTTTGAATCGTGTAATTTCTGGTTTGCCACCTAATTCTTTGATAGCAGCCTGTTTTTCCGGTTCGTCGTAACAATAAATTGTTTTTTGTTTGTTGCGAACACGGAATAAAGGTGTTTCCAGGATATATACATGACCGTTTTTTACCAGGTCGGGAAAAAACTGAAGAAAGAAAGTCATCAGCAACAAACGGATATGCATGCCATCAACATCAGCATCTGTAGCAATCACAATATTGTTGTAGCGCAGGCCTTCCAATCCGTCCTCGATATTTAGCGCATGTTGCAGCAAATTAAATTCCTCATTTTCATACACCACTTTTTTAGTCAGGCTAAAACAGTTCAGCGGTTTACCCCGTAAACTAAACACAGCCTGCGTTTCTACGTTTCTTGCTTTGGTAATTGAACCGCTTGCAGAATCTCCTTCAGTGATGAAAATGGTGCTTTCTTTCTGTTTTTCAAGAATGGTATCCCTGTCCTTTACGGTCGCTTCATCGTTATAATGAAAACGGCAGTCGCGTAATTTCTTGTTATGGAGGTTGGCTTTCCTGGCTCTTTCATTGGCCAGTTTTTTTATGCCTGCCAGATCTTTTCTTTCTTTCTCACTTTGCTCAATCCTTTTTTTAAGCGCATCAGCCGTTGAAGGGTTTTTGTGCAGGTAATCATCCAATTCCTTCGCCAGAAAATCATATACAAAATTTTTCATGCTTGCCCCGCCTTCTTCCACATACAACGAGCCAAGCTTTGTTTTTGTTTGTGATTCGAAAACGGGCTCTACTACGCGAACAGAAACGGCAGCAACAATACTTTGGCGTATATCGGCCACGTCATAATCTTTTTTATAAAAATCACGGGCCACTTTAACAAAGGCTTCGCGGAAAGCCTGCTGGTGTGTGCCACCCTGAGTAGTATATTGGCCATTTACAAAACTGAAAATTTCTTCACCATAATCATTATTGTGGGTAATCGCCACCTCAATATCATTCCCTTTTAAGTGTATGATCGGGTATTGCAGTTCATCTTCATTGGTACGGCGTTTCAGCAAATCAAGCAAACCGTTTTTAGAAACATATTTTTTCCCATTGTAATTCATCACCAGGCCTGCATTCAGGTAACAATAATTCCAGAACTGGTTGTCGAGATAATCGTTATTGAAATGAAAATTTTTAAACACCGACTCGTCAGGAATAAAAGAAATCAGTGTTCCGTTTGTTTCAGAAGTCTTCGATTCTTTGTATTCTTTTTTCAGGATGCCTTTTTCAAACTCGGCTGTTTTTTCTTTACCATCACGAAAAGCGCTTACTTTAAAATAATTGCTCAGTGCATTTACAGCTTTTGTACCTACGCCATTTAAACCTACAGACTTCTGAAATGCTTTGCTGTCGTATTTCGCACCGGTATTGATCTTGCTCACTGCATCCACTACTTTTCCTAAGGGAATGCCACGGCCATAGTCGCGGACAGTAACAGTTTTGTTATCAATATTAATATCAACCTGTTTGCCGTAACCCATGGTGTATTCATCAATGCAGTTATCGATTACTTCTTTCAGCAGCACATAAATACCATCATCTGCGCTGCTGCCATCCCCCAACTTTCCAATATACATTCCGGGCCTTATTCGTATATGCTCGCGCCAGTCCAGGCTCTTGATGCTTTCTTCTGTGTATTCAAAAAGGTTTTGTTTTTCAGCCATTTTTCATGTACAATTTAGATGTCAGTCGCAGAGGCATAATGATGCCGGAAATTAGTACTCTTTATGTCTCCGGGTTATTCCTCAAATGCACAAATATAAAAAAACCATACCACAGAGGAATTTTACCTTTATGCACATTGTGAATAAAAACATTTTACTTTAGCACATGGAAGAAAAATTTCTTGAATTAGAAAATGTAACTGTCCGATCAGGTGCAAAGATTTTGCTGGATGATATCTGTTTAACTGTTCACAGGGATGAGCAATGGGTTATTACCGGCAGTTCAGGAAGTGGAAAAACCTTGCTGGCAAATACCATTGCAGGAAAAAATTTTCATGCGGGTAAAGTAAAATATTATTTTGAAACAGGGAAAAATAACAAAGCGATTATTATTGTTGAACAACAACACCGGTTTAAAAATCTTTTCAACACCAGCGACTTGTATTATCAGCAACGCTTTAACAGTTACGACTCGGAACAAACCATAACAGTTCAACAGGAGTTACAAGAACATTTTACCGGCAACCATTTTTTGCAAAGTACATGGATTGATGAACTGGACATCAGGAAATTGCTTGACGAGCCGCTGGTGCAATTATCGAACGGGGAAAACAAGAGGGTACAGCTGGCTATTGCATTGATCGAAAACCCTGAGTTGTTGATACTGGATAACCCTTTTACAGGCCTGGATATAGAAGGAAGAAAAATTTTATCTCAGATTATTCAGACGATAACAAAAAAAAATATCCACGTTTTACTGATTACTTCTCATAAAGAAATCCCCGGAAGCATAACGCATATTGCATACCTCGGTAACGGTAAATTGTTGTTCGGTGGCACAAAAGAAAAATTTCAGTTACATGAAATTTCGGACGGAAAACTTCAATTGAATGCAGACTTTATTGACCGGCTGAAACCTTCGTATGTTGAGGATTTTAACATCATCATCAGGATGGTGAATGTAAGTGTCAGATATGGTAATAAACTAATCCTTGATAAGATCAATTGGGAAGTGAAGAAAGGTGAGCGATGGAGCCTGTCGGGCCCTAATGGCGCAGGTAAATCAACGTTATTGAGCCTGGTTACGGCGGATAACCCACAGGCTTATGCCAATGAAATTTATTTGTTTGATAAAAGGCGTGGAACCGGGGAAAGTATTTGGGACATCAAACAAAAAATTGGCTTTGTTTCTCCTGAATTGCATTTGTATTTTGATTTCAGCGCTACCTGTTTTGAAGTAGTTGCTTCGGGTTTGTTCGATACTGTTGGTTTGTTCAGGCAATTGGACGAAAGACAGCAGCAAAAAGTTTTGTTATGGTTGAAATTATTCCAACTGGAAAATTTGTCATCTAAAAGATTATCTCAAATCTCCGTCAGCGAGCAAAGAAAAACTTTGCTCGCACGGGCTCTTATTAAAACCCCTCCATTACTCATTCTTGATGAACCTTGCCAGGGCCTGGATGATGCACAAACGGAACATTTTAAAAACCTGGTTGATGAGATATGTGCCTCATTTAATACAACACTTGTATACGTGAGCCATTACCAACATCAGATACCCTATTGCGTTGATCGGTTTCTGCATTTAAAGAACGGTGTTGTGGCCGGCCCTGAAAATTTGCACTGAGCAAAAGCTATTCATTAATGCCCAACACCAAGGTAGATTATTGATGCTAATTGCTTAAATTTAAACTATGCCAAAATTTCGGCCTATAATAACCTCACTTTTATTATTGTTAAGCTTAAAGGTATTTTCACGTACATACACAAACGAAGAGGCAAAATCTGCATGGGCGCAATTAGAGGGAAAAAAAATTTCTGAAAAAAATTTTAAGGAAGCCTGTGACCTGATCCAGGATGTTGGCCAGACAAACCTCAACCTGGCTTATCAATTTCTTACAGAATATTTTTCCGTTGTAAAAACAACAGGTAATAAGCAGTGGTTGCATGTATTGCTGATGAACTGGGCCAGAGCAAAAGAATCTTTGACTGCATTTGATGAGGCAGACTCTTTGTATAGGCTTGCAAGGACAAACGCTATCGGCCATGTTAAAAACTATGATGAAGCTCTGGTGAGCACGGTGCTGATGTACCTCGAATGGGGAAAGGGCGATTCTCTTGAAAAATATTTGAAACTTGGCGAAAATTCCTGCAGGCAAAATAATGATGATGAGAGCCTTTCTTTTATTTATACTTTCAAAGGCCTGGCTAATATGGATGATACTGCTTCGTTCAGGAAATATCTTGATAGTGCCATAGTACTTGCTCAAAAAATCGCAGATAAAAATGCATTGTTTACGGCGAAGTATAACCGGGCAGTTTTTTACAGCCAGTTTAATTTGCAGCAACAGGTTACGGAGCTGGGTGAACTGCAGGATTTGTGTAAAGATCCATCTCTTTCGCATAAACCACGGTTTTATGAACGGACTGCATTTTATTTTCGCAGTCCTGTGCCCAGCATTTATTATCAACTGATGCTCGTAAATCTTATGCTTACCGATTATGACAATGCCTGGAAGTTTGCCGAATTGTTTTATGATGCCACGGTGAAGCCCAACCCGACAGGCGCACAGGCTGCGCCTGTCAATTCGGTAATGGCAATGGTGAAAGCATATCAGGGGGCATTTGATGAGGCCATGAATTATCTTTCAAAAAGTTTCAGCCTTTTCAATCAACAGGCAGGTAAAATTTCTTACCCTACTTATCATTTAGCTGCCGGGATGATTGCAGAGCATGAGAACAGAAAGAAGGATGCGCTGGAAGAATATGAATTGGCATACAAAAACGGGAGCATGGCTTATGGCCTTCATTTAATGCCGCCTGAAATTTATTATGCGCATGAATTGATCATGAACAATCAAACTGATTCAGCGCGAAAACTCTTTGCGCATCTTTCTGCTGTTTTGAAAACAAGAACGTATTCTGCAATCGGTTTTTACTACTATAAATATTATGCGGAATTGTTGAAAGCAACAAATGATAATGCAGGTTACAACAGGGCAATAGAAATTTTTTATACCATCAAGGATTCGCTTTCAAATATTAACCGGTACCGTGCGATACAAGAAGTAGAAACAAAAATGCGTGTGCATGATAAGGAGCAGCAAATAATGATGCTGAACAAAGAGAATGAAACAAAAAAAAGAGAGCTGCGTCAACAATGGGCCGGCATCCTGATTTTTTCTGCACTTTCAGCGCTTATTATTGCGTTGCTTATTGCTTATGCAAGAAATCAGAATCACAGGAAATTGCAGGCAGAACAAATTGCGCATCAAAATGAAGTGCTTCAGCAGCATAAAATTGCTGAAATGCGGAAGCAGCACCGCATTGAAATTATGCAGGGCACTATTGATGCTGAGGAAAATGAACGGTATAAAATTGCAGACCAGCTTCATGATGAAGCTGGCGGCATGCTTGCCCTGGCATCATTAAATATTTCATCAGCTATAGAAAAAGGATTTGACGATTTGAGGGCAAAAGAAAAAATTGAAAAAGCTCATGAAATATTGAACGATGTTTCATCCACCATCCGCGCAATCAGCCATCGGCTTACACCTTTGGTGATTGAAAAATATGGTTTTAAGAAAGCAATTGAGGATATGGCGCAAAGCATCAATCTTTCAGGCAAATTAAAAATGCAAACCACAATCATCGGGTTTGATGATGATAAAAAATACCCGATTGGTTTGCTGAACAATATTTATAGGATTATCCAGGAACTGGTACATAATATTTTAAAACACGCTGATGCACTGAGCGCGATGATAGAAGTGGTGGAGCATGAGAAGCAAGTTGCTGTAATGGTAGAAGATGACGGGATTGGCATAGAAGATTATCCATCTTCAAAAGGCAAAGGGCTGCAATCCATACAAGCGAAAATTGCTTATCTTAATGGAAAGATGCAGATTGAAAAAAAGCAGGATAAAGGAACGCTCATTGTTTTTGAAATAAATGTTGGATGATGACATTACGGTTAGTCATAGCAGATGATCACCCATTACTGGTGGATGGCCTTCAAAAAGTGCTGGAAGAAATTGAAGGTGTAAGAGTTGTTGCCACTGCAGGCAATGGCCGTGAGCTGATTAATATCCTCCGCTCAAATGTAGTAGATATTATTCTGCTGGATCTGCAGATGCCGAAAATGGATGGCATTGATTCTTTAAAAATTATTAGGAAGGAATTTCCGAAACTAAAGATCATTGTGTTTTCAAACTATGGCCAGGATAAGCTTATTAAAGAAATTAAATTGCTTGGAGCAAATGGCTACCTGCTGAAAAATGTGCCGTCTCCAACATTGAAACAGGCTGTAGTTGCCATTGCGGATGGCAATAACTGGTTCCAGGACCTTCATCCGGAAATCAGGCAATCCGAATTGTTCAATAATGAGTTCATCAAAAAATATCAGCTCACAGAAAGGGAAACTGAAATCATCGGTAAAATTGCAAAAGGGCTTACCACCAAGGAAATTGCAGGCGAATTATTTTTAAGCGAATTCACCATCAATACCCACAGAAGGAACATCTGCCGAAAGCTGAATATTTACACACCAGTAGGGCTTATCAATTTTGCAAAGGAACACGGGCTGGTGTCCTGATCAACGAAAATATTTTTCTATTTGCTGAGCGAATAACAACCCGTTATGCCAAAGCTCAGGCAATGGGCAGATGCATCCGCAGTTGATCCGGGAGTAAGATAATTGATGGCGCCCAAATCGAAAGATGCCCTGACACATATTTTATCGTTGAGCTTATAGCAAGCCATCAGGTCAACGCCAATATCCACTCTTTTAAGGTCATCTTCATCGGGGTTACTCCCAAAATGTATTTTTATTTTTTCATTTGTGTTATCTGATGTGTAATGCCCGCCAACACCGAAAGCAAAATACGGTCCCACACCAATGCTCAATTTCCCGTTCTTGCCACCCGATTTGTAAATTAGATTGATAGGGATTTTTATGAAGGATACATGCACTGATGCTTTTGTGTCGTAAATAACAGGTTTATACCCTTCATACGAAAAAAGCACCCTTGCGCCAACGGCTAAGTGTGGCGATGTTAGCGCATATTCGCCAAAACCTCCCAACTGAAACCCAACGCCAGGTGTGCCATGCGGATCTCCGCCGGGGTCTTTTACAGTTGCGCCCGATAAGTTGATTCCAAGTTCAGCGCCATATTGCAGGTTTTGCGCTTTAAGGTTTTCAATAAAAATGAAACAGGTAATAAGGATCAGAAAATGCTTCATATTTTTCTTTTTACTACATTCAAATTTCCCTTTCCCGTATTTTTTTGAAAATACTTACCTCTAACTATTTTTAAAAATAGTTAGGACTAAGTATTTGAACTGCTTCACATCAATAGGAAATTTGATTAAGTACTGATCAAATAATCATTCAACAAAACCTGGGGTATAAAACAAAGGAAATAATGCAGCTTTTTTCAGCCGCAATATTGTTGAGGTCTTCATTTATTTTTCTGGTTGTTCAAAAACCGAATACAATGCAACAAAAAAGTAGTGCTGTAACTTTTAGCGCAACAACCGGATTGAAGGGAGCTATTGAGAATGGGAAATTTCTTTGCACGATGGTCGGTTCAACAAGCAATTTTATGCCAAATGTGAAATTTTAAGCTTAGCATATAATGTTCGATAAGTGAAAAAATAGCAGAGTCGACTTTCTATGTATTAATCATCAAATAAAATCAAATGAATAACAAATTAAAATTACTGTTGCTGATTTTCATATCCATTTTTTTCAAAACTATGGTTATTGCACAAAACCCTCCACCGGTGCCCAAAACGCCCACGGGACCATTTCCCGACGACAATTCAATGTCTTCGAGAGCAAAAAAAATGAAGCAAGCCGGGCCAGTTAAAGCAGATCCGGCAGAATTTGGGCCTGCTGTTACCGTAACCAAATTAAAAGTAAAAAATCCTAGTGCCACGCCAAACTGGAAGCCGGCATCCTGGTATATCGAAGGGTTTGCATGGGCTCAAAAAGTTGGTCAAGGGTTAAAATCAATTCAAAATTTTTTCAGTGGGAAAAATGACCGACCAATATTTCAAGATTATAAGCGCTACGGTTTGGCGTCTGGTTCCATTGTTGACTATGAAAATAAAATGGATTTTGATTCAGTTCCGGAAATTCAAAAAAGAACGTTTTTTAGCTATGGAATAGGGTTTTCTTTGGGGATGCGAGGTACAAAATTTGTTTCGCCAAATGTAACTGAGACTGACGCGATCATGTACCTTCAACTGCCAATTATTAAGGTTAGATTTAATTATATTTTAGCAGGGAATTCGATTGTTTATGTTGAAGGCGGTGCGTACTATGGTATCGCAATAACCGGTCATTATTCCGATGATACGGGGAAGCACGGCTTAAAATTCGGCAATAGTGATGGGGATGATTACAGAAGAGGTGATTGGGGGCTAAAATTTGGTATTGGCTACAAGTTCGCCTCTTTGCCTATTCTTGTTGCAATAGACAATGACTTAGGTCTTCGTAATATAAACCCGGGAGGAGGCTCGGACTCGAAAATCAGTAACCTGGCATTTGATTTCAAAGTAGCGTACCGCCTTGGATTTAAACCATAATTGAACAGGATATTTATGTTATCTGTTAAAATTGTATTAGAGTAAGTTCTTTGAAAATAATTCTAATAAAAATGAATGCAAAGGCCTGTCATTTGTTAAATCAAAATGCAAAATGAAGTATTCTTCATATCCGAAATGATGCCTATCTTCAATATGTTGATATGAATCATTATCACGGTAACGTATGCCTGATTTTAAGAGTAAAAGCTACGATGTGTCGGCCGCAGGTTGTTTTGGGTATGGCATCGGCAGCAGTTATTCGAATTATTTCAAAGATAAAAATGGGGTTATCAGTATAAATTTTTCTTTTTGTGTTAGTTGTCACTGATAAATAAATCTTTTTTTGATATTTGATTCCCCTTTCCCTCAGGCGCAGTGCCGTTTTGGCCTGCGCCGCTTTATTTATGAAAATCAATAGTTTAAGATTATCATTTTATTAATCCGCAATTCTTCAAAAATCATTGGTTTGCTATTCGCCGGATTCCGTAATTTTACATTCGCTTCGCACCAATAAATGCCCTTATAACTCACTAACCCGAATTCCCGAAGCATTTATTACATCCCATTATTTTCTTGCTGCCCATTGACAAAGTTTTTTTGTTCAACTAAAAATTGTGTTTGTATGTATTCGTATGCATTACTGGAAAGAAATTGTTATTACCTGATCAGGGAAAAAGAAGAAAGCCCGATTGAGCTGGTGAAAATAAATTTTGAAACGGATTATTGTTTACATGTTTCAAAATTAGGGCAGGAAACAATACTGGAGTGGAGAATGAAAACCGATGCAATCCATGACATACTTGAATTGCTGGATGACGATAAGGTAAAAGAATGGCAAACTGTTCAAAAAGATAATGAAGGGTCCTATAATTATGAAGAAGATGAAGAGTAAAAAATGAACAAAGTGCTAATAAGATAGTCAGTCAGGTTTAGCGAAATATTTCACAAAACAACCCTGCTTTGAGAAGCAGGGTTTGTTATAAGATAAGGTGCATTTTAATAAAAGTTATTTTTTAATAAGCCCGATTATGAATAGCAGAACAACAGATCCTCCCGTGGCTATTAGTATTTCTCCAACAATGCTGCCACTGAAAATGCCTAGTGCGTGAGCGATCCAGCCGCCAATGACCGCACCAAGTATACCCACAATTATATTACCTAACAGACCAAACCCGCCACCTTTGGTAATTTGCCCTGCAAGCCAGCCGGCTATCGCACCAATAATAATGAACCATACCATGTACATGTTTGTTTGTTTTAAATTTTAAAATAATGGAAAAGTTACAATATTAAATATTGCAAACATCAATTGATGGCCTCATGTATTTGGGTAATTTTTTTGAGTATAATGCTAGGATATTTTTATGCCCAGTCTTTTTTTAATTGTAGTGAGTACAGGTAAAATATCAGGTGAAAGGTTAAAATAAAATACACAAAACAGGTAGGCGAACATGAATACCGTGCTTCTTATGATCATCCACAAAAAACCCGAATGGTTTTTAAAAAGATAATAACTGACCAAGAAACTTATAAGCGCACAGGCAATGGCATAAAATGTTTTTATAGTAAAGGGTTGCATATTGAATTTCTTCAACAGGAAAAAATAACGTATCCCGTTATATATAGTGAAAGAGATCAAAGTTGCAATAGCAGGCCCGGTAATGCCGGTTGTTTTGGTAAGTACATAACTCAGCGGCAGTGATATGCCAAGAAGAATGATGCCTGTGATAAAATCAAATCGCCAGAAAGTAGATGTTCCGATAATTTGTGCATTTACTCCTGTACCCATGTCAATAATGCAATTTAAACCAAGGAATAAAAAAACATATTGAGCCTGTAAAAAATCTGCCTTTAAATGAAAGTTCACTATTCCATCTTTGAAATTCATCCATATAATAACAAACATGGCCATTGAGAAAATTAGCTGGTTAATAGACGAGCGGTGATAGATGAGATCAATTTTTTTAATGTCTTTGTCTTTCCACGCTTTGGACAAAGGCCCAATGGAAGAAGTGATAATACCTCGCTGTGGGGCCTGCATAATGCTTGTCATGTATTGGGCCAGAATGAAAATTCCGGTATTAGCTAAACCTTTAGGCATTACGGAAGCAATTACAAACTGGGCAAATACTGCTGCAATATTGTGCAACAACATTCCGCTCCAGATAAGTGTAGCAAGTGCAAAAATTTTTTTCCTGAATTTTTTTGTTACCCTGCTTATTGAAAAAGTGAAATAGGCTTCTTTCCGGTATAATATATAACAGAGCAGGATAAGGGCAACGGCAAAGTAGTTGAATGAATATAATTTGATAAAGGACCCAAAGCCAGGCAAAATGCCGATACTCAAACATATAATCAGGATGGTTGTAAAGATCCTGAACTGTAATTCACGCAGGTAAGTAGTAAGCACCGATTTCTTTAATTGTTGTGCATAGGATTCAAGAATAGTATACAAAGTGAGGCCAAAGCCAAAGGGGAAAGTCCAGGCATAATAAGTAACCAGTTCTTCAGAATTAGCTCCAAATTTTTGAACCACCAGATGTTTGAAAATAAATCCGCCTGCGATGACAAGCAAAAACCCGACAGAGCTCACCAGTATAGCCCAGGTGAAGAGATCATTTTTTTTTGTGTCGAGGTGATCATTATAATACGGGTAAAATTTATTAATATAAGCCTGCATACCCAGGTTGGCGAATGAAAACATTACTGTAGCAATCGAAACGAAAATTTGAGTAAGCCCGTATTGTGCAGCTGTGAAATTTCCGTTTTGCCGGGTAAAAAAATATGTATTGAGCAGGCCCAAAGCAAAGCCGATATAAACAATTACTGAGGAAAATATGCTTTGCCGCCTTATCGTGCTCATGCAGGATTATAAAAGTTTATTGCTTGCAAAGATGCATTGTTTTAATCAATCCAGTTTTTTAAGAATAATATAAAAATTCCGGTCGGCTTTGATATCATTACCTACAGCAATTTCAAGCGTTTGCCATGTTTCTGTCGGATAAATCCATTGTTCTTTTCCGGCAAAGATTTTCAGAGGCATATTAAAACCAGTTACACAATTTGACCAATGATAGGAAAGAACAGTTCCATTGATTTTATATTCCAGTACAGGAATTTTTGTGGTACGCAAATATTGATCGAATACTTTCGAGAGGTCTTTTTTTGCATGCAAGCTTACATAATCTTCAATTTGTTTTGATGTTACAGTTTGATGGTAAAAATCCCTGTTTATCCCCCTCAATATTCTCCTGAATAATGAATCATTGTTGATCATATGCCTGATGGTGTGCAGCATATTGCCGCCTTTATAATACATATCTCCCGAGCCTTCTTCATTCACGCCATAGTGTGCAATAATGGGTTTATCATTTATTATCCTTTTGCGTGTACCTATGCAATAATCATTTCCCGGTTCAATACCATACTGGCAACCTGTGTAAATAGTTTCGGAATAATTGGTAAATCCTTCATGCACCCACATGTCTGCCAGGTCTTTCGTGGTGATGTTATTGCCAAACCATTCATGGCCGCTTTCATGCACAATAATAAAATCCCATTTCAGGCCCCATCCGGAGCCTGACAAATCGGTGCCGCGGTATCCGTTTTTAAAACCATTACCGTAAGCCACTGCACTTTGATGTTCCATCCCGAGATGTGGCGCTTCAACCAGTTTATAGCCATCTTCATAAAAAGGGTAAGGGCCAAACCAGTATTCAAAACAGTGCAGCATACTATCAGCTTGCTTGAATTGTTCTTTCGCTTTTTCAAGATTATAATCAAGCACCCAGTAATCACAGTCCAGTTTGCCTTTCTCGCCCTGGTAATCTTCATGCCAGGTTACATATTTACCGATATAAGGAATGATGTTATAATTATTAATCGGGTTTTTTACTTCCCAAACATATCTGGCAGATCCATCTTTATTGAGTTTCTTTTGTATTAATCTTCCATTTGCAATTGCTACTAATGTATCTGGAATACCTATCGTTATCGAGGCGCCATTATCTGGTTCATCCCCCTGGTAGTCTTTGCAGGGATACCAGACACTGGCACCCAGGCCTTGGCAGGCAACACTCATCCAAGGCCTTCCTAATTTATCTTTTGTAAATATCCAGCCACCATCCCAGGGAGGGCGTGCAGCTATGCGTGGATTGCCTTGATACGTTATTCTGAGTTTTTCAATATTCCCTTTTTTTATTTCCCTGGGGAATTCAACGTGAAAAATATTTCCTTCTCTTTTAAATTCCAAAGCAGTATTTTCCCACTCAATAGATTGTATTTGCAATGGCTGCTGCAAATCAATTTGCATAATATTGCCATTATCAATTGCTTTGAATGTGATGGAGTTAGTGCCGCTAATCGATTTGTTTTCATAATTGGGGTTTATGTCAATATCATACCTCAACACATCCCACCAGGCCCTTTCCTGAGTTACACTGCCACGCAAGGTGTCTGCATGTGTAAAATGCTCATTACTGTTTTGTGCTATACAGTACTGGCAGCAATAAAAAGTGAAAAGTAAATAGTAAAAATGTCTGGCTTTCATTTTTTGAAACTTATCTGTAAAAATAAATTAAAGTAATATATAGTCTTAGCGCTCAAGAGCAATTTTAACGAATTGCCGGAACCCGGTCACCTTCATTTGTAAAGCTTGCATTTCCCCATTTTCGATTAATATATTTCCTGCCAGGTTTTTCTATAAGGTAATAACTAAGGGAAGATACAATGATGAGTAATATAACATAAATGCAACAATACATCAACCCGCCTCCAAAATCAATATTCAATTTGCCCCTGCCCACACCGGTTACGCCAGGCAAACGAAATCCATGCGAAAAAGGGACCTGAAAAAATATCTGCATCAAATAAATCGAGTAGGAAATGTCTCCGATATATTGAAGTACTTTATTATTACAAATTCTGTGAATTGTTGTTTCATTACATGCAAAGCTCAGTACCAGCAATGCAAATAGAATTACGGCAATTATATCATTCATTGCAAAATGCAGCACTATAATTATAAGTAATAACAGGAGTATGCTGATGAGATCTTTTCCAAATAATTTTTTTACCCAACCAGATTGATAAGCTGCATACACTATCATTCCACACATGAAACCGGAAAGCCCCCTCAAAAAGCCGTAATCGTAAGTTGTATTGATGTTATGCGGGACCGGTACAGATGGATATAATGGGTTTTTTCTTGGCAACAAATACATGATGCTGTAATAGGATACTATAATAAATATTAAAAAGAAAATGATTGCCGGAAATTTCTTCCTGTTAATGAATAAAGCCATCAACGGAAATAACAAGTAAGTCCACCATTCGGGGCTGATACTCCAGGAGGGAATATTCCAGGTAAATATGGTTGTAGTATAAAAAGCATGTAATAATAAAAAATTAAAAGGTATTGCTGAGCGGGCTTCGATAAGCCGCGCCTGGTTATCTGGAGGGGGTAACAGCAGAAATACTATAAATATCAAAAGCAATAAAGAAAAGAAATGGAGGGGATATATTCTCGCAAACCTCGCAACAATAAATTGCCTGAAAGATTTTTTTGAGACAGATGTTTTAAAGCTGTTTCCATAAACATGCAGCATGATAAAACCACTTATGATGAAAAACAAATCTACCATCAGGTAGCTTTTTTCAAAAAACATCGTCGTTTGTGCAGGCACAAAACGCGCTACTGCCATTTCGAAATGGAAAATGGCTACCAGCAACGCAGCTATTCCGCGCAACGGGGTTAGGTTTGAAATATATTTGGCATTATGCTGCATGAATGGTAAAGGGCTGATGAAGATAAATGATTTTTTTATCAGCTAATCATAAAACAAAAAGGAACCCGGATGGTTAACCGGATTCCCTTTGCAAAAGGTCTGCTGCAGATTTTTACTGCTGCTTCAATTTATTCTTAAAGACCTTTTCAAATTTTTCAACTTTCGGCCTGATCACAAACGAGCAGTAAGGTTGCGAGCCATGTGTATTAAAATAATTCTGATGATAATTTTCAGCGGGATAAAAATTCGTAAAAGCTGTTATCTCCGTTACAATGGGCTTATCATAAGCCTTGCTTTTATCCAACTCAGTCTTATAGTGTTCTGCCTTTAGTTTTTGCTCCTCGTTATGATAAAAAACAGCGCTGCGGTATTGTGTGCCCACATCATTACCCTGCCTGTTTAGTGTAGTAGGGTCGTGACTTTCCCAAAAAACTTCGAGTAATTCATCATACGAAATTATTTTGGGGTCATAAATAATTTGCAGGCATTCAGCATGCCCGGTATTACCCGTGCAAACTTCCTCATAAGACGGGTTGGCAACGTGCCCCCCTGAATATCCCGATATTGTTTTATAAACCCCTTTCAGTCTTTGAAAGATGGCCTCTGTACACCAAAAGCAGCCAGTAGCAAATGTAGCGGTGTCTGTCTTAACCCCAGCAGGGATTGTCGTCTCGTTCATATTGTTAAATTGTGTATTTGTTTGTCCGCAAGAGCTTGTTAATATAGCAAGCGATGTAATAAAAGCCAATGCACTCATAATTTTCATTTTAATTCTGTTGTGTAAAATTAAATTCATTTCCAATGCAAATTAATTTTCAGTTTTTATCTTATATGTAAGCAATATGACAATTGAAAGGCTTTAAATGTTCATTAACAACCTGCCGGCCTTTGCAGATGACCTGAGAAAAAGTAATTGGTTGATGCCTGATTTATTTTTGAGCCAGCTAAATGAATACGATCCGCCATCCTTGTGTCACGCACGGTTACCGCACCAATTCTATTCAGCGCTGCGCGTTACAGCTTGAAGGATATTCGGGTAATCATAATTTTATGAATTCAGCACTGTAGTTTCCTGATTCGAAGATTCGCAAATTCCTTGCTAATTTCAACCCATGAAATTTTTCCCTTCATCAGCATTGGTACAACTGGAGTTTGATAAAATTAAATTATTGCTTGCGGCACATTGTAGAACAGAATATGCCGTTGAACAGGCAAGTCATTTGCGCATACATACCCGGCGTGAATATATTGAACTTGCATTACAGCAAGCGAATGAATACAAATTACTAATACAAAGCGGGCAGCATTTTCCCAACGATTACGTACTTAATCTTCTCAGGGAACTTAAATTACTTGGTATCCCGGGAGCGGTTTTGAAAGGTGACGATTTTTTAGAAATACGCAAACTGTCAGACAGTATTAAAAATATTTTCCGTTGGTTTGATGCGGAAAGAAAACTGGCTTATCCTGCACTGGCAAGGGTAATAGAGCATACTTATTATGAAAAGAATATCATGGCATTGATTGATGAAGTGTTGGATGAAAATGGCCTTGTGAAAGACAGTGCCTCAGAGGCATTGACAACTATCAGGCAGAATTTATACCGGAAACGAAATGAGTTGCGCCGGGTGTTCGACAGGATTTTATCCAGGCTTAATAAATCAGGTTATGTTGCGGATATTGAAGAAGCATTTTTGAATGGCAGAAGAGTGGTGGCCATTTTTGCGGAACATAAGCGACAGGTAAAAGGCATATTGCATGGAGAAAGCGATACCAGGAGAACAGCCTTTATTGAGCCGGAAGAAACTACCGGATTGAACAACGAAGTGTTTTCTCTGGAACATGAAGAAAACCGTGAGGTGCACCGTATACTCCGCGAACTGACAGTGCGGCTTCACGGTTATGCTTCACTGTTAGTTACCTATCATGACGTACTGGGCGAGTATGATTTTATTCATGCCAAAGCGCAACTGGCAATAGATACCAGCGGAAACTTCCCCTTACTTCATGATAAAGCACATGTTCATTTGAAAGAAGCATATCACCCGTTATTGTATCTCTATAATAAAAAAAATCAAAAACCCACCATACCCACTAATATCGAACTGAATGAAAGAAACCGCATTCTTGTTATTTCCGGACCGAATGCCGGTGGTAAAACAGTTACGTTAAAAACGGTAGGCTTGCTGCAACTGATGATTCAGAGCGGGTTGCTTATCCCGGTCCATCCGAATTCCGAGTTAGGTATTTTCAAGCAATTGATGATACATATCGGCGATACTCAAAGCCTTGAGTTTGAACTGAGCACCTACAGCTCGCACTTAATGAACATGAAATACTTTATGGAAAATGCAAACGGCAAGACTTTGTTTTTCATTGATGAATTGGGCAGTGGCAGCGATCCGAACCTGGGCGGTGCCTTTGCTGAAGTGATTTTAGAAGAACTTGTGAAGAAGCATTCAATGGGCATTGTTACTACGCATTACCTGAACCTGAAAGTAATGGCCAGTAAAACTCCGGGTATTATCAACGGAGCAATGTCTTTTGATGAGAAAAACCTGATGCCATTGTATAAACTAATTGTAGGAAAGCCGGGAAGTTCTTATACTTTTTCCATTGCAGAACGGATTGGGCTGGAACCAAGGCTGATAAAGCGCGCCAGGGCATTGGTTGACGAAGGGCATTTCCGGTTAGATAAATTACTGAACAGGACAGAGCAGGATCTTCAGCATATTGAAAAAGAAAAAAAAGAACTGCAGAAAATGCTGAAAGAAAATGAACGATTGAAAAAGGAGATGGAATTACTGATCAATAAGGAAAAGCACCAACAGCAGGTTGAATTGTTGAAACAGCAAAATAAGATATCTGAAGAACGCCTTGCGTATTTAAAGGAGATGGAGCGTAAGCTGAAACAGATCATTTTTGATTGGCGCAAAGCTGAAAATAAAAACGAGGTGATCAGACAAATGCAGGCATTGCTTTTTAAGCAAAAGGAAAAGCAGGTAAATGAAAAAGTTAAAAAGAAATTTGAACTGAAATATATTGAAGTGGCTGGTGAAGCCAAACCGGGAGATAAAGTAATGATGAAAAAAAATCACCAGGTAGGTGTATTAAAAGAACTTCGTGGCAAAAAGGCGGTGGTGCAATTAGGATTGGTGCCGATTACTGTCGATGCTTCAGAATTAACTGTAGTGAAAGATAAGGTTGACGAAATTAAAGCAGATAATTAAATCAGCTATGTCATTAAATATTTTTTACCGGAATTGGATTCCCCCTCTACTATAATTTTATTTATTATAAGTCTACAATCAAATCCGGCTTAATCATCATAGATGTCATCTTGCATGATTTTATCTTGTTACCTGCTCATCAAGTAGGCTTTGGTTACATTAACAATCAAAATATTTTTTAATTTTTCCAACCTTTTGCAATCTTCTCATGGTATAATATAGAAACAGGGTTTTTAACCTGAAAATTAATTCGAGTAAGATGATAAAAACAAAAGTCATGAAAAACAAAAAATTATTGTTATTAGCCTTCCTGACAACCTTATCCTATTTTGCCTGTAAAAAAAATGAGGTGTCAGACCCCGGCACAGCTAACCTGAGTGCCGCTAAAACAGCTTCTATTCAAAGAGGGGAGCCGGTAGTTTTCAGGTATAATACCACTTCGCCAGATTCAGTCAGCTGGACCGTTTCACCTTCAGATAGTGTAGTAATAAGGAGTTATGGTGATTCTGCATCCATTATATTCAAAAATTCGGGAAAATATCAGGTGAAAGCAAGCGCTGGTAGCGGATCTTCAACTATTGGAGTAACTGTTGATACTGTTTTTTACAATGACAGCAGCAGGTATCCGATTGACAGTATCAATCATTCAAATGATACTGCGTCTTTGGTTCCTTTGACTGGAGATCAAATCAGTATTACGCCCTCATTGTTAGACAGTATTAATAACTCGGGCATTGTTTTTTCATTGGTGAGCACAAATAAATACAATTGTCTGAATAATTATTTGTCAGTGGATGTTAGTGTGAGTGGCGTTAATGATAATATTAACATAAACGGGGTGTACACCCCGGCACCATCGGCTTGCGAATCAGGAACAAAACAATCAATAGGATATGCCTATATTTATCCTGTTGCTGACGGGACGTATAGCCTGAATATAAAACTGAACGGAACTACCTATTCCGGCTCTTACACCAAGAATGGTAAATCAGTGAAATTTACATGGAAGTATAGTAGCGGAGTAACTATCTCTCCGCAGACGATCAACTAAATTTCTTTTAAATTGGGATTGGTTCTCAGGGCTTAAACTTCCGCCCCGGATCAGCCGGGGCGGTTACTACAAAATTGGAAAAGCTAAACGAAATATTGCAAGGTTGCAAAAAGAATGACCGGGCTTGTCAGCAAAAATTGTACGCTCAATTTTATCCTGCTTTTTTTGCGCTGTGTAAAACATTTTTTTCGGATAATCATGATGTACTTACTGCATTAAATGATGGCATGCTGAAGGTTTTCAAAAATATTGACAAGTTTGATGAATCAAAAGGTGATTTTTTTAACTGGGCATATACAATTATCCGGAATTCAGCCCTTAACCTTGTGGTCAAGAAAAAAAATACATTGACGTATGAACTCAACGAGCAATTGATAGAAATTAAAGGGTATAATCCTTTCAGGCATTTGGAATGGAAAGATATTTATTATTATCTCGGACAGTTACAATTTAACACCAGGTGTGTTTGCAGCTTGTTTTATCTTGAAGGTTTTTCCATCAAGGAAATAGTAAAATCGCTCGACATGAAAGAAGGCACTGTCAAATGGCATCTGAATGAATGCCGAAATAAATTGAAAAAAATTTTTGAAAACATTCAAAATAGCGAAAAAAGTGCATGACAAAAATTTACATAGAAGATTTGATATGAATGAAAAATATCCTGATCCAGATATTCCGATGGAGCAGGCCTGGGATAACATGAATGAGCTGCTGGATAAAACTCCTATAAACTTTAACGTGAATAAAACAGTCGGCTCATCGATAAAGAATTATTTCATTTTTGCCGGTTCGGGACTGCTCATTACGGCGATGGCTGTTCTTATTTATATGAATAAGAAATCAAAGCATGATGATATAATGCGGAAGATATACAAAACTGCTGCAATGCCTGTTAAAGACAGTTTATTTGGTGGTGTGGTTGCATTTATTGATCAGCAAAGCTGTGTGGAAGAAATTGCTGTCAGCAAGAATGCACCCACACTTAAAATTAAAGGTGCAGTTTATTTACAGGGAACTTACGGAAATGATGAGGCACTGCAACTCGAAGCCGGAGCGCTTATTATAAAAAAATGGAAAGGCAATATATATGTTGCTTTTGACAGCAATAGCAATACATCTATTGCTCAGATTCAGTCCGGAAGCGGAAGTGCGGAAATAGAGGTTGGAGCAACAACATTACATATCAGAACGGGCGAGTCTGTCAGATTCGATGGCCGAACAAATCATATAGAATATACGCAAACAACAGATCCGAATCTTTCAAGTTATGCAACTAGAATTTTTGATTTTACCGACATGCCACTTAAGAAGGCTACAGCATATCTTGAAAAGTCTTACGGGGTATCTTTTGTCTTTCAAAATACGAATTTGCATCGTTGCCGTATTACTACCCGGTTTGATAATAAAAGTCTTGAAGAAATTATGGATGTGATGGCTTATACTTTAGGCTTTAATTATAAGATGGATGTGAGAAACAATATTGTTTATATTTCAGGAAAAGGATGTGAGTAGAAATATTTTTAAATTATTGCTGCTGCTGATGCTATCGGCGGCATTGAATAATCGTTGTCTTGCCCAGCACGTGAAAAAGAAAACGGCTTCACATGAAACAGCTTTTTTCCTGCATGGAAAAATTTCATTGGATTCTCTCAAAGATTTTGTTCACCTCAGCAGCAATGTGAGGTTTTCTTTTAATTCTTCAAAAGTGAAAGGCTCGAAAGAAATTTACTTTAGCAAAGGCTATTACTCTTTACCTGCATTATTGAGGCATATAAGCAAAACTACTTCGCTGTATTATGCAGTGTATAACGGGTATATTGTTTTTGGTGATCATCCTCCCCGGGCCGGGAATATGAATACAACTGCAACAGCTGAAAGTAAACAGAGAATAGCAAAAAAAATAGTATCGGATCATAAACACGTTCATGGGGCGGGTTTTGGAAAAAACGAAAAAGGAAAAAAGACAAATGCCATAAAATCCGGTAAAGACTCATTGATGGTTACAGGTAAACCTCTATTAACGGAAAAGGGAGAAAACTCATTTGAAGATAGAAAAGATAGTAATAGCATAGCTTCTCAAAAGACTATCAGCAAATTTCCGGATTCAGCAACAGGTAAAAATAAAAAGTTGAATAAAACGGATACCATATACAAATCAAGTGGGAAACCTGTTGTAACCAAAAAAGATGAAGAACTTTCATCCAGCCAGGAACAATCTCCAAAATCAGTTAGAAATAGGGCAGGTACCAATGCTTTTTTTTCAGGGGTTCATTATGGAATAGAATGGAATTTTGCTATTCCAATTTCTGGCTTCAAAGATTATTTTTTAGGGACTAATGCAAGTTCGCAGCCTTATTATTTATTCATACCCGCTTTGTGGCTGTCAAGGAACATTGGCAATAAAATTACATTGCATTTGGATGTTAAAGTGATGCAATCATATTATACCGGTAAAATTGTTTTGAAGGACACTTTGATACACGCCATGCCTGGTGACAGCAATACTGTTCAACAAATATGGTCACTTTCAAAAACTTTCGGAACAAATCTCGGATTTCAATATGAATATCATATTAATGATAAGTTCTTGATTGGGGCGGGGGTAGTATATTATTGGCAAAATGCATCAATAGTACATTTGCAGTCAACTTGGCATGCCATTACTTCTAATTCACAAACAGATTCAACATACGGAATAAAAAAATCTTCCGGGGAATGGCAATATGTAAGATCATCCATATTGCTTGGAAAACTGCAGATGGCCTATCATCTGGAAAGAACGGATATAGGGGCGTCGTTACAACTTCCATTTTCTGGTTTTTCAATGAAAAATGCATCAATGCTTAAAGCTTTGAACTTACAGGTATTTGTCAGGTTCCGAATACAATAATCCCGGAGAAATTTTTTGGATGGAAGTTTTTTCTGATTGCTTTATTATTCGGACTAGTGCCCCCTCTTAATCGTTGCCGGCATACACAAAAATTTTTATTAAAAAAGTGACTGGCATAATATTAAGCCTGCTTCTAAGTTTAATACATGGATTTTGCTTTTTTGAATTTATCGGTTACCATTCATTCTATTTTTATGAAAAATATAGCTAAATTTTTTTTCTGTATTTCTGTTTCGATAGCATGTCATAAAAGTAACCCTCCCCAAATGCAGCGGACTTACTACATGGGATTTGCAAACTCGGCACCGAGGCCTGACCTCAATCTTGCTATTGAGTCCCTTGATTTGTGGACACAGCGGTCCGACGCGGCTATTATCTCAAATGAAGTGCCATGGGATTCTTTATTAAGCGGCGAAAGTGTGGAGGCCTATGTATTATTCAATTATAAAGGTTTAACAGATTATTACCGTTCGAAAAATTTAAAAATATGGGTATATGTGGATCCGGAAAATGGTTTGAATCGTGCATCAGATGCTGATGCCCTTGTAGCCATAGGGAAAAGCATTGCACAACCAGCTATGCAGCAGTTGTACCGCAGGTTTGTAATAGTGATGGACAGTATTATTCAACCCGATCATTTGGGTCTTGCATTGGAAACAAACCTGATCAGGGGAATTGCCCCAGACTCGGTTTACCAGGGAGTAAAGCAAGCTGCAAATGCAGCTGCAAACGATATAAGAACGACCGATACAAAAGTAAAGTTAAGTGTAAGTGTGCAGGTCGATTATGCATGGGGGAAATTAACCGGAGGAAGCTACCTGGGCGTTGGACAAGACTTTTCAGACTTTCCCTTTATTGTGGAGCTGGGACTTTCATCTTACCCTTATTTTGATTTCAATTTGCCTGGTGATATTCCCTTGAATTATTATTCCCGTTTAGTAGATGCAAAAACTTTACCTGTTTTTGTGTCTGAAGGAGGGTGGACATCACAAACAATAAACGGTATTACTGGATCAATAATTAGCAGCAGTTCTCAGATACAGGCGGATTATATCAACCGGCAAAGCCAATTGCTTGATCAGGTAAATGCTATTGCTGTGTTTCAACTTTCCTTTACTGATATTGACCTTACGGGATTACCGCCATCAGTGCCTTCATCTATTAAATATTTTGTTTATCTCGGGCTTGTAGATGTTAATTTCCAACCTAAACCTTCTTTGACAGCCTGGGATAATATTTTTAAAAGATCGCTTAAACAGTAATCAGGTACCGGGCAAAAAAATAATTTTACATTAATTGTGTTTATGCCAGATTGGAAAAAGATACTGCAATGGGCATATTCGATTGTTTCCGCATTAAGCAGAAAGCTTATCTTGTAGCTTGATGAGCAGCGAGCATTTTGTAATGAGCCGAGTTTGTGTTTTGTCGTATTTGTTTTCTCACACCAATGTATTAAAATAATTGTTTTATGCGTACATGTGTTTTTTTTCTCTTTTCTTTTTTGTCACCGGCCTTTCTGTTTTCACAAAATGATTCCTTGACTTATGCCGAGAAATTAGGTTATCCCAAAGGATCGAGGGTATTGATTTTGCATGTAGATGATGTGGGTATGAGCTTCGATTCGAATGAAGGTGCTATTGCTGCTATTACAAAAGGCGTATCTACCAGTTGCAGTATAATGATGCCTTGTCCGTGGGTGCCGGGTTTTGTACATTGGCTAAAAGACCATCCAGATATCGATGCAGGCTTGCATCTTACATTAACCAGCGAATGGAGAGACTACCGTTGGGCGCCCCTTGCAGGAAAAACAAATGTTCCGGGTTTAGTTGACCAGGAAGGTGACATGTGGCACAGCGTTGAAGAAGTGGTTACGCACGCCAATGCGGATGAAGTAGAAAGGGAAATACGGGCACAGCTTGAACGCGCACGCAATTTGGGTTTTCAGCCTACGCATCTTGACACACATATGGGAACGGTTTATGCGACAGCTGGTTTTTTAGAACGATATGTAAAAGTGGGAATCGAAAATCACATTCCGTTAATGTTGCCAGGTGGAAAAGATGTGTTGATACAACAGCAAATGCATTTTCCGGAAGCCATGATTACACAGTTACGCAATATTGGGAAACAAATCTGGGATGCAGGTTTGCCTGTGCTGGATGATCTCGAAAATACAAGTTATGATGTGAAAATTCCTGATGAAATAAAAAATGACGACAAAAAATTGCAGCAGTTCAAAACTGAAAAATATATTGCCGCAATTAAGTCATTAAAACCTGGAGTAACAATGATGATTATGCATTGTACAGCAACTACTGAAGTGTTTCAGCATATATCCGATTCGGGCCCTGTTCGGAAAGGCGATATGCTGGCAATGATGGACCCTGCATTTCGAAAAGCACTCGAATCTGAAAACATTATTCTAACAACATGGCGGGAATTGAAAAACCGGAGAGACCGCTTATAATAAAATGAATTTGTATTTTGAAAAGTTTTAAGAATATTGCTAAAATCTTTTTTTCATTTATATCCGATCATTGAAACTAAATCTTTGACTTTTCCCAGCCTTAGCCTTTATGCTAAACCATTCCTGCTGATAAAATTCCATTAATCAGGTTCTATCTTGCCATTTGTATGCTGAAATTAGCTTTCAGCTCACAGGTTTTGCTATAAAACGATAAGTAATGATTGTTTCTAAACTGATAAGTTAACGGGATTTATTTCTGGTTATTCAACTGGCTTTATTTTTATTTCACACGGTAATTAATCCCGTTTTTAAACGGGTTCTTTTTTGCGTTTTTTTTGATACAGTTGTATTTCTACTATTTATAAATAAAAATAATTTGTAATAGTATGATTTGCAAAAATTTACAAATTATTTTTTATTCTCTACCACGTAATTTTACTCGAAATTAATTAATCAATCTAAAATCTATTGTTATGATCAAGGTAGAGAAAAAATCAATGAAAGTGGGTAGTTTTGTTAACAAGAATCATGTTGATAAAGTAATCAGGACCTACAAAAAAGAAAGATGGGTGCATAATTCCAACCGTATTGGTAAAGAAGACTCTCTCAGCGCATGGTTCAGTATTGAGGAAATTGAAGAATTTATTGCAATGTGTAAAAACCATAATGCTGACGGAATCAAATTTTATTTTGCCGCATATCCTGAAGATTTTGCTCCAAAACCTGAATACGCCGGAAGACAAACTATTGTGATGGTAGCTACAAAAGCAAAGGAAACTGAAGATGGATCAATGAATAAAGATGTGTATTATGAAAAGGATGGAGCCTCAGAAATCCTTGCATACAATGTAGGTAATTTATGTCCACCGATATGCGGCGGCCCGAATTTAAACGGAGAAACAGGCATAGGATCTTTAGGGGCCACAATAATTCAGAAAGGCGACAATGGTTTTTTTGTCATCTAACTCGAACATCTGTTTTTATAAAAAACCTCCTCATCAGGAGGTTTTTTTATTATGTGCGAAATCTTATTATCTTCAATTAGTATGACTGGTTTTGTACATATTATTTTTATAGTTATCGGTTTCATTATATCTCTATTTATTGTTTTTAAAAAAGAAACTGAATTGTATTTAAAATTCTTTTCGCCGTTTTTGTTAATAGCCGCAATAGTTGAGCTTGTTGGGTTTGAACTTGGCAGGCATAAAATAAGTAATGCGAAAATGTATAATATTTTTTCGGCTTTTGAATTTGTTTTCTATTTCTGGGTTGTAGGCCTGATCATCAAGAACGAAAAGATTAAACAAGTACTTAAATCATTCCTGTTTATTTATCCGTTAATCTTTTTTTTGGAATATGTTTTTTCAAGTGTGTCAACTGGATTTTATTCTGTTACCTACTCAATCGGCAGTTTTTTTATCATTATTTTTTGTGTTTATTATTTTTTTGAACTTTTCCAGTTGCCACACTCTATTAAGCTGGTTAATGAACCTTCGTTCTGGATATGTTCCGGGTTATTGTTTTTTTATACATGCACATTTCCATTGTTTGGTATGGCCAATTATTTAAAATTACTGCCACGAATTCTGATGATGAATCTTTGGGTCATTGTTTATGTGCTAAATATTTTGTTATATTCATCATTCGCAATAGCTTTTTTATGCCGGTTGAAAGTCAGGAAATATTCATCATAATTATCATTGGAACGATAGTTGCACTTTTGTTGGTAAGTTTTATTGTTGCAATTCTTTTTTTATATCAAAGAAAGCAACACCGGCAGGAACAGGAACTGGCCTTATTAAAAGACAGGTACGAAAATGAATTGTTGCGTTCGCAGCTGGAAATACAGGAATCAACACTTAAAGTAATTGCACAGGAATTGCATGATAATATCGGTCAGACACTTTCTGTTGTAAAATTTTCCCTCTCTTCATTACCAATTGAAAAATCTCATGCTGCGATGGGTGGAATAGGTAGCATCAAGGAAATGCTTAGTAAAGCAATTGTGGACATGTCTAACTTGTCGTGGAGCTTACACCCCGATCGTATTTCGGAAATCGGATTAACCGATTCAATAAGGCATGAACTGGATATACTCAAAAAAAACGGCCTGCTGGAAATTGAATATACAGTATGTGGAGATGAAAATCTGCTGGAAGAGAAGAAATCGATTTTTCTGTTCAGGATGTTTCAGGAATGTGTGAATAATGTACTCAAGCATTCGCATGCCAAAAAAATTATTGTTTATGTGAATTATGCAGAAAATGGTTTTTTCCGCATGCGTGTTGAAGACGATGGTATCGGATTCGACACGGAAGAAGGCAAGAGCAAAATTTCTTTTTCGGGAGGACTTGGTTTAAAAAACATAATTAGCCGTGCCAGTTTAATTGGCGCTGAAGCTCTAATTTTGAGTAATCATGGTAGCGGAACTGTTATATCAATCAAGCTGCCTTTAGATCAAAAGGTTTAATAATTATTATGAGAACAGTCCTGCCAAAAAAAAGACTGGTGGCAATTGCCGACGACCATACGCTTCTGAGGAGTGCCCTGGCAAAACTGATATCCACATTTGATAATTATTCCATTTTATTTGAGGCGGCGAACGGTAAGGAGGTAAAAGCACACATAACCAATCACGCTATACCTGACATTCTGTTGCTTGATGTAAATATGCCGGTACTTGATGGTTATGAAACGGCAAAATGGCTTACAGCATTACACCCTCAAATAAGGATCCTTGCCTTATCAATGTATAGCGATGAAAAAACGATTATCAAGATGCTGAGATTGGGGGCGAAAGGTTATATACTCAAAAGCATAGATCCGGATGAGTTGAAAAATGCGCTGGATTCCGTATGCGATAAAGGTTTTTATTTTTCAGATGAAATTTCCAGTAAAATAATTACCGGGTTAAATAAACAGGTAGACGTAGAACCTGTAGAAAAAATTCATTTCACACAAAAAGAAAAAGACTTTTTACAATTAATTTGTTCTGAACTTACATATAAAGAAATAGCAGCCAAAATGTTTGTGAGTGTAAGGAGTGTGGAAGATTACCGTAATGCTTTGTTCGAAAAATTAAATGTCAGAACGAGAGTTAGCCTGGTGTTGTATGCTATCAAACACGGGCTTGTTGACCTGAAATGATTCAATAGCAAAACATATACATGATAATAACTCGGGTGCTTTATTAGTAATGCAGCTTTATAAAGTCTTCGTTGATTGCAGTTGACAACCGGGATATTTCATTAGTTTTGTCAACTTCTATTAATTAATAACTCTGCTCTATATGCATAAGAAGGCCGGTTTACTTTTTCGTTGTTTACTTGCTATTTCTTTATTGGCTGAAACATCTTGCGGCGATAATAATACAGCGCCCAAAACTGCCGTGCAGAATAAAACCGAGATTATACTGCCGGAAGGTTTTTCATCTTCAATTGTAGCGGATACTGTTGGCCCGTTGCGGCATATTGCTGTTAATCGGCAAGGAGATATTTATGTAAAACTAAGTGGCTTGAAAAATGGTAAAGGAATTTATTGTTTGAGTGATACAGACCACGATGGAAAGGCGGATAAAAGAACAGGCTTCGGAAATTACCCCGGCACAGGTATTCTCATTAAAAATGATGTTCTTTATGCATCATCAAATACATCTGTTTTTAAATATGCGCTGGATGAAAAAGGACAGGTTAAGGATACAGCGAACCCGCAAGTTATTGTGAAGGGCTTAATCGATAAGAATCGGGATAATTCAAAATCCATCGCTGTTGATGATAAGGGCAACCTCTATGTTACTATTGGATCGTACGACGAAACCTGCACACTCCCCAATTCTTCAATGGGCATGCAGGGGTGCCCGCTTCTCGACTCGGTGGGAGGGGTATGGCAGTTCAAAACTGACCTGGCAGATCAGAGCTATAATAATTCTGTGCAATATGGCCGCGGACTTAAAAATGTTGTGGGTATTAACTGGAATAGCAACACCCATTCATTGTTTGTGGTTATGCATGGGCGTGGGAGCTTCAGTGAAAAATTTCCCCAATATTATTCTTCACAGCAGGATGCTGAGCTTCCTGCGGAAGCTATGTACGAATTGCAGCAGGGGGCTGATGCCGGGTGGCCTTTTATTTATTACGATCAGAACAGGAAAAAGAAAATGCTATCGCCTGAATATGGGGGTGACGGAAAAAAAACTGTCGATAATAAATATATTGACCCGGTGATTGCTTTTCCCGCCCATTTAGGACCAAACGATTTGTTGTTTTATACAGGAAACATGTTCCCTGAAAAATATCATAATGGTGCATTCATTGCTTTTCATAGCAAATCATCTGTTTTGAAAAAAGGGTACTTTGTGGCTTTTGTACCTTTTATAAATGGTAAACCTTCCGGGCAGTGGGAAATATTCGCTGATAATTTTGCCGGCATCGATCTTACTCAAAACAATAATGGTGCTATCCAACATCGTCCGATGGGATTGGCACAAGGCCCTGACGGCGCCCTTTATGTTGCTGATGATATAAAAGGAACGATTTACAAGATTATTTATACCGGGAACAATAAATAGGTTGTAAGTTTCATGAAATGACTAAACCAGGACTGGTTTATGGATTCCTGAATGATCAATCTGAATTAACTTCGAAATTCACCTTTAAGTATTATGAACCCAAAACAACTTGCTGCAGCAAATGCAGTTGAACTGGTTAGGAATGGAATGACTGTCGGACTTGGCACCGGGTCAACAGCTTATTGGGCGATTGCCATGATCGGGGAAAAAGTCAGCAAGAACGAGTTACAGATAAAAGCTATTGCCACATCGAAAAGTTCGGAAAGCCAGGCAATAAATTTAGGTATACCGATAGTTCCTTTTGCAGAGATCAATCAAATTGATATTACCATTGATGGAGCTGATGAAGTTGATGAAAACCTCAACCTTATTAAAGGTGGCGGTGGCGCATTACTTCGCGAAAAGATCGTGGCATCAAATAGTAAACAACTCGTTATAATTGTTGATGAAAGCAAGCTGGTAAAACATCTTGGCAGGTTTCCGCTTCCGGTTGAGGTAGTGCCGTTCGGATGGGAAAAAGCTGTTCAGAAATTAATAGCGCTTCATTGCATGCCTACGTTAAGGCTTGAATACCATAAGCCATATATTACCGATAATGGCAATTATATTATTGATTGTGCATTTGATGAAATATTAAACCCGGAAGAACTACAGGAAAAGATAAATTCGATTGTTGGAGTGGTAGAGAATGGATTGTTTGTAAACATGGCATCAAAAGTTATTGCGGGACTGGAGGATGGGCAAGTGAAGATTTTTGAAAAATGATTCACCTGTTTCTCCAATGTTTAATATCAGATAGCAATTCAATGATGATGCCACGGATAAATTTCCGAACGCTTAATAATATCTGGCTCAAAAAAGCCTTTCTTTTTTTATTAAGCAGCTTAAATTTTTTTATGCTTTAACTTTAAGCACCAAAACTTCTGCACATGAAACATTTCATTATTTTTCTTCTTGTTGTTTTTTTATTTCAATTCATCAAAGCCCAGCAAACACAAAAGCCACAATTGTATGGCAGGCACTGGATGGCTATTACCGGCAAAACTTATGGGGCAGAAGCAGGTGCGCAAATTTTTCAGAAAGGTGGAAATGCAGTGGATGCAGCTTGCGCCATGCTTGCATCAGTTTGCACCATGTGGACTACGCTAAGTTGGGGTGGGGAAACACAGGCTATTATTTATAACCCGCATACCGGAAAAGTGTTTTCCATCGATGCGCTCGGCTGGGCGCCAACAGGGGCCACTCCTGAATTCTTTAAAAATAAAGGAATGAATTTCCCCCCGGAATATGGCCCGCTTGCTGCCGTAACACCGGGCACGCCCGGGGGATTATGTTATCTGCTTGCTGAGTACGGAACTATGAGTTTGAAAGAAGTGCTGGCGCCTGCTATGCAGCAAGCAGCTGGCTACGCCATTGATGCGCCCTTATGTAATGTGATTGAAGCAAATAAAAAACGCATCAAAGACTGGCCTTACAGCAAAAAGGTTTTTTTAACACATGCAGGAGAAAAAAGAGAAGCTCCTGAACCGGGAGAAGTCTTTGCGCAGAAAGATTTGCTGGAAACACTTACTAGAATGGTAGAAGCTGAACAGGATGCGCTGAAGAAAAAGAAAACCCGCAAAGAAGCAATCTATGCCGCTTTCGACAGGTTTTATAAAGGAGATATTGCAAAAGAGTTTGTTCGTGGTTGCCAGGAGCAGGGCGGGCTGATTACATTGGAGGATATGGCAACATGGAAACCTGTTGAAGAAGACCCACTGCATGTAAACTATCGGGGAATTGAAGTGTACAAATTGCAGCAATGGAGCCAAGGCCCTGTGTTGCTGCAGGCATTGAATATTTTGGAAAATTTTGATTTGAAAAGTATGGGCTATAACAGTACACGTTATATCAACACAGTTTATCAAACCATGAGCCTTGCATTTGCCGACAGGGATTTTTATTATGGCGATCCATATTTTCCACCGGAAGAACCGATCAAAGGTTTGCTGAACAAAGATTACGCAAAAGAAAGGGCAAAATTAATTTTACCGGATAGGAACAATGCGAATATTACTCCCGGAGATCCTTATCCGTACGAAGGGAAAACAAATCCTTATTCAAATTTATTGCAGCAACGTGGTGTTGCAAATGCAACTGCGACAATAGACAGTTTGTATATGCAGCGTTTGTGGCTTGGTACCACCTCCATTGAAGCTGCTGATGAAGAAGGCTGGATAGTTTCAGTTACCCCGAGCGGGGGCTGGGTACCTGCCTGCATCGCTGGCCACACCGGCATCGGCATGAGCCAGCGTATGCAAAGTTTTGTGCTCGATTCAACACTTAATCCTTTCAATGTTGTTCAGCCACATAAAAAGCCAAGGGTAACACTAACCCCTTCATTCGCTATGAAAGATGGTAAACCTTTTTTGGCATTTGCAGTGCAGGGCGGTGATACACAGGATCAGAATTTATTGCAGTTCTTTTTGAATGTGGTTGAATTTGGAATGACCGTACAGGAAGCAACAGAAGCGCAGAACATTAATACCGATCAATTATGGCTTTCATTAGGCGGAGAAAAAATTGATGACCGTAAACCGCACCCGGGTCATATCCTCGTCAACAGCGGAACCCCCGAATATGTCAGGCGTGACCTGCAGAAAATGGGATATATATTAACGTTAAGAGACCGTACCAGTGGCCCGGTCAATGCTATTTATTTTGACACAAAGCATGGAACATTCTGGGGTGGCAGCAGCAATTACGGGGTGGATTACGGAATTGGGTGGTGATCGGAGACATAAAGATAGGGGTTACACCACCTGCAGGTCTTGAATTTAAGTCAATGCAGGTGGTTCCTTTTCAAAAGCTGTCACCCCATTGGTTACTTTTTGAGCTTTACTGCAACATTGCAGGCAATCACCTGTCTAATCTGTTATTGAGCAATAGAATTGAAAATAACTTCAGCGACCAACAACTCGTAAGCAAAGTGTTGCATGGCGACCGCCATGCCTTTTCTGTTATTATCAAAAACACGGAAACATTAGTAGCTCAAATTGTTTTTAAGATGGTGAATAATGCGGAAGACCGGAAAGATATGGCACAGGATATTTACCTGAAAGTTTTTAAAAATTTAGCAGGTTTTAAATTCCAGTCAAAGCTCTCTACATGGATCGCGCAGATCACATATAACACCTGCCTTAATTATTTAGAAAAGAAAAAATTAGTACTGGTTGACGTTCTAAAACATGAACATAAAGATGAAGCAGAAAGCCTTGATTTTATCCGGCAAAAGCAAATGCAGGTAACAACAACTGCAGCTGAAACTGGCATAGCACAAAAACAACTTTCGAAAATATTAGCAGATGAAATCGACAATCTGTCCCCATTATATAAAACTTTAGTAACATTATATCATCATGAAGAAATGAGCTATGAAGAAATTTCATCTGTTACTCAATTACCGGAAGGGACCGTGAAGAGTTACTTGTACCGGGCAAGAAAATCTTTGAAAGAAAGCATATTGAATAAATATAAAAAAGAAGAGCTATGACAAATCATCTTTCTGAAGAAATGATACAGCAATATGTTTTAGATGCAGCAATTTATGATGCTGATGCAGTTTCGCATATACATGGATGCGAGTTATGCAGGTCGAAAGCCGAAGCTTATCAAATGTTGTTCGCCGGAATTGAACAGCAACCAAAACCCGTTTTTGATTTTGACTTGCAGGAATTGGTAATGCAGCAAATACCTCAAGCTGAACCTGAAGTATCCCCTCAACGCATGCCCGTATTTCTTTTGCCGGTTTTTATTATGGCAACGGCATGCATTGCCGCATATTTCTACAGGACAAATATTATTTTTTATTATAAAAAATATGTTCTCGGTATTTCGACAGGCGTTTCGAAAAGCGTGCTTTATTTATTGACAACTGCAGCGCTTGCTATTCTAATATTCCAGAGCATTGAGTTGTATAAAAAATACCAGAGAAAAATTGATGATTTGAATTTTTATTGATTTTCTGCAACTGAAAATAAAATCAACTGTCACATCAACTACAATAACGATAAAAAAATAAACATGAAGAAGATCGCCACATTATCATTTATACTGCTCGCTTCCGTTGCAGCAAATGCCCAAACCGGTTTCCAGGGCTTCTATGACAGAGAATTCAATTTCGATTTACTACACAGTGCCAGCACATTGATCGGCATTTTTCTGTTTACCACATTTTTTCTTGCTTTATTTAAATATTTTCTGGACAGCCGCCTGAAAAAAAGAATGATTGAGAAAGGAGTGTCGGAGAATCTTGCCGCACAATTTCTTCAGGCATCAAAAACAGATCCGAAAGGCTCAGCTATTAAATGGTCGCTTGTCTGGGCATGTATTGCTATCGGTTTATTTGTGATCAATGCAACATTGCCGCTCGGCATACATTCAGTTGCCATTATGGCTCTTTGTATCTCAATCGCTTTTTTTGGCTATTACCTGATTACGAAGAAATCAGAAAAACAATAAAAATTTCCTAAAATATCAGTCATGAAGCAATTTCAATTTCTATCTGCCGGAGTTTTTGTCATTATATTATTTTTCTCATGTCATCGGGGAAACAGCATCAGCATCATCAATGATAATGATAAACTTTACATCAACTATAATGGAGAAGTCAGGTTCAATAATGAAGAAAATGCTATCCTCGCAATATCACGGAATGGGTTCATCAGGTATATTCACAATGAAAAAAAACTGAGGGCTGAAAACGGAGCCAATGGCGAAATAAAATATGAGATGGAAGATGATGGAAGAAAAATAAGCCCCGAAAGTGCTGAAGGAAAAAGATTTTTGGAAGATGTGGTTAAAGACATGATCGACATGGGTTTTGATGCAAAAGGCCGGATGGAAAGGCTTTATAACAAAGGTGGTGCCTCGGCTTTACTCAATGAGGTTCAGCATTTGAAAATGGATTATATTAAAAACATGTATCTCGAATATTTGCTTTCTGTTGACAGCATTTCTCAGGATCAGATAAAATCAGTTGCTAGAAAGATCAGCACCGAAATCAGTTCCGATTATGATAAAGGAAGGTTGCTGCAAAAATTTCCTGTTGAATATTTAAGAGATTCTTTAACTGCTCGTGCATGGTTCGAATCAGTAAAAGGCATTAACGCCGATTATGAAAAATCGAATACGCTTGTGAATATGGCAAGGCAAGATATCTCCAAAGCACAAATAAACCAGATTGTTGATGTAGTGAACAGCATGCAATCGGACTATGAAAAATCGAATGTGCTGAAGGAATTAATTTTTAAAAGAACTTTTGCTGAAGAGAATTTTGATAGAACGCTTGATGCGATTAGTTACGTGAATGCTGATTATGAAAAAGTAAATTTATTGAAAGCATTGATTGAAAAAGAAAAACCATCGGCAGATCATTTTAATAAATTGCTGGATGTAACGGAGCATGTGAACTCTGATTTTGACAAAGCGAATTTGATAAAAGAAATGATTGAAACCGGACTACCCGCCGGCGCCAGCTTCGACAAATTACTGAGTGCCGTTGTTCATACCAATTCAGAATTTGACAGAACGAATTTGCTGAAGGATGTCATCATGAAAAATATTTCATCGCAAGATCAATGGATCAGTGTGATTAATGCAACGGCTTCCATTGAGTCAGATTATGATAAAAGCAATTTCCTCGTAACGATCGCTCCTGATTTGCCGAAAACAGATTCTGTAAAAATGGCTTACTTAAAAGTGGCAAGAACGATCAGCCAGGAATCAGATCTTGGCAGGGCGGTGAAGGCGATGGAGTGATGATCGTGGAGATGAGGGGTGCGAGATACGGGACAATATTTGAAGAAGAAAAATTAAGAAATGAGCAAGTGAAAAAGTTTTATAGTTGTTGCCTTTTTTAAACCCGAAGCCGAATAAAAAAGTAGCTGTACAAGAGAGTGACACAACGATGCTTAACCGGAGTTGCTCAAGCTGGTAACAAAAAAATCTTCGAGTCCTGTATCCCGCATCTCATCTTAAACTTCCCTCCACACTGGCCTTGTCAAACAGGTTGGCCCTCCGCCACCTTTCACGCTAATATCTTCCCCCTTGTATTCAATCACTTTACCACCTGCAGCTTCAAGCAATGATTTTGTTTTTGGGTTCCCGTTTACCATTAAACACACACGTGGCGCAAGTGCCAAAACATTACAGCCCATTGTATCAAATTCTTCATCTGGAACTTCAACCAGTTTATAATTTCTTTTCAATAATAAATCTCTGAATGCAATCGGCATCAGCGGTGAATAAACAACTGCAAGGTCTTTATCAACCGGGCTGAAGATGGACATCAGATGGAAAACATCAGACGGGCCTTTATAATGGGGAAGTTCTGCCACCACAACATGCACTCCGATGGTGTTTAGTAATGCCTGTAGTTGATCTATCCCTTCATTATTCGTGCGGTAGGTGTGCCCGACTGCAAGTGTGTTTTCATCAAGCCATGCAACATCGCCACCCTCCACCGTTCCCGGAGATTGGATAATGCCAAGAACCGGAATGTTATTTTTTTCAAATGCAGTCTGTTCAGCTTTCGGCTCGTTATTGCGTGCAGGTTTGCCCATATTACAGATGATCATGCCTTTATTGGTAGCGATGGCTGCATCACGGCAATAAATGGAATCCATAGTGACATTATTAAACGGGGGCAGGTGAAAAACAGTTTCAGCATATTGTTGTAATACTTCTTCAAATTTTTTGTATTCGCTAACTGCATTGCTGAAATCAGGTTTGCTTAAAAAATTAAGCTGCTTCCATTCTTTTTCAACCTGTGCATCGTTTATAAAAGCATCCGAGGCTTTTTTAATGAATAATGATTTCAGTTTGCCGTATTCTGAATGAGCTGTGGTGATCATAGTGAAAATTAATAATGCGAATTAAAATAAATTGCACGAATAATTGGCAAAAGGCAAATGAATTTTCAAATTCGGCTGCTGCAAACAAAGGTGATGGTATTTTCTTTGTGCCTTTGTGGCAATTTCAGATTAGAAATTTTTAAACACGAGTGTGGGATGCAACCGGAGCTTAGTTGGGATATGCGGCCGGAAACATCGTCACCAATCGGATCAGTTTACCTGCGCAGGTTACTCAGTGAAATTCCTGCAAAATAATTTGCTTTTGGCGCTGCATTATAATAACGGCCTGCGGCAGCATTAATGTCGTTACCTAAACTGTATTTTGTGTTGAAGAGATTATCAGCTCCGATAAAAACTTCTAATTTCCATTTTGATGAAAGTTTTCTTCTGTAACCTATCCTTGCATCAAATAAATTGTAAGAAGATGCTGTGGCCGTGTTCGCATCGTTAAGAAAGGTTTTGTCAGTATACGTGTAAGTTAGGTGGGCATATAAACCTGTTTTCGTATTTACATCAAGCCCTACAACAAAATTATTTTTTGCAACGCCGGGCATGTAATTTCCTGAAAAGTCAGTGTTCACCTGCTTGAAACTTCCATAATGAAAATCGTTGAACGTATAGCTGGCAAAAACCCTGGTGTCATCGAAAAATTCCGTAATATGGTCAGCCAATCTGTATGACACATAGGTTTCGATTCCTTTTTGTTTTGTAGAACCGGCGTTTACATAATAATACACGCCGCTCGTATCAATCCTTTGCACAATGGTATTATTGAGATCAAATATGAAACCATTAATATCGAAATATAATTTCTCGTGTAATAAACTGCCGCGTACCCCGGTCTCATAATCAACTCCATCTTCGGGCTCAAGATCAGTGCCAATGGTTCCGTTGGTGTGAATGAGTTCTGAAGTAGTTGGTGTAGAAAAACCTCCGGCAACGCTGGCATACACTGAAACTGTGGGTAGAATTTTTTTCAGCAGTGCCAGCCTTGGTGGAATTTTATTTTGAAAAACTTGGGTTTGTGCAGTTGGGGGAACATTTGACAGTCTTGTATTCTGGACAGATGATTTATTAAAGCTTGCTCCAGCAGTAACAATCCAGCCATACGGCAATTTGATATCGGCTTGTGCAAATATGATGTATTGCCAGATATTCGTGGCATCATCAGTTTGAAGGGTGTCGCTGGTGCCATATTTATTGGCAAAATCTTTTGTGCTGAAAAATCCTTTTTGCGCTTCACTGCCAAAATTTATCTGGAGTATTGTTTTTCCGATTTGTTTTTTAAACCGGAAAACTGTTCTTCCGCCGAAATGAGGTTCTTTTCTTATTTCATAAACACGAATGCCGGGGTTGATAAAATCAGTATATGTTCCATATACTGCTGTGGTGTTTTCCCAGTAATCATTAAAAATATATTCGTTGCTGAAACCTGTGGTAAATGTTTTTTGATAAACAGAAGCTTTTGCTTCAACAGCACCGAGGTTTGTTCCGGCATGTGGCCTCGCCATGCCGGGGTTAGTATCATATTGCGCAAACGTAAGCCCGCCGGGTGTTTGGTAATACAGGTCGCTATACAACATAAATGCATGCAATGTCTGTTTATCTGAAATTTTTAAACGCGATTCATAAGAGGCTATATCCCGATGCATTTGCGATTGCTGCCGGTAGCCATTACTGTTTTGATGGGAGTAATTAAAAACATTCTGATGATCGTTATCCCCCGCCTTTACATTAAAATTAAGGTTTGTAGTATTGAAGGTCCCTAATGAGTAGTCAACAGTTGCAGTTTTTTGCCACTGCAGGGGCATACTATGGATCAGCATAGCGCCACCGATACCGGCGCCGTACAGGCTTCCTGCAGCGCCCTTTATAATTTCAATGGATTGAAAATTATAAAAGCTAAGCTGGTTAAGATAGGTATTACCTAAGGGGTCGCTTAAAGGGATTTCATCGAAATAGATTTTCACATCCCTTACACCAAAAGGCGAGCGCAGGGAGCTGCCGCGGATATTAAGTCTGTAACTTCCTGGAGAACGTTCTTCCATTTTTACACCGGGACTTTGATTTAAAGCCGGTAAAATGCTGATATTGTTAAACCGGTTTAACTGCTCCTGGCCGGTGTAACTCACCGGTGCGGCTACATCTGCCAGCTTACGGTTATGCTCATACGCTTTTATGATAACTTCTTCTAAAGTCCTCGCAGGTAGGGTATCTGTAACGACGGTATCTGTTACTGACTGGGCTGAAAGAAATGAAAAGTAAAATATGCATAGATTGACTAATGCAAATGTTTTCATGTAATCTGATTTTGGCCTTTCTTTACTGGTTTAAGTGTAAAGTTAATACAGAATAATTCTTTATCTTAACAACTTTTATATTAATAATCAGGCCTGTTATTTATGAGTAAACAAACCAAGCTGAACCTTTTCGACCTGACCATGATTGTTATAGGCCTTGTTATCGGGCTTGGAATTTTCAGGACCTCAAAAGATGCTGCAGCGGCTTCCCTTAGCCCGTTAATTTTTTTTGGGGCCTGGGTTGTTGGTGGTCTAGTTGCTTTTTGCGGTGCGCTTACTTATGCAGAAATTGGCAGCCGTTATCCGGTAACAGGCGGATATTATAAAATTTTCTCTTATGCATATCACCCGTCGATTGCGTTTGCCATCAATTGCGTTATCCTGATTTCAAATGCTGCCTCACTTTCAGGGGTTGCCTTAATCGGCAGTGAATATATTTCGCAATTAATTTTCACTGCGGAACCTTCGCCCTTTATCAAGTCGTTAATAGCGATGAGCGCTATTATTGCATTTTACGGGGTAAATATGATGGGCCTGCGTATCAGCACAAGGGTATTAAATATTCTGATGATTGTAAAAGTTGGTTTGCTCATAATGATCATTTCGGCATTATTCTTTCCTAATCTGTATCACCCGGCAAATGCGGCCCGTTCGGCAGGCAATGAAAATTTTTGGCAGATTCTGCTTTCATTTGGTATTGCACTGAAGGCCGCTTCGTTTACTTATGGCGGGTATCAGCAAACCATCAATTTTGGAGAAGAAATTGAAAACCCTAAAAGAAATATACCACGTGGTGTTTTCATGGGGATTCTTATCATTATAGTGTTATATCTCGCAGTCAGTTTTTCTTATTATAAGATCATTGGTTTCGAGGAACTGAAGCAGGCAAACGGAATAGCCTCAATTGTCGCAGAAAAAATGTTTGGTGCAACGGGAAAGACCATTGTATCTGTTTTACTTTTCATAGCGGTACTGGCTTATGTAAATGTAATCTTGCTCAGTAACCCTCGGGTAATGTACGCCATGAGCGATGATGGCATCCTTCCCCCATCCTTTAAAAAGAAAGATGAAAAAAAGGATGTACTTACTGTTAGCCTGACAGTTTTTGCGGGTATATGTGTTGTTGTTTTGTTTTTTGCTGATACGTTTGACCAGATTTTAAGTTTCTCTATTTTTCTCGATTCCGTTGGCATGGCAACATCAGCAGCAACCATTTTTGTACTCAGAAAGAAAACGAAGCACCTTGATGGAACAGGGATCTATACTATCAGGTTTTACCCTTTGATGCCGTTATTTTTTGTGTTGGCTTATACTTTTGTCGGCACAATCATTGCCATTAGTTTTCCCAAATATGCAGTAATAGGTACTTCAGTATTTGCTTTTTTTCTGATAGTATATTTTGTGGTCAGGAAAATGGGGAAGAATAAGAAACAATAATGGCATTGATATTAGCTGTCATCATTAAAAGAAGTTTTCACTTGTTATAAAGATTAAATTCAAAATAAAATTCCAGATGGAGATAAGTTATATACTCAATGAATTAGGGGAAGAGCGGGAATATTATTTTAACGCCATTGCCCCACCCATAATTCAGACCAGTAATTTTAAAGTCAACAAAGTTGATGAACTGAAAAAATTGTTTGAAGATGAGTACAGCGGCTATTTATACAGCCGCGGATTAAACCCTACCGTTGAAATTTTACGGAAAAAGCTGGCTGCATTAGACGGTGCTGAAGATTGCCTGGTATTTAACAGCGGGGCAGCTGCAATTTTTGCATCGGTGCTGGCGAATGTAAAGTCAGGTGACCATATTGTTTCTGTTGAAAAGCCATATACCTGGGCGCAACGCATGTTTGACATTATTTTACCTAGGTTTGGGGTAACCACTACTTATATCGATGGTACTGATATCAGAAATTTTGAACGTGCGATTCTTCCCACTACTGCGGTTATCTATCTCGAATCCCCCAATTCATGGGATTATAAATTGCAGGATATAAGAGCTGTTGCTGAACTTGCCAAATCGGAAAATATTGTCACCATCATTGATAACAGCTATTGTACACCAATATATCAGAAACCCATTGAACTGGGGATTGATATTGCCATGCAAACTGCTACAAAATACATCAGCGGACATAGCGATACTTTAGGAGGCGTGCTTTCCGGTTCCCAGAAAATGATGAAAAAAATTTTTGACAGCGAATATCTGAATATTGGCAGCGGCATTCAGCCATTTAATGCATGGTTGTTAATACGCGGCTTGAGGACTTTGCAGGCAAGATTGGAAAAAGTTGCCCGAACTACGCAAGATGTACTCAGCTATATTAAGCAAAACCAGAAAGTGGAATCTGTATTATTTCCTTTGGATGAATCTTTTCCTCAATACGAACTTGCAAAAAAACAGATGAACGGGGCTTGTGGTTTGATGAGCTTTTATATTCAGGCAAACACCCGCCGGGAAATAGTTCATTTCTGCGAATCCTTCAGGCATATCATGATGGCAGTGAGCTGGGGTGGGCATGAATCGCTGATTCTTCCGAAATGCGCATCATTATCTGACCAAGAATTTGATCCCCGGAATAAAGAACACCGGATGTTGCGTTTATACGTCGGACTTGAAGATGCGGATTATCTCATCTCTGATCTCAGCAATGCTTTTAAAAAAATGTATGAACGGTAACAATTTTAACCATTTTATTGTCAAAGATGAGGCCTGATTTACTATTTTAGCAAATCCAACTGCATGACCATTTATCATAATTTTCACTGCTCAACTAATAAGTAACTTAAATTTGCGCTTAACCATGAAAAAACTTCTTTTACTAAAACTGACCTGTTTATTATTCCTTTTTGGCCAGGCGCAGGATAAATGGGACTTGAAAAGGTGCGTTGAATATGCAGTGGCAAATAATATTTCTGTAAAACAGACAGATGTACAGGCAAGACTTGCCGAGCTTACGCTAAAACAAAATAAAGCATCACAAATACCAACCTTGGGTTTCGGAGCTAATGTGAGCTATAGCTCAGGTCAGGCTCAGGATCCAGCTACTTTTGCACTTATTACTTCAGGCTTATGGTCTAACCAGTACTTTCTTCAGACAAATTGGAACTTTTTCAATTTTGGCAGTGTAAAAAATAATATACTAGGAAGTAAGTTTGCTTTCGACGCAGCTAATGCTGCAACAGATAAATTAAAGAACGATGTTTCTTTAAATGTTGCAAATGCATACCTTCAAACACTTTTATCAATTCAAACCGCTAATGCCGCAGAGGTGCAGGTTAAATTTTCCCTTTCACAGTTGGAGATTACCAGAAAACAAGTGGCTGCCGGCGCTCTCCCCGAGCTTAATGCAGCTGAAATTGAATCACAACTGGCTCAAGATAGTTCTACATTAGTCACTGCAAGATCTAATGTTGGCCAGGCAATCCTGACTTTAAAAGCCTATATGAGTTTGGATGCAGCAACACCTTTTATTATTGATACACCAAATGTGGAAAGAATCCCAATTGAAAATATTGCTGATCTTCAACCGGGTTTAGTTTATACGCTGGCATTAAAAAATCAGCCACAGCAGAAAGTTGATGCGTTGCAGTTACAGGCGGCTGAAAAATATATGAAGGCTAATAAAGCTGCCATGTACCCCACATTTTCTTTAGGGGCACAATTTTATACAACATATACAAACCAAACGTACGATTACACAAGGGTGCCAATAGGTATAACGCAATATGTAGGATCAGTAAAAGGTACAGGAGATTCTGTTTTTTATAATGGTATACAGGATTATATTGTTTCATCCAAAACGTCTTATTTTAAACAATTAAACCAAAACTTTCGCCAATCCGTTGGTTTCAATGTAAATGTTCCGATTCTAAATGGGAGATCGCTTCGTACTAGTTACGACCGCTCAAAATGGAATTATAAAAATTATGAACTTCAACAGCAGCTCGATAACCTGAACTTAAAACAAAACGTTTATCAGGCCTATAATCTTGCCCTCGCAGCTTTGCAGAAATTTGAGGCAAGTAAAAAAGCATTTGCTGCTGCCGACAGAAGTTTTGATTTTGCTCAAAAAAGATATGGAGTGGGGATGTTGAATACAATCGATCTGCTGACTAATCAGAACAATTATTTTAAAGCTAAAATTGATTTACTGTCATCTCAATTCGACTATGTTTTTAAAATGAAAGTGCTTGAGTTTTATAAAGGCATGGGAATAAAATTATAAAAGTACAACCTCACAGTTATGAGTAAGAAATTATTATGGATCATTATTGGCCTTGTTGTTATAGTTGTTGTATTGATAGGACTGGGCAAGGCAGGTGCTTTCGGGAAAGACCAGGGCATAAAAGTGTCTTCCGAAAAAGTAGGCAGGAAGGATATTACAGAAGTGGTAACTGCGAGTGGTAAAATCTATCCTGAAGTGGAGGTGAAGATTAGCCCTGATATTTCAGGCGAAGTGGTGGAATTAAAAGTGGAAGAAGGCGATAGCGTGAGAAAAGGACAAGAGCTTGCCAAGATATATGCAGATATTTATACTACGCAACGCGACCAGGCTGCAGCTCAGCTTAACCAACAGGAAGCTGTTGCATCAAACAGCGCTGCGCAGTTGCCAGGATTAAAGGCGGCACTAGATCAGGCAAAGAAAAATTATGATCGCGAGAAACAGTTGCTGAATGATAAAGTGATATCGCAATCTGAATTTGATCAGGCCGAAAGTGCATACAGAACGGCTGAGGCAAACTATAATGCTGCACAACAAAGCTTGGTAGGAACACAGGCAGGAGCTGTCAGTGCGAAAGCCAACCTTGCTATTGCAGCAAAAAATCTCAGTCGCACCACTGTCGTGGCACCTATGAATGGTATTATTTCTTCACTCAGTATCAAAAAAGGTGAACGCGTGGTTGGTAACTCCATGATGGCAGGAACCGAAATGATGCGTGTTGCTGATATGAGTAAAATTGAGGCAATTGTTGATGTTGGCGAAAATGATATACCTAAAGTTCATTTGGGAGATTCTGCCAATATAGAAGTAGATGCATATAATAACAGGAAATTCAGGGGAGTGGTTACGCAGATTGCAAGCAGTGTGGCTTCTTCCGGTTCTTCAACAACCAGCACTATCTCGTCCAATGATGTTACTAACTATAAAGTACATATCAGGCTTTCCCCGGAATCGTATAAAGATTTGTATGATAAAAAAAGACCCAAAAGCCTTCCCTTCAGACCGGGTATGACTGCCAGTGCAGATATACAAACCAACACACATAAAAATGTTTTGGCAGTTGCGATCAATGCTGTAACCACACGCGACAAAAAAAGCGGGAATGCTGTAAATAATAGTAAATCGAGTGAAAATAATAATAACAACAATAATGATAATAGTAGTGATGATAATGCTGTAAAAACTTCTGCTGATGATCTCGATGAAGTAGTGTTTGTTCTGCAGGCGGACGGCACTGTTAAAAAAGTAAAAGTAAAAACAGGCATACAGGATATTAATTACATTGAAATTACCGATGGACTGAAGGAAGGCACTGATGTAATTACAGGTCCTTATAGTGTGGTTAGTAAAACGCTCAATGACGGTACAAAAGTGCAGGTAGTTGCCAAGGATAAATTATTCGAAACTAAAAAGTAGGAACATTCCCAAGGAATAATAACTTTATTTAGCCCTGTGCATTTAAATTTTGCACGGGGCTTTCTTTTAAAATTGGTTTTAAAAGGGCGGCAGGTCAATTTCTTTGTAGATAAATTTGACAGCAAATCTCAGTAGCTTTAAATATCAATTAATAAAATAATAAACCTGTTTGTTTATGCAATTTGGCATCATTGGTAGTGGTAGTTGGGCAACAGCGTTGGCAAAAATCCTGACAGATAATAAAGTTCAGATCAACTGGTGGATCAGGAATGAAGCAACAATCGAATACCTGCAAAAGCGTCATCATAATCCTAATTATATCAGTTCCGTAAATTTTGATAGCTCACTTTTATCTCTGTACCACGATGTGAAGAAAGTAATTTCCGGTTCAGATTGTAATATTGTAGCTGTTCCTTCTGCTTATATTGTCGATACTTTTAAGGATCTTGATGCTGATATTTTCTACGGAAAAAAAATAGTATCGGCAGTAAAAGGTATTTTGCCGCAGGAAAATATTTTGCTAAACGATTATCTCAGGAAAAATTTTAACGTAGAGTTGAATAATTATTTCACGGTTATGGGGCCCTGCCATGCTGAAGAAGTGGCTGCGGAAAAGCTTTCTTATCTCACATTTTCGGGTATTGATGAAACAATTGCGCAGGACATCGCGACATATTTTTCAACACCTTATATCTCAACCGTAGTTAATAATGACATATACGGAGTGCAGTATGCCGCTGTGCTCAAAAACATTTATGCATTGGGTGCTGGTATTGCACACGGGCTTGATTATGGCGATAATTTCCTGAGTGTTTTCATTGCAAACTGTGCAGATGAGATGGCTGGTTTTTTAAGGAAGGCTGGTATAAGCCACATTGAAGTTGGCGTTCATGAGGCTGAAAACTCCGTACATCATAAAAAGAGCAGAAATTATGCGGCTTCTGTTTATCTTGGAGACCTGTTGGTAACCTGTTATTCTCTTTACAGCCGTAACAGAACATTTGGTAACATGATCGGTAAAGGGTATTCTGTTAAAGCTGCGGCTTTGGAATTGAGTATGGTGGCGGAAGGGTATAATGCCAGTAAGTGTATTTTCGAAGTGAATAAAACAGTGAAAGCCGCGATACCTATTGCAGAAACAATTTACCGGATACTTTGGGAAAATGTTAAAGTTCGGCAAAGCTTTAAACAAATTGAGGATTTACTCGTCTAATCAATTGGATTAATAACTATAATTATGATGCCTCTCTCTTATAACGGTTTTGGTTTTACTGCCATATTAATAATGATATCCGTAATTGTAGTAGGGCAAGCAATCAGGTATTTAAAAGAGCACAGTCAGAAAAATCATCACAGAGAGGAGCATTAATTTTTTATTTCGGTACCAGCTAAAGTAACCCTATTTAGTATCCTTGCATCTCATTCCTTTCATCAGAGCGTTAATACTGTTAAGCTTCAAGTTGTTATATGAGAATTATTTGAGATTATAAAGGGATGAACACTTTTGTCTGCTTTGCTTTACGCATAACCGCTACTCATCAAAAAAAAGATCGGAAGCAATCCCGTCAGCCAGTAATTTTCCATTTCTGGTTAAAATAAGCCTGTCGCTGATGAATTCCAGTGCATTCGAGTTAATGAATTTTTCAGCATTTTTTAGAATGGTTCCCCTTGCCTGTTTGTTATAAACATTTTCAATATAATTCATATCGCAACCTTCAATCGTTCTTAATGAAATCATAATATATTCATTCAGCTTTTGGGTAGTGTTCAATTCTTCTTTCTCATAGAGGAGGATATTTTGCTGTTTCAGTGCTTCGATATACCTGTTATTATTAGCAACATTCCATCTTCTTTCCATCCCATTGAATGAGTGCGCTGACGGGCCTAACCCAAGATAATTTTTACCTTGCCAGTAAGACGAATTGTGGCGGCTTCTTTTTCCAGGCATGGCGAAATTTGAAATTTCATAGTGTTCATAGCCTGCATTGGATGCAAAATTCATCAGCATCAAAAATTGTTCGGCCTGTTTGTCTGTATTTATGTCTTCAATTTTTTTTTGTTTTATCAGTTTGTGTAAGAGGGTTTTTTGCTCGACTGTAAGTGCATAACAGGAAAGATGTGGTATCCGAAGGAATTCGGCATGCATTAAGTTCTGCTGCCATTTTTCATTTGTTAAGGTAGGTGTGCCATAAATCAGGTCGATCGTAATATTATCAAATCCACTGTCGAGAGCTATATTTATACTGTTTATAGCTTGTTGGGCATTATGGGCACGGTTCATCCATCTTAAATCATCTTCAAAAAAACTTTGCACGCCAATGCTTAACCTGTTTATACCTGCGGTTTTCCATTCAGTTGTTTTGTGCTCATTAATATCGTCAGGGTTGGCTTCAAGGGTAATCTCGGGGTGGGCGCTTATTTTATAAGAAGTGTGCAGGTTTGCTAATATTCCCGAAAGCTCACCGGGTTGCAATAATGATGGCGTTCCGCCTCCAAAATAAATCGTTGAAACTTCTTCCTGGCCTAAATAATCTTTTTGTAAAACAATTTCTTTCAATAAAGCAGCAACAAAATCGTTCTTGTTGCGTAGTGAAGTAGTGAAATGGAAATTGCAATAATTACAGGCTTGTTTGCAAAAGGGGATATGTAAATAGATGCCTGCCAAATTTGGTTCAAATTTATACTTATAAAAAACAATGCCGGTCAGGGGCATTCGGCTTTAACTGAAAAAGATTTAAATTAATAATTAAAGATTTCCAATGACCATGCACAAAAATCGCTGCTTAAGGGATGTCAAAATTAAGGTTATATAGTTGCATCTTCCTGTTGATCGCAAATTTTGCAGCCAATGCGCAACATCAGCTCAAAATAGTTGCTGTTGATAAAGATTCTTTTTTTCTGTCGAATGCTATCGATTTGCAAATTTCTTTTAAAAGCAAAAACGCCTGCCTCGATTATATTGCGGGTTTACCTTCTCTTTTAGCTGCAAAAGGGTTTGCCACTGCTTCTGTGGACAGCATATATTCAGACTCGGCTATAACAAGGGTGCAGGTATATGTAGGCAACTTTTTTAAATGGGGGTTCATCAAAACAAATGAACGGGATGCCTCAACCCTGGAAGCATCTGGCTGGAATAATAAGAATTTTTCAGGTAGGCCCTTTAATTATCAACAATTGGAAAGCTCACAACAAAGGGTTTTGAATTATATGGAGAACAATGGCTATCCATTTGCAAAAATTTTTATTGACAGTATTTCCATCGTCAATAATGAGTTGAGCGGGATGTTGAAAATCGACAAAGGACCTTTATATAAAATCGATAGCATCAGGGTTTTCGGTAATGCCAAAATATCAACCGATTTTTTGAAAAGATACCTGAACATACCCGATGGCACTATTTATAAAAAGGAAAAGTTGGAAACCATAAGTAAAAGGCTACTCGAACTTCCTTATGTTGTAGAGCAACAGCCATGGAAGCTTACTTTGCTTGGGGAGGGGTCTGTGCTGGATTTGTATCTCAAACCTAAAAAGAGCAGCCAGATTGATGCATTGGTTGGTTTTCTGCCTTCTGCAAACACTAATGGGGTTACTACCTCTTCTAAATTGTTAATAACAGGCCAGGCGACAGTGAACCTGAAAAACGCATTAGGTAATGGTGAGAGTATCGGGCTTAACTGGCAGCAGGTGCAGCCCAAATCACCAAAATTAGATTTGGCTTTTGCTCAGCCTTATCTATTTAATTCTCCGTTTGGAATAAGTACATCGTTCAGCTTGTACAAAAGAGACTCTTCTTATATTAATATTAATTTCCTGATTGGCGCACAGTATTCCACTTCGTCTACCCAAACCAGTACAGTTTTTTTGCAAACAATCACTTCAAATTTATTAAATGTAGATAGTGCTGGAATCATCAGTTCACACAAATTACCGGCGGAAGCAGATTATAATTCTATAAGCCTTGGTTTAAATTATGAGTTTAATAATACGAATTACAGGTTTAATCCAAGGCGTGGTAATGAATTGCAGTTTACCGGAACCATCGGTACAAAAAAAATTAAAAAAAACAATAAGATCCTCAAATTCGTGGATCCAACCGATTCAAGTTTTTCATTTAACTCTCTGTATGATTCGGTAAAACTGAATTCATATCAAATGAGATTAAGGCTGGCTGCAGCGCATTATTTTCAACTTGGCAAAGCAACCACATTGAAATTGGGAATTAACGGCGGGCTATTTCATAGCCCTACTCATTTTTTAAATGAGCTTTTCCTGATTGGTGGTTACAGGTTACTTAGGGGATTTGACGAAGAAAGTATATATGCTTCACAATATGCTGTCGGGACATTGGAATACCGTTACCTGATCGGACTGAATTCATTCCTGTTCTCGTTTGTTGATGCAGGATGGGCAAAAAATAATATTCCGTCTTATAATTTTAACAACAACTATTTAGGCGTGGGTTTAGGCCTTGCCTTTGAAACTAAAGCCGGTATTTTCAATATTTCCTATGCCATAGGCAAACAGGATAACAACAGTTTTAGCTTCAGGGCAGCGAAAATTCATCTGGGATATGTAAATTTCTTTTGACTTTTGGGGGAAATATTAAAAGTGCACCAAGACCTCCGGGTATTTTTAAAAATTTTGATCTGACGAAATGAATTTTATCTAATGACATCACTATAATATTTTTGCAAACCCAATATTCAGCATGTGACGAAAATTTTCCTTGTTTTTTTATTATCGGTTTTTCTGGCCCCCCGGTTATCTGCGCAAACAGTAGAAGATTCAGGTATGGTAAAGAAAGATACTATTGTGCTGAAGCAAAACATAGTTGAAAAAGACAGTACAGTTAAAAAACATTATGTAAAAAGAGATTCGACGAACAGGAAGAAAGAGGCTGTTTCGGCACTTAAGCATGATTCTTCCCTGGCGAAATATGATTCATCAATTGTACGGAACACAGATAGAAGTATTAACAAGGTTTCAGGTATTGATTTATTTAGAAAAGTGTTATTGAACAGTGCTCTCATGAATTTTTACGGCAAGCTTGAATCAGAAGACTTGCAGGTTCACAAAAACCCTTCTCGAGACGGGCTCTTTTATATTATTCTTGCACTTTGCTTTTACTTTGCGTTCGTAAGGCTTTTTTTTGAAAAGTACCTTAATAATATATTTTCTCTTTTTTTCAGGGCCACTATGCGCCAGCAACAAATCAGGGAGCAAGCGCTACAAATGCCTTTGCCTTCTTTGTTGTTGAATATTCTGTTTATTTTTTCATCTGGACTTTTTTCATGCTTCCTCTTGCAATATTATCAATATACCGGCCCTTCTAACTTTTGGATTATATATATCTATTGTATAATCGCTATTACTGCAATATATGTAGCTAAGTTTTTAATAATCAAGCTTTGTGGATGGATTTTTAACATTCATAAAGCTGCAGACAACTATCTTTTTATAGTGTTTATGGTTAACAAAATACTTGGAATTGGGTTATTGCCTTTTTTGATGATTATAGGCTTTTCGAGTGGGGTAATAATAGATATAGCAATTGCCATAGCCCTTTTTATGATGATTATCCTTCTTTTATACAGGTTTATAACCTGTTTTGGGGTACTAACCTCTGAAATTAAATTAAATGTATTCCATTATTTTATTTACCTTTGCGCCTTCGAAATTGCACCTCTGTTATTGATATACAAAGTGGTACTGTCATTTTTGAAAAAAGCTTTTTAATTTTGCAAATCCATTGCTAGACCGATATGGTTAAAAACGGAGAAAAAAACGCAGCTGCGATGCGTGACATCAAGGTTGTAAAGAAAATTCTGATTACTCAACCAAGGCCGGAAAGCGATAAATCGCCATATTTTGAACTCGAAAGAAAATTTCAGGTTCAGCTTTCATTTCATCCATTTATACGCCTTGAAGCTATTTCTGCAAAAGATTTCCGGAAACAAAAAATTGATCTTTCATATTATACTGCAGTTGTATTTACCAGCAGGCATGCTATTGATCATTTTTTCAGGATTTGTGAAGAAACCAAGGTTAATGTATCACAGGACACAAAGTATTTCTGTATTACGGAATCTGTTGCCTTGTATTTGCAAAAATTTATTTTATATAGAAAGAGAAAAGTCTTTTATGGAGCTGATGGAACCAACAAAAGTATGTTTGATGTGATCAACAAGCATAAAGAAAATGAAAAATTCCTATATCCCTGCTCTGAAAATCAACAAGACAATGAAATTGTTGGTTGGCTTAAAGCCAACAATTGTGAGTTTGTTACTCCCTTCATGTATCGTACAATAAGTAACGATGTGAAAGAAGTGATGGCCAGCAGCGAATTTGATATCATCTGTTTCTTTACTCCAAGCGGTGTTAAAAGTTTGTTTGATAATTTTCCAAAATACAAGCAAAACGGAACTAAAATCGGTGCGTTTGGAAGCAACACCTCCAGGGCAGTTGAAGATGCAGGATTGGAATTGGAAATTAAAGCACCCCTGCCGCTGGCACCTTCCATGATATCCGCTTTAGAGAAATATCTTTCAGGAGCTGTAAAAAAGAAATAGCATTAATAATTTCAATAAGATATATTTCAGGCAACTTCGGGTTGCCTTTTTTATTTTCTCATAATGGCAAAACAAGGAGATGTCTTTTCCAGCCAGCCATGATCTTCGTATATACAATTCATCCTAATTTGTGTAATAAACTATTTTGTTCAGGAAGAAACATCCTTGATTTTTATGGTTGAATTTACAAACAGACTAATTAATGAAACCAGCCCTTATCTTTTACAACATGCGCATAACCCTGTTAATTGGTACCCATGGGATGAAGAAGCATTAAAAAAAGCGAAGCAGGAAAATAAACCCATATTAATCAGTATTGGTTATGCTGCCTGCCATTGGTGCCATGTAATGGAAAAGGAAAGTTTCGAGGATAAAGAGACAGCTGATTTAATGAATTCCGATTTTATTAATATAAAAGTCGACAGGGAAGAAAGACCAGATCTTGATCATATTTACATGGATGCTGTGCAGGCAATAACGGGTAGCGGAGGCTGGCCATTGAATGTCTTTCTGACACCAGATGCCAGACCATTTTATGGCGGAACTTATTTTCCCCCTGTTTCATTTCAAAACAAGCCTTCCTGGAAAGATGTTTTAATAAGTATTTCAGGAATGTTTAAGAACAGCGCCGAGCAAATAGAAGCACAGGCAAAAAACCTTACAGGTTACCTGATTGAATCTAATTCATTTTTTATAAAAAGCGGTCATAAACTGTATCATTCTGATAGTTTATTCGATAAACGCAATCTTGATTATATCTACGACAACATCATGAAACTGGCTGATAAGCAGGATGGAGGGTTTGGCAGGGCACCTAAATTTCCGCAAACTTCTACTATTCAGTTTCTTTTATATCACTACTATTATACGCAACACTCAGAGGCCTTAGATCAAGCCTGCCTAAGTCTTGATAAAATGATTAACGGGGGCATTTATGATCATGTAAGCGGCGGTTTTGCCAGGTATTCTACAGATAATGAATGGCTGGTGCCTCATTTTGAAAAGATGTTATATGATAATGCATTATTAATAACTGTGCTTAGTGAAAGCTATCAGTTAACCAAAAAAAATCAATACAAAAAAACTATTGAACATACTATAGATTTTATTAAACTGAGCCTAACATCCCATGAAGGTGGATTTTACACTTCATTGGATGCGGATAGCGAAGGTGAAGAAGGAAAATATTACGTGTGGGATAAAAAAGAAATTAATCAAATACTTGGAGAAGACTCAGAATTATTTAGTAAGTATTATAACGTTACAGAAAAAGGTAATTGGGAGAGTAAAAATATTCTTCATTGTAATTTAAGTGTGTTGGAATTTGCAGGACAAAATAATATTGAAGAACAATATTTAGTTCAAAAGCTTGAAAAATGCAGACAGAAATTATTTCAGGTACGTTCAAAAAGAATCTCTCCAAGGCTGGATAACAAAATAATTTTGGGTTGGAATGCATTAATGATTATTGCTTTGTGTAAAGCGTATGCAGCTTTAGGTATAGATGAATATAAACGACTGGCAGTTGCCAATATGAACTTTTTATTAAAAAGATTTAAAGGTGAACAGGAGCATTTGTTTATGCATTGCTATACCAATGGAATGGCCAAGTATCCGGCATTTTTGGATGATTATTCATTTTTGATTTCATCTTTGATTCAGTTACAGGAGATTACAGCGGAGAGTTCCTATCTTTTAAAGGCACGAGAAATAGCTTTGTATGTAATAAATAATTTCTCTTCTTTGGAGACTGGCTTATTTTTTTATACACATAAAGACCAAAATGACGTCATAATAAGAAAAAAAGAAATATATGATGGAGCAACCCCCTCAGGAAATTCAATAATGGCATTCAATCTTATATTTCTTTCAAAAATTTTTAATATACCAGAGTGGAATGAAATTGCTGTAAATATTTGTTGTAACCTTAATAAATCAATTATTAGTTATCCAACTTCATTTGCAGTGTGGGCAACTTTGTTGCAATGCTTGACGTATAATTTTCCAGAGATTGTAATAACCGGTAAGCAAACAGAAGGAATATTAAAAGATTTTTTTGAAACCTTTATCCCCTTCAAAGTATTCCAATCAACCACCTGTGAAAATGAGCAATTTCCCCTCTTAGTCAAAAAAGTTGTTTCAGAAAATGCAAAAATTTACATATGTAAGAATTATTCTTGTCAAGAACCGGTCATGGAAATCAGTAAAATGAAAGAAAAGCTGAAAGAATTGGGAGAAAATTAATAAATCAGAGCGCAATAATGTGGTAATAAGCAGCGTTATGAGATTTACTGGCTTGAAAGTTTTGAGTTTTAAAAAAATAATTTTAAAATTGTATTTCGATGTTGCGAAAAATTTTTTTTTGCCGAATACCCAATATTATGAAAATCAAGAACCTAACCTTTGTGACATTAATGGCTGCAGTAATATTAGCAGTTACAGGATGTGGAAAAGGCAGCAAATCCAGTAAAGGCTTTGATGACGGCCAGTTACATGGCGTGGCCCCTGGTAGTAAATACAATCTGACTAAACCATTAGGAATGGTTTATATTCCGCCTGGAATGTTCCACATGGGGCCCAGCGACGAAGATGTTAACTTCGCACTTACAGCACGTAATAAGGAAGTTTCAATTAATGGTTTTTGGATGGATGCCACTGAAATTACGAACAATGAATATCGTCAGTTCGTTTACTGGGTAAGAGATTCTATAGCTGCAACGCTCATGCAGTTAGGAAAGGATGTAGATGGAAAATTTCAGATTGATTGGAAGAAAGCCCAGTCTATAAAATGGGAGGACAAAGCTACCATTGAGAAAATAGATCAGATAATTTTAACTCCTGATAACCGCATTTTCGGGAAAAAGGAAATAGACCCGAGTAAAATAGTTTATCACTCCGAAACATTTGATTTAAAAGAAGCCGCTAAGAAATTTAATGAAGGTAAACCGCGTTCGACATTTATTGTTAAAAAAGAGGTACCTGCATATCCCGATACATTAGTATGGATTAGAGACTTTAGTTATTCGTATAATGAGCCAATGACTAAACGTTACTTCTCGCATCCTGCTTTTGGTAATTATCCCGTTGTAGGTGTGAATTGGAATCAGGCTACGGCATTCTGTGAATGGAGAACACAGTATTTAAACTCTGCGCTGGAAAGAAAGCATGAAGCTACCGAATCAAGTTTCCGCTTACCAACAGAGGCTGAATGGGAATACGCTGCGAGAGGTGGTCGTTCTCAGTCAATGTTCCCCTGGGGTAACTATTATCTCAGAAATAAAAAAGGGTGCTTGTTAGCCAATTTCAAACCTGGCCGTGGTAATTATCCTGAAGACGGTGCTTTTTATACTGCACGTGCAGATGCATACTGGCCTAATGACTTTGGTCTTTATTGTATGGCTGGGAATGTTGCTGAATGGACATCATCAGTTTATTACGAAGGTGCTTATAACTTTGTGCATGATATGAATCCAGATATCCGTTATAATGCCCAGAAGTCAGATCCCCCACGTATGAAACGTAAAGTTATTCGAGGCGGTAGCTGGAAAGATGTAGGATATTTCCTTCAGACCAGCACTCGTTCTTATGAATATCAGGATACAGCAAAATCTTATATTGGTTTCCGTTGTGTAGTTGACTTATCTCCTGACATGGGGGGGCGTCGTTAATAAAAAATTTAATTCTACTGTCTATAAAATTTTTTTACAGAAAGTTCGTTTTTGATTTACTGAATTAAAATAAAATCGAAGACGAACTTTTTTTATTCTCAACCCTGAAAACCTTTTAAAAACAATTTAAACTTACAATTATGGCCGGAGTTTCTAAATCTACCGAAAGACTAGTTAACGTAATAGTTTGCGTTGGTGCAGCTGTTGTAATTTTTGGTGCATGGCAAAAAATTACCCACCAGAAATTAGCTGACTTTTTCCTTACAGCAGGTTTGCTTACAGAAGCACTTATATTTATGGTGTACGCATTTTTACCTCCTCCGGGATCAGAAATGCATGCTATTGCTGAAGCACTTCCTAAACTTGCTAGTGGCGGCTCATCTGGTAACCCGGCATTGGATAAATTCGACAAAATGCTTCAGGAAGCTGAAATCACTCCTGCAAACCTTGGTCGTTTAAGCGAAGGATTCAAAAAATTTGGAACAACTGTTGATAAAATCAGTGATGTTTCAGGCGCGTTAGCCGCAACTACTGATTACACGAATAAAACCAAGGAAGCTGCTGTAGCGTTGGATAGTATGAAAAATGCTTACCAAAGTGCCACAACAACAATAGGACATTTTAACAACGCGGCAGACAGTACTAAACAATTTCATACACAGGTTCAGACTTTGACTAAAAACCTCGGTTCTCTAAATGCAATTTATGAACTGGAGCTTCAGGATACCAATAATCATTTAAAAGCAATGAACTCTTTTTATGGTAATTTGGTTCAGGCTTCTGAAACAATGCAGGAAAGCGTAACTGATGCCAAGAAAACACAGGAGCAAATTGCATTATTAGCTAAGAACCTTGGCAGCCTGAACCATGTTTATGGTAATATGCTGAGTGCAATGCAAGGCAGGTAATAACGTGCCGTTGCAACTTATGAAAACCCATTAGTTAAAACTATAAATTACTAATCCATGGCCTTACCAAAAGAGCCCCGGCAAAAAATGATAAACATGATGTATTTGGTGCTTACAGCCTTGCTGGCACTGAATGTATCAGCTGAGATTTTGAATGCTTTTAAAGTTGTTAACGACAGCATTGAAAAATCGAACAGCACATTAAAATCTGAAAACAGCTCAATTATTGCTGACATAAATGGAAAGGCTGCCGCCAAAGAAACGCAAGTTAAGGCAGCGCAATGGAAGCCTATTGCAGACAAAGTTGCTGCTTATTCTAAAGCAACTTATGAGTATATTGAAGATTTGAAAACCCAGTTAATACACCAGGCACATTTTAATCCAGAAAACGGATCTTATAAGATTGATGATTTGGACGCAGCTATCCGCCTGATGGGCAATATGGGAAAAGGGGAAGAATTGCATCAGAAACTTCTGGAATATAAAAAGAACATTCTTGCAGCTGATACATCTATTTCAAAGGAGTTTGCTAATAAAATCCCGATGAATATCGATCCCCCTCAATCAGAAGCAGGTAATTCTGAGCATTTGAGTTGGACTGATAGATATTTCCATATGACACCTGCAATTGCTGCACTTACTATTCTTGGTAAATTCCAGAACGATGTCAAGAATACTGAAAATGACGTTATCACTTATTGTGATAACCAAATCAGCGGTGTAAAAATCAGGTATGACGAAACTGGTATTATTTATGGGGGCTCGGCTTCGTATGTAATGCCCGGTGATAAGTTATCTATTTATGCAGGTGTTGGAGCATTTAGCTCTCAAGTAAAACCTACCATTACTTTTAACGGCCAACAAAAAGAAGTTGACAATGAAGGAAAGGCTACCTATGATATAACTGCCAATGGAAGCGGAAAACAAAGAGTTATGATCAATGTTACCTATAAAGATCAGGATGGTAAGGATCAAACTAAATCTGTTCCTTTCGAATATACAGTTGGAACTCCATCCGGTGTGGCTGTTTCTGCAGATAAGATGAACGTGCTTTATATTATGGGCAACGTGCCTAACCCCATTAGTATTTCTGGCGGTTCTGGTAGTGAAAAAATAGTTGCTACCATGACTGGTGGAGAAATCAAACACGTTCAAGGGTCTTCTTTTGAAGCTTATCCAAAAGTGGCAGGTGAACAAACTATCAATGTAACTATTGATGGGAAAACAACAGCAAAGAAATTTCGTGTAAAATATTTACCTGACCCTGCTGCATTTGTAGGCACTAAGAATGGCGGTTCCATGCCTTCAGCCGAATTTAAAGTAATGGGCGGAGTGATTACTAAACTGGTGAATTGTGAATTTGAAGCTCCGTTTAAAGTAATCAGCTATAAGATTGGTGCAATAGGTGGAGGTATTTCTCAATATATGCAGGCTGTTAATGAAGGTAACCGCTGGAGTGGTGCTGCTGAAGCAATAGTTAAAAAAGCAACGCCTGGTACAAATATATTTTTTGATGAAATCAGGGTTGTTGGGCCTGATGGAAGACAAAGAGAAATACAAGGCATATTTTTCAGCTTGAAATAATAATTAAATTTTCTCTTCAATGAAAAACTGTTTAATAAAAATTAGCTTGTTTGTGTTGATGCTGGGTTTGGCATTTAATAGTGTAAATGCCCAGACTAACAGAAAAAAATCTAAAAGGTCAACTACTCATAAAAAAGCTAATTCGAACAAAAGTTCGGAAAGTACACAGGCTGTGGCTCCTGCCAAGGATACTACAAAACCTGCTGCTGTCGTGGAGGCTGATATTAAACTTGAGACACCGCTCAAATCACTCAGAAATGATGCTGCAGTAGAACGTCTTTTGATTAAAGACAGGACCCCTTTGGCGTATGAGCATATCCGTGAAGATGATGCCGTTTATCGTCAACGTGTTTGGAGAGAAATTAATATTCATGAAAAAATGAACTTGCCTTTTGCCTATGCAGCAACAGAAGATAACGGTAGCCAGAGATTCATAAATATACTTTTGAATGCTATTAAAAACGGTGAAATAACTGCTTTTGATGCGAATATAGATGACAGGTTTACAACCCCGATGACATTCAGACAAATTGCTGAAAACCTGGTAGGCAAACCTGTAACTAAACAAATACCCGATTTCGTGAACGACCCGGACGGTTCTAAAGGCCTGATGAAGGACACCACAATAGTACAGGATTTTAATCCTGAGTCAGTTGAAAGATTTTGGATTAAAGAAGAGTGGGTTTTTGATAAAGAATCATCAAGGCTTTATGCCAGAATATTGGGAATCGCTCCTGTAAAAACAATTACTAATTCGGACGGTTCTTTCCGTGCAGTTACTCCGATATTTTGGGTATATTATCCCGATCTCAGGCCAATGCTCGCAAAATATGAAGCATATAATGGTAGAAACTTTGGAGCCAGGATGAGTTGGGAGGAGCTTTTTGAAAGCAGAATGTTTGCAAGCAGGGTAATCAAATCCACTATTGAAAACCCCGGTGATAAGTATATTCAGGATTATGTAAAAGACCCGATTATGCAGTTACTTGAGGGCGAAAAAGTAAAGGAAAAAATATTTAATTATGAACAGGATTTGTGGTCTTATTAATTTAAACTGATAAAATTTTAAAAGGTGCTGTAACAAACAGCGCCTTTTTTATTTCATTGAATATAATAAATCAGAAACTGCGTGTTTTCCCGCTTTTTATGAAAGTTGAAAATATAAATAAACAAGTCTTGTTTAATAGAATTGTTTCATTATTTTTACACCGGTTTTTCATAGGATATTGGATTTTAAAAACGGGGCTGGATTTTCATCCTGGCCCCTTTTTATTTCACCCTCCTCATAATTTTTTGTAAATCACGCCCTCTTTCATTATAAAAGAAACTTTTCCCATCACTTATACATTTCTTGTACGGTAACCATTCACAGCAATCATATCAGCAGGTTTCCCTTTTTCAATACTGCCGGTTATATCATTTATTTCTATAAGGTATAAGCGTTAACTGTTGCCGGTTCAATAGCTTCTAACAGCGGCATCCCGTCTTTTGTCATATAAATAAATAGACTCTATCCGGTTTTTGCATGTGCATATATCCCGGCATCGGTACCAAACCCAATTTTTACACGTGCTTAATACGCTTTGGCAAAGCTGTTTTGGATTTTTGGCCCTTTTGCCAAAGCCTTTTCAATGATTAAGGTAGGAAAGTAACCTGTTTTTCTGCTGAATCGGAACTGGCCTTGACGGCAATAGTAGTCGGCACATACCATATTCTATATTCCCTGAATAGTTCAATAGCTTCATCATCCATATATGTTCCATGTTCTATAGAAGTAACGCCAGCACGTATAGACCGTTTAATAGCCTTTGCACCAAAAGCATGGGCAGCAATCGCCAACCATAGCCTTAATTTCCTCCTCTGTGAATTGTGCTCCTGCGCCACTTTTTTAAACTTAATACGCCGGCGGATGCTTTAATTTTTATCAGATCACTTCCTTCTTTATATCGCTCAAGAACAGCTTTTATACATGCATCAACCCCATTTGCGATACCATCCTTTGTTCCCGAATCTCCCCATATATTCTTCATTTAATCCGGTAGTAGGGATCAGAATGCCCACCTATGGCAATGGATAAGGCCAGCATAACAGTCCTCGATTTCAAGTCAATTATTTTGTTGTCGCCTGATGCTTAAATATATCCTTTCTGTATGTCATTTATCTTATTCCCATCAATGATTAGTGATATTTCATTTAATGCCTGCATTGATTTTACGTCAATCAGCTTTCCGCAATAAATAATTGTTTTTTGTGCCATTGCACAGTGTGAAAATAAGGCAATGAGCGGCATAGAATAATTTTTCTATTATCATTGATTCTTAGTTGGCAATGAAATCAAAGAAGAACGACGGCTAAAAAATCTATTAACAAAACCTTCGCTAAAACAAATTAAATCTTTTTGAACATAATCGTTCCAATTGTGTGTGAGCGAAAAATAGAAGCTCCGATTGTATAACCTAAAATCTACAACAATGAAACGCTTTTTCTTTTTAATGTTAATGACAGCCGGAACCTTGTTTGTTTCTTCTGCTTATTCACAGGTTCGTATACACGCAAATATTAATTTACCACTTCCTCCTTTACCTCCAATACCCCATGTTCATGTATATGCTCCGGTGCCTCAGGTGGTTTATCAGGATAATTATCAGCCTGCATCACAATATTATGATGGTTATGGAACTAATAGGGTAGTTGTAACCACACCAGCATATGGTTACGACCGTTGTTATTCAGATAGGGATTACCGTTATAGAAGATATGATGAAAGAGGTTACAGGGATCATGATGATTATCGTCGTCATGAATACAGAGAACATCATGACAGAGACGATTACCGGAGAGGCTGGTAATAATTTTTAAAAATGATGCCCCGAATTTGCGGGGCATTTTTATATAGCTTAAAATTGTACTAATCGTTATCTTTCCCTGAATCGGCGGGCTTTACAAATGCGGCACGTTTTGGAGCAGGCAACATGCTATTTGAACCTTTTATAGCTTTCCATAAAACTTCATTGAATTCATTCTCAGGAACCTTATCTTCTTTTGTAAAGTCGAATCCTGCAGATTGCTTGGCTAATTCATTCCAAGCTGTGTTCTTCTCATTCAAATCAATATTACATGGAAGCGATTTGAAAGGAGTTAAATCCGGAGTGCTTGTGAAAGAACGCCACATCGGCATTGCTGCGGCATCATACTGGCTCATAGGTGGAAGCCCTAAAATCAACTCAATTGTCCGCACCATTGATGTGGTAGAATACATGGTATGGTCAACATAATGTCTTTTCACATATCCTCCGGCAACATAAGCGGTGGTACGATGTGCATCAACATGATCAGGTCCGTTTTGTGCATCATCTTCAACAATGAACACAACACTTTCTTTCCATACCGGGCTGTTACTTAGGTATTCTACAAACTCACCAATTGCCAAATCATTATCTGCCACATGAACAAAAGGAGTCGGCCTGCCTTTTCTAAGCCCTTCGGTGTGATCATTAATTATGCGCAAAGTATTCAATTGTGGTAATGCATTTGTGTTTAACAAAGAATCAAAGTCTCTTTTCCACTGACTTACACGGGTTGTATCTCTCACAGTTTGATCCCAGCTTGTGTAATACGTACAATAATGATCTCTAAGTATTGGAATATTGGGTTTATAATTATCAGCAAATTCTCCATATGTGCGGTAGGTTACATTTGCACGTTTGCAATAGTCCCAAATAAAACCATTTTTATTATTGGCAATAGCCCGGTTTCCTTCTGCATCATAGTTACCGCCCCTCCCTCCGTAACTTGTTGGCCATGTTTTTTCGAGATAATCTGTAGCATATCCACCAAGGCTCCAGTTGTGGCCATCTGCACTCACTTCTGCATCACAATAAAAATTATCGAGTAATACAAATTCCTTCACCAGCGCATGAAGGTTTGGGGTTACATGTTCACCGAAAAGAACAAGGCTGGTGTCGCCATTCCCTTCTTTTACATCACCAAGCACCTGGTCATAAGTGCGATTTTCTTTAATAATATAAAATACATGTTTTATTGGAGACGGATTGCCAACCTGCATAGGTATTGGGTTTCCGGCTTCGCCATTAGTATTCATTTCTTTTGCTTTGGTATAAGGTGTATTTTCATAAACGAGTTTTGAATAATCACTTAATTCTTTTTCGTTCGGTTCATTGAAAATGCTTAACGTCCCTTTAAACAAACCGCCAATGTATTGCACTTCTTTGGGTTTATTTTTATCATCCCCCTGATATTTGACTTGTTGCTTAATTTTTGTGGGGTTAGGGCCATATGGATTTGCCATCGACGTGAAACCTTTGCCATTGGCTACAAAAATTTTTTTCCCAACTACTTTAACTGCAGTTGGGTACCAGCCTACGGGAATGAAGCCTTTTGGTTTGCTGTGACCAGGATGGCTTACATCAAAAACGGCAAGACAATTATTATCAGCATTGGCTACATATAATGTTTTTTCATTTTCACTCAACGATAGTGCATTGGTTGTTGAACCACTGGGCGCATCAGCATATAATGCGGCATTTAATGTTTCAATCAATTTTCTTTTTGGCAGGTCGATTACTGAAACTGAATTGTCGTTTGCATTAGCTGCAAAAAGATAATGATTGTCATTAGTGATAGTAAGGTCATTCGGATTACTGCCAGCCGATATTTCATCCGTAAACTTTTTGAGTTGTGTATTGAATATTAAAATTTTGTTACAACCCCAGCAGGATATGTACAGTTCTTTTTTATTATTCGATAGCAGGCAGGTATATCCTTCCCCACCTAAAGAATATTTATGAATAGTTTTTTTGGTGAGCAAATCGACAATATACAAAGAATCATTTTCTTTTGTTACTACATACATCAGGTGCCTTGCATCATCAATTTCCAACCCGGCAGGGGAAATTTTATCAGGCCATTTTGAGCCGAGTTTAATAGAATCTTTTAAAACCAGTTTATTATTAGTAATAGTATATTTAAGAATCCAATTGTCATTTCCCCCCGATGCGTACAAGAATTTTTCATCGCTGCTGAATTTCAGCCCCAGCCAGGATTTCGGGATGTCAATGCTGTCAAGTCGGGTTTCATTTTTTATATCTATCAACTGCAGCGATTGAGTGCTTTGACCGTTATTGGTAACAGCAATATATTTTTTTGATTTGCTGACTGCAATATTTAAAGGAAGATCGCCAAGCTGAATGCTTTTGCCTACAGGTGTTAATGACCAACCATTGGGCAACATGATTCTTTTTGAAACCAATTCTTCTTTTACAGAAGGTTGTGAAAACACATTCAGTGTAGACAGGATTAAAACCCCGGATAATAATTTTCTCATAACGCAAGATTGAAATGTAAAACTATTATAATTGACAAACTGTTTCGGCCGCAGTTATAAAATTAATAACAAGATAATTTAAAGAAATAACTTTTCTGCTATCTCAACGGCTTCAGGTTTCCCTACATCAACAAATCCGGAGCCACTGTGATCGAAACATTTGATACTTTCTGTTTTCGATAAATCAAGATAAGTATCGACAATGGAAAATTTTCCCAGTTGTGTAATTAAAGAAAAAATGGCAGGGTTAATAACATGAATGCCACTGAATGCTTTTGGTATAGGTGGTGTATTTCTTCTTGTTATTCTCTCTTCACCTGTTTTGGTATTCTTCCAGCCGCAGAGTTCATTATCGTTGTCGAACAAAAAATACCTGGAAGTTTTTCGATTGGTAATGGCAAGTGTGGCCAGTGATTTCTGCGAGTTGTGGTATTCGATCATCTTGTCCAACTGCATATCGGTGAGCACATCGGCATTGATAACAACAAAGGGATTGCTGTCGAAAAACCAACTTGCTTTTTTCAATCCGCCACCGGTTTCAAGCAGTTCATCTTCTTCATGGCTTATAGTAATTGTGCTTCCCCATCCGTTATTTGCTTTAATGGCATTAATAACCTGTTCTGCAAAATGATGAACATTCACTATAATATCGGTTATGCCATACTGTTGCAGGTATTCAATATTTCGCTGCAGTAGGCTTTTACTATTTATTATGGCCAACGCTTTAGGATGCTTGTCTGTCCAGGGTTTGAACCGTGTACCTAATCCGGCGGCGAAAATCATGGCTTTCATATTTCAAATGTACAAAACTGAGGTTTGAAAATATTGTAATCTTTACTCGTTTATTTTTTGTATAATAGAATTACTGCTGCAGAAGTGTGCGACGCAACAATGTTTAATAGTAATGCTCATGTATGGCTCATAATTGGATTAAAAAATTCAGGGAACCAGCGCATACATTTTCCCCGGTAATGAACTGATGATATTCTGCAGCTCGAGGTTTAGTATGGCTGCTGCCACGGCACTGCTGCTTAAACCGCTTTTGAAATTCAGTTCATCAATATGACAGGCTTCTTTTTGATTCAATAAATCAAGAATTATTTTTTCTTCGGTACTAAGTTCAATGAAAAGTTCTTTCTGCTTTTTTATTTTTTCTTTTTGCTTTTTCTGCCATCCCATTGTTTCCAGTAACTGTTCTGCATCGGTAAGTAAAATTGCTTTATTGTTTTTTATAAGGTAATTGCAGCCACTGCTTTTACTGTCAGTTGTTTTTCCGGGAAAGGCGAAAACATCTTTATTGTATCCATCAGCAAGTTCTGCAGTAATCATACTACCACCTTTTAAATTCGTTTCCACGACAACAACGGCATCACTTATTCCGGCAACAATACGGTTGCGGCTGGGGAAATTATGCCTGTCTGGTTTTTTGCCACTCCTGAATTCGGTAAGTAATCCTCCCTGGTTCAATATGTTTTTTGCAAGGCCGGAATGTTCAGGTGGATAAATACTATCAAGCCCATGAGCTAATACTGCAACTGTTTGTTGATTTGTTTTTAATGCTGATTTGTGCGCAATGGCATCTATGCCAAAAGCAAGCCCGCTTATTATCAGCACATTTTCATTCGCAAGGTCTCTGATCAGTTTTTCTGTAATGTGTTTGCCATAATCGCTGTTATTGCGGGTTCCCACAACAGCTGCAATTTTTGATGCATTTAAATCGGCATTTCCTTTATAGAATAAAAGGGTAGGAGGGTCATAACAATTGAATAAACGCTGCGGATAATTTTTATCAGTAATAAACAACGGCGTAATCTTATATTTTTCGATGAATGAGAGTTCCTGTTCTGCTTTTGTAAAATTACTGAAGGTGATTATCGAAGCGGCTCTTGCTGCGCCTATTCCGTCAATTTTTTCGAGCTGTGATTTTTTTGCTTTGAAGATGGACTGTGCACTTCCAAAATGCGAAACTAAAATTTTTGCCTGCACGACGCCGATTTGAGGAATATCGCAAAGGGCAAGCTGATAAAGCAGTTCAATTGGCATAATCTTAAAGGATGAGGTTCATGCCAAAAATAAAACTTGTTTGACAAATGATTTTATTTTTGATTATCACTTGCTTAGCACTTTCAATTCTGTTCTCCTGTTTTTTGCCCTGCCTTCTTCTGTTTTATTATCGGCAATTGGTTCTGTATCGCCAAATCCTTTGAATGACAATCTCGCCGTATTAACGCCTTTGGCTGTAATGAAAGCGATTACTGATTTTGCACGGTTCTCAGATAGTTTCTGATTGTCCGATGCTTTACCGGCATTATCGGTATGTCCGCTGATTTCAATTTTCAGGGTAGGATTTTCTTTCATTAACGCCACAACTTCATCAAGTTCCACTTGTGATTCAGGTTTAATATCATATTTGTTTACATCAAAGAAAATATTTTTTAGGACTACGGTAGCGTTTGCTTCAATGGGCTGCAGCGGAATATCAATATTATAAGTTGAATCAGCTTGCTTCTGGCTTAACGGGAAATTTTCCGAGAAAAATAAATACCCCCGCCGGGTCACATTAAAAGCATAATCCTTTCCTACCGGAAGGGTAATAAAATAATTGCCTGTTTCATCAGTTTGTACCTGACTTACGATTTGTTTTGAGGCAAGGTCGATTAACAGAACCCCCGATGGCAGCCCTTTCGTTGTTTTTGCATCAAATACTTTTCCTTTTATCCATAAGGTCTTTGCTGGTCTAACGTCATCGCGTACCTGAAAACTATAAATATCCAGCCCGCCCCGGCTATCGGCACGGTCGCTGGCATAATAGGCTGTTCTGCCGTCAGCAGAGATCACAATGCTGCCCTCGTTTTCAATTGTATTTACAGGATATCCGAGGTTTACCGGCTTTGTCCATTTTCCGCCAGCATCTTTGTGTGATACAAAGAGGTCATCCCCTCCATAACCCAAATGACCTGATGAGGTGAAATACAAACTCTGATTGTCAGCATGGATGAAAGGTGTGCTTTCATCGCCGATAGTATTGATCACCGGGCCAAGGTTTTCAGGCTCACTCCATTTCCCATTTGCGATACGATGGCTTACATAAATATCATTGCCGCCATAACCGCCTGGCCGGTTACTGGTGAAATAGAGATCTCTTTTATCAGGTGAAAGTGACGGTGCGGACTCCCAGAATTCTGTGTTAATCCCTCTTCCCAGGTTTTCAGGTGTGCTCCAACCGTCGTTTTCGAGATAGGAAATGTACAGGTCGCAGCTGCCGTATCCATCGGGGAAATTGCACCCTGTGAATATCAGCCATTGACCATCCTGTGAAATATTCTGGGCACCTTCATTCATGTTGGTATTTATATTTCCGCCTAATCCTTTTGCTTTACTCCATGCTCCGTCTATAAAATCTGATTGGTAAAAATCTTCATTATTGTTATCGACCCTTCGGGTAAATATGAGTTTCTTTCCATCTATGGTAATAGTTGGATAATATTCTGAAACATCACTGTTCACGCTGTCGCCCAGGTTTTGGGGCTCGAATTTATACCCGTTTAGCGGGTGATTTTTTGCATAATCAATTGCGAACTGGTAGCATTTTTTTCTGTACCCCCCCGCTTTGATACTCGATTCATTCAGATTGGGTATATTCAGGAATTTGTTTACGGCATCCAGCGCTTTTTCAAATTCACCTTTGCCAGCAAGATTAATGGAGTAGGAAAGATTGAAGTCGACAAAGTAGTTGCTGTCAATACTTCTTGCCCTTTCGTAATTATCGATAGCCGACTGGTAATTTTTTAATTCACCGTACATGCCGGCCATGGAAAGATAGGCGTCTTCAAATGAATTATCAATTTTTAGGGATTGATTCAATACTTCAATTGCTTCCCCTAACTGACCGCCACGGGCTATTTCCAGGGCTTTTGAATATAACTGTGCAGCTTTGGGTTTCACCTTTTCAGGATTGTATTGTGCGCGGGCAAAACAGGTTATGAAAAGAAATAGGATAATGAACAAGTATTTCATGATTGTAAATTACAAATGAAAGTGCAAAATGCATGAGCTTTAATGATACTTTAAGAGTTGATTGCAGATAACAGGGCCACTGAAACTAGATTAGGCAGAGGATACGATTTTCTTGTTATTGAAAGACTTAAATGGCTGATTGCAGGAGGAGTGATTTAAAAGTTGTTTTGTTGAATAAAAGTATAGTTATGATACCGGATTGAATAAACAAATCATTGAACCCGCTCTTTCAGCGGGGGAGGAGAGCGGGGTTTTATAGTTGCTTAATATATTCATTAATTATTTTCGCTTCACCATGATAGTATTCGAGCAGCCTGAATGTTTGGTTATTGGATATTGTGATACCATATACCTGGTCATTTCTGTTGAATAGTTCAACAATATTTTCTATTTCAGAACCCGGATAACCGATTGACACCAGGTTTTTTAATTCTTCAGGAAAGTTTTGTCTTTGGGAATACGTAATAACTGATAACCTGAATTCTCCCTTTTTGCTGTAATATGTTCTGCAGGTTTTGGAATCCTGTGTAAATGATACAATAATCTCTTTTGCAGTCATTGCCCATGTTTCATCATGAACATTGGGGTAATTTTTGGTAAAATGCCTGAATGCTTTGGTATTGATTTCATTCAAAGGAACATTACTGGTGAATGTTCTTTCAGTGGTGTCGTATTCCGGCTTCTGAGCCACTGTATTCTGGGGGTATATTATAAATCCCGCTATCAAAACAAGCATTGCCCGAAACAGCATAAATTATTATTTAATTATAATGAAACACTGATACAGACAGGCGTTCAGGGGGAAACGCTGCTACAAGGAAGTATTTATGGGAAATTTCTTGGCCTGGATTTTATCGGCTTAATTTATTATTTGCTGACAATTATCAGAATCCTGACTTAAACAATTGGGGCAGCTGTATCTGAAAATTCTTTTTTTTAAAAGGCGGAAATCCTGCCATCAGATTTCAAGATATGACTTTCTGGTTTTATGCTTACGTAGATGCCTATCCTATAAGCAGGCAATGTTGCATTTTAATCAGTGAACTGCAGGTAAGATGCCATTGACCGGTAGTTGTTAATCACTTGCAGGTTTTCATCAAAGGATGGTTCGTTTCATAATAGCAATGTTTAGTTTAACCTCCTGATAAAGCCTGTATGATATAAATTTCGCTGTCGGGAGAATATGCATCACTGAGCACTGTGCGGTCCGCGATCAGTTTTCCATTTATAAAAATATTCACACGATTCCTGAGTTTGCCGTGTTCATCCAGCAGCAATTATTCGATTTGCACCACACCATCCGCCCTTTTTGTAAAAATGGAAAATATCTTCGAATCATGACCGGGAATAATATACCTGGGATCTGAGGCAAGGTGTTTCATTCTTTGCATCGATTTTACATAAGCTACAGGGTCGAATGTACCGCCAATGGATGGCGGCATAAGATGATCAAGACTATAATACACCCAGATATTATCGGAAGCCAACACAATTTTTTTTAAACCGGTTTGCACTGTTGCAAATTGTGAATTGAAAGTATGTCTCGATCCGGTATATACTGTTATACCGGGGATAATTTCTTTGTCGTCTCCATCAACCAATGTTAACCTGCCTGCAGTATTCAGTTCTGTTATCATGTGCACATCTCTTGGGTTAAACCCGTCGTGTATACCATCTTTTTGCCATGCAGCGCCAACAAAATAATTATAATCTTCCTTCTGTATCCACACATGGGCATTTGGGAAAAGGCTTATGCCATCAATATGGTCCCAATGCGGATGGCTTATTATAATATCGGTAATATCTTTGGCTTTCAGCCCAAGCTTTGAAAGTGTTGAATCGGGGCTTACGTATTTTACAATATCAAATTCTTTGGCTTCCTCAAGGCCTGGCAAAAACCCTGCATCGAGTAAAATGTTCTTTCCGTTATCTCCTTTAATCAGCCATATCATGAAGTCGATGCTGATGCTGTCTTTAGCCGGGCCTTTCTCTACCCACGCTGATATGGGCATCGGGTGGCCAACCGATGCAAACCTGACGGCATATACTTTGTAATGTTCTGTTTGAGAATGAACCGATGAAGAAAAAAAATACAAGATCAGTGCAAGGGCAAATGTATATTTTACTTTCATTTTTTAAATAGTTACTATTGTATATAAGGTTAACCGGCATCAAGGCTAACAAATCGGTTTGTATATTTTATATTAACCGCATGCGTTTTTTACCTGGTATTTCAGGTTCCTAATCTTTAGGCTCCCATAATTCAATTTTGTTTCCTTCCATGTCAATAATGTGAACAAACTTTCCGTAATCATAGGTTTCTATCTTGTCAACAATGGTTACCCCTTCCTTTTTTAACTGCTCAACAAGTGCTTCTAAATCGGCTACTCTGTAGTTAACCATAAAATCTTTTGCAGAAGGTTCAAAATATTTTGTTGTTTCGGGAAACGTACTCCATTGTGTAGAGCCTTTTTTAGTTGGGTCGGATGCTTCCCTCCACTCAAAAGTTGCCCCATACTCATTGGTGTTTAAACCGAGGTGGGTTTTATACCACTCTTTCATTTTTTTCGGGTCTTTGCATTTGAAAAAAATGCCGCCAATGCCTGTTACTTTTTTCATTGTGGTTTGCTTATTAGGTTGTTTTGAAAATATTGTCTTGAAGGCAAAACCAAAACAGAACGATGTTACAGTAACTAAAATCAGGAATGATGTCTTTTTCATTTGTCTGAATTTTCCGGCGTTTAGTATTTGTAGGGTATGCTTGTTCCGGTAAAAGATACATGAAAACTTTGTACTAAAGTTACAACAATCACTCAACAGAATAATGGGCGGCGGAACTTAAGCTGAATAATATGCCGACTGTTATTGGGTCTGCCAGCATTGCAGCACACTTTTTCTTGCTTGCAATGCAAAAGCATGAAGTATCTTATTAATAAAAATCTTTTGTTGCCGAACAGACTTGCATATTGCGGCAATTCTGCCAAAGAGTAAAACTCTGAAAGCTGTTTTCATTTACATAAAAAAGAAATTGTCGGCCGGGAGCTGTCTGAAAAAATAAACGAACCAATATTTTTCACTTCGGAAAACGGTTTGTGCCCAACCATAATGATCCTGAAAAACTAACTGTAACGGGCAAACGTAAACTTATTTCTATATAAGTTACTTTTCAAAAAACCTGGCTATTTTAACCGGTATTCAATGGTATATATTATATGTTGTTGTTTGTATAATACAACCAAAGGCAAGCTGTCATATTTCTTGAAATTTTGATTTTATACAGCCCAATAGCGTTCCAATTGTTGAACGGAGCGTCGCAACAGAAGCTGATCAGCCGGGTTAAAGCCCGTTACAAAAAATAATAGCTGCAATTATCAGTTGTTTGCTATTAGTACTTCGCAGGTTGCCCGGGTTTTGGCAATGTTTTTTTAATGAATTCCCTTAACTGGTCGTTGGAAGCGCTCAAGTCTTCTTTGCGCAGGTACATCATATGGCCGCTGCGATAACCTTTCCATGATAGCCTGTCTTTCAGTCTTCCGCTTGGATCCATTTGCCACAGGCTGTATTTGGCATTAAAATAATCACAGGCGCCGTCGTAATAACCTGATAATATCATTAAGTTCAGGTAAGGGTTCTCCGCCATGGCCTGGCGCAGGTTTTCACCGGTGTGGTCATCCTTATTATTCCATGGAAACACTGGCCCGAACATGTTATATTTAAGATCTGTTTTATAACCGAGGTCTTCACGCAAATAACCATTAATAGCCGGAGTAAAAGAATGTAGCCAGGAAGTAAGTTCTGCATTGTAATCAGGTGATTCGCCGCCATCTTCACGATCGATGCCTTTGTAGCGGGAATCAAGGCGTCCGACGGTAAAGCCTTTGTCGCGCAATAATTCTTTCCAGAAAAAATTAGGTTGTACATCAAGGTTGTGCTGCAATATGGCTTTTTCAGAAATGCCGCAGTAGCGCGACATTTTTGCGGCAATCTGTTTTCTTTGATCGTCTGGAATAAAACCACCTTTTGCAATAGCAGGTATGAGCTGGTTCACAGTAAAATCTTCTACTTCGGGAAGCATATCTGTCAGCTCTTTTTGCTGCAAATCGGCAGGCAGCATTTTATGATACCATGCAGTGGCTGCATAATAAGGTAAGCGCAATGCTTCACCAACCGGGCCGCTGCGTTCAATGCCCAGATTAGTGGGAGATACGAGTACCACGCCATTGAGGTACATCCATTGTGCATTCTGCAGTTCCAGTGCGAGGCCTGATACACGGGTAGTTCCATAGCTTTCACCGATCAGGTATTTCGGCGAGGCCCACCTGTTTTTCCTGCTTACAAAAGTATTGAGCCATTCGGCCAGGTATTTCACATCTTCATTTACGCCAAAAAATTTTGAAGTAGGCACCTCCTTGCTCACCGGCCTCGAAAAACCGCAATTAACGGGGTCAATATACACTATGTCTGCAATGTCTAAAATGGAATTGGGGTTTTCATGCACGCCGTAGGGTTGAACAGGATATCCTTCATCATCGACATTCAGGATGCGCGGTCCAGTAAAACCAATTTCCATCCACACAGAAGGAGTGCCGGGGCCGCCGTTGAACGAGATAACCAACGGACGTGATGCACGGTCTTTCACATCTGAGCGTTCATAATATGTGTAAAAAATACTTGCAACCGGTTTTCCGTCTTCGTCCCAAACCGGCATGGTGCCTGCATTTGCTGTGTAAGGTATACGAACGCCTTTTACAGTAACTTGTGCATTTGTGGTAACTGATGAATCAGGATTAACCATGCGGTTAGGTGTTGCCGGTTTATTTTCCTGTTTGGCGGCAGCCGGGGTTTCCGCATCTTGTTTTCGCTGTGCCTGTGCAATAAATAAAAAGCTTAGTGCAAAAAAGCTGAAAAAAATTTTCCTCATATCAGTGTTGTTTAAATGTTGTAATGAATGGCAGTCAGTTAAGATAAAACAAAAATAAGGCGGGCAATGAAAATTATTTCAAATATCCATTTAATTGTATGAACGGATAAAATTTAGTGCTCGTAGCTGCGTTGATTGGGCTGAAGTGGCGAGGCTCCCGTTCAACTGCAGAATGCTATTGATGAGTGATGGCCCTTTTTTGAAATAACAAATCCCTGCACAACTATTAAATAAACTGAAAACCCATGCATCGTAAGCATTTCGGTTTTCAATAGTTTATAGTTTAACTTTGCCCCTCACACTTGAAATATGAAACACTAAATGATAAAAAAGCCGTTTCTGCCAGTATCGTATATTTTTCTTGTCATTGCGGTTATAATAACTGCAACAGGTTTTTTTCTGAGTAGTGCTGATAGTGTATTATTCAGTACACTAATGGCGGGTAATTTAATTCTGTTTATCGCTACATTTTTTTCTTTCGGTTTTTATTTTAAAGCAATCAATAAAAATAACACTCAGGCTTTTTTACGCATGGTATATAGCGCCATGTTTTTGAAGATGGGCATCTGTATTGTTGCAGTGTTATTATATGCGCTTATTGTAAAACCGGTAAGCAAACCTGCCATATTGATTTTTTTTGGCCTCTATTTCATATATACTTTTGCTGAAATCAGGATTATTATGCGACTGAACAAGGAGAAGAAAAATGCCTAAAAAAGAAGCCCCGCTTGAATACCTGAATCATTTCATTCCCGAAGGCGCATCCCAACTGGTGTTGGATTACCTGCATCAGTATAAAGTGCACCTTACTATTACCCGGGAGCGGAAAACGGTTCTTGGTGATTACAGGAATGCGGTTGACGGAAAAAATCATCGCATTAGTGTGAATGGCAACCTGAACAAATTTGCGTTCCTGATAACTTTGATTCACGAGCTGGCACACCTGGTTACATTTATGGGCTATGGCAATCGGGTAAAGTCGCATGGAAAAGAATGGAAATATATTTATGCAAAAATGCTTGAAGATTTTTTGAAGCTGGATATTTTTCCATCAGATATTGTAATCGCATTCAAAAAAACGATGCATGATTTGCCGGCAAGCAGTTGTGCGGATGAAAACCTGACAAGGGTTTTACGGGCCTATGATCAATCAGCTTTAGATGGCCTGATGCTGGTAGAGGAGGTTAATGAAGGCGATTTATTCGAAACAGATGACAAACGGGTTTTTCGCAAGGGTAAAAAATTGCGTAAACGTTTTGAATGTATCGAAGTCGCTACAAAGCGGGTATACCTCTTCAGCCCTTTATACGAAGTAAAAACCGCAAAGGCAGGTTAGCCTGCTAATGCGGGTAATTTTTTTGGGTTATATGTTTGCGAACAGCAATCGATTCAGTCCTGTTTACTGTGTCGTCACCGGCTAACTTATTAAAGCCATTAGTCCGTAAAGTATAACAACAGAAAGTACAACGAAGCCGAGAAAGGGAATGTGTGCATTTTTCATACAGAAGTACGTGGTTTTTTAAAGGGTTCGGAAATGGATTTTGATAGTGAACGGATTTTTTCTTCATTTATTTTATATATACATATTTTTTAAAAAACCCTGTATGCATCATTAACCATAGCTTCCGGAGTATTAAAATAAATCGTTCGGTTGCTATTAGCTTTGCAGCATAAAAGTTTGTTTATGGCCCATCATAGAAAGATCAACACCTCATTAAAAATTAATAACGACACAGGTTTCGGTACCAGTACTGCAGATGTTGGCGGCAGGTTTGTGAATAAAGACGGCACCTTCAACATGCGGAAGGAAGGCCTTCCTGTTTGGGAGCGTTTCAGTATTTTTCATAACATGCTGAATATGCCCAGGTGGAAATTTATATTGATAGTCATCATTTTTTATTTGACGGTAAATATATTTTTTAGCATTTTATATTATTTTATTGGGCCTGAAGAGTTCCAGGGAATGATTGCAAAAACCTCCTGGCAGAAATTCAAGGAAATCTATTTTTTTAGTACGGAAACTTTTACCACTGTTGGCTATGGAAGGGTAAACCCGGTTGGCGATATGGCGAATTTTGTGGCGTCTATTGAAGCCATTTCAGGTTTTTTATCACTGGCCATTTTTACCGGTCTTATGTATGGTCGGTTTTCCAAACCACGGTCTTTTTTGATGTTCAGCGATAATGCATTAGTCAGCCCCTACCAGGATAAAACGGCATTAATGTTCCGCTTCGTGTCGTATAAAGATAATCATGTGCTAACTGATGTTGAAGTGCGGTTAACTGTTGGTTTCCAGGTGAATGAAAATGATAAAGCGGTATACAAATTTTATTCACTTGACCTTGAACGCCAGCGGGTAGACAACCTGCCTATGAACTTTACGGTTGTGCACCCGCTCAATGAAAACAGCCCATTATATGGTTTTACCGAGGATGATATGCGAAATGCGGATGTTGAGCTGTATGTGCTCATCAGGGGTTTTGATGATGTGTATTCGAACATTGTGCTGCAGCGGACATCCTATACATTTAATGAAATTAAATTTAATGCCAGGTTTGTGCCCATGTATAAAGAAAGTGACGATAAAAACACTACCATTGTTGAACTCCATAAACTCAATGAATTCATTGAAGTAAAACTTCCTTCACTCGCTGTTGATGCCAGGTTGGGTTTAAAAAATGAGTCCTGATTTTTTGACAAATTATTCAGGGAATTTTCACCCGATTTTTTTGTAAAAAATTATTCCCCTAATTTTGGACCGAAAAACGAAATTAGTCGAAAGGTTATGGAAACGCTTATTACCAGGGATGATGTTGTTCTGAAGGAAATTATTCAGGGGGCAAGGGTGCTTTTTGAAAAATTCGGACTCAAAAAAACCACAATGGAAGATATTGCCAAAGAAGTGGGCAAGGGGAAAAGCACACTGTATTATTATTTCCCGAGTAAGTATGAAATTTTTGAAGCCGTGATCGACCAGGAGATGTCAGAGCTTTTTTCGATTGCTCAGAAAGCGGTTGACAAAGCGCCTAATGCAAAGGAAAAATTAAAAGCATATACAAAAGTGAGGTTAACGAAGCTGAATAAACTTGGCAATCTTTCCCAGGTCGTAAAGAATGACTTGCTGGATAATATGTGTGTGGTCATGAATGTGAAAAAACGCCATGAAATGGAGCAAATGAAAATGATAAAAAAGATTATTGCCGACGGAGTGCGGCAGGGCGAGTTCAAAAAAATAGCTGATGGCGATATAGATATACTGGCGTTTTTATTTGCGGCCACTTTTCGAGGCATGGCAATGCCATTGTGTTCGCAAACTTTCCCTGATCTGTCACAAAAATCTGATGAAGTGGTAAGCATGATGATTGAAGGAATTGCAAAACAATAGTAATAGTACCAGTATGTGTTTAGTGGTAATTGGGGAATAGGTTAAAAATGTGTGATAGCCGGGTTTGTTAAAGTTTTTAGTAGTTAATTTCGCCGGCTCCGGAAACAATAATTCAGCGATTTTGAATTTTAGCACTACTGATAAATGAACCGGATGAAATAAGGGGTACAGTAGGCATTTGCCGCATAGGAAAACCATTTTAAGTGAAACGGGCAACATCAGGCTGGTTGAAAAAATAAACCAGAAAAAACAATTATAAAATACGAATGTGAAGCTATACTTGAAAACCAATAAAATGAAATCGGAAAAAGCGTGGAATGCAATATTTGTAAATTAAAAACGAAAAGCTATTTTTTATAAACTCATTTCTTCATGTTTTGGGATAGGCCTCCTGAAAGGTGGGGGAACATTTGCGGCCCTGGTTTTTTCAGTAGCCTGGTTTTTTGTATGCAGGCAAGGCTGCAATACTCTTTTTTCAATACTTGTTTTTTGTTTAATAACGGTAACAGGTATCTGGAGCTCTGGAAAAGTGGAAAATGATTGGGGTAAGGACAGCAGTAAAATAGTGATTGATGAAGTGGCGGGTATGTCTGCTAGTTTGCTTTTTGTTCCTGTTCGTTGGAAATATGTGATTACGGCATTTATATTATTCCGCTTTTTTGATATTGTTAAACCTCTTTATATCCGTGGTCTCGAAAAATTTCCACGGGGTTGGGGGGTTATGGCTGATGATTTGCTTGCAGGGCTGTATACTAATATCATTATGCAGATAGTTATATTCAGTAACCTATTTTAAGATGTTCACTTTTTTAAAAGCACAGGCGGCTTCAATAACAGCAACAGCAGTTGATTTCTTCGTAACCATTTTATTGGTTGAGGTTTTTGGCTTAAGCATTGTTGTGGCAAATGTTTGCGGTATAATAAGCGGGGCAGTAACGCATTTCTTAATAAGCAGGCATTGGGTATTCGAGGCCGCAGTCGGAAAAATCCGGCCACAGGTATTAAAATATTTCCTGGTTTGGATCGTCTACCTTCTGTTAAACACAGGACTGGTTTTTCTGCTTACCAGTTATGTGCGCATTAATTATATTATAGCGAAAATATTGGTGGCATCGGTAATGAGTGTCAGTTACAACTATTTTCTGCACAAAAAATTTGTTTTTAAACAAGAGAGATGATATGTTAAAAAAAGAACGGATAAAGCGTAATTGGGTGGTGTTTGTTTTTTTAGCAGTGGCTTTAAATGGTATGGCACAAACATCAATAGTAAAAGGAGTGGTCAGAGATGCGAATACTAAAATGCCTCTTCCTTCCGTAACCGTTACTATTAAAAATGTTCCGGGCGGGGTGATTTCCGATTCGCTCGGAAACTTTACTGTGAAATATGACAACCCTTTCAGCCAGCTGGTATTTACAATTGTTGGATATAAAAGCCAGACAGTAAAAGTCAAATCAAGATTATACAGTGAATATCTTGCTGATTCATTTACCTTACACCGGCCCGCACCTGATAGCACAGATACCTCCGGTATTATTAAGCCTGACACTAGTTTACAGCTTAGAGATTCCAGCTCCTTAAGAAATATTATTAGCGATTCTGTTACTGTTAAATCAGAATTGCGAGCGGAAGATGAAAATCTGGTGGTTGTTTATCTTCAGCCAAACAGCAGTTTGCTAAAATCAGTGACTATTAAAAGTAAAAGGCAGAAATACCGTAACAAAGGCAACCCAGCTGTGGATTTAATTAAGCGTGTGATTGATAATAAACCGAAAAACAGGATGGAAGCTTTTGAATATTCTCAGTATGAAAAATATGAGAAGATGCAGATTTCCATTGATAATCTTTCGGAAAAGGTAAAGAACAGTAAACTTACCAAAAAGTATCATTTTCTGTTTGAGAATGCTGATACTAATATGATACCCGGCAAGGCCCTTTTACCTGTGTATCTGGAAGAAAAAATATCTCATGATTTTTTTCGTGCTAATCCCCAAAAGCACAAAACAATCGTTGAGGCCCATAAGCGGGTAGACTTTGGTGAATTTGTAGACATGCATGGCGTAAGTAATTATTTAAACCGGTTATACGCAGACGTTAATATTTATGACAACAATATTCCACTTTTCACTAATCTTTTTCTGAGCCCTATAGCGGATATGGCGCCCACATTTTATATGTTCTTCATTTCCGATACCGTTTCGGAAAATGGAGTTAAACTGGTGCGGCTCACTTTCAGGCCAAGGAACCCGAACGATTTCCTGTTTCGTGGCACCCTTTATATTACACTCGATAGTAATTATGCTGTACAGAAGTTTACCATGTTTACGAGCAAAAATATCAACCTGAATTTTGTAAGAGAACTTCGCATTACACAGGACTTTGTTAGAAGAGATGATGGCCATTATTTTCTGCTGAAGAGTAATGTGATCGGCGACCTGGGTATTTTTAAGAAAGGGACGGGTGTCTTCGGACAAAGAACAGTATCTTATAAAAACTTTATTGCCAACGAACCTATACCGGATAGTGTTTTCAAAGGCCTGCCTGTTGTCGAGCTGCAACAACCCAGTTCGGGCCAGCAGCAGGACACTTTCTGGATATCTCACCGGCATGATACGCTTTCAACAGCTGAATCAAAAGTATACGCCAATATTGACAGCCTGAAAAACATGCCTTCATTCCGCAGGTTAATGGATTGGGCAACTTTGTTACTTGCGGGCTACAAGCAGGCTGGTCCTGTTGAAATTGGCCCCGCCAGTACATTTTATAGTTTCAACCCTGTTGAAGGTTTCCGGTTGCGGTTTGGGGGAAGAACAACACCGAAATTCAGTAACCGTATGTATTTTGAATCTTATGCGGCTTATGGTTTTAAGGATCAGAAATGGAAATATTTTTTCAGCAGTACGTATTCTCTCAATAATAAATCCGTGTACTCATTCCCGTTAAATTATATAAGGGCAAGTTATCAGCATGAGACTAAAATCCCGGGACAGGATTTACAATTTGTCCAGGAAGACAATTTCCTGCTTTCATTCAAAAGAGGTAATAACGACAAATGGTTGTATAATGATTTTTTCAAATTGAATTATGTATACGAGTTCGGCAATCATTTTTCTTATGATATCGGTCTGAAGTACTGGAAACAATACCCTGCAGGATCTTTAAAATATATCCAGGATGCAGATGTTGATGCAGATACCTTAAACAATATTACTACAGGAGAAGCGACATTACAATTACGTTGGGCGCCCAATGAACAATTTTATCAGGGAAAACTCTACAGGATACCCATATTTAATAAATACCCGGTGTTTACCATGAGGTATATTGCCGGAATAAAAGGGCTGTTCGGCGGGAATTACAATTATCAGAACCTTACGCTGAACATTTTTAAAAGGTTTTATGTTTCACAACTAGGATATTCCGATGTAACGGTTGAAGGTGGTTATATATTTGGAAAAGTACCGTTTCCATTGTTGGAAATACATCATGCCAACCAAACTTATGCCTACCAGTTAAATTCTTATAACCTTATGAATTTTCTTGAATTCGTAAGCGACCATTATGTAAGTGTTGACTGGGACCATTATTTTAACGGCTTCTTCTTCAATAAAATACCCTTGCTTAAAAAGTTGAAACTAAGAGAAGTGATTGAAGGGAAAATGGTATATGGAGGTGTGCGCAATGAAAACCTGGATAATGAAAGCGGTCAATTGAAATATCCGATGACTAATGGTATTACCACTACTTTTCCATTGGGAAATCAACCTTATCTGGAAGCCGGTTTTGGTATCGCTAATATTTTTAAACTGGTCAGGGTCGATTTGATAAAAAGGTTCACATATTTAGATCATCCACAAATTTCTACGCTCGGAGTTAGGGCAAGAGTAAAATTTGATTTTTGATGAGTTTGTAGGAAATTGCATAACTTATAGTTTCATGAACAGAAAACCAATAAGAACACAGCTGCAACAAGGAATTTATAAAGTGATTAATCCTTTTGTGAAGTTGCTTATTAAATTAGGGCTTACACCCAATGCCGTTACTACTATTGGTCTAATACTAAACATTGGTGTAGCATTCATTTTTATTTTTGGTGGAGAAGAAGGCAACCGCGGTGATTTTAGGTACGTGGGCTGGGCGGGTGCATTGATATTATTTGCAGGACTGTTTGATATGCTTGACGGGCAGGTGGCGCGGCTTGGCAACATGAGTTCCCGTTTTGGTGCCCTGTATGATTCCGTACTGGACCGTTACAGTGAGCTTTTTATGTTTTTAGGGATCTGCTATTACCTCGTTGCTCACCATTATTTCAAAAGTTCATTAATCACTTTTGTTGCGTTGATAGGCTCGATGATGGTCAGCTATACCAGGGCACGTGCCGAAAGCCTGGGTATAGAATGTAAAGGCGGTGTTATGCAAAGGCCTGAAAGAGTGGTTACCGTAGGACTTGCGGCTATTGCCTGCGGTATAACCGCGAACTACCTCGGTGGCAATTATAAACTTTTTATCAGGGGAATCCCGTTTCATGTGTTTGAGCCAATGTCGGTGCTGACTATGCCGCTTACCGTTTTGGCTGTTATGACAAATATTACAGCTATTCAGCGCCTGATAGATTCTAAAAATGCGCTTGAGTTAAAAGATAAAAAAGAGAAACTTACGGTGCCTTTAAAAAGAGATTCGAAAGCAAAAGCAATGGTATGGCTGTTGCTGCTTGCCTCTACTTTATTCGGATATACAAGACCGTTAAATGGAATAACTGCAGCAAGCAATAAAATAATAATAAATAACGAAGCCGATACATTTCCTGTGCCGGCAGGTATAAAAAACCAGTTATTTTATTTACAAAAAACCCCTAATACCAATACTATTGTATGCGAATTGAATATTGCATCAAACGGCAAGGTTGTTGAAGATGAGCCTGTGCATGTGTACTGGATCAGATATAAGGAAGGTGGGCAGAAAGCCGAACTCTCCTTCCTGCAAAGAACATTTGCTTATGGCGTAAAATCAAAAACGCTTGGTGACGGGAAATTTGAAATCCATTTTGTATCATATAAAAAGAAACCGTTTTATCTCTTAAAATCTTCTGCAGATAACCAATACCATGCGTATACAAGCATCAACAGCCGGACAGCAATATTAAAACGGATATTTGTGAAAATTAACAGCGGCGGAACTTTCTGGTCGCCTAATATCGAGTATATCGAATTAAAAGGCGTCGATCCGGCTTCAGGAAAAGAAGTAATGGAAAGAAACAAAGTATAGGATTTACCAAAAAAGCTACATGGCCCAAGTTTCTACAGGCAGTTCTGAGGCTTTTTATAGCAACAAAAATATTTTTTTTGTAGTAGCCCTATCTGCTATATACCTCGGTCTTTCTAATTTCTTAATTGGCTTTAAGCCAGAGCAGGTTTTTCTTGTATTACTCTTTTCCCTGCTCTATTTTGCTTCGGCTGTTTCCCGGAAATTTATTCTTGCCTTTTCCATTTTTATTGTTTACTGGATCATCTTCGACTGGATGAAAGCCTTTCCCAATTATCGCTATCAGGAAGTACATATCAGGGATTTGTACATGGCTGAAAAAAAACTTTTTGGCATTTCATTCGGCAGAACAGAAATTACACCGAATGAATATTGGCTCAGAAACGGGAACACCTGGCTCGATATACTTGCCGGCTTGTTTTACCTTACCTGGGTGCCGGTACCATTATTGTTTGCTGCATTTTTATTTTTCAAAAACCGTAAACAATTTTTTTATTTTTCGCTCACTTTTTTTTTGGTGAACCTAATAGGCTTTGTGATTTATTATTCGTTTCCGGCAGCGCCCCCCTGGTATGTTCAGCAGCATGGCTTTGTTTTTCAGGCTGCAACCCCCGGGAGCACGGCAGGGCTGTCCAAATTCGATCATTTTTTTAATGCGGGTATTTTTAAGTCCATTTATACAAAAAGCTCAAATGTTTTTGCGGCTATGCCTTCCTTGCATTCTTCTTATCCGGTTATTGTACTTTATTACGGGCTGAAAAATAAAATGGGTGCAGCGAATATTTTATTTACTGTTGTTATGCTTGGCATCTGGTTTTCTGCAGTATATGCCAGTCATCATTATGTGCTGGATGTTTTAATGGGTATAGCATGCGCTGTGACCGGGATTTCCCTGTTTGAGCTGCTGGCAGCAAACAGCAGATTTATACAGGCTTTTATAAACAGGTTGGTTACTTCTACTACATAAACTTGATTTTCTATTAGCCTGTACTGTTGCTGAAACATTTTAATAAGAATATTAACTTTGAATTATGGCAGAAGATTTAGCAATTACCCGGGGAACAAAAACGGAAAATTATCAGTCTATTATTCCGCAAATAAAGGGCCTTATTGACGGGGAGCCCGATTTGACAGCCAACCTGGCAAATATTACCGCAGCTCTGAAAGAACAGTTTGGCTGGTTTTGGATAGGATTTTATTTAGTGAAGAATGATGAACTCGTCCTGGCTCCATTCCAGGGACCGGTTGCCTGTACAAGAATCAGAAAAGGACGTGGCGTTTGCGGAACAAGCTGGCTGAAGGCAGAGACTGTTATTGTGCCGGATGTTGAAGCTTTTCCCGGCCATATTGCCTGTAGTAGTTTATCTAAATCAGAAATTGTTGTTCCGATAATAAGGAGCAATAAGGTTGTGGGGGTTTTGGATGTGGACAGTAATGAACTGAACAGTTTTGATGAAACTGATAAAAAATATCTGGAAGAAATAACAGATTTGATAGAGTTTGCCGTTTAAGTAAATCATCAACTGTGAACGGCATTTTTCTGAACTAAATTTTTGTTGAACGCTCTCGGTATGAAAAATTATATTTCCATCTTATTGCTGACATCAGCTTGTATAACCAAATCATTCAGCCAAAATATTACCCCTTCAGATATCGTTGGTACCTGGGACCAGAATATCAGTTCAAGAGCCGCAACTATTATTTTCGACGATGTATCCCGTGTCAGGTTTTCTTATAAAGGGCATACCGGATCTACCAGGAAATATTATTACTTGCTAAACAACACACAAACTCCGGCTATCTTAACAGTAGATTACAGGGCCAACCATCGGAGGCACAGAAACGAATATCTCATCCAGCTAACGGATAAGAACACCATGAAATTACAGGTACTCCGTAAAAATGATAGCCGTCAGCATTTTGATGAAGAACATAATGATAAAATAATTACTTTGATAAGAAGGCTGGATTTGTAAATGAAGCCTTCCTTCTTATGCCCCATCTTCGTAAGAATCTTCCGCTGCCGGTAAGGCAAAAATTAAATGCAATGACAAACCTGCAGGTCAACCTGAGCTTATTTTGATAAGCGAAAAAGAAATTGAAGTGCCGGAAAAAAAATCAATGAAGTATGGTTTGCATCTGCACTGGTGCAAAAAGTTTATGTAGGTTTTTACAACATGCCGATATATTCAAAGCCTGAGGAAATTAAAAGAAAGATAGCGCCGGAACTGCTGCAATGCCTGAAGGAAAATCATGTTTCCAATCAAAAAAGCAGACGAATTGATTTTAGCACAGATAAACGATGTATTGAAAATCGGGTAGAATGTTATAAGAAAATGGGTTGGGTGTAAATAAATGCCGTTAATTGATTGATAGTACAGGACGTTGTAAACATTGAAAAGCGTCCGGAGATTAAAGCTCCGGACGTTTTTTTATAAACGAGGGAATCTCATTTCTTACTGAAATCGCCGGCATAAATTAAAGTGAACTTGCTATTGCTCACATATTTGCGCAGTACTGCATTCACTTGCTCAAGCGTTAATTTTTTTGCAGCATCTTCATAGTCAGTAAAAAAGCTTAGATCCTTCCCCTGGCTCATATATGATGCAAGACGGCTGGATAATGATTGATCGAATCCCAGTTCTGTTTTTCTTTGTTGCAGCCAGCTTGATAAACATTTCTTCATTTCATCATCTTTAAAACCGCTTTGAAGGGTTTTGTCAATTACATCGTGCAAGGCACTATCCAGCCTGTTTTTATACGTGGGGTTAAATATCGCATATACACCCCATGTAGATGCAGGGTATTTATAATTGAAAGACAAATATGATCCTGCGCCATAGCTCATGCCTTCTGATTCACGCAAACGTTGCGGTATACGTGATGACAGGAAAGCGCCGCCTCCAAGCATTTCATTGGCGATATCCAGTGCGATAAAATCAGGATCGGATTGTTTTAAGGGTACATTGATGGCACCAAGGCAGATAGCATTTGTTTTGTCCTTGATTTCTATGGTTTGTGTACCTCCATTTATATCGAAATATTTTTCTTCGATTTCTGCATAGGCTTCTTTACTGTTAAAACTGCTGAAATTTTTTTCAAGGAAAGATTTTATGGATACATCATCAATATTCCCGACAAATGCTGCGTACGCGTTATTCGTTCCATAAAAATCTTTATAAAAATTCTTTATGTCATCGAGGCTTACTTTTTGCAGGTCATCAAGTGCTTCATCAATCCCTTCAGGATATAATGGGTGGCCTTTGGGGTAGGGAGACATTTTTTTATTCAGTGTATTTGAGGCAATATATTGCGGGTCACTTTTGTTGTTTTCAAATTCTCCTTTCATGTCAAGAAGCATTTTGTCAAATTCTGCTTTGTCAAATGAAGGATGAAGTATAATATCGGCAAGAAGGTCAAGTGCCGCGTTGAAATTATCTTTGTCAGAGCTCATGTTCACATTGATATTAGCTCCGTCCCCATATATATCGATACTTGTTTTTAATTTATCCAGCAAGTCATTAATTTCTTTTTTACTTTTTGAACTGGTGCCATTCTTCAGCATCCGCGCTGTCAGGTTAGGAATGATATTTTTACTGCTAAGGCTTTTTTCCGTTCCGACTTTCAAAATAATGTTGGCATAAATTTTATCACCCTTGGTGGGTTTTTTAAGCAAAGCATATTTCATTCCGTTTGAAAGCGAACCGTATTGTGTATTTTTTTTGATGTTGTTGATGCTGGCTTCAAAAGTTTCAGTTTGCACTTTTGTTGCTTTGCCTTTGTAGTTTTTTACGAGGGCGTCGATATCCGGTGTCGCACCTACTGTAGTTCTTTCCGGATTTTTATCAGGAATGAAAACGCCAACTGTTCTATTGCTGGGTAGGTAATATTTTTTTAATACAGCCTGAACATCTGCCAGGGTAAGTTTTTCAACCCTGTCACGGTAAATATAAAATAGCCGCCAGTCGCCTGATCCGATTATTTCTGCAAGTGAGATACAGAAATTTACCGTATTATTCTGGACATCTGTAACCTGCTTGATTAATGCATTCTTTGCCCTGTCAAGATCCTCCTGTGTTACGGTATAAGATTGCAGGTTATTGGCCGCGGTAATAAAAGCATTTTTCGCGCTGTCAAGGCTTTTATCTTTCGGGATATTACAGCTAAAATAGGTGAAGCCGGGATCATGTAACTGAAAACTGAACCCGGAAACTTTGGTAGCAAGTTTAGGTTCAACCAATGCTTTGTAAAAATAACCGGCCGGATCATTGGTAAGAATATTGATGACAGCGTCATTGGCAACATAATCTTTGTCGGCATAGGCAGGGGTATGATATCCCATACCTATGAATGAAATATCTCCGTTTCTCTTCAGCTCAACATAGCGTTCTCCGTCCTGGGGAGGCTCAACAGTATATGCAGGCTGAATGATACGGGTTGGTTTGGAAATCTTGCCGAAATATTTTGAGATCCATTCCAGTGTTTTTTTCTCGTCAAATTTTCCGCCTACAATTAGTGTCGCATTATCGGGCTGATAATATTTCTGATAAAACACTTTCAAATTAGCGATGGGAACTCTTTCTATATCTTCTTTGCTGCCAATAGTTGATTTTCCGTAATTATGCCACAGATACATGGTGGAGACAATGCGTTCCATTAAAATATTATCCGGGTAATTTTCTCCCATTTCAAATTCGTTACGGACCACGGTGAACTCTTTTTGCAGGTCTTCATTTTTCATCAAAGAATTTACCATGCGGTCCGATTCCATGTCAAGCGCCCAGGTAAGGTTACTGTCAGTGGCAGGTAATATTTCAAAATAATCCGTGCGGTCGTACCATGTGGTGCCATTGGCAAAAGCTCCTTTGTCGGCAATGGTTTGTTTAATGCTCGAAAACCTTTTTGATCCCTTAAACATCATGTGTTCCAGCAGATGCGCCATACCGGTTTCGCCGTAGCCTTCATTTCTTGAACCGATATGGTACACTACATTCACAACAACATTCGTTTGTGCCGGATCAGGAACGAGCAGTATTTGCAGGCCGTTGGGAAGTTTATATTCTTTCACACCTTCCACAGAAGTAACAAATTCAGGTACCAGGGTAGGTTTTTGCGAAGCTGGTTTACTTGGCTGAGCAAACATCAATTGTGCTGGTATGGACAGCAGGCCGATAAGGAGAAACTTTCTCATGGTAATTTGATTTTATAAGATAAATGTATTGAATTAATCGTAAAAGCTTTTTAAAACGACTGGACGCTTATCCGAATTTAACATCAATGGAATCAGAATTCCATCTTCCCAAAATTCAGTTTATGGCCGTATATGAACGGGAAGATTAATTCCCGCTGGTCAACCTGTAAACTTCCTGTGGAAATAATTTCATGGTCTCCGATATTATCGAGTGGGGGCAGTTTGGATATCTCCCCGGAATTTCTGATAAGATAATGATCGGCTGCATAATTTCTTCCGTGATTATAGAAAAACAAGCAATGAATACCATCTCGGCTATTGATTAAAATATTACTGCTTGGCTTATACCTGTTGATGGAGGAAAATTTTGAAAGGTAACCTGAGTCATCAAATAGGTAAAACAAGAGATTTTCGTTCCTGTATTCTTTTTCGTTCTGCCGGTTTATGTGCACGCTGAAATCCAATGAGTCGTAATTTAAAAACTGTAACTGGTTGTTGTCTGCCGCATTTTGCCAGGTTTCAAAATTTGATTTATATGTATTGGGATAAACTGAAGTTCCCTGTAAAAGAAAACCATTCGATGATTTCCTGTAATAATGCTGCAAAACCAGGCTTTGTACTGCAAGCCTTGAGAATTCCGGAGTAACTGAATCTGCGTCTATGAAATTTTCGAATGGGATTACGTGTCCGCCTTGCAGCTTTCCTGAATCAATGCTCCATTTCAAATAATATACACCGGTTTGGCCAATAGCTTTTGCAATCGAAATATCATCAGCTAATATATTCAAAGATGAATCTGCAAAAAATGAAAATATGGTGAATTCATTTTTTTTATTATCAATATTGATTGCGGGCTTATTCAAAAAAAGTTTATGGGGCGTTATATTGTAACGCACAAGTTCTGATGAATTAAACAGGGTGTAGTTAAGTATGTATTTGAAGGGGTCGCCGTAATTATCTTCATTTTCTTTGAGAAAAACGAAATCACCTTTGTTAGTGACTTTGAATTCAGTTAATATTTCATGCGGCCCCATTTTTTCCATTTGAAATTCCTTTTCGTCAATTCTTTTTAAACCGGTATTCAGGATGTACAGTTTAAGCACATGAGCATGCCTGCTGTTTTCGACAGAAAAAACAGCAATTTTATTTTTATCCTCACTATATGCTATATTAAAAACAGGTGTGTTTGAATAGACCTGTGAAATTTCCATCTCTGCCACTTTAAAAGGTTTGCCGGCAACTTTACCCATGGAATCAATTTTTATAACCGAACAATAGCTATGATAATCATGGGTATACTGGTAAAACATGTATGCAAATTTTGGATAACAGATGAACTGGATCCCGTAATAATCATCTTTAAAATCCAGTTTCTCGGCCGAAACAAGTTGCATGTTGTCATTATACAGGTAGAAATAACTCTTGTCATAAGTGAAGAAATTGTCTCTTGCGCTCATGCTGTTAACATAGTGGCCTATGTGCACTAAATATTGATTATCTATTTTGCCAATGATGTTGAAACCTGATTTCAGCAGGGGCTGGCTTCCTTCAGCAGCGTAAGTAATTTTTTGTGCGAAAGAATAATGAAATGAGAGAAAAAGAATGACAAATAAAGAATATTTCATCCGATCAAGTTTAATTAACCAAATGTAATACTCTTTAATTGATCCGGTTTATTGCAATTCTTCTGCGTAACTGCTTACGGGCTCGCAGGTGCAAATCAGGTTCCTGTCACCGTAAGTGTTGTTCACCCTTCCGATAGAAGGCCAGAATTTATTTTCACGGACATAGGCAAGCGGAAATGCTGCCGATTCGCGGGAGTAGGCGTGCTTCCACTCATCAGCACAAATCACAAACTGCGTATGTGGTGCATTTTTTAAAGCATTATCTGTTTTATCGGATTTCCCTTGCTCAATATTTTTTATTTCGTCATAAATACTGATCAACGCATCGCAGAAACGATCAAGCTCTGCTTTGTCTTCGCTTTCTGTGGGTTCTATCATAATGGTTCCCGGAACAGGGAAGCTGAGTGTTGGCGCGTGAAAGCCGTAATCCATCAGGCGTTTGGCCACATCTTCCGCTTCAATACCAGCGCTGGTTTTGAAAGGGCGAAGGTCAACAATAAATTCATGTGCACATGTTCCGTTTGTTCCGCTATATAAAATCTTATAATATTTTTCCAGCCTTGATTTCATATAGTTGGCATTCAGTATTGCATATTTTGTTGCATCGGTAATTCCCCGTGGCCCCAGCATTTTTATATATGCATAGCTGATAAGTAAAATACTTGCAGAACCATAAGGTGCGGCGCTCACTGCATGTGAGCCTGATGCGGAACCCAAACCATTAAGCCCGGTTCCGGCATCCTGCTTTGTTCCTCGTATATGCTGAATATGACCTGGCAGGAACGGTTTGAGTTTTTCGTTTACACAAATAGGCCCCATACCGGGCCCACCGCCGCCATGTGGAATAGCAAATGTTTTGTGCAAATTTAAATGGCAAACATCAGCTCCTATAAAACCGGGGCTCGTCAGTCCAACCTGTGCATTCATATTGGCCCCGTCCATATATACCAATCCGCCGTTTTCATGAATAATATTGCAGATTTCTTTTATCGACTCTTCAAACACTCCGTGTGTGGAAGGGTAAGTGACCATTAACCCGGCCAGTGTATCTTTATACTGAATTGCTTTTGCTTTCAGATCAGCCACATCAATATGCCCGTCTTCATCGCTTTTCACCACCACCACTTTTAATCCGGCCATTACTGCGCTGGCAGGGTTAGTTCCATGGGCAGAAATCGGGATGAGCATTATGTCACGGTGATGGTTACCTGATTTTTCGTGATAAGCACGGATAGTCAGCAAGCCGCTATATTCACCTTGGGCGCCGCTGTTAGGTTGTAACGATGTTGCTGCAAAACCGGTGATTTTACTTAACCAATCTTCTAATTCGGTAATGATTTGTCTGTAACCTTCCCACTGATCAGCAGGGGCGAAGGGATGCAGTTGTGAAAATTCCGGCCAGCTCACGGGCATCAGTTCTGTAGCAGCATTCAGTTTCATTGTGCATGAACCGAGCGAGATCATGGATGTATTTAAGGAAAGGTCTTTATTTTCCAGGGCCTTCAGGTATCGCATCATCTCGCTTTCACTATGATGTGTGTTAAAAACAGGATGGGTAAGATAGGGGGAAGTCCTTGTTGCAAAATCGGGGATGTTTGACAAAGTGCTGGCATTGATATCAACGGGTGATGCGCCAAAAACATTTGCGAGCTGGTTTGCATCATCAACCGAAGTGGTTTCGTCAATACTAATAGTGATATAATTTGATCCGGGAACATAACGAAGATTGATATTTTCTCTTTCTGCCGCAGATTTTATTGCCCGGACATCTGCCACTTCAATTTTTATGGTGTCGAAATAATTACCGTGAACGACTTTATTCTTGCTTGTTTTCGATAATGTTTCAGCCAGGCTTTTTGCCAGCAGGGAAACCCGCTTGGCAATATTTTTCAGGCCTTCTGGTCCGTGGTAGATGGCATACATGGCTGCCATATTGGCCAGCAATGCCTGGGCAGTACAAATATTTGATGTGGCTTTTTCTCTTTTTATGTGTTGCTCACGCGTTTGCAATGCCATACGCAATGCACGGTTATTTTGTGCATCAATGCTGATGCCGATAATTCGCCCGGGAATAGCTCTCTTAAATTCTTCTTTGGCTGAAAAAAAAGCCGCATGCGGCCCTCCGAAACCCATGGGTACGCCAAAACGTTGTGCAGAGCCGATAGCGGCATCGGCGCCCAATTCACCCGGGGAAGTCAATAAAGTCAGCGCCAGCAAATCCGTTGCCATCACTATATATCCCTTCACTGCATGAATTTGGCTGATGAAGTTCCTGTAGTCTTCAATCGCACCATCGGTATTGGGATATTGAACAATGGCCCCGAAAAATGTTTCATCAACCTTTGCCGTTTGGTAATCTCCGAAAACCAATTCTATTTTGATGGGCGTTGCCCGTGTAATCAGAATATCTTTCGTTTGAGCATGTACGTTATTATCTACAAAAAACTTCAGCTGTTTAATGGCAGGGGTTTTATTGATTTCATGAAAAAACATCGTCATGGCTTCAGCAGCAGCTGTACCCTCATCCAGTAAAGAGGCATTAGCAAGCGGAAGCCCCGTTAGGTCACTGACCATGGTTTGGAAATTCAGTAGGCTTTCGAGCCTGCCTTGTGATATTTCTGCCTGGTAAGGAGTGTATTGGGTATACCATCCCGGATTCTCAAAAATATTACGTACTATAACACTTGGTGTAATGGTATTATAATAACCCTGGCCGATATAAGATTTGAATACTTTATTTTTTGAAGCGATCTTTTTCAATTCGGTGAGATAATGGTACTCACTGACGGGGCCGGGAGTATCCGGCAGCATCTTGTTACGAATGGAAGAAGGAATAGTTTTGTCAATCAGTTCATCCAGGCTTTCGATGCCAATGGTTTTAAGCATTTGTTCTGTTTCATGTGTGCCCGGACCTATATGCCTGCCTGCAAATTCATTTGCCTGCTGTTCAAACAAATTCATCATTTTTCCTGCATTAATATTTGTAAAAAGATGCGCAAAGTTAAGCTGATACTGCCAGAAAATAAACTGGCTTTGCCGTTGGGGATAAAATGGTAAAAACGAAGGATTTAGTGATACGCGAATAAACTTCTTGTATGCTTGTTACGCCAACTTGAAATCAGTAATAAATTCAGTTAGGTTATAATCAAAAAGGATGACTGGTTTTGTGAACTAATAAAACTATTATAATTTCAATTTTGTTCCTCTCAACATGATGAACCGGCTATTAATAGCCGGACATTTTTTTTGGTTTCACATTTTATTATTTCAAAAAAAAATTATGAAAAGGATTATCATTCTTTCATTGATGTTTTGTTTAACATCTGCAGCTTTTCATCTTCATGCACAAACCATTAATAACAGGAACTGGAAAACATTTATTGCAGATCCGCTGAACGATACGCTTGTTTTTCATATACGTGCCGATTCCAGCTTTGTAACGAATGGAACCGGGATGGCTGTTCTACATACCAATTGTATAATTACCGGCGATACACTCACCTTATCTGATTATGGTACGGGCGATTATACCTGCCCGGATATGAGGGGGAAATATAAAATCCATCTTAATGGTAATAGTTTTATGCTTACAGTAATTGAAGATCCCTGTGAAGGAAGGGTGCATGCTTTAGATGGTATTAAATGGACTGAAGAGAAATAATAGGTTAGTTAAATGGAACCGTTGAAAGAGTTCAGGAGAAGTACGGGTAAAATCAGTATGTGCAATAAAAGTTGTAAGTTTGCGTAAACTTGTTTTATGAAAAAGCTTTATTATTTGATTTTATTATCAGGGCTTTTCATCATAATTCTGCCAAGCTGTAAAAAGGATGTTATCAGTAATCCTGCAGCATTACCCTCTTCCAATGCTGTTAATGTGGTTGTTGCCCCTAATCAAACATATCAACTGAATTTATCGGGTTCCGCAGTTGTGAATATATTCAAGCAGGCTGCGCATTATCAAACCAGTGAAACACTACGAAATTCCGGAAACGGTTCTTTCATTTACACCTATGTGCCTGAATCAAACTTCAAAGGCAGGGATCAGGTGGTATTGAGTCAAACCAATATAATCACCACTTCAAACAATATCAGCGGTTGTCCTAACAGTAATCACACCTCAGCTAATGGTACGGCAACATATAGTACCACATATACTACTATTAATATCATTGTTAGTAATTAGACTGGTTTTATCAATAAAGTTATCAAGTCTGAATTACCTACAATAGTCTGGTGAAAAAATTAATGAACATGATTATTGTTCAATAAAAGTCATTTGTCAGTATGTATGATGGGCTATTATTTTATTTGCTGTTATGTCAATCTGGCTTCCAGTAATTCTTCATCAGGTCCGATACCCATGCCGGTTGTTTAATATTAGTTTTTGGTTCAAACTCCCTGAAAACGGGCTTAATGTCCAACACAGGTGTTCCATCTATGGCATCAAGAAATTTTACTTTAATGGTCCGGCCTTTGTGTTCCAGCAATTCAACAGTGCAAAGCCCTATTGTGTTAGGCCTGTCTTTCTTTCGTTGTCCGAAAATGCCGACTAAAGGATAATCCGGATTGCCCCTTGGCCTGGCTGAAAAAACGATATCTTCTTTTTTTACTTTGTCGAAGTAATAGATAATTTCAAGATGAGAAAAGCCTGAAATGTTTTCAAAAGCTTCATCCGGAATATGGGCTGCCAGTTCAATTTCGGCAATGATTGTTTCCCAGCCGTCGTCAATTGGCTCTTTGCGGGAATTTTTTACTGTTGCAACAGGTTGTAATATTATGTTCATTGATATAGTTGAAGTTCATATCTGGTATTAGTTTGCGGTAGTCATTAAAGTTGGCGTTTAGGTACGGGTTGGATGCAAAAGGGCATATGCCGGCTGCTTTGCACCGGTATATCTGAATATACCATTACCTTCTTATTTCATAACACAATTCTACCATACCGCTTTTATAAGCTGTTGTGTTTTTCAGGTGCAGGAACTGCTCATGGCCGATCTGGTCAAGAAATAATTTTCCCTCACCTAATATTATAGGCAAAACTGATAACCTTATTTCATCAGCTAATTTTAACCGCAGGAAATCTTTTGCCAGCATAGCGCCGCCAACCACCCATACATTTTTATAGCTTGCTTTCAGTCGTTCGTTTACCAGCTTGCCGAGGTCGCCTGAATACAGTTCGATATTTTTTCTATGTACCGGCAATTGTTGACGGGTTAACACAATTGTCGGCACCTCACCATAAGCCCATCCATAAGATTTTGAAAGTTCCAAGGCATGTTCGTATGTGCGTGCACCCATCACATAACAATCGATCGTGTTAAGAAATTTTTCAGTTTCTTCTTTGGTAAGTTCAATTCCCTGTTCATAATGGTCCGATGTCTCAAACCAGGAAATGCTATTATCCTTTTTGGCGATGATCCCGTCAACACTGGAGACCATATGTATGGTTATCTTGAATTCAGTAGTTAACATTTGTCAGTTTATGTTGTCGTTATTGTTGGCAAAATTAACCACTATATGGTTATGTAATATTGGTGCCCCGGTAATGCTCCGGATATAGCATTTAAAAGACTATATTTTTCCAAAATGGAATTTTCCAAAATGGCATGTACTCCTGCCAGCCAAGGAAAAATGAAAAAGAAGCATGAATAAGCGGAGCTGAAAGAAAACTGAGGGCCAAATATAGAAGCGTTTTTTTAAAATCTAATTTCAAGAAGACTGGCGGAAGGAACACATTAGCGAGCATGGGAACAGGGTAATAGACCCACCATGGAAGTCCCCAGGTTGCCCCAAATTTGCCAAACAACATGCCTGGGATGACAATAAGGAATGCGAGTAATAGTATTAGTGGCAGTTTTACTTTGAATTGACCTTTGGAAACTATAATCCGGATAACTAAAACGAAAACTAACAGTGAAGCCAGAATCATTACAGAAAAATGCAAATTCGCAGTGGCTGTATGGTTCATGAATGTTAAATATGCTTTTGCCAACAACCAAGGCTTGCCGCAATGCTGGCATTCATATCCGTCTGCCAATTGCTGAAACCCGGTTTTATTTTAACTGAAGTTACAACAAACGCTCAATAGAATAATATACACTGGAACTGAAGGTGAAGATTGATTAGCTGATGATTGCTCTTGAATCCGCCAGCATTGCCGCAAACCTGATGGCCGTAGTTTTGTAAACCACAATTGTGATTTATAATGGATGTCCAATGGCGAACCAACTGAATGTAAAAATTAAATATAGTGTCAAGGCAACAACATAAGGCGTAAAGTTTAATTTTCTTTTCTTGTCAGCCATTATTAATATAACAAGAATTAATGCTCCGACAGCAACAGCAATAGTATGAGTATACACTTGTCTCATATTTAACCAATAGCCGAGTGTTCTGCCAAATGTTGGGGGTATAAATTCTAAAAAAAGGCATATCATGTAACGCATGTGAAAAGCAATATTTCCTTTTAGAACAGCACTTATCGCCAGCGAGTAATAAATGATAATAGATAATATGCCCGTAAAAGAAGTAAATAAGGATTTCAAGCTTTGAGCAGAAGTCATTTTTTGATCTATGTATTCATAATACTGTTGTCGCATCACACCAACGCACGTAATTATAACTAAAGGGACTAATACATAAGTAATCTTACCGATAATTTTATGTGCTTTATATTTTTTATAGCGAATAAGTATAGGTTGAGCGATTAAAATTAGTGTCCATGACATCAATGTGAGTGTATGGACATGAACTGTTGTCGTCACTGATTTAAAACCGGGGAATAAAGAAAAATAAGGATAATAAAAACCAAGACCAATGAAGAGTATCAGAGTCAGAAAATAAAGCCCGATATTTCTATAATATTTTTCCACTGCTTGTTTTGGTACTAATTGCTGCGAACGTTGAAGCATTGGCGATGTGGCAGAATTTGAAAAACGTCTGCCGATTACAAATACCAAATAAATTTACAAATGTTCATGGATATTTTAACGCACAGCTTTAACTGTCAGCCCGAGCTAACGCTGATATTTACCCGAGGCTGATGTCAGCAAAGTCGCCTGGAGTTCCTGTAAAAATTGGAGTCCACGTTGCGTTTGCATATTCATCATGCGGCAAAGAAGTGAGAAGTTGCACTTGGCCATCTCTTCCGTCATAGATTATTTTAAAAATTCGTTCTTTAATTCTATGGCTGTCATTTCCAAACCCAAAGCATATGGAACATAACGAAGTTCTACAAGTTCAAACTTGTAGTTCTTTAGAGTACTTTCAAATTTGTTATTTAATTCCAAAAAATTCATTCGCCTTTGCTTCTGCCAATGATGAATGGAAACTTTCGCACCGGCATGACGCATAACACGTAAATTTATGATATAAGATAGCAGTTTTCAAAAAAGTTGATATTGAAAATCAAGGTTATAATATTATCCGATATCAGTTGTCGTTAGTATAGCCCACCCATCGGTGGATGAAAGTTTTTAGAAATTCGGGTTTTAACAAGCTCATGACTATGCCAACTGCTAAACAGAGCGTCGCAACAACAGCTGCATAGCATTACAAATGCCGGTTACCAAAAACTTATTTTCATTTCATCAGGCTGGTTAAATAATTTTATGGTTTTATAATTATTATAATGATGATTGATTTCCGTTCTGACACGGTTACGAAACCTACACCGGGCATGATGCAGGCCATGATTCATGCCAAAGTAGGCGATGATGTTTTTGGAGAAGACCCAGCCGTGAACCTGATCGAAGAAACGGCGGCCAGCCTTTTTGGTATGGAATCGGCCATCTATTGCCCGAGTGGAACGATGAGTAACCAGGTGGGCATCCGTTGCCATACCCAACCAGGCGATGAAGTAATCTGTGCCTCCAATGCGCATGTGTATATTTATGAAGGCGGCGGCATCGCTTCTAATTCGGGGTCGCAGGTGAAAGCGGTGGAGGGGGATTACGGAAGGATCCGTGCGGATCAGGTAGCCATGTCCGTTAATCCGGATGATGTGCATAAGGCCAGGACTGCGCTGGTTTGCCTGGAAAATACCAGTAACCGCGGCGGGGGGAGCTGCTATGATTTTGAGGAAATCAGGAAAATAAGAGAGGTGTGCGATGAACATCACCTGAAACTGCATCTTGATGGCGCCCGGTTGTTCAACGCCCTCGTAGCGAAAAATGAAAAGCCCCGGCAATACGGAGCCGTATTCGACAGCATCTCCATTTGCCTGAACAAGGGACTGGGTTGCCCGATAGGCAGTATTTTAATGGGCAGCAGCGATTATATCAAAAGAGCGAGAAGGGTGCGTAAGGTTTTTGGCGGCGGTATGCGGCAGGCTGGTTTCATGGCATCAGCAGGGCTGTATGCGCTGGAAAATAACATTGAGCGGCTGGCCGAAGACCACCTTCATGCCCAACAGATTGCCAATGCGCTTTCCGGAAAGAATTTTGTGAAAAGCATTATGCCTGTGGAAACGAATATTGTGATTATGCAAACCCGGGCCGGAATGCCGGCAATACAATTTGCCGAAACCCTTTATCAGAAGGGAATACACGTAATAGCCATTGCCACCGACCAGGTGCGCTTTGTTACCCACCTGGATATTTCGGCAGATATGGTGAAAAAAACGATCCAAGTAATTGATGGTTTATAACCCTGCCCGGTTAATAATATCATTGTGTGGTATTGCCAGGTCATTTTTTTATCCGCAGCCTGTGCCTATCTTTTTGAAACAATATTCTGTTGCTTTTTTACTTTTGCGCCATAATATAAGTACATGCTCCCGAAAATTTCTCCGCTCGAAACAAAAGCCTGGCATTTATTACAAAACCATTTTGACAACGAGATGAAGACGACGCATATGCGTAGCCTTTTTCAAAACGATGCTGAAAGATTTTACAGGTTTTCACTAAGGCTGGACGATATTTTATTCGACTATTCGAAAAATATCATTAGCGAAAAAACCATGCAGCTGTTATTTCAACTGGCTGAGGAATGCCGCTTGAAAGATGCGGTGGAAGCAATGTTTAATGGCGAAAAAATAAATCAAACGGAGAACCGGTCTGTACTGCATATTGCGCTGAGAAATTTATCGGACAGCCCTGTTTATTCAGACGGTAAAGATGTAATGCCAGAAGTAAAACGAGTGCTGTTGCACATGAAAAATTTTTGTGAGAAAATCCACAGCGGTGAATGGAAAGGCTACACGGGCAAACCGATAAAATATATCGTGAACATTGGCATCGGCGGCAGCGACCTTGGCCCGGTGATGGTAACGGAAGCGCTGAAGCCTTATTGGATGAATGGTATCCAGCCCCATTTTGTTTCTAATATAGACGGGACGCACATCGCCGAAACATTGAAGCAAATTACCCCCGATGAAACTATTTTCCTGATTGCTTCCAAAACATTCACCACTCAGGAAACAATGACCAATGCCAATTCAGCCAGGCAATGGTTCCTGGAACATGCGCTGGATGAAGCACATATCGCCAAACATTTTGCTGCACTTTCCACCAATGAAAAAGACGTAGTGCAATTCGGTATTGATAAAGAAAACATGTTTGAGTTCTGGGATTGGGTGGGCGGAAGGTATTCGCTGTGGAGCGCCATCGGGCTGTCAATTGCATTGAGTATCGGTTACGATAATTTTGAACAGATGCTGAAAGGCGCCCACGAAACGGATAGGCATTTCCGTGAAACCGCTTTTGAAAATAATATCCCGGTAATTATGGCACTGGTTGGATTGTGGTACCGGAATTTTTATGGTTCGCAAACAGAAGCTATTCTTCCCTATGACCAGTACATGCACCGGTTTGCTGCTTATTTTCAACAGGGTAATATGGAAAGCAATGGCAAGAGCGTAGACAGAAACGGCAACCCGGTTACTTATGCAACAGGGCCCGTAGTTTGGGGTGAACCCGGAACAAACGGCCAGCACGCATTTTATCAGTTGATCCACCAGGGAACTACATTAATACCCTGCGATTTTATTGCACCTGCAATCAGTCATAACCCCATCGGCGATCATCATGTGAAATTACTCTCCAACTTTTTTGCACAAACAGAAGCACTGATGAACGGCAAAACAAAAAATGACCTGCTGGCAGAAAATGTGAAACCTGAGCTGGTGCCTTATAAATTATTCACGGGCAACAGGCCTACTAATTCCATTCTGGTAAAAAAAATTACCCCCTTTACATTGGGCAGGCTGATTGCGATGTATGAACATAAAATTTTTGTTCAGGGCATTATCTGGAATATTTATTCTTTTGATCAATGGGGTGTTGAACTGGGCAAACAACTTGCCGGTAAAATTTTGCCGGAATTGGAGAATGGAGATACGGTTCAGTCGCACGACTCATCTACAAACGGATTGATCAATGCGTGGAAAGCAATGAAGTAGTTTTTGTAACTTTAATTTTTCCTTATCTAAATACATTTTTTATGAAAAAGATCTTTTTCATTTTGATGCTTGCGATGGCTGCTGGCTTTTTACATGCGCAGCAAAATAAAAAACCTATTAATCAGCTCAGTTTCCCGGAAATAAAATTGCAGGTGCCCCCTACAAATTTTTCAATGGATGAGCAATTCAAAAATGTTATTAAGCCAAACAATGGCCAACGGAATGGTTCCCCTAAAGTACAGTGGCCAAATCCTAAAGAAGCTGAGGAATTAAGGCTTTACGGAAAATCTTCATACCAAACGCCTAATGGCTCACACTATGATCTGCTTTCTGATGATATGCCTTGCCTGGCGCCGGATATGAGTAAAGTTGAAAGGATGCCTGTCGGCAAAAAAGGGTTGAAAAACATCGACCTTATGCCCAATGGTGCGCATAAGGAATAGATCATCCGCTAAATTTTTCTTTTCGAAATCATTTTCAAGAAAGCATTGCCTACGATTTAGAAATTTTACAGCCACGTTCTAAGGAAGGTGGCCATTGGGTCTTTACCGGAGGGTTCAATAGTAACCCTTTGGCGCTGCATAAATATTTAAACATGCAAATTCCACTAAAGCAGGAACATTTCGATCCATGAATTAAGATATTTGATGAAACGGTTGATGAATTTTTTTCAGGCCACAATTCTGACCTTATAAAAAAACGGGCTTCCAATATTTCGGCCATCATGCAAATCAAGATCCTTCAAAAAGACGATTTCTTCAATAACAATTGATGTTGCGTGCGCAAAGTTTTTAACATTTATTTTTTAATGTTAATATATTGATATGCGTTAAATGAACGTAGCGGATAATTTCGCGATTAATTTTTAATAAAATATCCGGCTATTCATTATGTTGAATATTAAACAGCTTACTACTCAAAATAAAACATCATTTGCAACGTTTTTAGCAGAGCTTTTGTACCCTTTTAAAATGAGAAATCCGTTATCCATGCAATGTGAATTGATAGCTCCCGGCAGGTCCAAAAAAAGAAACTACATTTTTATTCCCATTCCAGGTATTACCAGGATTATTTTACTGGCTTTATTATCCTGTTTATCTGCAGGGCTGATGAGTTGCAGCAATGCTGAATCCCAGAGTGAAAAAAATCTTAAAGCATCTAAAGACAGTACTATAAAAAATGATTCCGCAACCAGTTCAACACCATTGGTGTTGGATACGGCTTTATATAATGAAAAGATTGTTAAACTGGCAAATGGTGATTCTTCAGGGCGCTGGCCGGTTAAAACAGCTTATCCCAACGCAGGTGCTATCCTTCCCTTTAAGCGAATTGTAGCTTATTACGGCAACCTCTATTCAAAAAAGATGGGTGTACTTGGTGAATATCCTGAAAAGGAAATGCTTGAAAAATTATCAGTCGAAGTAAAAAAATGGGAAGCGGCAGATTCAACAATGCCTGTTCAGCCTGCGCTTCATTATATAGCGGTTACTGCACAGGGATATGCCGGTAAAGATGGTAAGTACAGGCTCCGGATGCCTGCAAAGCATATTGATTCGGTATTGAAGATGGCTGCAAAAATCAATGCTATCGTTTTTTTAGATGTGCAGGTTGCATTGAGTGATGTGCAGGCGGAAGTGCCTTTGCTGGAGCAGTATTTAAAAATGCCACAGGTACATTTGGGCATTGACCCTGAGTTTTCGATGAAGACGGGAAAAAAGCCGGGAACTGTTATCGGCACAATGGATGCAGCAGATATCAATTTTGTTTCAGATTATCTGGCTAAACTGGTTAAGGCAAATAATTTACCACCCAAAATTTTAGTAGTGCACCGCTTCACTCAGGCGATGGTTACTAATTATAAAAATATTAAAGTTCATCCTGAAGTACAGATGGTGATGGATATGGACGGCTGGGGTGCGCAAGCCAGGAAGTTTAATACTTATAAAGAATTTATTTCCAAACAGCCTGTTGAGTTCACTGGTTTTAAACTGTTCTATAAAAATGATTTCCGCGAAAAAGGCAGCCGTATACTCACTCCACCTGAAGTGCTGCGATTAAAACCGCAACCGGTGTATATTCAGTATCAGTAAAAACTCAGGAGCGAAATTTCGGAATGATGAAGGTACAAGGTATCTTTTCCTTACTGTATTACCTGAGTAAAAACATCCTTACAATAACAAAACCCATTATACAAAGCAGCAGTATAAGGATGATGGCAAAATAAATCCATGGGTATTCCTTTAGTTTGCGTTTAAGATTTCTGTCTTTTTTGTTCTGTAATTGTTCCTGCAGCTTTTTGTTTAACTCTTCAACATACAATGACAGGTTATTTTTTTCCCTGATATTTTGCAGGCCTTCAATGGCATCATTGGCTATTTGATTATCGGCCATCCATTTTTCCACTTCATGTTTTTCTTCAGCGGACAAATTGCCATTGATATAATCAATCAGTTTTTGATTATCGATATCACCATTATTATTGTTTAATATGTTCAGTAAATCATTGTTCATTTTTTTGTTTGTTGCTTATTTTTTTATCAAGCAACAGCTTCAGGTTTCTTTTACCGTTTTGTATATAGCTTTTTACCTGCATAATGCTGAAGCCTGTCCGGGCACTTACTTCCTGGTACGATTTCTTTTCCAGGTAAAACAAAGTTAAGCACTGTTTTTGCTCCGCGTTCAGTTCATTGAGCGATTCGCTCATTGCCTGCAACAGGTTTTCTTTTTCCAGGTGACTACCCGGTTTTGTTTCTTCCGCCTGCAAACTGATCTTTTCATCAATATCGATGGTTTTTCTGCCAAGCTGACGTAGCCGCATCAGGCAATGATTCCGGGCAACCGTATAAATCCAGGATTTGAAGTACTCTACTTTGTACTTCTGTAATTCAGTAATAGATTTCAGGAAAACCTGCTGCACACCATCTTTTGCCTCTTCTTCGTTTTTCATGTATTTCATGCAAACACCAAACAGCAACAGGGTATAGCGTTGTAAAAGCATGCCCAGCCACTTGCTGTCATGGCTTTCGTAGAAATTGTTGAGCAATTCTTGGTCAGTAATATGGCTGAACTCGTTTTTTTGCACTTTAGTAAAGTAGGCAATTTATTTTTGTAAGATGCAATAGCGGGAAAATTTCACAAAACCGTTCAAGGTATTTCCGGTTACGCTGCCAGAGCCTCCCGGAGTTTTACGGCTGGCAATAAAAATATCATTTATCGAAGAATAACATTTTCCCGGCAACCAGCAAAAGAACGATAGCGAAGATTTTTTTTACGGCACTTTCAGAAAGGTTTAATGATACTTTACTGCCCAGATAGCCGCCAATAAGAAAACCTAAAAAAAGCAGTAGAACAACTTTCAGGTCAATATAACCTTGTTTATAATAATTAATAACGGCGAAAATGCCTGCTGGCAATAATAAAATACCGAGTGATGTGCCCTGTGCCTGGTGTTGGCTGAAACCTAAAACAAAAACCAATGCCGGCACAATGATAATCCCTCCGCCAACTCCAACCAACCCGCTTAAGATGCCGGCCACAAGTCCGATAACAATGACCAGGATAATAGTTTGTGCTGACATAAAGTTAAATTTTCAGTATTCAATTGTTGCCTGTCGTTGCAGTAACGGTAATATATACCTGCAATTATTTTTTAGCCCCGAAATGATCTTTATACGACGTAATGGCATCCTCAATAATCTTTATAGCCGTGGTCTTGTCGCCGAATTCCTCTACAACCACCGTTTTATTTTCCAGCTTTTTATATTCTTCAAAGAAATGGCGTAGCTCTTCAAAAAAATGTTTTGGCAGCTCTTCAATATTGTTATAATGATTTACACTGGGGTCTTTTGCAGCAACAGCAATAATTTTATCGTCGGCATCGCCGCTGTCAACCATTTGCATCACACCCATCACTTTCGCTTCCATCAGGCAAAGTGCCTGAACCGGTAATGAGGTAATAACCAGGATATCCAGCGGATCTTTGTCATCTCCGTAAGTTTGCGGAATAAAGCCGTAATTCACCGGGTAATAAAATGATGAATAAATCACCCTGTCCAGTTTTAGCAGCCCCGAGTCTTTGTCAATTTCATATTTAGCTCTTGCGCCCTGTGGTATTTCTATGATTGCGTTAACAATTCTTGGCGCATTTTTGCCATAAGAAACCCCATGCCATGGGTGAGAAACTGTCATCATATACAATTTGTTTTCACAAACCTAAATTAAAACGGTCATTAAGCAAAGAAACTATAAACTGATGGAAAATAATAAAATGAGATCGGGTATTATTGTGATCATTTTTTGCTCAGGGGCTGGTAATAAAGCACACTTACCTGTTCCATAGTGATCATGCCCCCGCGTCCGCATTCTTCAAAAAGTTGATTGATAACGGAAAGAAAACTATTGATTTTTTTTTCTTCGTCCACAACCTCAATCACAATGGGGAGGTCTTCCGAAATATCTATCAATTTTGCTGTATGAATTCTTGAACTGGCGCCGTAGCCCATAATGCCTCGCAACACGGTAACACCGGCAATGCCATTTTTCCTTGCTTCTTTTACAATTACTTCATATAAAGGGGTGTGACCGATTTTGTCAATCTCCCCGATAAAAATTCTCAGCAATTTTGCAATGCCTTCCAGTTGCATATGTTTATAATAATTTTAATAATGCGATACCGCAGAATGCGGCGATAATACCTAATGCAACACTTCCCGCCGCATATAAACCGAAATACAAATAGTCGCTTGCACGAAGCAGTGTTACATTTTCATAGGCAAAGGATGAAAACGTAGTGAACCCGCCGCAGATTCCGGTTGTCAAAAAAATTCTCCATTCGGGAGTAAACAGGTTCCCTTTTTCTGACAGCGCATAAAAAATACCAATAAGAAAACACCCGAAAATATTCACAATAAATGTTCCGAAGGGAAAGGGGTGCGGGTGCAGTTGGTAAAAATATTTCTGGCATAAATAACGTGCGATGCTCCCCATGCCGCCGCCAATGCCAACTATTAAAACATTTTTCAGCATCATTTAACATTGTTCATGACTTCTTTCAGGTCCACCACCCATTGATCATTCACTTTTTGAATTTTAATAACCGTTGTGTCTTTTTTATAACTGTTGAAGTATTTGTAAGAAGTTACGGTATCATTCAGCGGGTGCACGTCAAACACAACAATATCTGCTCCCTTGTATTTGTCTTTTTCATCCTGCGAAAGATTATCATATCCGCTTTTCCACCTTTCGAGCAAATAACGGTTGGTCGAGTCGCCAAGCATATAAAACCGGGCTTTTTCATAGTTACCATCCAGTGTGGCCCTGATGAATTCTCTTCCCGCATCCTGTGCGTCTTCAGCTTTCCTGAAAGAAGAACTGCTGTTACATGCTGCAAGTGCTGATAATAAAACTAATAGAATTATTTTTTTCATGATGCACAAATATAAAATAAAAAAGCCTGCTGGGAATTCAACAGGCGGGTTAGTAGTTTAGAGCCAAAGGGAAAAGATTTAATTTCTAAGGGGTGTTGGATTCAGTATTCTTATCTCTTTCATAAGCTTTGATGATGGCTTTTACCAACCGGTGACGCACTACATCTTCTTCATCAAGCTCAATATGAGAAATGCCGTCTATATTTTTTAAAATATACAATGCTTTTGCCAGGCCGCTTTTCTGATTTTTCGGAAGGTCGATTTGCGTGAGGTCGCCGGTAATAATGGCTTTCGCATTCGCCCCTATACGTGTCAGGAACATTTTTAGTTGCAGATCAGTTGCATTTTGCGCTTCATCCAAAATGATAAAAGCATTATCAAGGGTACGTCCGCGCATATATGCCAGTGGTGCAATTTCAATAGTTCTTGTACTCATATAATAGCCGAGTTTATCAGCAGGTATCATATCATCCAGTGCATCATATAACGGACGCAGGTAGGGATCAATTTTCTCCTTCAGGTCGCCCGGTAAAAAACCAAGGCTTTCTCCTGCTTCTACCGCGGGCCTGGTAAGAATGATTTTTTTCACCATTTTATTTTTCAGCGCACGTACCGCCAGTGCTACAGCAGTATATGTTTTACCTGTACCTGCAGGGCCGATGGCAAAAAGAATATCGTTTTTATCAGTGGCGGAAACCATCCTCTTCTGATTCGCTGTTCTCGCCCTGACTGTTTTGCCATTAGGCCCGAATACCAGGATATCATTGGGGTGTTTATCAATAAAATGGTCGACAGTCTCCGCATCGTCGCCGCCAAGTATCTGCTCAAAATAATTTTCACTTACATGGCCATTCCGTTCGAGATATTGAACAAGTAAATCAATTTTTTCCTTAGCCGACTCGATTTGTTCAGGTGAACCACTCAGTTTTATCTGGGTGCCGCGTGAAAGAATCTTAAGAAGGGGGAATTTCTTTTTCAGTATGTCCAATTTGCCATTGTTAACGCCAAAAAATTCAATAGGGTTAACGCTTTCCAGGTTGATGATCGTTTCTGTCAATTCAATCTTTTTAAGGTTCGAAATTATGCACCTGATATCATTATTTTTTCATCAGCACTATTCAAATTTAATCATTAGAATCTGTATTCAGCTTCTTTTAATTATCAACAATATGTGAATATTATTGTAACATTACCTGCAACTATTTTGTTTACTGATGCATGGCTCTTTTCATTTTAATAATGTGGATGGTGGTATTCATTGTAACAGAAAAGGCATTCATTACTGAATGCCCTGATCATAATGGGATTAAAAAAGTTTGGTTTTCCAGAGTAGGGTGTAAACGGGTATGTTTAATGAAGTATGCTTGATTAATTCCTTATCTGGAGTTGTTAGATCTGTTACTGCAATATAAAAATTATTACTGAATAAATTTTGCAATTTTTCCGCCCACACCTGCAAGGAAAACAACATTACCTTTTTTTGCTTTCCTGCAAACGTGAAAGCTTTCTTTGGAAACAAGTTGCCAGTTCATTCCGCCGTCATTACTAAAATCAACCCCGTTTGTTCCACAGGTTATGAGTTTATTATCTGATATAAATTCCACACAACTCCTGTAACCATGCGGGGCAGTTGCCGGAATAATCCAGGTTTTGCCACCGTCATTTGTGAAAGTGCAATTTTTTTCAGATAAACTATCTTTTGCAAAATCTCCGCCTACAATTATAATATGTTGGCCGCCTTTTAATTTCTTATCATCGCTTATGGCAATTGAGTTGGCGCCGGTTGTGGATTTCCCCTGGGCAATGGGTAACTCCATTTTTTTATCGCGGATGAATAACCTTGAATGAAGGCCGCCGCTCACAAAACAAGCTTCATCTCTGTCCAGTTTTCTGACATTCGTGCCGCTTGCAGCAAAGCAGGCTTCCCCTGAATCAGCAGCTGGCAATTCGATAAATGGAATTTTGTGCCAGCTGTTGCCGCCGTCGAAACTTCTTGCTATAAAAAATTTTCCGTCAATCGGGTCTCCAATCACAATCCCGCTGTCTTTGTTCCAGAATTCCATAGCATCTAAAAACATTCCCTGGGCAGAATCGGTAAAAACTGTTTTCCAGGTTTTGCCACCATCTGTAGTTTTTAAAATAACTGCAGGATCAGCCACTGCCATAATAAGAGCGGTGTTTGCATCAAAAGCTTCGATGTCCCTAAAATCCCTTTGTTCAAAGTTTTTTACAGTAATCCATTGCCATGTTTTTCCACCATCTGTTGATTTGGTAACTATTCCATTGCTGCCACTTGCCCAAATGATTTTATCACTCACTACGCTTAATCCGCGAAGTGAAGTTTTTGTTCCTGATACCAGGATGTTTATTTGTTGGGAATAAGAAATACAGCAGCAGAGAAGCAATATCGTTATTACGGTAAAAACAGTTTGGGTCTTACATACCATATACTTCAGGGTTTACCAAATGAGGCAATCTTTTTCCTTTTGAAGCGGCAATAATATTCTCAGCGGCAAGTCTCGACATTGCCCCGCGTGTTTCCTGAGTGGCTGAGCCAATATGAGGAAGCACTGCCACATTGGGCATGGTGAGGAGCGGATTATCGGCAAGCATAGGTTCCGGATTAGTAACATCAAGCCCCGCCCCCCAGATCAGGTTTTCGTTCAAAGCTTTTAATAAATCAGTTTCATTATGAATGCCTCCTCTCGCTGTATTGACAAATATGGACGTTGGTTTCATTTTTGAAAATTTTGCATAATCAAAAAAATTTTTTGTCTCCACCGTGAGTGCGGTGTGCACGGAAAGCACATCGCTCTGTGCAATTAATTCATCCAGTGAAACTTTTTTTGCCCCGAGTTTCTTTTCCGCTTCAATATTATTGCTTCTGTTGTGATAGATGACTTGCATGTCAAAAGCTTTTACACATCGACTGGCCATTTCAAAACCGATTTTTCCTAAGCCGAAAATGCCGAGCGTTTTGCCATCGAGCTCTACTCCTAAATTGGCGGTAGGTTCATAAAAACCCCATTCGCCATGAATAATTTTTTTATGCAGGTACAAGGCCTTTCGCGAAAGGGCCAGCATCAGCAGGAAAGCTATATCGGCAGTGGCTTTACTTAAAACTCCGGGTGTATTGCCAATGGGTATTTTTAATTTCGTCGCTTCCGGTATATCAATATTATCGTAGCCTACTGCCATTTGTGCCACTGTTTTTAAATGCCTGCATTCATGTAAAAAATGTTTATCGATTTTATCCTGCCCTACACTGATCAGTGCGTCATATTTTTTACATATTTCTATCAACTCCTGTTGCTGAAGGTCCCTTTTTTCCATCCACTGGGTAAATAAAATGCCGGCATCCTGCATTAATTGAAGCCCGCTTTGTGATATCTGCCTGGTAATAAAAACTTTCATTGCTTTATTTTTTTATAGCTGCATAAAGTTATAAAATGAAAACTGCCATAAACAAAACATCAATTACTACTATTCAATTACTGCTTCTTTTAATGAAGCTAAAGGGAGTTGTTTCCGCATCACTGCAATTCATGTTTTCAAATTTTCTATAATCTATCTGATAACCTTCTTCCCATTTGGATAAAAGGCTTTCTGTGCTGTGCAAGCCGGTGTTCCGGTTTTTTTGTTCTGTAGTTACTATGTTGCAAACAATATTTACGTATTTGGCTTTTGTGTAACAAACGCCTTGACGTTTTAAAAACAGGATGTTAAAGCTTTGGTGCAGTTTGCTTTCCAAGCTATTTGGTGCTTTATAATTGGTGTGGGTAATAAAAAATTCAATTTCTTTTTTTACAAAAAAAGAAACGTCCAGAGAAAGCGGGTAAGCCCAATCAGACCATGGTTCCGCATCTTTCCAGTTCCAGTATTTCAGGTATTGGGGCAAATTAGTTCCTGCAGGGGTATAAAACGGGGGCAGCGATTGTTGCCTGTCCTGTATATAGCAATAAGTAAGATCGAGCCCTTTTATTAACGACGGTATTGTTTCGTATGAAGTAAAAGCATTTATTTCTTCCAGGTCAAAATGATCGAGGAACAGTCCATCATCCGTCATAAAAAAAACAGAAAACGTGTCAATGTGCTTCAACAGTTTTTCAAGGTCCTTTCTGAAACCCTGCTCTTCTGTGAAAAAAATATTTTGACCTGCAAATATTCTTTTTAATTCTTCGTAAGCTTTTTTGTGGTTGCCTGTATCTGCCCGGTATAGTATATGCAAGGGGGCAGGATTTTTTGTATAGTAAAGATAACTGCTTAACAGCGCATGCAACTGCATGGCCCGGTTCTTAGAAAAAACAATGCCGGTACAATTTTTTATTCCAGTTGATGGTAAGGATGTTGCCAGGTATTGATAGGCTGAAGCGATTATGTCTCCGTTGTTCAGTTCCTGCCGGAAAACAGGCGAAGCGATTTTTTTAATAAAGCTTTTAAATGCCTGTTTTATCATGAAATGGCTGGTCTTTAAAAATGGTTACTGGCAAAATTAAAAATTTATGACAGGCTGAACTTATTATTTTTCTGCTGTTACAATCCAGGCTTTCATGGGGGCTTTTAACGGATGCATCCCGAATTTTTTTGTAATTTCTTTTTCAACCGCATCGCGGATAACCGGCAAAAGCGATGGGGCCTTTTCACAAACAAAATCATAAACAGGATTACCTTCCACCATTCCGGTTGATGCATCTTTTGCGTTGCTGATGGCATCCATTTCAGAAAATTCAATAATCATATTTTGAAAACCCGCATTGATCAGCAGTGAGCGGGCCAATTCCATATCGTAAAATGAAAAGGGCACATGGTAAAAGACCGGAGGTTTCTCCGGGAAAAAGGAATTAACAATTGTATTCGCCGTGTCAAACATCGGGTTGTTCTGCAATTTATCCCATGTGTTGAATATAAAAGTGCCGCCTTTTTTTAACACACGGTAAACTTCAGTAAAAGCTTTTGCCTTGTCCGGTACAAACATATAACCAAACTGGCAGACTACTGCATCAAAACTCTCGTCAGGAAAATTCAGGTTTTGAGCATCAGCAACCTGCCAGTTAATATTTCCTGGGATATTTTTGGCTTCTGCAATTTTTATCATGTCTGCATTTAAATCGGTGGCTACAAGTTTTACTGCCGATGGTAATGCTGTACGAAGATGTTTGGTTACGCGACCGGTGCCGCATGCGATTTCAAGCACCCGGTCATTGATGGATAATCTGCTTACCCTTGATGCCATATCCCTGGCATAAGGCTCAAAAAGCATGGGCCCCAGGTAGGTGTCATATTTTTGCGGCACCGGGCCTGCAAAAGTTGTAACAGATTCAGTCATGAATGATATTTTAGAAAATGCTACTGCTACTCCAAAACCTTCTCACTGATCTTTCCTGTTTTCTTATTTTTAAGTATTACTTTTTTTGCCCCAAAATGCGTCACTTCTTCTTTAATCAGGTAATGGTAAGTATCATAGTTAACCAGGTGGCTGTCTTTGGTAACACCTGTTTTTCCTCTCCAAATGTCAATTTTAACAGGCTCCCATAATTTTGATTTTGCTGAGCGATATGCAGCATCCAATACGCAATTCACAATATAGCCATCATAAAAAGTTTCTTTGGGTGCTTTACCTTTTTCCATGCTGTTGAACATATCTGTAAACATGTGGTTATATCCAAGTTCATTTACTTCATCGCCCACAGGGAAAAGCCAACCTGTGTTGCTTTCTGCTTTTTCTGCCACATAGTCTGCACCCTTTCCCGTAGTGAACATTTCAAAACCGGTTCGCAGAAAACTGTTCAGCCAAATGGTTCCTTCAGTACCCATCACTTCATCGCGGAGATCCAGCCCGCCACGGAATGTCCAACTTACTTCAAACTGTCCGATGGAACCATTTTCATATTTTACCAAACCTATGGCATGATCTTCGGCATCAATGGGTTTAACCTGTGTATCTGCCCAGCACATCACTTCAACAGGTTTAATATCTTTTCCTATAAAACTTCTGGCAATCTCTACACAATGGCAACCCAGGTCAAGCATGCAGCCGCCACCGGCCTGTTCAATATCCCAGAACCAATCGCTGTGCGGGCCGGGATGTGTTTCCCTGGATTTTGCCCATAGTATTCTTCCTAATGCGCCGTTCTTTACACTTTCATGAGCTTTCAAAAACTTCGGGGTATACACCAGGTCTTCAAGGTACCCATTGAAAATTCCGGCTTCTTCCACTGCCAGCAACATGCGTTTTGCTTCTTCGGCATTCCTGGCAAGGGGCTTGGTGGTCATAACTGCCTTTTTATGTTTGCAACACAGTAATACTGCTGATTCATGCAAATTGTTTGGCAATGAAATACAAACAATATCCACATTCGGATGGGCTATCACCTCTTCCATGTTAGTAGACCAATATTCGCAGTTATAATCTTTCGCAAATTTTTTTGCGCTTTCTTCACGGCGTGCGTAGATGCTCACAATTTTATCTTTACTTCTTTGACCTTGTAAAGCATCGGCATAAAACCTTCCGATAAAGCCCGAACCAAGCATAGCAATTCGTTTCATAAACTTTTTTATTTTTAGTAATAAATGTTTTTATTAAGCAGGCATTTGTAATTCTGTTCGTCATCGTTGCGTCGCACACTTGTGCGGCATCAATGTTATTGAGCAGCTTCAATCTGTTTTTGCTCCCTGAAAAACAAGATAAAATAAATAAGTACAGCTACAGCAATCAAAGCAGGCACATACCAAATGTTAGTCCAGTTGTGCGAACTTTCAGAAATTTTGTACCGGTCAACTACAAACCCTGAAATCCAGGTGCCGATAAACATGCCCACGCCATAAGTAGCAAACGTAAATAAACCCTGAGCGGAATTTTTTATCTTTTCGCCGGCTTTTTTTTCAGTATACATATACCCTGTTACAAAAAAGAAATCGTAGCAAACCCCATGTAATGCAATACCCGCATACAACATCCATGCATTTGCATCAATATTTCCATATGCAAAACACAAATACCTTAAAATCCATGCCGTCATTCCCATCAGCAACATATTTTTAACACCAATGCTGTTGAATAAAAATGGAATGGCAAGTATAAACAGTGCTTCACTTCCCTGCCCAAGGGTCATTTTAGCGGCGGCTTTCGGGAAATTTAATTCATTCAGAAAAGGATTTGCAAAACCATAATAAAAAGAAAGTGGAATACATACTAAGATTGCTGCTATAAAAAAAATGAGATAGGGTTTGTTTTTGAATAGTACAAAAGCTTCTGTTCCCATAGCTTTGGATGCGGAAGATTCGGAAGTTTTCCCTTTGGGAGGCGTATTGGGTAAAGCAAAGCTATATAAACCTAATATTGCAGATATGCCTGATGCCAGATAAAATGTGTTAAACGTTTTTTCCCACCCTAAATTTCCGATCATAAGGCCTGCAACAATCCAGCCCAACGTGCCAAATACACGTATCCAGGGAAACTGTTTGCCAGGATCGTTCATTTGATAAAATGCTACACTGTTCGACAGTGCAATGGTGGGCATGTACAGAAGGGAATAAAATAATATCACCCAATAAAAAGCCGTACTGTCAGTTATTTTTGTTGCAAGAAATAAAAGCGCAGCGCCGATAATGTGCAGCACACCCATAATTCGTTGTGCCGCAAAAAAGCGATCGGCTATCATTCCTACAAAAAAAGGGGAAATGATAGTGGCAATTGCCAGGGCGCTATAAGCAGCACCAACTTCGGTGCCTGTTGAATGAAGATGCTCTCCCATATAGGTACCCATGGTAACATACCATGCGCCCCATATAAAATATTCCAGCAACATCATAATGGAAAGCTGAACTCCCGTTGTTGTTTTCATGCTTCAGTTAGTTTTGGTTCTTTTTTTAATAAAGCTAATAGCTCAATTCTAAATTAATAATACCAATAATTATCAAATATCTATTGCTGAATTCACATAATTCAAATTAATTCGTACTAAAATGTTCATTAGAACATTCAACTTGTTTTCACCTCTTTTTCCCATTTTGTTTCTTTCAAGGCAGGATCTTTTTCTTTTTTCAAAAAATCTCCCGCAACTGATGCGCCTGTGCTTCCTGATTTTAATAATAAATCATCAGCAACAATTTCAACCGGCTTTTTCCATCCCGCAGAATCATCGTTATATGCGGGGTTTGATAACGAATTGTAACAGGAAATCAAAGACCATCTCGGCTTTTCTGACAGATTAGCTTCTGACCTGTGCAAAATATTGCTGTGGAAAAATAATGCATCGCCGGGTTGCAGTTCAACGTATACCAGTTCCATTTTTTTTAAAGCATGGTTTACCATTTCCATGTCTGCGCCCACCTGCTCGCCTGCAAAACCATGATTTACCCGCCCTAATTTATGCGATCCTTTTATTACCTGCAGACAACCGTTTTGTTTGTTTGCTTCTGTAAGGGCAACCATCACACTTACCAACTGGTCGGGAAACAGGAATTGGTTTTTATACCAGTAACCGTAATCCTGGTGCCATTCCCAGGCACCCCCAACACGTGGTTCTTTCTGCATCAGCTTGGTATGAAAATGACAAACAGCAGCATCACTATCCAGCAGTTTTGCTACAGAATTTACCATGCGGTTACTGCGGATCAGCAGGCTGTACAAGTCATCTCCCGGGGTGAACCACAATGTAAGTTTTGTTTTTTTGCCGGTCTGGTCATTCAGGTCTAATGCATTTTCTCTGATCACGGTATCAGCAGTGGCAGTTTGATAAAGCTTATTTATTTCTTTACTGCTGAAAAGCCCGGGAACTATCACATAACCATCCCTGTGAAATGTTTTTACTTCATCATCGTTAAGCAATCGTGACATAAAATACAGTTTGAATGAGCTGAAAAATTACAAATAAATGTTTATAATTCTTTAATGAATTTTCTTATTAATAAATCTGTTTTTTCAAAAACTTTTCACACCAAACATAAAGCCTGAACTTCTTATTATCTTGCGTCGCTTATGAGAGTTTTTGAAGATACGTACCGGCACAAAGGAATGCGCAAGCAATTGATTGATTCCATAAAGGCAAAAGGGATCAGCGATGAACGTGTTCTTCATGCTATGCTGCACATACCGAGGCACTTTTTTATGGATTCTGCATTTGATAAAATTGCCTACGAAGACAGGGCATTTCCAATCGCAGAGAACCAAACTATCAGCCAGCCATATACGGTGGCTTATCAGTCACAGCTGCTTGAAGTAAAACCTTTTGAAAAAGTTTTGGAAATCGGAACAGGAAGCGCTTACCAGGCAAGTGTGCTGGCTGAAATAGGGGCGCAGGTATTCACTATTGAACGACAAAAAAAATTATTTGAACAGAATAAATCCTTTCAATACCTAAAAAAATACCCGAATATCAAATTTTTTTATGGCGATGGGTATGAAGGTTTACCAACTTATGCACCATTCGATAAAATAATTGTTACCGCAGCTGCACCGATGATACCTTCGAAATTGATGGAACAATTAAAAACCGGCGGCAAAATGGTAATACCTGTTGGCGATGGAAAAGTGCAGCGCATGCTACGCCTCACCAAACAGGAAGGAGGCATTCTGAAAGAAGAAGAATTTGATAATTTTTCATTTGTCCCGATGTTAGGAGGCAGGAATAGTTGATTGGTTGATCAGTGAAAGGGAAAAGAGGTTCTTATCCTGTCAGCATTTTAACTTATTTAACTATAAAAACTCAACGACACTCTCCATCACCGCTTCATCCCTGTAAATTTTCCTGTGCCCCAGCCCTTTGGTAAAAAAGAATTGGATATTGGAATGCCCGTCAAGCTTCACATTCATTACATCCGTTATGGGTGTAATGTCATCTTCTTCATCATGCGCCCAGAAAACCGGTGCATCGATGTTTTTCATGGCACGGCGTATGGAAAAATATTCCTGTGGTTTACCGGCTATTTCGAATATCAGCTTATCAAACTCTTTCCTCACCTCTTCATCAAGCTCCAGAAGGCGGAACAGGTTATCTGCAGCAGTTTTTGTTTCGGTGGCGGGAGCTATCAATGCAATTTTAAGATCAGCGGAGCGGGGTACTTCTTCTATAAAATGCATTAATGCCAGCCCGCCAAATGAGTGGGCCATAAATGACGATATTGGCCCAAACAGTCTGTTGATCTCCCTGATGGTTTTAATGTACAATGGCAAGGTTATTTGTTTGCCACCTGATTCTCCGTGCGCAGGGGCATCAAATGACAGCACTTCGTAATTTTTTTTTAAAAACGCAGTAATGTATGCACTGAATTTATTGCTGTTTGATTCAAATCCGTGCAAAATCAAAATTCGTTTTACCGGATGATGTTCAGGAAGCCACCGGTGACCCCGGATGGTATAATCATCTACTGTAAAAGATAATTGCCTGCCTCTTAAAAATACAGGAGCAGGTTTTATTTTAGGTTTCAGCATAGGTGTGCTGAATAGCTTCAACGCTTTTTTAGCAGCCTTCTTTTTTGAAACCAATGCAATCATGTGCAGCTTTGCTTTCACATATCTGATTGAGAGTTTTTGTGCTAACTTCATGCGTTGCAAAAATAAGCTATGAAGATTGTAATAATCGGTTCGGGAAATGTGGCAACTGTTTTGGGCCGCAGGATTTTTAAGGCAGGACACGAAATAGTGCAGGTAATAAGCAAACATCAAGCTCATGCGGCTGTGCTGGCAAAGGAACTGGGCTGTAATTATGCATCCGGCTTTAATTGTACGATCAAGGAAGCGGATTTGTATATTATTGCTATATCAGATAATGCATTAATTGAAATAGGCAGACATTTGTTGCTGGATGATCGATTGGTGGTGCATACTGCAGGATCCGTTTCAAAAACGATTTTGAAAAAAGTAAGTAAAAACTACGGGGTATTGTACCCGCTTCAAAGCCTGCGCAAGGAAACGGGCAATAACGTAGAAATTCCGTTGCTGCTTGATGCCAATACCAGCGAAAACCTTGCCCGGGTCAATGATTTTGCAAAAACTATTTCCGGTTTTGTAAAACATTGTGATGATCATGAAAGACTGAAACTGCATGCCGGAGCAGTAATTGTCAATAATTTCAGTAACTATTTGTATGCATTGACAGAAGATTTCTGCAAAGAAGAACAAGTGGATTTTAAGCTGCTGTTGCCGCTCATAAAGGAAACTGCATCGAGGTTAAATTTTTTTTCCGCGCATGATATGCAAACAGGACCTGCTGTCAGGAACGATTTCGAAACTGTCAAAAAACATCTGGCAATCCTGCAGCAATATCCTGCTTTGAAAGAAATTTATGAATGGTTTACAAACAAAATCTCGGTTCAATGAAGCCTTTTTTCAAAAAATAAATATGCACATTTGCTAATCTGCAAATCTTTACATTGATATATGAACATACTTCCATTTTTTAAGCATATAACTACTTTTATTTTTGATATTGACGGAGTACTGACAGACGGAACGGTCTTTGTTTTCGATAGCGGGGAACAGGTGCGAAGAATGAATATTAAAGATGGCTATGCTTTGCAGTTGGCCATAAAAAAAGGATATAAAATAATTGCTATTTCGGGTGCAGCTGCTTCAGGGGCAAAATTGCGGCTTAATAAATTAGGTATTACTGATGTGTTTACCGGCGTCGAAAATAAAAAGGAAAAAATGCTGGCTTTTATCAGTGAAAATAACTTAAATAAACAGGAAGTGCTATTTATGGGAGACGATATGCCGGATTATGACGCTATGCAACTGGCAGGGTTGGGTTGTGCACCCTCAGACGCAATGCCTGAAATTAAGCATATTGCAAAATATATTTCTCCCTGCAAAGGAGGAGATGGCTGTGTAAGAGATGTGATTGAAAAAGTACTGAAATTGAACGGTCACTGGTCAAACGATACCTCTGTTGCATCAAAATAAACTTTGGTTTTACCTTCACATAATTTTTTCGGCGTATTTCGATTCTATTTTTATCTTGTGACTGTAACAATTGGTTTCTTATGAAAATTTTAGGCGCTTTTTTCCGGCTTATCAGGTTGCCTAATCTTTTTTTTATTGCACTTACACAGGTATTATTTTATTATGCTGTTTTAATTCCTTCTTACCGGGTTAAATCAGAAAGTCTTCAGGTTCATCTTTCGGGGCATTTATTTTTTCTGCTTTGCCTTTCCTCTGTTTTTATTGCTGCAGCCGGGTATATCATTAATGATTATTTTGATTTGAATATTGACCGGGTAAACAAGCCTGAAAAACTGGTGATCGAAAAAAATATAAAAAGGCGATGGGCCATTATTTGGCACTGGATTTTGTCGGGAGCAGGCATCCTTATCGGATTTTATATCAGTTGGAAGCTCCGGAATATTTTTGTTGGAGTAGCCCATGTTATAACTGTTACCTTACTATGGTTTTACAGCACAACTTTTAAGAGAAAACTACTGATAGGTAACATAGTCATTTCTTTGCTGACTGCCTGGGTAATCATGGTGTTGTATCTATGTGAGTTCAGGATATTTCTTTTTGCTAATCCGGATTACCATCAGGTTTTGTCACGAATTTACAAGTTTGCGATTTTGTATGCAGGTTTTGCATTCATTATTTCTTTAGTACGCGAAGTAGTGAAAGATGTAGAAGATATGCAGGGCGATGCTGCTTACAATTGCCGAACTATGCCGATAATTTGGGGAGTGAACGTTTCCAAAGTTTTTGCTGCAACATGGCTGGTGGTGCTGATATTTTCATTAATAATATTACAATTTTATATTTTGCAGTATAGGTGGTGGTGGGTTGTTGCCTATTCTTTTTTACTCATCATTATTCCGCTCCTGTTAATTTTGCGTAACCTTTACGAGGCAAACATTACATCGGACTACCGCCGTTTAAGCAGCAGGATTAAACTGGTAATGCTGGCTGGTATCCTTTCGCTGTCATTGTTTTTAACTTTTTAATGCATGAATCAAATTGTACTTGCCTCACAATCACCTCGAAGAAAGCAGTTGTTGCAATGGGCTGAAGTAAAATTCGACATAATTGTAAAAGAAACAGATGAATCTTATCCTGAAAATATTGCTATAGAAGAAATAGCCATTCATATTGCAAGAAATAAAGCTAATGCAGTGAAGAAAGAAATAGAAGGGGAAAAAATAATCATTGCTGCAGACACGATTGTGGTTTTAGACAAAGACATCATCGGGAAACCTAAAAACAGAGAAGACGCTATCAATATTTTAAAAAGATTATCGGGGAACAAGCACCTTGTCATGACCGGGGTGGTGATGATTGATAACGATAAAGAAATTGCTTTTGCGGATACTACTGAAGTATGGTTTCATCATTTGAATGATGAGCAGATCAGCTTTTATATAGATAAATATAAACCTTACGATAAAGCAGGCGCTTACGCCATACAGGAATGGATCGGAGTGATAGGAATAAAAAAAATTTCAGGCGATTTCTATAATGTGATGGGCTTACCAGTGAGCCGGGTTGTAAAAGAATTGAGTAATTTTATGAAGTAATGAAGATTAAGTGGTAAGTCTAAAGTGTCAGGTGCCGGAATTTAAGACTTATTACTTTCCACTACGACTTTTAAAACCTCATCCCATGACAGAAAAATTACTCCAGTTCATCTGGCGGTTTCAGTATTATAACCGTAAAGGACTATTTCTTGATACCGGCGAACCACTCCAGATTGTTTTTCCCGGTAATCATAACTTCCACCAGGGGCCTGATTTTCTGGAAGCAAAAATAAAAATTTACGATACTGTTTTAGTAGGGAACATTGAACTGCATGTACATGCATCAGATTGGATAAAACATGCGCATAATGATGACAAAAATTACCGGAATGTGATAGTTCATGTTGTATGGGAAAATGACATGGCTATGCGGATAAATGATATACCTGTGTTAACCATAAAAAAACTGGTGCCTAAGTTATTGCTAACCCGTTATGTAGAGCTGATGAATAATGTTTCTTTCGTTCCGTGCGAAAATATCTTAAGCCAGGTAAATGATATTTTATGGTCTTCATGGAAACAAAGATTGATTGTGGAGCGGTTACAGAGAAGATCGCAGGCGGTAGCTGAATATCTTTCTCAGAATAACCAGCATTGGGAAGAAACATTCTGGTGGATGCTGGCCAGGAATTTCGGTATGAAAGTGAATGCCGAAGTTTTTGAAGCTATGGCAAAAAGCATTTCCATAAATATTCTTGCCAAACACAAGGGGCAACATCATCAGCTGGAAGCTTTGTTGTTAGGGCAATGTGGTTTGCTCGAATACGAATTCAAAGAAGATTATCCGAAAATGCTGCAAAAGGAATACAGGTTCCTGAAAAATAAATACCGTTTGAAACATGTTGATATGCAGGCTCACCTGCTGCGGATGAGGCCGGGCAACTTTCCGACTGTTCGTTTGGCGCAGTTGGCCATGCTTATCAGCGAATCATCTCATTTGTTTTCAAAAGTAAAAGAGATGCACTCGGCAAAAGAAGCTGGAAAATTACTGGTTGTTACTGCCGGTGATTACTGGAATTACCATTATGTTTTTGATGAAGAATCCTCTTTCAGAAAGAAATCGGTTGGAAAACAAATGGCTGATAATGTAATTATCAATACAATTGTGCCTGTTTTGTTTGCTTACGGCCACTTTCACAAACTTGGTAACCTTAAAGAAAAGGCTTTAAAATGGCTGGAAGAATTATTGCCGGAAAAAAATCATACCATCGACTGTTGGAAAAATGCAGGAGCACTAAGCATCAATGCGTCCGACTCCCAATCACTTATTGAATTGAAATCACAATATTGTGATCAGCGAAGATGCCTGGATTGTGCCGTAGGCGGCAGGTTGTTAAAAAGCGATTTGTAGTTTTTCAAGCAGATTCATTACACATATTTTGTTCCCTGCTATTGTAAGAATATCTGTACCCGGATAACTACAAACCCACTGTTATTTCTTTCCAGTTAAAAACGATAGTAACAGCTATATCCGGGTGAATACTGTATATGACCGGGCAGGTATGTGCTGCCCTTTCAAGAATAGTTTTCTGCTTTTCATCGACCCGCAGAGTATCTGGAAAATGAAATGTTAAATTAACACCGCCAATCCTCCTCGGATCAGATTTCATTATTTTTTCAATTTCTATTTTCATTCCGTTTAAGTCAACATTCATATCGCGGGCCTTCATACCCATAATGGTCATCATACAGCTGCCCAAAGCTGTAGCTACCAGGTCCGTTGGTGAAAACCGTTCGGCTTTACCCTGGTTATCGAGCGGGGCATCAGTTTCGATCACCGAACCTGAAAACAAGTGAGTGGCAACCGTTCTTAAATCTCCTGCGTAAGTAACTGTGGAAGTCATTGTTATTTTTGCCTAAATTTACGCCAGATAAATTAAATTGTTACCGTGAATAAATTTTTCCTGACAGTAATTGCATGTATCTTTTTCATAGGTTTACATGCCCAAGATTCAACATACAACTCCTACCAGCAAAAACTTGATAAAAGAAAGCAGAAAAAAGAGCGTATTAACCGTATGCTGAGAATGGAAGAAGAAGGAGAACTGATTTTCAACAAGCATAATATTTTTGGAATCAAAATAGCTACAGATGGCTATGGCATATTTTTCGAAAAAGGCAAATTTATTACGCCTGCCAAAACAAGGTTGCTTCAATTTGAATTGAACGAAAAGAAAAGCCCAAAAGAAAAAAGAATTTCCAGCGGTGATATCTTTGGGACATCCGAAATCCTCTATAAACTGAATAACTTTTATTCTTTTAAAGCATCTATCGGGGAACAACGGCTTATCGGGGGGAAAGGCAATAAAAACGGCGTAGCCGTAACCTGGTTATATACCGGGGGTGTTTCCATCGGCTTGTTGAAACCTTATTATTACAACACTGTTATTCTGGATACGGCGAATAATACTTATTACGATGGCCCTCAAAAAACGCTCCAGCAAATAATTAACGACACGACTGCAATTTATGCTACAAACGGCGGGGCAGGTTTTACTGTTGGCTGGAACCATCTCTCCATAAGGCCGGGATTAAATCTGAAGACTGCGCTTCGCTTCGATTATGCCCGTTTCAATACCTCAGTTACTGCTATTGAAGCCGGTGTTAGCGCCGAATATTATTTCAGTAAAATACCCCAGGTGTATGCAGTGCCATACAAAAACTTCTTCTTCAATGGCTATGTTACTATTATGTTTGGAAGCCGAAAGTGATGTATTTTTGCAAATGTTTTATTAACCGGCGGTAGTGCTGTTATTAGGCACCGTTGCGTCGCACTCTTCAACAATTGAAATTTTATTGAGCGCTTCACAACTGCAACTGTCAACCGAACATAATTCTTATGATTGAACTCCCGATAGTAAATAGCGAAGCCGAAACGAAATTAAAAAAGCCCCACTGGTTGCGTGTTAAATTGCCCATTGGTGAAAACTATAAACATGTCCGCGGCCTGGTGGATGAACATAAACTGCACACCATTTGTGAAAGCGGCAATTGTCCGAATATGGGGGAGTGCTGGGGAGAAGGCACGGCAACATTCATGATATTGGGCAATATTTGCACCCGTAGCTGCGGCTTCTGTGCTGTGGCCACAGGAAAACCTGAAGCAGTTGACTGGGATGAACCGCAACGGGTCGCAGAAGCCATTCATTTAATGAAAGTAAAGCATGCTGTCATTACCTCTGTTGACCGTGACGAATTGAAAGACGGCGGAAGTATCATCTGGCAAAATACCATCCGTGCTGTTAAAGCACTTAACCCGGATACCACACTGGAAACACTGATCCCTGATTTTAAAGCAGAAAAAGAAAATATACAACGCATTATTGATGTGGTTCCCGAAGTCGTTTCTCATAATATTGAAACGGTGGAACGTCTTACTAAGCAGGTACGTATCCAGGCTAAATACTGGCGCAGTATGGAAACATTGAAAATTTTGAAACAAGGTGGCATGCGCACCAAAAGCGGCATCATGCTTGGCCTTGGAGAAAGTAAAGAAGAAATTGTGCAGACAATGACGGACCTTCGGAGCAGCGGAGTAGATGTAATTACAATCGGACAATACCTTCAACCTACAAAAAAACATTTGCCGGTGGCCCGTTTTGTTCATCCTGATGAATTTAAAGAGTTCAGGAAAATCGGTTATGAGCTGGGTTTCGATTATGTAGAAAGCGGTCCGCTGGTGCGATCATCTTACCATAGCGAAAAGCACGTTATCCCTGGTTATGGCAGGAGGCAATGGATTAAAGAATCAGGGATTTTCAATAATGATTAATAACTGTTAGCCGCAATTCCTGAAAGTTTCTGTAGTTATGGAATGCTAAAAAAGCTGAAATAGTGCAGCAATTAATAATGAATCTGTTTTTGAAAAATACCTGTCGGCTGTTATTTAGTATTGTGCCTTTTATTTTCTTTTTACCTGTTGTTGCCACTTCCCAACTCCGATGGCAAAAGGTAGATTCTTTTTACGCCCCGCTTCCATCTTCCGTGCATATTTACAAAACAATTGATTCTCTAAATCACCGTCCATTTATTGGCTATTACGTATCTGCAAAATTGAAAGACAAAAAACTGTTGTTTACTACCCAAGCTGGTAATAATTACCGTTACACCCCGGAACAATATTATGAACAGGAAGGCAAACCGCTGCTTGTAGTAAATGGTGGGTTTTTCTCCTATGAAACCAATCAGAATTTAAATGTGGTTATACGGAACGGGAAAATGGTTGCTTTCAGCATACAATCTCTCCGGGGAACCGGCCAGGATTCATTTGTATATTATTATCCTACAAGGAGTGCGATTGGTATTGCACATAACCGAAAGGCAGATGTGGCCTGGGTGTTTACAGATTCCTCCAGGCATTGGCCTTATGCATTTGAATGGCGGCCGGTTATTGCTAAAGGAACGGAATATAATCCTTCTATCTTTGACTTAAATGATATCAATTGGAAATGGTGGAAGATGCGGACGGCAATCGGGGGAGGCCCTACTTTAATTCATGATGGTAATATCTGGATTACGGATAAAGAAGAACAGATATCAATAGATCAAAACAAACCAAGGCCTGCTACAGCCATGGGCTATACTAATGATGAACGATTGATTATTTTGGTTGCACAGGGTCGTTTTTCAGGGAAAGCAGAGGGAATTACTTTAGAAGAAGAAGCAGGAATTTTAAAGAACCTCGGTTGTTATGAAGCATTGAATCTTGACGGAGGAGGCAGTAGTTGCCTGCTTATAAACGGCAGGCAAACGATTGAACCGTCTGATGTCGAAGGGCAACGCCCGGTGGCTTCTGTATTTATGATTAAAGTTCTTTCCGGCAAATAAACTGCAATTTTTATAATACATTATTTTTTCTGACAAACCATCAAGCATGATACTATAGTTTGAAGAAACCGTATTTATACGGGTATATATACCGTTCATTTACCGTTGTCTCCGGTCTGGTCTTTCTTTAGTTTTATCTCATCATTATTTTTTATCAGGAATAAATATCAGAAAAGTGATTTCCGGCTTGGTTACCCTGGGTAAAAAACTGATCAATGGGGCTCTTTTATGATATCTCAGATAAACTGACCGCCCCCAATTTTTGAAAGCAAATTTTTTACCATGCTGTCTATTGCTATTATTGAAGAAAGCGCTGAATTTGCGTTTGTGTTGGCCAATTATCTTGGCAAATTGAATGGCGTTAAGGTTAATTCTGTTTACCATTTTCTCCATCAGGCGCGGAATGGTTTCAAAGGACTGCCTGTGGATATAGCCATCATTGACGTTAAACAACATAATGGTTTTGCATTTGATTTTATAAAAGAAATGATTGAAAATGGAAACAACACCAGGTTTCTCGTTTTTTCCATGAGCCATGATGATAAAACAGTATTCCACGCTCTTGATGCAGGAGCACAAGGATATTTACTCAAAGATTCAAGCCTCGAAAAATTGGCAGATGCAATAATTGAATTATCAGTAGGTGGTGCGCCAATGTCTGCTGTTATTTCAGGGAAATTACTGGCCTATTACAGCAGTAAGCAAAGAAAGGAAATGAAATGTGAGGTGCTGAGTATGCGGGAAAAAGAAATTATGAGACAGGTTTCCCGCGGCTTGGTATATAAAGAAATAGCAAGCAGGCTTGGTATACAAAGGGAAACGGTAAAAAAGCATGTTGCCAATATTTATATTAAACTGAAAGTACAGAACCGCGTGGAAGCGATCAACAAATTTTTCGGACAATAACAATACGTTGGTCTTCGGATCATATAAGTTTTACCACCGCTTTTTCAGAATTTGTATCAAATACAATGATGCCTTCACTCTTGTCATCAAGTTGTGCTGATAGATTTCCGTTTTTTGTCCATACGGCACTTTTACCCATACTTTGAAAATTGTCGCAGAAACCGATACAATTCGACATGAGAACAGGCATTGTATATTTTTTTGCGATAGCAGGATAATGAGCATATGCTTTGTCAACTCCTTTTTGAGATTTTGCCACACTGGCAATATATATTTCCGCACCAAGTTGATACGCATTTTCTGAATGGCCCGGTTGTAAACTTTCATAGCATATTGCGGGGGCTATTTTTTTATGGGCTACTACGAGTATGATTTGTTTAATACCATTTATGAAATAAGGTAATTCATCGTCATGCAATTGCTGTTTGGAATATTCCAGCCTTTGGCAGCCCGGTATAAAAATAAGCATGCTTATTTTTATACCGGAATCGGAATTTACAGGCACCCCTAACCCGATGGTTATCTTGTTGGTATTACTTATATCTTGAAATTCGTCAAACCTCGAATCGGCTTGATTTGTAGCAAGCTCTTTTGCAAGTTTCGGCTCATAACCGGTCACAGATAGTTCAGGGAAAAAAATAGCATCAGCTTCGTAAGTGATGGCAAGTGATATCAGTTTTTTATGCTTGCCGATATTTGTTGCCATATCACCTTTTGCCGGCTTTATCTGCGCAATACAAATTTTCATCTGGGGTTTTTATATTGCTGTTTTTGAAACATTGTAATATCCGGTTGAACAAAGCATGTGATGAAAAAATTACATTTAATTTACAGCTTTATGTATAATTTCATTAAAGTTTCGTTGCATTAACGGAGTATTTGAGAAGCCGAATAATCATAGTTTCTTTGAAATGCACGATAGAGAAATAAAATTTCCCTTGCAAACAACTTCAGAAAATCTTAAATATTATGTGTAAACTGAGAATGAATATAATCTACTACTCCTGTCAGGCTATTATTATTTTCGAATACTTTTAATTGCCTGTCAGCTCCGGTGCCTTGTTCTAAAATTTTATGCACATATTCAATAGCATGCCTGCTTCCCAGTTGATCAGTAACATCATTTACAAAATCAAGCAATTCATAGATCAGTGCCCTCGTGTTCACTTCTTCCTGTTTGCCAAAATCAATTAAACGCCCATCAATACCATAACGGCTCGCTCTCCATTTATTTTCGTTTATTAATGCCCGTGAATACTGAATAAAATTGAGGTTTTGCGAATGGAGTTTATAAATTTTTGCACATATTGCCTGGAACAGCGCTGCAATGGCGATGGTTTCATGCACGGTCATTGGCACGTCACATATACGAAATTCAACCGTATTGAAGAAGGGATGAACACGAAGGTCCCACCAGATTTTCTTAGCATTGTCGATACAGTTTGTTTTAACCAGCAGTTTTACATAATTCTCGTAGGCTTCGATGCTGTCAAAAGATTCTGGTATACCTGTTCGCGGAAATTTGTCGAACACTTTTGTACGAAAAGATTTATAACCCGTCTTTCGTCCTTCCCAGAATGGAGAGTTGGTGCTTAGTGCATAAATATGCGGTAAAAAATATCTTGTTGAATTGGCAATATGATTGGCCATTTCGCGGCTTTCCATGCCTACATGCACATGCAAACCAAAAATGAGATTGCTTCTCGCAGCTTCCTGCAATTCATTCACAATTTCATTGTAACGGACATGGTCTGTAATCAATTGATTTTCCCAATGGCTGAAAGGATGGGTGCCCGATGCGGCGACCCATAAACCCAATGACTCGGCGATACTTGAAATCGTTTTCCGGAGCAATGCTACATCATTAAATGCTTCATCAATATTCTGGCAAATATCAGTGCCAACTTCCACAACGGCCTGGTGCATTTCAGCCTTTACCTTATCCTTGATTATTTTTTGCCCTTCATGTACAATTTTCTGTTCATGGCTTTTTAGCTCGCGAGTGTGCGGGTCAATAACCATGTACTCTTCTTCAACCCCAAGTGTAAAATGTTTATAACTGATATTGGCCATTCGGTGTCAGGTTTAAATGTTGTTTATAGTACCAAGGTTACACTAACTGTTGTTTGGCTGTGCTTTTTTTCAGATATTCCCCCCAGGTTAAATTATCCATCCCATCTTTGTGTGATAATGCCCTTTCAATGGCATAGTTGGCTGCAGTTTCCACTACCCAGTTAAAATTATCATCACCAACACTGGTTTTTTCGGCATCGGGAGCAGGGTTACAAAAATCAATGGCATAGGGAACTCCGTCACGTACAGCCAGTTCAACTGTGTTGAAATCATAACCGAGATAATGATTAATGCGGAGAACAATCTGTTCCATCAGTTGTAAACGTTCAGGTGATGGGGTGAAACCTGCCACATAACGTAAATGATGAGGATTGCGCGGCTCATAAGGCATTACACGCACATATTTTCCGCCTATACAATAACAACGATAGTATTCTTCAAAAATGATTTCCTCCTGTAATAACATTACCAGTTGCCCTGTTTCGGCATGCTTCTGATAAAAATCATCAGCATTATGCAATTTGTAAACATTCTTCCAGCCTCCGCCGGCAAAGGGTTTCATGTAAGCAGGAAAACCAACATAGTGAAAAATATTTTCCCAATCAAGCGGGTAGGCAAGGTTTGCAAACGACTGGTCGCTGGTATCATCAGGATGTTCGCGTGAGGGAAGTATTACGGTTTTAGGAACCGGCACACCTATTTTTGTAGCCAGGCAATTGTTAAAAAATTTTTCATCAGCGCTCCACCAGAAAGGATTATTAATAACTGCTGTTCCGCATAATGCTGCATTTTTCAGATAGGCACGATAAAACGGAACATCCTGTGAAATACGGTCAATAATAACGGCATAACCGCTGCTGTCGCCTTGTATTACTTTATCTATACGCACGGGTTCCGCTGTAACGCCTTCCACATTTTTACTGTTTACTCTTTCAACAAATGCCATCGGGAAACTTCTTTCCTTGCCAAACAAAACGCCGATTTTTTTCATAACAGTTTTTTTAGTGTTTAGCTTTTCTAAAGGTTGAAACTCGGGAAAAGCAGGTAAATTTTAATTTTATTTTTTTATAGACAACAGGTATGCTCTATTCAACATCGTTGCGTCGCCCTCTTGCCGAGTGATATTCTATCCAACCTTAGCGTTACAATTCGTTTTTATTTTTCTTCAGATTTCACATGTTTATTTTATCAACGACAAATAATGCGGGAACATCTCTTTCCACACAGGCCAGTCGTGATTCGCTCCTGGCCGGATGTCTAACCAGTGCCGAATATTTTTTCGACTTAATATCCCGCTCAGCTTTTCATTATCTTCTCTGCAGCTGTCATATTCTGCTGTTCCCAGCACAATGCCCATATTCCACAGTTCCGGGTCATTATCATTCGGAATGAAATCAAGCGGGTTATTGAAATACACATTGTCATCGTAGTAACCATCCATGAACTGTTTCATGTCAAAAGCGCCGCTCATGGGAAAACAATAACTTACTACATTCGGATGACGGAAAGCAAAATTTACTGCATGATAGCCTCCGAAACTGCAACCTGCAGTACCAACCTTGTGATAGCCGGTTTCATTTTGGGCACGGGTAACCACCTCTTCCAGGATTAAAAGATCATAACGGGTATGGTTATATGCTCTTGTTGCCGGGTGAACCGACTTGTTATACCAGCTATCGGCATCAATACTGTCTGGGCAATAAATTTTTACTTTACCATTATTGATAAACCACGCAACAGCATCTGTCAAACCAAAATCTTTATTTTGGTAATATGCGCCTTTTGACGTGGGAAATAAAATAACAGGTTGCCCGGCATGTCCAAAAACGAGCATTTCAAAATCCCTTCCTATTGCCGGTGAATACCATTTGTGGTAGGTTTCTTCCATGAATTTAATATTTTACTACTGATCATTATACTAAATCCTCTTTATTGCTTTACAGGTTTTGTTACAGAATAATTATTGAATCCATTATTGAATATTTAAACTGCGGATTAGCGTAAACAGAGGATTCTTCTCCATTCAATCAAATTTATTTTTAAAACAACAAACAAACAAATTGTTTATTAATAAATCAATGTTAACCTTAAAGAATAAATTGTTTATTTGCATTTTGCGAAGTGCAGGTCCAGGATGAACCAGAATTTTATATTTTAATGCATTTCTGTGACCAGTAATAAACTCAAAACCGGAAATTTTCTACATCCTTATGATTCTTTTACTGAAAGAGGAACTGGAACTGCGATCAGAGTGGTTAGCCCGTGATATTATGGTTGATTTTTATCTGCCTGCAAATGTTGCCCATACTTCTGATATAAGTTTGTTGTTGATTAATGATGGACAGGATCTTAAAAAACTTGGCCTGGAGCAGATACTTCAGGATATGTACAGCAGGCAATTGATCTCTCCGTTATTATGTGTGGGAATTCATGCAGGAAAAGCGAGAAAGAGTGAATATGGAACGGCTACAATCCTTGATTATAAAGGCCGGGGAGATAAGGCTCTTGCATATACCAGGTTTATTTTTGAAGAACTGCTTCCATTTATTCGAACAAATTATCTCATACCCGGTTTTAAGGAAAAAGCTTTTGCAGGCTTTTCACTGGGTGGGTTGAGTGCGATTGATATTTGCTGGAACCACCCCGGGGAATTTTCGAAAGTCGGCGTTTTTTCAGGCTCATTTTGGTGGCGGACCATTGACCAGAATGATAAAAATTACAGCGACGATTTGCACCGAATAATGCATCAGCAGATCAGGAACGGTGGTTATTATCCCTGGCTGAAATTCTTTTTTGAATGTGGGGCTGCTGATGAAGAAGACGACCGCAATAACAATGGCATTATCGATTCAATTGATGATACCATTGATCTGATAAAAGAGCTTGTTGAAAAAGGATATGATGAAGACAAACATATCAAATACCTTCAGATTGATGACGGCAAGCATGACATTGAAACATGGGCAAGGGCTATGCCTGAGTTTTTAAAATGGGGTTGGGGAACAGATAGTGTATAGTTCTTAGCTAATATTTTTTTTGAGTATGTTGTTTCATTATAAATGTAAACCACAAACAAAACCATTAACTAAACATTTCCCTCACTTTATCAAAAAAACTGCGTTCGTTTTTATCCGGGTTTGGTTGAAAATTTGGGGAGCTACTCAATTTTTCCAGCATCGTTTTTTCTTCAGGGGTGAGGTGTTGTGGAGTCCAGACGTTTACATGAATAAGCTGATCGCCTTTTTCGTATGAATTGACCCCCGGAAAACCTTTGCCTTTCAACCTGAAAATTTTACCGCTTTGTGTACCGGCAGGAATTTTAATTTTAGCTTTTCCATCAATTGTAGGTACCTCTAACTGCATTCCGAAAGTGGCATCAGTAAAACTGATAAACAATTCATAAGCTACATTCAGCCCGTCACGATGCAATTCCGGATGCTGTTCTTCTTCAATTAAAATAATCAGGTCGCCATTGGGGCCACCGCGTTCTCCGGCGTTTCCACGTCCACCCACACTTAGTTGCATGCCTTCCTGAACTCCTGCCGGGATATCAATGGAAACAGTTTCTTCACCATACACTCTTCCTTCCCCTTTACAAACATTACATTTGGCTGTAATAGTAGTGCCCTCTCCATTACAGGTAGGGCAGGTGGTAACAGTCTGCATCTGTCCCAGGAAAGTGTTGGTTACTCTTCTTACCTGTCCACTGCCGCCACATGTTCCGCATGTTTGCACGCTGTTTTTGTCTTTTGCTCCGCTGCCGTTGCATGTGTTACAGCTGATGTGTTTTTTTACTTTAATGTTTTTGGTAACCCCCTTCGCAATTTCTTCATAATTCAATTTTATTTTTACCCGAAGGTTACTGCCGCGAACACCCCTTGGCTTTGAAGTACCGCCGCTTCTTCGCCCGCCTCCAAAAAAACTTCCAAACACATCATCTCCAAAAATATCGCCGAACTGGCTGAAGATATCATCCATGTTTACATTGGCGCCGCCGCTGAATCCCCCGCGTCCATTCAACCCTGCATGACCGTAACGATCATATTGGGCTCTTTTATCAGCATCGCTTAATACCTCATAGGCTTCGGCAGCTTCTTTGAATTTTTCTTCAGCTGCTTTATCACCTGGATTGCGGTCAGGGTGGTATTGCATGGCCACTTTACGATAAGCTTTCTTTATTTCGTCTGACGATGCATTTTTTGTAACTCCTAATATTTCGTAATAGTCTCTCTTCATGCCCGATCCCAAAAGGGAGATGATTTATTTTGTTCGGAAAATATAATTCAATGTAATTGCAAGTTGAAAGGCCGGAATATTTATTTTCCGACCACTACTTTGGCAAACCGGATAATTTTATCATTAAGATAGTAACCCTTCTGCACTTCATCAATTACTTTTCCTTTAAGATGTTCTGTTGGAGAAGGAATCTCTGTAATTGCTTCATGTTTCTCAACATCAAATTCAGTATTGATGCTTTCCATTTGCCTGAGGCCTTTATTTTGTAAAACAGACCTTAGTTTATTAAACACCAACTGCACACCTTCTTTCACCTGGTCAATATCTTTGGTATTTTGCAATTGTTTTTCTGCCCTGTCACAATCATCCAAAACATCTAATAACGATATTATCACATCTTTGCCTGCAGTTTGAATTAATTCGATACGCTCTTTTGCAGTACGCTTTTTGAAATTATCGAATTCGGCAACAAGGCGTAAGTATTTGTCTTTTTGAGCCTGCAACTCTGCATTTAATTTTTCAATTACACTTTCTTCCACAATTTCATCATTTAAATAAGAAGTACCGGATAAGTTTTCATCTGAATTAATTCCAGCTGCTTCTCTTTCGTCATCGTTGATGCCGCTGAATGATTTGCTATTATTTTTTGTTTCTTTTTCGTTCATTACTTATTAAAATTGAGTTATGCTGTAAATAAATAAAATAACGCCTACCGGGTTATTCTTAGGTATTTGAATTGCCGGTAAGATATATTGTTTTTTGCCAAAATTGCCGCAAAGTTAAGCTTGTCAATAATTTTGCCAAGTTATTTTAAGAGACAAATTGTCTTATAAAAAGCTGATTTAAACCTAAGAACGCCAGGTTCAGCTATTTTTGCGGAATGATAGCAGTAAATCTGAAGAGCAGAATAAGTTCAAGAATAAGAGATGGTCACCCCTGGGTATTTGCCAACGAGGTGGAATCAATAAAAGGAAATTATCATGACGGAGAAATAGTACAGGTTTTTACCCACGATAAAAAATTTGTTGGCAGAGGTTATATTAATTCTAAGTCGCAAATTTTAGTTAGGATTCTGGCGCGGGAAAAAAATGAAATCATTAATGAAGATTTTTTCTTTAAAAAAATCAATGAAGCCTGGGAATACAGAAAGAAAATCGGTTATACTGAAAATTGTAGATTAGTTTTTGGAGAAGCTGATTTTTTGCCAGCACTGATTATTGATAAGTTCAGTAATTATTTCGTGATTCAAACTTTGGCATTAGGTATCGATGTCTGGAAAGCGGCAATTGTACAAGCCATTACAAAAATATTTTCTCCGGCTGGTATTTATGAAAGAAATGATGTGCCGGTTCGGGAACTGGAAGGATTGCCGCAACAAAAGGGATTTCTCTCAATTCCGTTTGATACCAATATTATTATTCATGAAAATGGTTTGCAGTTTTGTGTGGACATTGAAAACGGCCAAAAAACGGGTTATTTTTTAGATCAGCAGGATAATAGGAAGGCGATTCATCAAATAGTGAAAGATGCCGATGTACTCGGCGCATTTTGTTACACAGGAAGTTTTGAAATTCACGCCGCTCATTATGGCGCAAAACAGGTACATGCACTTGATGTTTCAGGAACTGCAGTGGCAATGGCCAACAAAAATGCACGGCTTAATGGACTTGAAAACGTATGCAGATTTGAAGTTGTTAATGCTTTTGATGTGCTAAAGCAATTAGATAAAGACAATAGAAAATACGATGTGGTGATGCTTGACCCGCCGGCGTTTACAAAAAGCCGCGAAAATATTCAGAATGCTGTAAGGGGTTATAAAGAAATTAATTTACGTGGAATGAAACTGATAAAACATGGGGGGTTTTTAGTAACATCATCTTGCACGAATCTTGTTCAACCCGAAATGTTTTTAGATACAATCGAAATGGCCGCAAGAGATGCAAAAAGAAAACTGCGGCAGGTTGTTTTTCAATCCCAGTCTCCCGATCATCCGGTTATTAGAAAATTGGAAAATACAAATTATCTGAAGTTTTTAATTGTTCAGGTTTTATAACTGAATATTTAAAAGGAATTCTATTTACTTACCTGGAATTTGCCCGTTTCAATAACTTTTCCATTGGGGTCTTTAACCTGAAAAATATAAATGCCACGTGTAAAATCGGTCAGGCTCACGATTGTTTTTGAATTAGCAGGCGCTTCGTAAACTTTTTTTCCAAGAAAATTATATATCTGAAAGGAATAACCCTGATCTGTTTCTTTAATAAAATCGAATGTAATAAATGAAGTAGCCGGGTTAGGATAAAATTTAACATGCTTGGCATCCGGATCCTGTGAAGAAGCAGCTGATGACTGGCTTTTCACCTGAAGGGTTGTCAATAGGGTAATGAACAATATGTAAAAAATCCTCATAATCAACTGGTTTTTTACAAATCCAAAATAGACATATTATTCCAAAGTTACAAATAAGCATATCAAACACACGCAATTAGGCCTGACTTCTCAATAGCTTAACAAATATTATTTATTTTAATTTGTTAATATTTAAAAATGTGGGCACAACATTTTATATTTTGAGCTGTTGTCCCTTTCCAAAAAGCCTATATAGGAAATTGATAACTCAATTCCACCGCGACCCTGGCTAACCGTTTTTAACTGAGAAATATTCACGTCGTAACTTAATGCTACAGATAAGGGGAGCATGTCAAGTTTGATTACCGGAACAAGAGCATCTTGCCATCTTAAAAACATTCCTAAACTTAAAATATACTGTGGATCCTCGGTATCATAACCCAGTTTATATGAATACAATGCTCCTGCAATGGTTTCCCGGAACCCTCCCTGCGTGGAGTAATCTGCTTGTAACGTCATAAAGGAATTCTCATCCATATGCAGCTTCAGCCCTCCGGAAAAAACATATTTTGGATCAAGCTCAATGCTGTTCTGATAGAAGGAATTTCTAGGGCGATTTAAATGGTGAAATGCCGCCCCGAGAAACATACTGTTTTCCTGGTCCTGGCCAAATGTGGTATTGAAACTCATTCCTACACTGGCATCCCAGTAATGAATATTTGCGGAGGGAAAAGTTTCGCCATCGGGAATTGAAGGATTGAAAACACCACCGCTATATTGATTGCTGGTTGTTACTTTTGAGCGGTCAATAATTTTTGAAACATAACCTCCCATAAAACCGAGAGACAAATACATGGTTTTCTGATCGCTTAAAGATTTATGATAATTGAGTGCAGGTAAAACCTGGGTTGTTGTAAGGCCTGCAGTTCCCGCTTTATCAAATAAACATTGCAAGCCGGTTGTAATGAAATCATTTCCTTTGCCGACAGGAGATTTTAATTCTGCATTCAGAGATCCTGTTCTATAACCATTAGTTATACTGTTCCATTGATCACGATAAACTCCTTGTATGCGGTAATCGCCAACAAAAATTCCTGCTAATGAAGGATTGCGAAGTAAAGGAGCTTCAAAAAACTGGGAGAAATGAATATCCTGCGCCATTACATTCTGAACGGCAAGGATCATGAACACATAAACAGTGATATTTTTTATATAATGGGTTAAGATTTTCATTGCTCAGGATTTATCGGATTAAAGTGACATTGCCATGATAGGCAACGAGCTGAGAATTTTGACAGATAACTTCAATAGTATAAATATAAACGTCACTAGGAGCTTTCTTTCCATTGAAATTCCCATCCCATCCGTTTTGTTCAACATTAGGAGTAAAATTTTTCTTTTCAAATACTAACTGCCCCCACCTGTTAAATATCTGCATTGATTGAATATTGCTTAAGCCTTTTCCCTGAACATAAAACCAATCATTTGAGCCATCTCCATTTGGTGAGAAAGTATTCGGCACAAAAAGATTACCTCCATCGCATGTTACAATAATCTTGACACTATCTGATGTTGAACATCCGCCATTGTTTGTAACGGTAATAGAATATATAGTAGTATTAACAGGTTCGGCTATTGGTGAAAGGCAATCCGTACAGGAAAGACCAATAGCAGGCTGCCATAAAATGCCCACTATATCAGACGAGCCGTTTCCGTTAATTTGATAAGACGTTCCTACTGGTATTGAAACCACAGGCTGCCCTATATTAACAGTTGGATACGGGAAAACGGATATATTAACAGAAGCCGTTTTAACAAAACAGTATATACTGTCTGAAGCTGTCACAGTGTAAACGGTTGAAGTATTAGGGCTCGCTACTGGATTAGCGACTGAAGGATTGCTTAAACCTGCAGACGGGGTCCATGTGTATACTTGCTCTCCCGAAGCAATTAATTGTACCTGTTGCCCCAAACAAAGGGAATCAGAAAGTGGTGTTAGATTCAAAGTGGAAGGATGGACAACCATTACTAAAACGCTGTCGGTGGTGCTACAGCCGTAAGCATTTGTTGTTTGAACATAATATGTTGTATTCACCGTTGGTGTTGCAACCGGGTTGCTGCAAGATGTACAGCTCAAGGTTCCGTTTGTAGGGGGAAGCCAGTTATATGAAGCAGGAAACATGGATGAAGACGCATGTAAATACGCATTTTGTCCAACACATATAGCAGTGTCAATACCTGCATTGGTAATGGGTATGGAATCAATTTTAATAATTTGAGAAACGGTTGTAGCACAATTGCTGCTGTTGGTTGCTGTTAATTGAACGGTATAGGAACCAGGGCTGCTATAAATTTGCGAAACAGGATTTATAACAGAATCGGTTTTGCCATTGGCAAAGTTCCAGTGCCATTTAAATGCTGATGTGTCTGCAACTAAGATTACTCCCTGGAAATTCATTGAAGCAGGAACGCATTTTTCTACATCACCGGTAATACCTATTGATGGGCTTGCCACCACTTTAATCAGGTTATTCATTATTATCGAATCCTCGCAATTAGTTTGCATGGTTACTATAAGTTTTACCGAGTATAAACCGGGGGAAGCGTAATAATGTGATGGGTTATGTACTGAAGAAATATTGCCATCTCCGAAATCCCAATAATAGCCTGCTACTGTTCCAACAGTATAAGATGAGTCTGTAAATTGAACTGAGCCATTATCGCAGAGTACAGTTTTATCGACACCAAATTTGGGTTTGCTGCCACTAACCACAATTGGGTTTTGGCCTTTAATGGGAACGTTGCAACCTGTTGAATTTTGAAGAATAACTGTAGGTGTCCAGGTGCCTATAGAATCATAGGTAAAAGTAAAATTTGGAGCTGTTGAGGAATCGGACTGATACGAATCGAAGATCCAAAAATACTTTGTTACATTATCGCTGGTAGTTAACGTAAAATTTACCGTAAGCTGATGACATCCCTGTAAAGGGGTATAATCAAAATTGCCATTGGGGCCAAGTACCGTTATGGTTTTCGAGAATGCAGTGTCTGTGCAACCTCCATGGCTGGTTACAATAAGGTCAGCGAGGTAGGTGCCCGGGAGAGTATAAAAGTGTTTTGGGTTTACCAGATTTGAAATACCCCCGTCCCCAAAATCCCATCTTAAAGATTTATAATAGCTGCCTGTGAACGTGAAATTAGCTATTAATGGGGGGCAGCTTGCGAAAGTGTCATTCATTATAAATGAAGCGTAAGGAGTATCTATAACTATATTGTAATTATTTGATGTAGCAGTGCATCCGTATTGGTCAACAACTTTTAAAGAAGCTGTATATGATCCAATTGAATAAATATGATTTGGATTAGTTGCTGTTGAAGTGTTTCCATCCCCAAAATCCCATGTATATGTTAATCCATAGCCCTTGGAGTTATTGACGAACTGAACCGGGGAGCCCGGGCAGGACAAAGAATCGACAGCGTTAATAATTGCACTTGGCTGAGCTACGGTCAGAAGATTTGTTTTTACAATACTGTCACTACAACCAGTACCATCAGATACTGTTAATTTTACAGAGTATATGCCTTGTTTAGTGTAGTTATGTGAAAAAGGGGGTGATGTATAGGTCTGTGGGCCTGATCCGTCCCCGAAATCCCATATCCATTGTTTTATCGGGTGTATGCCATCTGAAGTTGATTTGTCTGTAAAGACTTCAGAAATGCTATTACATCCAAGTAAAGTTGAAGGAGTAAAATCAGCTTTAGCTCCACCTACCGTAATGGCGTTAGTGTGAATGATCGTATCGGTGCATCCGCTGGTTTGAACGACTATCATTTTTATCGTGTAAGTTCCAGCCTTTGAATAAGAATGCCAGGCAATAATACTGTTTAAAGTATCTATTGTGCCGTCTCCAAAATCATAGTAGAAATTAAGTGTAGGTGTATTATTACTATTTAAAGCGATTACATTAATTGGATTATCAACACATGTTTTTGAAGCAGAAGGATTAAAATCCCATTGACTGTTATTTGTGGAAATAATATTTGTAGTGGAGTTGCTGCATCCGCTGCTTGAATTGGTAACTGTCAGTTTAATGGTATAAGAACTACTTCCAGAACTGAAAATGTGTGAAGGATTTTGCAGCGTCGATGTAGTTCCGTCTCCGAAATCCCAAGTCCAGGAGTTAGCTCCAATGGAGCTGTCATGAAATATAAATGCAGTTTGATTATTTGAACAACTGAAATTATAAGTAAATGCAGCTAAAGGCGGATTAACTGTAATAGTTGTTTTCGCTGAATCATTGCAGCCATGATTATAAGCTCTCAGGGTAACAATAAATGTTCCTGGTAGGGTATATTGATAAGTCGGATTCTGTTGTGTTGAAATGCCATTATCCCCAAAAGTCCAATACCACTGATCCGGATTGTTTGTCGATTTATCAGTGAAGCTTACTGGACTATTAACACAAACATTTGTAGGTATTGCTGTAAAATTTACAATCGGTTTGATAGACCCTACTTTAACGGTATCAACAGTAGTGGCTGTACATCCCCCATTAGTGGTGATAGTCAATTTCACAGGGTAAGTGCCAACATTATTGTATACATGGGTTGGCGGTACTCCCGAGGTTGAGGTTGTACCGTCCCCAAAATCCCATAAATAACTTTTTATACCATCGATCGTGCTATCGGTAAGAATAGGGGTGAATGAATAGGGAATACACCCTCCCGCATTTATCTGGCTTAATTGTACGGTAGGTTTTGCATTTTTTATATATTGGTTTTTGGTGATAGTTCCACCACAATTTGAAGCATTGTATACTGTTAAAGTTATATTGTAATTTCCATATCCTTTATAAGTATGAGTTGGGTTCTGTTGTGAAGACGTGGTTCCATCCCCGAAATTCCAGAGCCATTTGCTGGCACCGGTTGATTGATCAATAAAATTAACAGTAAATAAAGAATCACAGCTAACCAATGGGGATGCTGAGAAATTTGCTACAGCCGGGTTAAGTATTACTACCTTCTTTATAAATGAATCTATACAAGAACCAAATGTATTTGTTAATTTGACATTATAAATTCCTGCAGTAGTATAAATTTTTGTTGTATCAATGGCGTTAGAACTTGTCCCATCCCCAAAATTCCAGTTAGAGATTGTTGGTGTTGGGGTTGATGTATTATTGAAATTAATGGGTGTGTTCACACATACACTATCGGGGGCAGTAAAACTTGAACTAACATTTCCTGCTACAATATTTGCAATTTTAGTAAGGCTGTCCGAGCATCCTTTTTGACTTGCTACTACCAGCTTGATATTATAATTTCCTGAGGTTAGGTAAGTGTGTGGTGGACTAGTAGCATTTGAATTCGGACTCCCATCCCCAAAACTCCAGGTGTATGATACTGGATAGCCAGTTGGGGAGGAAGAGGTATTGTTTAAGTTAACTGTAATAGGGCTTTTACAACCAACCGATGCAATAATATCGAATGAAGGGGACACCCCGTCTTGAATTACTATATATTTAGTTTTTGGAACTACTCCGGAACAACCATTTGCATCTACTACCTGAAGTGTAACTGGGAAGCCAGTTGGATTAGCCAAATTATATATGTGAGATGGATTTTTAATCCCGGTAGTGTCAATTACACCATCCCCAAAATCCCAACGCCAGTTTACAATAGCAGCTCCGCTTGAGCCAGGAGTAGATTGGTCATAAAACTGTACGTTTAGCGGAAAACAGCCTGTTGAGTCGCTTACTGCGAATTTTACCGTTGGAGGTGAATTTACAATGATAGTTTGTGTTGCTGTACTTCCTCCGTTGATAGTCAGGGTAACTGTATAGGTGCCGGGTGAATTATAGGTGTGTGTTGCATTAGGTGTATTCGCAGTATTGTTAATGATATCTCCAAAATTCCAGTTCCAGCTTGTTGCCCCTGTAGAAGTGCTTTGAAATACAACTGTTAGTGGACTACAACCGGAGGTGGGCGTAGCTTTTATGCCTGCTACCTGGGCTTTTAAAATAGCTGCTGTAAAAAGTCCAGCAATAATTAATGGTAGTTTTCTTCTCAACGGGCAATTGAAGTTTAAGGTTACTTGATTAATGTATGTTTTACTCTGTTAGTGGGTTTAAACTAAAAGTTAGTTTCTTAGGGGGTGAGGATTACGTGTGCATCTTCGATTTATATAATGAGCCGGATTTATATAAATCGCAAATATTCAAACGCCTATTAACACTAAAAATTGCTTTAATGTCAATTAATAATAATCATTGTATGTTTCAAAAGAATTCTAAAAAAATAAATTCTTTAAAAATGATCAAATCGGGATAGGGATTATTGTGCGGCTTAAACAAATAACTAAAACCGATAAATTAAGTTGAATTCTGCGAATATTAAACTAACATTGATCATGCCTGCTGCTTTGCTTTTCTGGTTATTGCTTTTGTAACTTTAAATTTGCTGTTGAGTCATTAATAGTCGTGTTTGCCACTACGTAGTCAATTGAACTGTCTGTTATTTTCCATACTGCATTCAGTCTATTCAAAGGGTTTGAGGCATTAGGGAAATCAGAAGTTATGGTATAGTTGTTAATATTGGGTACCCACGTTCCAGCCACAGAAATACTATCTTTTGTTCCTATTACTGTTCCATCTTGCTTAAATTGAAAAACATATCCTGAAAATGAAGCGGTTATATCAGTGCCCCCATTATTGTAAAGGGTAACATACCATACCCCGTTAGTAATAATATTCATTACTGCATTTTGTTCTTGCTGCTGTACCAATTTCTTACATGATCCTAACGAAATTACAACGAGACAGGATAACAGGTATATTTTCAGTTTCATAGTGATATTTATTTAGATGAAATTTAATAAATATTCCTGTAATTATCAAGGGTTACAACGTATACGCAACTCATGGAACCAGGGTTTCTCTGCATTAAAGAAAATATTATTCTTCTTAACAAATTTTTTTAAAGAATATTGCTGAACATTACAAAATTATATTATCAGGAAGATTTATTTTATTGTAAATGAAAGTTGTGAACAATTTTTGATAACTGTTATGAATATCAGAAGAATATTATTTGTAGCCCTTTTAGCGGTCCCTTTATCGGGCAAATCGCAAAAAATAGATTCGATGATGAACGTTTATGCTGAAAATTTCCCACAGGAAAATGTATATGTCCATTTCGATAAGAACGTTTATAACGAAGGCGAAACTGTTTGGTATAAAGCTTATGTTTTCGCAGGAGGCTTCCCCTCACTAATAAGCAAAAATTTTTATACAGAGCTTTCTGATGCGGATGGAAATGTTTTACAAAGAAATGCAGCCCCATTGCTCGAATCAACAGCTGCAGGAAGTTTTACTTTGCCGAAAACAATTAAAAACGGGCACCTTCACTTCCGGGCATATACAGCCTGGATGCAGAATTTCGATACAGCTTTTGTTTATGAAAAAGATATCCGGATTGCCAATGGTAAAAAAGATATCAGTGTTACTCCGGGTAAGGAAGAAGTACGGATGCAATTTTTTCCGGAAGGGGGGTATATCATTGCCGGTGTTGATAACAATATTGCATTTAAAGCCAACGACCGGTTCGGACAACCGGTTTCAGTTAAGGGTGTAATAAAAGACATAACAGGGAAAGAGTTGGCAAAATTTTCATCTGAACATGATGGTATGGGAAGCTTTTTACTTAACCCCGGTAAGTCTGACTCATTAGTTGCCGTCTGGACAGATAATAACGGGACCCAGATCACCACAGCGCTTCCTCAGGTAAAAAATAGCGGAGCGGTACTGCGGGTACTTCCTGCGAAAGGGAAAATTTTATTTAGTGTAGCCAGGTCCTCTGAAAACGATAATGGAAATAATCAATTTATTATTATTGCCAGCATGCATCAGCACCTCATTTACAAAGCGAAAATAAATCTCAGGGAAAACTTCATGAGCGGCGGGGCCATACCAGTTAATCAATTGCCTTCAGGCATTCTGCAAATAACTTTATTCAGTGAAGAGGATATGCCTTTGGCGGAAAGAATTGTTTTCGTGAACAATCAAGAATACGAATTTGCTGCGGAAGCAGTTGTGACGAAAAAGAATACCTCAAAGCGTGGAGAAAATGTAATTGAAATTACAGTACCTGATACACTGAAAGCAAATTTGTCGTTATCCGTTACTGATGCATTGGCCGATGGGATTTCTGCTAATGAAGATAATATCATTTCAAGATTATTGTGTACAGGTGATATAAAGGGGTATGTGCATAATCCTTTTTATTATTTTTCGAATTCTTCAGACAGTGTTGTTCGCCACCTGGATTTGGTAATGCTTACACACGGCTGGCGCCGTTTCAAATGGGAGCAACTTGCCAGAGGTAAAATGCCGGTTATAAAATATTTTGATCAGGACCACCTGATTTTGGGTGTTGATGTATTTGGGGTCAATCCTTCAAGCATTGCTAAAGATGAATCCCTGAATGTAATCTTGAAGAAAAGAGATTCCAGTACACAGATATTACAGGTACCTCATTTATCAGGTGGAAAATTTGGCCTCAGCGGCCTTGTTTTTTACGATACCGCAAAGATTTATTATTCATTCAACATTAACCGCAATCTTTCAAATATGGCTGCGGTTACTTTCAATAACGGATTGATACGGCAAAACCGTAGTATCCGTCCTTTGACAATTGCAAAAGATTCATGGGCTGCGGCAGACTCTTCTCTGCTAAACAGAAACCGTTTTATTATTGAAGAAACTCAACATAATACTTTTACCAATCAAAACGTAAAAACCCTTGAAGCTGTTACAGTCAGAGGGAAAACGAAATCTCCTGCCCAGCTACTTGATGAAAAATATACATCCGGACTTTTTAGCGGGGGAGATGGTTATTCTTTTGATTTAGTAAACGACCCATTTGCCCAGTCTGCCATAGATATATTTACATATTTACAAGGTAAGGTGGCAGGCCTTCAGATCAATACTACAGGAGCTACTCCTTCGCTTCAGTGGCGAGGTTCCACGCCGGGATTATTCCTGAATGAAATGCAGGTAGATGTATCAGCCTTGAGAAACATTCCTGTTACAGATGTGGCTTATATTAAAGTAATGCGTCCGGGCGAGGCTTCTGTTTTAGGTGGAAGCGCAGGAGGTGCTATTGCAGTATACACAAAAAGAGGTAATGAGGGAAGAAGAAATGATGATAATTTTAAAGGGCTTGACCGGGCGCAGATTATCGGTTATACACTAACAAAAGAATTTTATTCCCCTGATTATCGGAATATAGATGATCAGACGACAAGTGAAGATACCCGTTCAACTCTTTTCTGGAAACCATATATTCTCACGGATAAGGATAACCGCAGGTTTACTATAAGGTTCTTCAATAATGATATCACCAAAGTAATGAGGCTTGTGATGGAAGGAGTTAATGAGGACGGGAAACTTGCAAGAGTTGAGAAGATCATTCAATAATATCTGCTGATGCCCTGATTTAAATAGGTATGCCCGGATAATTGCCGAATTACAATTGAAGTTTTGACAACTAAACTATTGAATAGTTTGTTTGTCGGAATTAATAATAAATATCGGGATGCTCCAAAGATGTTTTTCTGTTGAAGTTTGCTTACTGAACTTATAACATAACATGAGCAAATTGAAATTTTGCCGGTTAACTACATAATCCGGTTCCTAAAACGTTCTTTATAGCCTTCCTTTCCGGTCAACCTATTGTACCAAAGGGTTTTGCATTGTATCTTGTGACTTCATTTGGTAACATGAGATATTACATTCAATTGTTGCGGCCTAAGGACTGGGCAAAGAACCTGTTCTTGTTCATCCCTTCTTTTTTTGCAGGCAATTTTTTTGTTTCTAAAGACATTCTGTTGCTGTTCGGTGGTTTTGTTGCCTTTTGCTGTTTTGCAAGTAGCGTATACATCATTAACGATTACAGAGACATAGAAGATGATCGCAAACATCCTGAAAAAAGCAAAAGACCACTTGCTTCGGGAATGGTAAAAAAAACGGCTGCGATATTCACTTGTATTATTCTGTTGCTTATTGGCGCTGTAATGGGTTTATTAGTTGATAGTAGCTTTAAATTTCTATTTGTGGTTTTTATTTATTTTATTTTGAATCTGGCATATTCGTTTGGCTTAAAAAATATGGCAATTCTGGATATTTTAATTCTTGCGTCTGGTTTTGTATTACGTGTAAAATCCGGAGCCATCATTACAAATACCGATACTTCAGAGTGGCTGATTATTATGACTTTTCTGCTTGCTTTGTTTATGGCTATTGCAAAACGCAGAGATGATATATTACTAAAAATATCTACAGGGAATGAAATGAGAAAATCCGTAAAGGGGTATAACCTTGAATTTTTGAATACCATGCTTGGTCTTTTTTGTGCGATTATTATCGTTTCGTATATCATGTATACTGTAGATTCAAAAACTTATGTGAGGTTACATGCGTACAGACTATACTATACCAGTTTATTTGTTATTGCAGGTGTAATGAGGTATCTGCAAATAACTTTTGTACAGCAACAGTCGGGATCGCCTACAAAAATTTTATACAGGGATCGTTTTATTCAAGCGACCATCGTTTTATGGATAATCAGTTTTTATGTGATTTTATATTTACGTGATATAGTAATTTTTAAAAGCCATCAAATTTCTCATTAAAATGATTGATGACCCGAATGCAAAAGCTACTGATATGAAAAAACAAATAGCAAATTGGGGAAACTACCCGGCGATAGAAAGCGATGAAAAGACTTTTGTATTTGATGATCAATTAGCTAAATTAATGAAAGATACAGATAGCTTCATTCCGCGTGGTAATGGTCGTTGTTATGGCGATGCTTCGTTGGCCAGTAATACTATTTCAATTTTGAAATATGATAAGATACTTTCATTTGACGAGGGAAAAGGAATTTTTGAATGTCAGAGCGGACTAACTCTTGATCAGATATTGGAAGTAATTGTTCCCAAGGGCTGGTTTTTGCCTGTAACTCCGGGAACGAAGTTTATTACTGTTGGCGGGGCTATTGGAAGTGACGTGCATGGAAAAAATCATCATGTGGATGGTTCTTTCAGCAACCAGATTGTTGATATGGATGTCATGCTGGCAAATGGAGAAACGGTTACCTGTTCATCTGAATTAAACCATGATCTTTTTGAAGCAACCTGTGGAGGGATGGGGCTAACAGGGATGGTTACACGAACAAAGTTCAGACTTAAAAAAATTGAATCATCGTATATAATACAGAAACAGATAAAAGCTGAAAACCTGGAAGAGGTAATACGCCTGTTTGATGAATATAAACATTACACCTATTCAGTAGCCTGGATCGATTGCCTTAAAAAGGGAAAAAATTTTGGCAGAAGCATTTTAATTTTAGGCGAACACGCCAAACTCAGTCAATTGAATGATAAGCAAAAGATGGACCCTTTGCAACTTCCCAGAAAGAAACAAATTACTTTCCCTTTCAATTTACCGTCCTGGGCGTTGAATTCTTTTACGGTTAAAGCATTCAATTTTTTGTATTACTCCAAAAACAGAAAAAAGGAATTGAATAATATTGTTTCTTATGAACCTTTTTTCTATCCGCTTGATGCCATCCTTCATTGGAACAGGGGCTATGGAAAAAAAGGTTTTGTGCAATATCAGTTTGTTCTGCCGTTGCATGCAAAACAAGGCCTAATAGAAATTTTGCAAAAAATCAGTAATAAAGGATTGGGGTCATTCCTCGCCGTTCTTAAGGTTTTTGGCCCTCAGGATAGTATCATTTCTTTTCCTAAAGAAGGCTATACTCTTGCACTTGATTTTCCTGTACGGGAAGGCTTATTTGATTTTTTGGACGGATTGGACAAAGTGGTTTTACAATATGGTGGCCGTTTGTATATGAGTAAGGATGCGAGAATGAAACCCGAGGTAATGACTGCAGGTTATCCGGAGCTTGATCAGTTTAAGGCCATAGTGAGGAAATATAATCCTACAGGAAAAATACGTTCCCTTCAATCAGACAGATTACTTTTAACAAAAAACTGACTTCTCATGCCAACAGTGTTGATACTTGGCGCTACATCCGATATCGCAATGGCAATTGCAAAAAAATTTGCTTCTCATCAGTATAACCTGCAACTCGCTGCACGCAATATAAATCAGATAAAGCCGCTGGGATCAGACATGCACGTGCGGTACAATATTCAATGCACAGTCCATTCATTTGATGCGCTTGAGTTCTCGGCTCATAAAAATTTCTTTGAATCGTTGACGCCTAAACCCGATATTACAATATGTGTGTTTGGACTAATGGAAAATGAAGATAAAGCTTTTGATGATTTTGAAGTTACACACCGGATGATTGATGCCAATTATACCGGGGCTGTATCCATATTAAATATTGCAGCGAAATATTATCTGTCTCAAAAGCAAGGTGTCATAGCAGGCATTAGCTCTGTAGCCGGAGAAAGAGGAAGGCAAAGTAAATTAATTTATGGAAGCGCCAAAGCTGCATTCTCTGCCTATCTTGCTGGATTAAGGAATAAGCTTTTAAAGTATAATGTGCATGTGGTAAGTGTGAAACCCGGATTTGTGTACACTAAAATGACTGAAGAATTGAAACTGCCAAAGCTGCTTACCGCCTACCCATCAGAAGTGGCAGTCGCGGTTTTTGCTGCAGTACGGAAAAAGAAAAATACAGTATATGTGAAATGGGTGTGGCGATGGATAATGCTTATTATTAAAAATATTCCTGAATTCCAGTTTAAAAAAATGAACCTTTGAATCGGCGCATCGCTTTTTTTGATTTTGATGGTACCGTTACTGTAAAAGACAGTTTGCCGGAAGTGATCAAATATCACAAAGGCAGTTTTCTTTTTTATGCCGGGTTTTTGCTGAATGCTCCTTTCCTGCTTGCATACAAATTAAAAATTATACGCAACAGCACAGCCAAACAAATTATACTCAGGTTCTTTTTTAAAAGAACATCCCTGCTTCTGTTCCAGGAAAAATGTGATGAATTTGCTTCAAAAAAATTACCGGCATTAATAAGGCCCAAAGCGCTGGCTGAAATAAGGAAATTAAAAGAGTTAAATGCTGAAATTGTTATTGTTTCGGCATCTGCAAAAAACTGGCTCGAACAATGGGTTGCGCAAACCGGGGTGCAATTAGTTTGCACCAAGCTTGAAATAAAAGATGAAAAATTAACGGGGAAAATTTCAGGAGAAAACTGTCATGGAGAAGAAAAAGTAAGGAGAATTAAAGAGCAATTCGATTTATCAGGCTATGATGAAATATATTGTTATGGCGACTCTTCGGGTGACAAACCGATGCTTTCACTGGCCACAATTAGTTTTTATAAGCCTTTCAGATAGTTAGGCCTTTTTCAACATTCAAAACTCCGGAAAAAATTATTCATTTTCTCTCCCCATAGCGGCCAATTTCATTTTGTGTGCCGTTTCTTTGCCAAGGTATTTTTCAATTCTTCCTTCTATGAAATAAATCAGCGGCGTAAGAAGAATAGCGACGCTGAACTTATAAATGTAATTCATCATGCCAACGGCTAATATCCACTGCCATGAATAATATTTAATAAAGGCTATAAAAAGAACAATATAACTGTCTACCAACTGAGACACGAGAGTTGAACCGGTAGCTCTGAGCCATAAATATTTATTTCCTGTTTTTCGCTTAATGCTGTGAAAAACGGTTACATCAACAATCTGGCTCACTAAAAAAGCTACCAGGCTGCCAATAATGATTAACATTCCTTGTCCGAAAATAGCACTGAATGAACTTTGTAAATTTTCAACACCTTGTTGGCTGCTGCTTGCAATCCATACGTCGGCCGGCGGGATACCGATAGCCAGAAAATACATCAGGAATGCATAAGAAATAAGAGTTACTGCTGTCCAGGAAATACGCCGTACGGCCTTTGGCCCGTAAAATTCATTAACAATATCGGTCAGCACAAACTCGAGAGGCCAGAGAAGTACGCCACAAGTGAGCACAAATGAAAGGCCGCTTTGCCCAAATAATGAAAAATTTACCGGATGCGTACCCAATAATTTTTCCAGTGAAAAAAGTTTGGTGCCGATTGATTCCGCAATCAATGCATTGCAACAAAAAAAAGCTGTGAAACCAAGAAATAGTTTGGTGGGTTTATCTTTTAGAATGTTGTGGATCATCTGAAAACAAGTATAAGTTCCGGTATTAAAAAAAGGAAGTTAATAATAATAAGCCATCGGGGCACAGGATGGTTTAATTCTTTTTTTTTTAGAAAAAGAACCGCTATCCAAATGTTCACAAGTAAATTAATGATCACTGCGAATAAATAACCAATAATAATCGTTGTTGCCACCATTTCGCCTTCCGGAGGGTGCGCCATCATTTGCATGATAACTGATGCAAGGAAGCAAAGGTTACATATGAAGGCTACTCTTGCGAAAAAACTTATTCTAAACATAATTTTTCATTGAATAGGGATATTGGCCGATTTTCACATTTGCTCCTATTCTAATTGTCATATTTCTGCCCAAAATAGCATTATTTTGCCTGATTAATTTTATTTAGTTTATGAATTCTTCCTTGTTGAAAAAAGCGCTTCCGCATATTATTGCTATTGCTGTTTTTTTAGTAGTTACGCTTATATATTGCAGCCCTGCGTTACAGGGAAAAGTACTGCAGCAAAGTGATATGGTGCATGCTGCAGCAATGCAAAGCAATTCCCTGAAATACCAGGCAAAACATGGCACCCTTCCTTTATGGACCAACGGTATGTTTTGCGGGATGCCTGCTTTTCAGATTCTTGTTGCCGGAGATGCCGGGCATTTTTCTCTCAATGTCTTCCATAATTTGTTCACATTTTTTTTGCCACATCCTTTCGATTTTTTCTTTTTGATGTGTGTGAGCTTTTATTTTCTCAGCCAGGTGCTGCGAATTGATTATAGGATCGGTATTTTGGCAGGCCTTGTATATGCATATGCTTCTTATACCCCTATTATTGTAGAAGTGGGGCATGTTACCAAGGCTTTGGCCATGGGTTATTTGCCAGCAGCATTTGGGGCTTATTTGTTAGTCTTTCAAAAAAAGTATTGGGTAGGTACGGCTTTGAGCATGTTGTTTACCGTGCTATTGATAGCCATGAATCACCCCCAGATTGATTACTATTTTCTGATTATTCTGGGCTGTTTTTTTGTTTCGAGAATTACCTGGCTGATAAAACAAAAAGATTTCAGGCATCTGCTGATTACTTTTTCAATTTTGGCAGTCTCTGCGGTTGTAGGGGTATGTTCTAATTTAGTGATTTTGGCAACTACTTACGATTTTTCGAAAGCCAGTACAAGGGGGGGCACTGCATTAAGTTCAAATTCCAATACACGCAAAGACGATAGTAAAAGCGGTGGGCTGGATGTTGACTATGCATATCAATGGAGTTATGGAATTGATGAAACCTATACTTTACTGGTACCCGATATTTATGGAGGCAAAAGCAGTGGCGAAGATTTTGCCAATGCGGATTCTCACATCGCCAAGACGGCTATGGACAAAGGCATCGGAGAAGATCAGGCCATACAATTTGCGGGTGGTTTCCCGGCTTATTGGGGTAACCAAACATTCACGTCTGGTCCCGTTTATCTCGGAGCCGGAATTTGTTTGTTATTTATTTTAGGCCTTGTTTTTATAAAATCTTCCGACAAATGGTGGATACTTGCTGCTTCAGCAATTGGTATTATGCTGAGTTGGGGCAAAAATTTTCCTCAGGTTAATAATTTTTTGTTCTATCACCTGCCTTTGTATAATAAATTCCGTGCGCCCACGATGTCGCTGGTAATACCTCAATTATTATTCCCTTTTCTTTCTATGATTACTTTGCAACAGTTCTTTTTTTCAGGAGTAAATAAGGACGAAATTTTCAGGAAATTAAAAATTGCGGGATATGTGATACTTGGAATTTTTGCTGTTGCCGCATTACTTTATATCAATTACAATTATAAAGGGCCTAATGACGGCCGTTTATTGAATAACCTTGAACAGGCCACAAAAGGGAATAAAGAAGTGGCCAATGAATTTTATAAAGCATTAAAACAAGACAGGCAATCACTTTTCGGGAGCGATTTGATCCGATCGGTATTTTTTGCCGGTGCCGTATTTCTTTGCTTGCTTCTTTCCGTAAAGAACAAACTAAACGCTTCAGTGGCTATCTTGTGCATACTGGTATTATGTTCGATTGATTTATTAATGGTGGATAGAAGATATTTGAATGCAAATAATTTTGAAGAACAAGAATCTGTTAATGAGTCTGCTTTCGCACCAACGGCAGCAGATGCGCAGATAATGAAGGACACAAGCTATTATCGCGTTATTAACTTAACTACAGATCCGTTTAGTGATGCAATGCCTTCTTATTTTCACAACAATGTAGGCGGATACAGCCCTGCAAAACTGAGCATTATTGAAGATTTGATTACCTATCAGCTGCGTAAGCAACCAATGAATCAACGTGTGCTGGACATGCTGAATACGAAATACTTTATTGTGCCCGGCCAGAATGGCCAACCCATGGCTGAGCAAAACCCTAACGCATTAGGTCCTTGTTGGTTTGTAAGAAGCATATCATGGGCAAATACAGCACTTGATGCCATGAATGCATTGAACACCTTGAACCCGAAAGATACGGCTGTTGTGGAAATAGCATACAAAAAAATGGTGCCATTTGTGCCTGAATTTGATTCAAGCGCAAAAATTATTCTTCAGAAAAACGATAATGACGAGATATATTATCATAGCACATCAAAAACAAATCAGTTCGCTGTATTCAGTGAAATTTTTTATGAAAGACAAGGCTGGAAGGCTTATATAGACGGGAAAGAGGCGCCTATTGTAAAAACTGATTACGCCTTGCGCGGGCTTGCAATCTCTTCCGGGCCTCATGAAATAAAATTTGAGTTCAGGCCTGATTCTTATTACAAAAGTTTTACTATTGTTTTTATTGCTTCATTACTCGGATGGCTGATTATTCTTGTTGCATTGTGGAAAGCCTGGAATACCAGGAAAATAGTTTAGCTAACAATCCGATTTGATTATTCTCATGGATGTATCCATCATCATTATTAACTACAAATCAGCAAAGCTGGTGCTCGATTGTATAGAAAGTATATACCGTCAGCAGTGTACACAAAGTTTTGAAGTAATTGTTGTGGATAATCATTCTGAAGATAATTGTCAGGAAGCACTTATGAAGAAATTTCCTGCGGTTAAATGGCTGCCACTAACTTATAATGCAGGGTTTGCGCGTGCAAACAACGCAGGAATAAGTCTTGCCACAGGCAGGTATGTATTATTGCTGAATGCCGATACAATAATATTGGAAAATGCCATTGATAAAAGCATCAGGCTTTTGGAAAAGCATAATGATGCCGTAGGGTGCGGTGTGCAGTTGCTTAACCCTGATGGTTCTCAGCAAATATCCGGCGCTCATTTTATTACGGGAGGGCTAAATACTCTTTTGCCTTTGCCTTATTTCGGTAGGCTTGTGCGTTATCTGGGGTATCGTTTTAAGTCAAAAATCCCCAGTGTTCAGAATGTTTTAGAAGATATGGAAGTGGATTGGATTGTGGGGGCCTTTATGTTGGTTAAGAAAGAGGCTGTTCAAAAAGCAGGGTTACTCGACAATGATTTTTTTATGTATGCTGAAGAAATTGAATGGTGCGGCCGCTTGAGAAAATTTGGTAAATTATATTTATTTAGTGAGCCTAAAGTAATCCATATTGGTGGTGGTACCAGCAGCGATTATTACGGTACAGACGAAAATGAGAACGGAAAAAATCTCTGGAACAGGAAAGGAAGGCAAATAATTGTTTCAACTATGTTGCGCATCAGAAAGCAGTTCGGTCCTTTTTGGTATTTATTTAATTTAGGTTGCTATGTTTTGGAGGTGCCCGTTTTTTTTATATGCTTATTCATTGAAAAAATTTTTAGCGTAGGAAAGTCAAGGTATACCTGGAAGGATGCTTTTCAATATACCTTGAACATGATAACGCTTCTGCGCTATTTTCCCAGAATGTTATTCAATAAACCATATTTTTACAAAGTAGCATGAGGCCGGTATGGAGTTATCTGTTATCATTATAAATTATAATACTTTTCAGCTTACGATCAATTGTATCAGTTCAATTAAAGAGAAACTGCTGGGAGTAGAGCATGAAATTATTTTGGTGGATAATGCTTCGGCGGAGTGCGACCCCAATTTATTCATTGAGAAGTTTCCGGATATACAACTGGTGATCAATACCACAAACACAGGGTTCACAGGGGGGAACAACACGGGCATTGAACATGCATCTGGCGAATATCTTTTATTGCTCAACAGCGATACTGAATTGATCAATAATGCCCCTAAAATTTGCCTTGATTATTTGCGCAAACATAACGATGTCGGCATGGTAACCTGTCAGTTATTATACCCTGATGGCAGAGTACAATACAATACAAGAAGGTTCCGGACCATTAGCTGGGAACTGCTGGAAGTATTTCCTTTCTATAAATTGCTACCCAGGCGTAAGCGTGAAAAGCTGATGTTGCATCATTATTTTGACCACCAAGCCGAAATGGACTGTGATTGGGTTTGGGGAGCTTTCATGCTGTTTCCAAAATCGATTATCAGCCGGCTGCCTCAAAAAAAATTATCAGATGATTTTTTTATGTATTGCGAAGATGTGTTGTGGTGCTGGGATTTTAAGCAACTGGGATATAAAATACATTTCCTGCCGCAGGCAAAAGTGATGCATATTCATAAAGGTAGTGTCAGTAAGGAAAAATGGCTTTTGGTACGACGTATAAGCATTGCCAACCATGCGAAGTTTATGAAGAAATTTTACACCGATGTAAGATGGAATATTTGGGCGGCTATTTATTATGCAAAGCAATATGCCGCATTGTGGTGGTATCAAATCACCCATAGGAAATAGCTACAGCTATTTAATTTTTAGTGTCTTTTCTGAGTAAGATTTCTGATAAGCCTGAAAGGAAAAATTAAAAAACCTGCTATTACTTCTTTGAAGAATGACATGCGGTAGCCATAAACGCTTATATTTATTTTGATGTGGCGGATAATGGCTCCAAAGTTTGCATAACAGAGCAGGTTGTAAACAATATTTCTGCTCGCATTGAAATGAACGGGGAATTGTTGATGATAGATTTTCTTTGCTTCTTTAAAATCATACAAGGCTTTCCTTACACAATCAACAACGGTCTCTTGGTTAAAACTGGTTAGCTCAATAAGTTTTTCAGAAGAAATGCCAAACCGGTTAAAGTCACGTGAGACAGGGTTCGCCCAAGATTTTGCGGCAATATCGAGCAATTGTATCATGGGTAAGAGTTTTGCCGTACTTGATGTAGATGCCCATGTAATGCCGCTGGAAGAACCAAGTAATAAAGTGCAGTAATTAGTTAGGAAAGCTGTCTCCCTGAGGCTGAGAATACTGCCATCTATAATATTAGGTGAAGAATGGTTGATTTTTAATGCAGAAGATAGAATTACAGCAATACTTTTGTCTTTTGTGATTTTTTCTGCTATTTCTATGGCAAGGGAAGGGGTCATGGCAGACTGTTTGCTTTGCGGGGCAAATTCAAACAGCAACACATTTTTAAATAAATTTAATTGATGAGTATCTACAAATCCTGTCACATTTTTTTTTTCATCGGGTAACAATTCAAGCACTGGTGTTATAGGCGTTGTTATGCTTAAATTATATCCCCTGAAAATTGAAGAACGGATACTTCCATCATAGTTGGCCTGTTGATCATCAATCAGATTAGTAAAAAAAATCTCATCCCATTCACCATCCTTTTTTCTTTTTATAATTTTCTTTTTAAATTTTCTATATGTAGTAACCTTATCCTTTATTACTTCAGTTACTTCCAGCACGTGATCAATGTAAGGGTTGTTAAGAATTATGTTTTTACAAAAAGAGGCGATAGCCCAGGTGAGCGTACAGCCTGGATAATCTTTTTTTATTTGTCTCGCAATTGCAGTTGCATACAGGCAATCGCCGTTAGAATAGAGTTGAACGAGCAATATCTTTTTTTGTTTGTTCATATTTGTCCTATAACATATTACTTAAGCCTTAATTGTTATTGGCAAAAAATTATTGTGTCAGCATCATTTGAGCCAGTTGCTCAAAAGAAATCTGTGGTTTCCATCCTACAGAGCGAATCAGAGAGGAATCGGAAACAAGCTGTTTGTAGTCGGGGACAAAATCATTTTTTTTAAGTATATATCTATTCTTGTCTTTCCCTATTATAGAAAAGCAGGTGTTTATCCAATCTTCTATAGAATAGCCAATGCCTGAACCTATGTTTGCTTCCATTATTTTATCCTGGTTAACCAACATCCATACGCCGCTTACAACATCGCCAGCAAAGGTCCATTCTTTTACTACACTTGCATCTCCCACTTCAATTTTTTCATCACTCCCTCTTGCAATCCGTTTAACCGCTTCTGAAATTTTTTTTGCCATGTGTCTTTCTGTTCGCCACGGGCTATCATGATTAAAGAAGTAACCTACATAAACCTTAATACCTAAGTTTCTGTAATATCTTGCAGCATAAACGGAATGTATACGGCTTATTGAATAAGCGTCTCTTGCTTCGAATGGGTCGGTTTCTTTTATAGGGTTACCATTGTTTTTAAATTGCAGCCCGCTGCCGGAGATGAAAATCTTTGTTCCTGGAGAAAAGTTTTTTACAGCCTCAAGTATGTTGATTGATCCGGTACTGATAACAGCATGATTTTCGAATAATGCTTCATGTTTTGTTGTTGAATTGGCGGCAAAATGAAATATGAAATCAGGTTGCTGATTTCGTATCAGGCTCTTCACCGACTGGTAATTGGTGATATCTATATCCGAAGATGCAAGTGCTTTCCCGATTCCAATTACTTCCAGATTTTGTTGTTGCAATAATTGGGTCAGATAATGCCCATCCTGGCCTTTTGATCCGAAAATGATTGCCTTCATTTTTTGTTAATTGTCTTTCTTTCTAATCACAAAGGTCGCAAAGGTATATTGAAATTTTCCCAGGTAGCAGAAGTCAGGATTTGGGCAATCCCATTCAGGAGTATCTACAAGCTCGCATGAGGGAAGATAACTCAACAGCCGTTCTTCCAAATCCTTTTTTGTGTAAAAGCGGGCATCTACCTCAGGTTTCGGATCTCCGGGTTTCCATTGATCATTATAATCGCAGGTAATGATTGCTACTCCTTTGGGTTTTAATAATAAGTCAATTGCCTCCATAAATGATTTATCATCCGGGTCATGCTCAATCACTGAGGTTGAAAAAATAATATCATATGAGTTTTTTTCAACAGAAGGCTTGGTGCAATATTCCTGAAGATAATAGTTAATCATCGGATCGATTTCATCTATCTGGAATCCCATTTTTTTCAAACTCATAGCTGCAGTATCTTCATAACTGCCGATACATAAAATTCTGGGACTTTTAAACTTACTGATATAATGATATGTTGTATTAAAAACAAAGCCTTGCTGAACATTTGCTTCGGCAATTTTTTTTGACATGGTTTTAGGAACAATTTCAAAAAGCTTGTTGATTGCAGGCTTATAAAGTTCACGGGCTTTGTTGTCCAGTATCCGGTTAAGAGGAATATTTTTTGGTATATTAATCTCCTCGTAAATTATTTTGTTATTAATATTCAGATCATCTTCGGTAATTTCTTCTGTAGAACGTAGCCACGTAAATTTTTTCTGCGGCAAAGTGAGCAACTTCCTGATTTTCTGCACCAGCGTAAGTCTTGATGCTTCCTTTATGTTTCTGTGTTTATAATTGAGTATAGAACCGATGATCCTTTCATATTCCCAAATCAGGTTTTCCTTGTTCCACTCTCCAGTTATTTTTTCCAGAGGCAAAAAGCCGTTTGAGAATATTGTCTGTAGTGGCAAATCATCTGCACAAATGGAAGGTTTTGTGTTAAGGATGTGTCGGAACATTGATGATCTTGAAACAGCGACAGGTTTTTTTACGGCAAGCGCATTATCAATTGCACTTGAAATACCCCGGTTTTTTGTATCTTCTTTGTACAAAAAAACATTCATACTATTAGCGGCCAAAAATTTAAGCATCGATTCATCATCAAAAAAGTCATGCGTTATTTCTAACTGAATGTTTGATCCTTTAACGATATCAATGCATTCCTGAGCGATTTTTCTGGCATTAATACCGTCCTTGTCGCCAAAGTCTGCGAAAGAAATATTTAACCTGATAATTGCTTTATCAAATTCCTGTTTAACCTTTTCAACAACTTTTTGAAAACCTTTATTTGGAGTTCCGAAACCGAAACTTCCGAACGTTGGTATTTTTGGTTCAATTATCTCGCCGTTATATTCCGGAATAAGGCGGCCTGTTTTGTAAACTATAGGGTTTTTTAATAAGAGAGTTGGATCGGGTGCTATATAAAAGTCAAATAATGCGTGTAAGCGTTTACTTGAGTCTCCCAGAATGTATTTATTTCTGTAATTGGTTGCCTTGTTAGCAATATTCTGGTTTACCTCATGGATTATTCCTATTAAAGTTGAGCTGAAATTGTTTATATTGTTTTTATATAAACCTTTTACAGATTTAGTGCAAACCCACGGCATTACTGAAGGATGATAATTGAAAATGATTATTTCCGGAGTGTGTAGCTCAGCAGCAGATTTCAGTTCTATAAGAGAACTACATTCAGCACGAATGAAGTCATATTTTTCTGACGAACTGAGCGCATTAAAAATGTGTTTGCCAAATTCATATACCCCGCATTGTTTTTTTTTGTGGGATATAAAAAGAATTTTCTTTTTTTTCATCATTTCTTTTTAAAAATCTCAATGGTGGGCACAGGGAAAATAAAGCCTGTCCCTTTATCAAGCGCTTCTTTTTCTCTTTCTAAAAATTCTTTTTTGAAATGCCAGGGCAATACTAAGTAGTAGTCGGGGTTCATAGCCCTGCTTTCCTGCTCACTAATAATAGGAATGTTTGTTCCAAGGGTATAAGCTCCGTATTTATCAGGATTTCGTTCAGCGGCATACTCCACAAGCATATTGTTAATATCACACCATTGCAATATAGTATTGCCTTTTGTTGATGCGCCGTAAATGTGAACTCTTTTGCCTTCGTGTTTTAATTTGACCAATAGTTCATGTAACTCATCCTTTACCTTTTCAATTCTATATTGAAAAGCGACATAAGGTTTGTCGGTATCCAGCTCCAGATCAAATTCTTTCTGGCGAACCTCATTCATTAATTTATAATTTTCGAGGTTAAAGTAAAGGCTGCTTTCTTTGTGTGTTGCATAGCACCTGATGCTGCCGCCGTTTATATCGTTAAACTGTATCTTGAATATTTTCATGTCTGCAAATGCAGCGATTTTTTCAAGAACTGCCAGGCTGTAATACTCAAGATGCTCGTGGCAAATGGTGTCATAGCTGTCATTTTCCAGCATTTGAGGCATGTAGCTCATTTCAAAAACCCATATTCCTTCGGGTGATAATATTTGTTTGATGGCCTTAACAAATTCAACAGGGTTTTCCAAATCGTAGAACATCGCGATGGAAGTAACAATATCTATTTTATCTTTACCTATTGCCTTAATCAACTCTGCCGAAGGAAAGATATCCTGGACTACAGTAGCGTGTTTTACTTCTTGTGCAACATCACTCGGATCGCAACCAAATTTTTTAAACTTTTCAGGATAATAGCCAAGCAGGGTGCCATCATTGCAACCGATATCCAAAACATTAGCATTATTTTTTTTTTGCAATTCCAGGACGCTGTCCACAATGCCTTTCAAATGATTTCTCATTGTGGAGTTGGTACCGCTCCTATACCAATATGCGGCATAAAGGATTTCCGGAGGAACACTATGCTCCATTTGAAGAAGACCGCAGGCATTCTCATCTATCTGGGGATTACATCTCACTAATGAGCAATTTATTTTCCTGTGCGATGGCAATTCCTTTCCTGGTTTTACAAATGATCCCTGCAAATATTGAGGGCCCAGATCAATAACATGTGTTAAAGAAGAAGAACCGCAAACGCGGCATGTAGTCCTTTTGCGGATATGCATATTGGTGTTTATTTATTTTTTTAAGTGTGAAATAATATCAGCAAACTGGCGATTAATGGAGTCGATACACTTATTGCGTTCAAGATTCAGCAATGCAAGTTGCTTCACGACTTTGTCTTTTTCATCTGCAGCTACTTTCCCGAATTCATATACTTTTTCCTGTTCGTGCCAGAGCTGGCAATTGACATCAGCAAGCTGGTATATCACTTCCCCAATAAGGCCGCTAACATCTGCCACTTCATTGCCTTCTTTCTTGAAGACTTTATTGGAATCAAATGTCAACCTTTCAACCGGGATGTTGCCTGCAATTGCATCTGCAAAAAATTCATTGATTTCCTGCTGTAGCATTAACGCCTGTTTATTAAGACTTTTTAACTTTTCTTCATCATTTGTGTGGAACTGCTTAAGCTTTACAATGCTCAATTTGTCGCATAACATCCCTAATGTTTCTGCCATATTTGTTGCCCGGTTAAACAGCGAAATTAAGTTTTTCAATATTATTTTAATAAGATTTTCTTTTTTGGTACTTCTTTTTTGCAGATGAAATTTAAAGTACTGACATGAAACGGTAATGATTTTTGCTATAAGGTTTCTCAGGTGTTGTTATATGTTTTGTGTCTGTTTATAATATTCCCCGCTTTATAATTTGTAACAATTGCAGCAACCGGATTTGCCTATCTGAGTCAGCTTATTTGTTGTTCCGGGCAAAATATATTTTGCGATAGATTGAAGAAGCTGTAATTCTGGTAAATGAGAAAAATAAAAATTAAGTTATTTGTGGTAGTTAAATCAGCAAGAATTAAGTTTTAAAACGTCGAAAATTTATCGATGGAAACTGTGTTATTGTAACTGTAGGCTGTAGTGTACCACCGGGCTATGCGGATAAATACGGAATCGGAGCACAAATATTGTATATATTTTAGACCAACTGCTACTGCACGTGTTATGTAATCTTCAAAAGCGCCTCCAAAAAAGTTTTTTTGTTCTGTCATCTGTCGGGTAGCATGGGCCTTATTGGTCCAGGTAATAAGGATTAAAGTAATTTAACGTGTAAAAACAAATTATATACCCGATAACCTTTTCCTGAAATCAGGTTTCCATAATAGATATCCTTGTAAAATCCGTTAACTTTTACAATCGCAAAAGGAGTGATATTGTCGGTGGTGTCGGTATACTGATTCTATTTTCATTTCTTTATAACTGCTTGTTCCATCAAACAGACAGATGTTATTCGCATTCCTGAACCGATCAATCGTTTTCACAGTATTATTGAAAAAATGTTATTCTTATACCCGCTGGTGTTATTCAGGGCTTCGCCAATTATAAAGTATAATAAGCAATAATCCCAGCCAGAAAAATGGCATAATGTGTCGATAATGGCGACTGTATTTTTACCAACGACAATACCTTTTTTTATTACAGTTCAGTGATAATTGCTATGATGGCATTATGAATTGTCCGGTTTTAGAAATTTGGTAAAGAGCACCCAATAACCTGAAAATCAAAAAGCGAAAACTGTGAGTTTTAATGGGTCGATAATCTGGAAACCGATTGCATGGTTATAATGCAAAAGGGTTACTTTTTTAGTAACCCTTATTACATGAGTTTGACATTTTTTGCTCAGTTTGAACTCAATAGGGTTTAATGATTACAAGTATTTTGGGAGTTCCCGGTAATTAATACTTATATATCGGTGAAATTAAAAAATAGTCGGCTACACCAGTCGTAAAGTTTACAGCTGTGCACATACCGCAATAAGTGTGCAGTTAACTCATTTTCGATAAAAACTCGTCTTTCCTTCTTACGGCCACATCAATAAAAGTATTGTCACTCATTTCTACCTGGCCGCCTCTGCCTTTGTGATATTTTTTTATTTCCAGAAGATTGATAATGTGTGAATGGTGTACCCTGAAGAAAAGGGAATCAGGAAGTAATTCTTCGTATTCTTTTATACTTTTTGAAGAAAGAACTCTTTCATTGTCTTTTATGAATACATGAGTATAGCTGCCACTAGCTTCCAAACGGATTATGTCGCACAGTGGGATAAAAATTAATCCGTCTTTTGCAGGAAAAGCGATTTTACGCAGCGCCTCATTTTTGTTTTTTATATTTTGGATAAGGTTTTTTAACTGCAGGTTTGTATTTTTTGAAAGTATTTTTTCTGAAGCTTTGTTTACAGCCGAATGCAATTCCTGTATATTGATGGGCTTGAGCAAGTAATCTAATGCGCTATAGCGAAATGCTTTTAATGCATAATTGTTAAAAGCAGTAATGAATATCACTTCAAAGTTAACAGGCATTAATTGATCAAGTATGTCAAATGCATTTCCATAGGGCATTTCAATATCAAGGAAAACAAGTTGAGGTTTGTAATTACGAATAATGTCAACCGCCTGAAGAGCATCTTTGGCTTCGCCTGTAATATTTATTTCCGGGCAGAATTCATTAAGCATTTTTCGAAGAATATGAATATTCTTCGGTTCATCGTCTATAATAACACTTGTTATCATATTTCACTGTTTTCTTTTGCTGTTTCGCTTAAGGGAAACTGAATGGTAACCCTGGTGCCTCCTATATTGCCGTTTCCTGTTTCAAGGTCTTCCACATCCACAATAATTTTTGATACCTGAGTTTTGTTCAGCATGTTAATCCTCCTCGCAGTTAAATCCATTCCTTTAGACTGGTATTCAATAGCATTTTTACTCTTTAATTGCTGAGATAATTTCCTTCCTATGCCATTATCTGAAATGCTGCAAATAAGGTATTTGTCATTTTTTTTGAAGTTGATTTCAATTCTCCCTTTATTATCATTACGGTACCTTACGCCATGCCTGATGGCATTTTCTATATAAGGTTGCAACATCATGGGTGGGATAAAATAGGAATTTAAAAAAATGTCATCGGTGACAATCTTAAAATCAAATTTACCTTCAAATCTTTTTTGTTCTAATTCCAGGTAAGCGGTTAAGTAATTGATTTCTTCAGCCAGGTTAATATTTGTTTTTGATGAATTATCAAGAGTAAGCCGTACCAGTTTTGAAAAATTGGAAATAAATTCATTGGCGCCAAGAATATCTTTGTTTATGACATAATGTTGTATAGAGTTGAGGCAATTAAAAATAAAATGTGGGTTCATCTGGCTTTTTAAGGCCATTTGTTCCAGTTCGCTCATACGTTTAATAGTTTCTGATTTTTCATTCTCCTTTTTTCTGATGGCGGATATCCTGTTGTTAATGGTGAACCACAAAATAAATGCTGATACAACAACGAGAATTATCCTGAACCAGGTTTTTTCCCATAAAGTTTTAGAAATAGTAAAAGGTATTTTTATTGGATTGCTTTGAAGACCGAATTTGTTAGTAGCGATTAGTTGAAATTTATAATCGCCTGATGGCAATGAGGTATAGCTGACCTGGGTAAGGTTTGTTGTTTTCCAACTGGTATCAAAACCGATAAGGCGATAATGGTATGATATTTTTCCAGCCGATTTGAATGAAATGCCAACGAAATGAAATTCGATATTGTTGCTTTTATGCGACAGCGTAAAATCAGTTGTGTCAAAAGGAAGTTGATGGCCTGAAGCATCAATTTCAGTCATTATTAGTTTACATATTGATTTTTTTGAAATTTGGTTTTCATCAAAATAAGACAATCCCTCGGGAGTGCCGACATATACATCATTGCTATCCACGTACACAGCATTGATGATATCTGATACAAGTCCGTCAGAACTCGTAAAAGAAGTGATTTTATAGCCATTAGGTGATAATAAAATTTCATTAAGGCCTTTATCAGTGCCCACCCAAATGGAATTATTTGAGATAAAAATAGTACGGCATATATTACTGGTTAACCCATCTTTTTCAGTGATATTTAAAATAGCTTTTTTTCCTTTGTAAGCTACAACCCCTCCTCCGTTGGTTGCAACCCAAATTATTGCATCAGGGCTTTTACTGCTGATTGCATTTATCCTGTTTTTGAATGCCTGGAAACTATTACCGAGGTAATTCATTTTTTTAAGGCTATCAATTGAATATAAACCGTTCAAAGTTCCAATGTAGAAATCTTTGTGCTGAGAGTAAGCACAAGTCGCTCTATCTCCAAAAACTTTATCTTCAATATTAGCTTTTTCTGAACTGATGATATAAGCGCCACCCACACAGCTAATCAAAATTGATTTTTCCGATTCATCAGAAATCGATTTTATCGACGATGTTTTGAAATTGTTATACCTAAGGCTTAGGTCATCCGGAGACAACGCAAAAAGGCCAATATCAGTTCCTGCTATAATATTATTATTTTTCTCAGTTAATGCAGTGATTCTTCCACGGGTGAACCCATTGAAAATTTTCTTTTCAATTATTCTTTTTGTTTTTATATCTATTCTTGTAATGATAAAACCGTCAGAACCAGCATAAATTTCCGAACCTGATTTTAAAATACTGAATACCGCCTGTTTTTTGGGTGTTGATAAGAAATCGATAAATCTTCCGGAAGAAAGCCTCATAATTCCTTTGCCAAAAGAACTGAACCACAAGTTCCCTTCATTGTCTTTAGCAACAGAATTAATAATATTTTTGGTAAGGAATGAATCAGTAATTTTTTTCTGGTTTAAATTAAACAAATAAGTTCCGTTATAGGTATTAAGGGTGATTAAGGTATCATCAATAGAAGAGAGGTTGATAAATCCTGGCGGAAATCGGAAAGTCATTGAACTATCGTTATCCGGATATATAAAATGAAATAGTGTGTCTATTTTATACACATCTAATTTGGGTAATATTGCAATTGTGGCGATGTCATTATCGATTTCAGATCCAAATTTAATGGGCTTAGCATTGATGTTTGAGAATAGACGGTTTTGTTTGATTTCTGCATATTTGTATACTGCGTCCCCATTATAAGTTAAAAGGATTTTAATTTTTTTTTTGTTATCGATTCCTGCTTTAATAAGAGAAAAAGCCCGATTGTTCGCGCTTTTGATAAACGAAATCTTCTGTTCCTTACTAATAAGATAAACATGACGTCTGTCTGCAATAAAAATATTGTTAAATGAATCTTCAAATAATGCGATAATTACCTCGTTAAATTGAAGTTGTTTTAATACCGAATCATTTTCCTGGTTATAAATTTTCCCTTTCCAATAGTAACAAATAGAATTTTTAAAAGGGACTATCCATACGCGGTTCTTTGAATCTACAAACAGGTTTATAATTTCATTATCAGGTAAACCATCGCTGGTGTAAAAGTTTCTAAAATGTGTGCCATCAAACCGGCTAAGGCCTGTTTCCGTAGCGAACCACATAAAGCCATCTTTGTCCTGCACCATACTGTAAACAGTAGACCCGGCAAGTCCGTCTTTAACATCATAATGAACATAATTATATTCTTGGCTGAAAAGAGAAGAAGAATAGATGGCAACACATAGCAGAGATATAATAAACTTTGGAACCAACAATAATTGCCTGCTATAATATGGGTGCACTTTATCATTCATAGGTCAGGGGTTAGTTTATGCAGATGAGGATCAATTGTTTGATGCTCTGATACAGAAAACAGTTTATTGTCATAAGTTATTTGATGGCCCATCTTTAATACTGCTGCTTACATTCCACTAAATTAATCGGAATTCTTATTAATTCTTGAAACAAAATTTGTTCAAGCAATTAATTATGGTGCCAGTGAAATACGTATCTGAAGCCCTACACGGGTTGTTGTAATAGGAGGGGAAGTGGATATTTTAGGCGTAACTCTCCTTTGGTCGAAATACAATTTCAGGTTAATCCTGTTGCTCATTACGTAATCAATAGATGGCGAAATGGTAATTGTTTTTTGTCCACCGGTTGGCAATGCTGTGCCCTGGTCAAGCCTGCTGTTTGCGGTAATGTCATCGCGTATACTGAAGTCTATCCTGAAGTTAAGATCATTATCCAGTTTGTTGGATGCTTCATTTTTTCCGGGCATTTTAAGTTTAAGTTTGAAAGGCAACGGTAAACCTCTTTTTCTCCAACCTCCGCCAAATGTAAATTCTGTTGACCGGCTTTCTGTCATCTGGTAATCAATAAGGCTTAAACTTAATTGTCTTGATTTACTGTAGCCTACTCTCATTTGCACCTGGTTCACAAATTGCATATCCACATTCAGCAAAGGGGAGAATGCTTCTGTAATGGTAATATTCGGAACTGCAAAATAAGGAATGAAATTTCCTGAAACGGTATCAATAAAGCCGGGATACCTGATTCCAAGCGGGTCCTGGTATAATAATGATGTATTAAAACTGCTCATGCTTAATGTGCTGTTATATGCATGGGTAAGGTTAAAGCTTGAGAATATTTTCTCCATGCCCGGAATACGCGTTAAACCATTGTATGAAATTCTCCAATTGGGTTTAGGTATATAGCCGGAAAAAGGATTTGTTTTTACACTGGTATTGTTCTCATTAATCAATGCAATTTTATTCGGGTCTTTGCCTGTATATGCGGCAATGAATGCAGGTATCAACACATCCTGGGCATATTGGCCATATCCTTTATAATAACCGTCAGCTCCCTGAATACCAGAATAAGGGTTCAGTTTTCCAAGGCGGCCCGAAACCAGTGTTCTGTAATTTTCAAATTTTTGGAAGGCAGCTGAAAGTTCGTCAGGCTTATTTTTCTGGAACAATGTTTTTACTTCAATGAAACTGATGCTGAAGTTGCCAGTGTTATATGGGTTGAGATGAACAAAGCCACTTGAGCTTGTGGTGTCTTTAAATAATTCTGTAAATGTTTTCCCAAAAGTTTTATCAACATTTACATCAATGTTAAAATCCCGGAAGGGCTGCAATTGTGCAGTAATACTTAATTTCTGGTTATAGCTTTGCTGGTTTTGGAAATTGAGCGTAGAGTCAGTGGTGATCAATCCTTTTCTTGCCAGCCGTTCTATAAAATTGGCATCAGGTTGCTTGCCGAAAACATACCCCAACCCCGGCTCACCATTTTTTAAATCCATGCCAAGTGCTCTTGTGCTGTCTGTATATCCATAAATATTCGATGCGGAATTTTCGGAATAATCAACACTTACTCTTTTAACTGAAGTAATAATTCTTCCAAGAACTTTCAGGATGCCGTTTATTTCAGGTAAATTATTTGGGTTTTTAAGATTCTGATTTTTATTTTTTGTGGTATCGGATTTATTGACAGGAGCGCCTTTTATAGTTCTGTTTTGATTTGGCTGTTGCTGATTGTTGCTTTGCTGTACTTCGAGAGCGCGAAGCCACCTGGATTTGCTATATAATCTTGTAAAATCAAACTCGCCTTTTACATATTTTGTTTGGGTATTCTGTAAAGTGTTACCCAGAGATTTGGCAAGAAGCGAAGCCGCCGTCCACGTATATGTAGCACTGTAGCCTAAATTAATTTTTGTCCAGTCAAGCAGGGGAAATTTAGCGGTAGGAAGTACATACGATATATTGGCTGTTTGCTGGTACAATACATTCCTTCCACCTTTCAGGAAGTTGTTCCACATTTTTCTTTTGCTGGCGGAGTTTAGGCGTCCGCTGTCTTCATCAATAACAGAATTATTAATAGCAGAGAAATCAAGATTTAAAGATTTTGTAAAGTCCCAACGCAGTATATAATTTCTGCGGAAGTTGAAAAATTTATTGAATGTTTCCGGGAGAAAATCTTTTGGCCCTCCTATATCCCTGGAACGGTATGCCCCGAATTGCCGGTTAACATCGGCCCGAAAACTCAACACGCTTGGCATTGGGTTTATATTGAAATCTTTTATCAACCCGAACCAAAGAGATTTTGATTTTATCTTTTTTCTGAAAGGCTCCCATGCTTTTGGTGTGACGGAATAATTATATCCCAAACCTCCTTTGTAAGTTTTCAATTCGTCTTCCACAGCAATTTCATTATGATGTTCCGACTGCGTATAAGAATAACTCAAATCAAAATTTGTAAGGCTCCATAGTTTAGGTTTCTTGCCAGTGGTGTTTAATTTTCTAACGTTGGTAAAATTCAGGGTTTTAATGGTGGTTGCATCAATGGCCTGTTGTTTTATAGAATCTCTTTGGTTAGCCGGGGCGCTGTTTAGTTTATCCTTTAAGGTAATATCAAGATCGAAAGGATCATATAATGGAGAGCTGGATGTTTTTGATATGCTGGCATAGGTGGGTATGGAGACTCCGATTTTTTTTGGAAGCAGCCTTCCGAGTTCAAGGTTGGTGGCTGCATCAATTTGTGTTACATTATTAAATGACCGTTCATTGATCCGCTGGTCAATACTTCCAAAACCTACTGATTTATATGCACCTGAAACGTAAACCGTTCCGAGATCAGCTAATTTTACATCTACCCGCCCAAGTGCCGCCCATCCGCCTTTATCGTTTATTTGAGACAAGCGCAGTTCATCGAACCAGATTTCAGAACAGATTGTTTTGAATGATTCGTTTCTTACACCAAGGAAAAATGCTTGTATCTGGCCAAGATTGGGGTTACCGATTATCGCATATACTTTACCGTTAGCATCAGTTTCCGAATAATATTGATTGGAAGGAACTGCATTATTCCTGTTGGTTTTAAGTTGTGTTAAACGTGAAAGCGTAAGATTAAGGTTATTGGAATCCGGCCATATATCAGTGTCCAGGGTTGCTCCCCATATCGTTTTCCTGAGCGGGATTTTTATTTCGTAAAAATTACTGATAAAATCACTTCCCAGGCGAACGATGGCGTACAAATCATTATCATTTAATTGATCTGTTGCACCTGCTCCTTCAGCATGAATAAACAAATCCATTTTGCCATAACGGCGAAGGTCAAGGTTGACAGTCTTATAAACGCCTCTTGCATCACCCGGTGAAAGGTTGCAAAGCTGTATACTCAAAGACTGCTCATTCAAAAGAAGATTGGTGTTATTGGTGCTGAGCTGTTGCTGTCTTTGAATGCCAGGCGGAATAACATAAGGTATCGGGCTGCGTGAACTGTTCTGCTCAATATTTACTGCGGTTACATTGAAGCTTGTCGGGTCTGGGACAGGTAATGGTGTATAGGTGCTGGTTGTATCCAGAACATAACTGAAACTTCTCCATGAATCCCTGATCAGTTGAAATTCGGCAAAGCGACAAACAATTGAATCGGAAAAACCGGTCAGGAACATCCTGATAAAACGAATGGATTTGAAATCAGGAATATTACCTACTTTTTGTAAATAAGAATTGATCGGTATTCTGAATTGATACCAGTTTTGATTGACGCCTCCCTGTACGAAAGAGCGTTTGTCAGTAATAAAATTTTTCCCGATCGTTAATGAATCCGGCTTTAATGCAACCTTGTATTCAAAATACTCTTCCAACTGGTTCAATGTATTATCATGGTCAAGATCTTCCTGGTCAGGGTACTGCGTGAATGCGGTGACAAACTGTTGCCCGGTTGTTGCAACCGGTGAATTGCCTTGCGGATTGTTTATATTTTTATAACGGCCAAGTATACCTGTTTTTGAGTTGTCATAACTTCCGTCCCTGTAGTTCAAAAAATCGTCTGAAGAAGGATCTGCCAAAGCGTTTTGATACACTTGTGGGGCAACAACAGAAAGCCGGTTAAGATAATTGGCAAACTGAATTCTTTCACTGTCATCGCCAAGGCCGTCGAAACCAACGTCCTGGTAAGGCCTGTCGCCGGCATTATTACTGAACGCATTAGTTACCTGTGTTGGATTCAAGGGAACTTTACCCCAAACTGATGTGTCGGTAGCTGCTGCGATATTTGGAGTAGGTAATCCGTTTTCATAGAAACGCTTCCCATCCTTTACTATATCTTCAGACACACTTCCCAGGTCAAGATACATCTGTCCTCCGTTACTGGCAGGATTGGTAATAAAAGGATCCTGCATCCAGAATTCTATATACTGAATATTGTTTGTTTCAAAGTCCGTTTGGTCGATGGCACGCATGATGCCACCCCATCTTGTTTCCGGGTTATTTAATTTGCCTGTTGCTGTACTAATACCTTTGGAATAGGTGGAAGGAAGTACATCGAAATTATAAGGACCCTTATCTGTAGGATAATAAGCAAGGTCAAAAGTTATCAACTGTGCCTGTCCGTATTGAGGCGTTTGCTGCGGGAACAAAGATTGAATATTGATGGCTGCAATGCGTGGATCGTTAAAATTTTCATAGCTTCTAACAGGGTTATTGGAATTGGTATTGTCCTGTAAAGTAGGTTCAATATTGTACCATGCAATTTTTGCACGGTTAAAACCGTATGCAAGTGAATCACTTAAAGAAGCTTCAGGGAAAAGGCCGTTGTTTTGTGGGGTGGAAGCCAATGCCCAGCTTGTGAGCGGGAAGCGTAAATCAATAGAACTGGTAGAACCTTCGAAATCGTCGACATAAATGGTGCCGCTGTTCCCTTTGCCTATTTGTGGGGCGTGTCCGGGTTTTAAAAATGCAGATTCTCCATAGGCAGTAATACTGCTCATTTCTTTGGTAGAATAAAAAGGCAGGCGGTTCAGCAACCTGGTAAGTGAAGGTAATTGGGAGCGATAATTAAAATCCAGGCCATACATGGTATTCCTGATCGGGTCTTCACCATAATTTGTTTTTGTGAAATACGGACGTTCGCTTAACCGTTCAATAGTTCCTCCAAATGATAAAGATTCTTTTGCTGTATTTTTTGCAAGGTAATCCAATCTCAAACCCATAAAACTTCTTTGCTGGGTTCCGAAGCTTGCATTGTTTTCAAATTTTACATTTACCGGAACACCGGAATTAATTATAGCCTGGTTAATGATTTTTACACTTCCCAGGTTATAATCGACTACATAATCTATATTTTCCCTGAGCGTTTGTCCGCCTGCAGTTACTACAACAGATCCTGGTGGCACATTAAGTGCACCTAAAGAAATATCGGAACTCGCCTGACCTTTTGCCGTTCCGCTGATGAGATAACGGTCTACATTGGCATAAGTGCTGGCTACGGCCTTAATAGTATCATACAATTGCTGGAAAATATATTTCGGTATTAATGCCGGAGAATTTTTGAAGGCGGTTGTCGCAAGGTCACTTCCAAATGGTTCAAGTACAGGGAAAATAATTCTTGCCTGTTGCGATACGATGGTATACCCTTCAATGTAATCGAAAATGCCGTCGGGTTGCGGATCATTATGCGAATTTAGCCTGTCGAGATTTAATACGCTTAGTAAGGGAACACCGGCTTTGTCTCCCTCTGGCAAATATCTTTTATCGCCTTTGCTGGGTTCATCATATAAAACATTTAGCTGAAAACCGGTAGGCTGAACATTATATAAAGGGCTGCCTGATGCGGTTTTGAGTGTATACACATTTTTCATCATCAGGTTCCATATAGGCAGGTTAGTGCGTTGAGAAGTTGCTTTGAGTAATTTCAGGTAAAGCACTTTTGAAGTTCCTGCATAATTTCCAGAGCTTGTATCGGGCGGTACATCCTGCGAGAATTCTCCTACCTGGTAAATTCGGCCGTTGTAACTGTATTGATAAGCGACAGCAAGGATATCATCCGGCTGCAGAGTTTGATTGAGGGTAATAAAACCAATCTGCGGATTATACTGGAAAGCTGTAGAATCTAATTTCCTTGCATATACGATTTCGAAATCCTGCACCTGGCTTAAGCCCATTGAATTCAGTACCGAAGTTGCTGCAGAAGCCAGCCGGCTGTTTGAATTATTAACAATTTTCCGATATTCATCGTTGGCATCGTTGTAAGGATAGGGCTCAGCTGTTTGCGCATGTATATTACCGCTATAAGGAGACGTTTCTCCGAGATCCATTAAACCGACTACCTGCCTTGCCTGTGTAGTGGTACCATTCCGGTTGGTTACCCAAACTTCCATCCGCAGGATATGTACCTGTGAATTTACAATCGGCAGGTTTGACATTGCCTTATTGTAATTATTCCTGAAATATTGGGCTATCAGGAAGTTCCTGTTTTCATCGTAATCATCTGCCTTAAACTGGTAATTGGTGGTTGAAGCACCTCCCTGCAGGCCAAGCGACTGACTCTGCGATCTTTGATTGGCAAGTACACCTGTAACGGTAAGTTTTCCAAACTGCAATTGCATTTTAATGCCGAACAATGCCTGGGCACTTCCGATCAATGTGCTTTTGGTAGTAAAATTTGTATTACCGGCTTCGATTTTTTTAACGATATCATCAGGCCCGCCAGTATATTCAAGTTTGAGTTGGTTCAGGAAATCAAAGTTTGCCTGTGTATTGTAAGTAATCGGCAATTTTAATTTATTGCCGATATTGCCCACCACATTCAGGTTGGCGTCCATATTAAAATCAAAGCCTCCTGTTTTTCTTGCTACTTCTGGTAACGTAGGGTTTTCTACTCTTTGTCCCTGATAACCGGCGGTAATATCAACATTACCCTGCGGTTTAATATCTATTTTCCCGTTTCCGAAAAGGCGATTAAACAGATTGTCGGTAATGCTGTATCTCGGCTGTAATTTTTTTCGGTTCAACTCATTCAACACATCTGCGCGTTTCCTGAAATAATCATCTTCTGATTTCTGCGCTTCAATACGCATCAGTTCATCAAAAGTAAGATAGGTTGGCTTACGGTAATATTTCGGACCGATTTTTTCAATGATATAATATTGCTGTGTTTTCGGGTCATAAACAACAGAATCTTTTATATTTTTCGGATCCCTGAGATCAAAAGGGTTGTTGTCAGCATTTGTGATATAATCTCCTCTTCTGTCGTAAATAGGAAACCTCAGTGTATCATTTTTGGGAAAAGGAACTGTGTCGCTTTTAAAATAATAATGTGCTGAAGCGGAATTACAAAAGACCACTGAGACAGCTGTCATTAAAGCTGTAGTAAAAATTGTTTTAATAAAGGGACGCGTCAAACCTTTCCTCAAGAATTAGTTAGGTAGAGATCAGTTCCGATAGGCTACAAAGTTTTTAATGCTTGCTTAATGATGTCCTCAACTTTTGCTTGTTCCGAAACGCTTAAAAGCACTTTCTGAATGGCCTGTTCTGCAACGGGCCGGGCAACGCCGAGGGCTATTAGCGCATTTAACGCATCACGCTCCAAAGTATTGTTTATCAATGGGGAAATATTTATCTCTATATTGGATTTTCCAAGCTTGTCCCTGAGTTCCAGTACAATCCGTTCTGCGGTCTTCTTACCGATACCTTTAATACTTTCCAACTGTTTGGAATTGCCATTCATGATAGCCCTGGCAATTTCTTCCGGCTTCATGGCGGAGAGCATCATGCGAGCAGTTGCAGCTCCAACTCCGGATATGCTTATCAGTTGGATAAACATTTCTTTTTCAGCCAAATCAAAAAAGCCGAATAATGTCTGACTGTCTTCACGAACATGGAAATAGGTTTGTAAAGTGCCTTTTTCCAGGTGTTGAATTTTTGAAAAGGTATTAAGACTGATGAGTACTTCATAACCTACCCCGTTCACTTCAACATGAACTTGTGCAGGTGTTTTGTGCACGAAATTGCCGTGAAGAAAAGCTATCATGCCTGCGAAAATAAGCGAAATTAGGTTGCAGATAACAGTTTTGCCGATTGGGGTTTGTCATTGAGGGGAGATTTTCTTTTCTTTCTCATTTTTTCTTTTTCCAGATTTTCTTTCACCTTGAATTGTACAATTCGTTTTATCAATGCAAGCGGAATTGTTTTATTAATGGGAAATTGAATGGCCCCCTTTGAAGTTTTATATGGCGCGAGCTCTTTTTTGAAAAAAACAATTGGGGAGGCAGTAGGGTAGAAGCCGATATGATTATTATTGGCCGAATAAAAAACCAGCATGCCTTTGTACTTAAATGCAGGCATGCCGTAGCTTATCACTTCTTCTGCTCCGGGAGGTGCAGCTTTTCTAATAACAGTTCTTATTTTTTTCAAAATTTCCCGGATATCTTCCGGGCAACTTTTAATATAATCATCAACCGTAGCGCCTGGTTTTAGTTTAATCATAATAAAGCGTTTCTGATTTAAAGAATATCTTCAACAATTATTTAAAATTATGAAAATATTTTTCCCGACCGGACCAATGATAACATTGAATAAGATAAACCAAAACTTTCCAGGAATGTTATTGTACATTAAAAGGGTATTTCTGTTTCAGTATAATATTTTATTAATGGGGCCTTTCAAACCACACATTTTAAAAACATGCGAAGAAATAATTTTGCTGTCGGCGTGGTAACAATATATGTTCTTATTTACTGTTTGTTGCTGCAATTTGAAGGCTTTTTTCATTATGCCATGCTGATGGTCTTAACATCTCCTGTACTGATTGGCTGGATGGTATTCACCATTTTAAAGCAGGGAAAATACAGCGGCCCTGAAATGGGTAATGATGAATTTGGTTACCAGGACAAGAAAAAAGATGATTTACAAATTTTCTGATTAAACGAATTATTGCTAAGGTTAACGGGAAAGCAAAAAAAGGAGACCGGAAGAATCCGGCCTCCTGGATCTTAATACTTACACATTCAACTTAATTTAAGGCAGCCATGACAAACCTTTTCTTGTTTTCCACAAGAAATATTTTTCGAAAAGCACTTTGCTGAAATCATAGAACAGGTTAGGGATCATAATCGCAAAAGTTCTGGGTTTGAAGAGGTGGTTGGCAACAATGATCACTTCTTTTTTTCCGGCATCCATGATACAAAGGGCTGCAATTTTACCCCATGGTTTGTGCACGAGTTTCGTTTTGCCTTTTGCAATGCGGATGATGTTTTCAGCTACGATCTTTCCGGTAACATCACTTGGGAAACCGGTTTTAGGTGCAGCAAATGGAACCTTGCCCGGCTTCCAGGGCAAGCTAAAATTTACTGCCAATCCCGCAGACCATATATTGGGATATTCCACATGCCTGTAATCATCACCCACAGGCATATAACCGTTAGGAGCTGCATGTAATTCAGGGCTATTGTTGATGAAATCAACCCCTATAAACGGCGGCATCAGCATGGAGAATCTGTACGGTAGTATTTTACCATCGTTGAGGTAAATATTTTCAGCATCCATTTTATCAACCGCTACTTCAGTATGCATGTGCATATTGAACATTTTAAAAAATGCATTGAACATAGGCTTTGCACCTTTCATGCCATCGATTCCAAAATGGCCAAGATAAGTTTCGGGGGTAATCCAATGAATATCTACTTTATTACGGATACCATTGTCGCGGCACCATTTTTCAAAGTTGAAAAGGAATTCATAGCCTGCCCCCATACAGCCAGCATTTTGTGTTGCGCCAATTACAACAGGCCCGGGGTTCTTCCTGAATTCATCCAACGCTTTTCTTGTTTTCATAGCCCCGTTTGGTGTTCCGATATAATGCGCATACTCCTGCACGCCCGGGGCGATATCATATTTTACTTTCGGTCCTGTGCAAATAACCAGATTATCATAATTGAAATCACCGGCTGTTGTTTTTACAATCTGTTTATGCGGGTCAACCACTAATGCTTCAGCCAGCACAAAATCAATATTGTGTTTCTTGAATATTTCTTCTGTAGAAATAGTTATATCTTTTATTTCACGCCGGCGAAATGGCACCCAGATCAGCGACGGCATAAAAAGAAATACCGGGCTTTTGTCTATAACAATTATATTGTCTTCCTTATTACCCTTTCGCCTGAGTTCTAATGCAGTGGTGAACCCTGCAAAGTTACCCCCAATAATTACTGTCTTTTTCATAACCCTGAATTTTATAACACAAAATTCCATCTGGGCTTGCAAAGCTTCTATGATTACTGACACATATGTTATTGATATTAATCAGAAATCAGGTTATTAACGTTCATGTATAATTGATGTAGTAAGCTAAGAAAAAGCCCACTGCAGGTTTTGCAGTGGGCTTAAATTAGGCGTCATTCTGTTACAACCTTCCGGCGGCAAGCAATTTTATAAGGCCGGATGGAGCGACAGAATGACAAAAGTTAAAAAAATTCCCGTTGATGCATCAACAGGAATTTTTTGATAAAATATTTTTTGTTACTGATCACATTATAAAAGTAGCAGTTGTTTTAATTCCGTTCCTTTTTCTTTGGTTAATTTTTTTTAAAATAACATTTGTTATAATGCGATGTTCTTTTCGACCATCATTTTTCTGAGATTAATAAGCCCGTACCGCATACGTCCAAGCGCAGTGTTGATGCTGCAATTGGTAAGTGATGCGATTTCTTTAAAGCTCAAATCAGCATAATGACGAAGAATGATCACTTCCTTCTGATCTTCAGGAAGCATGTCAAGCATTTGTCTTACACGGTCGTGACTTTGGCGTTTCATCATTTTTGTATCAGCGCCTTCTTCAGTGAAATTAAGCACCTCGAAAATGTCGCGGTCATCACTGGTTTTGATAGCCGGCGTACGTTTAACTTTACGGAAATGGTCTACACAAAGGTTATGCGCTATGCGCATTGCCCAAGGAAGAAATTTTCCTTCTTCCGTATAGCGGCCGCCGCGAATCGTGTCAATTACTTTGATAAGTACGTCCTGGAAAATATCTTCAGCAAGATATTTATCCTTGACAAGAAATAAAATGGAGGTGTAAAGTTTGTCCTTGTGGCGGATTACCAATGCTTCCAAAGCATGTAAATCGCCGTCGCGAAATAAATTGATTAATTCGTGGTCGGTCTTTTGGCGTAAAGATTTCATAATACTTCTACGGTTTTTGAAGGTGATAGGATTGTTGTTTGGATTTATAATAAAAAATTATGATGATGGTTTGGTTTTTCTAAAGTAGAAGTGAAAAGTCGATAGGCGATGTGAGTTTAGTTAGTTAATAGTGTACAAATCGAAGTTAAAGATATACAAATTTTGGAATAAACAACAATTTTGGGAAAATATTTTTAAAAAAATTTTATAAGGCATTTTGGGATGAATATTTGTCTAAAATTCCGGGATTAGAAAGTCCCTCTAACAACGATTGTATTTTCATAACGCCAAGGTGCCAAAAAGAAAAAAGGAATCTTATTAAATAGATTATGTCTTGCACAATTGTTTACTCTCTTAAAAAAGTAAATTATTTATAACCATTTGCCAATACATTTGTTTCATTAATTACATGGCACGGACCAAAGAAATCAGGAAAATCAAAACGGAGAATGCCGCTGGTGCAGCTGATACTATTATTATTAAAGGAGCCAGGGTACATAACCTGAAGAATATTACCGTTGAGATACCTCGCAATAAACTTACAGTAGTAACAGGTGTTTCAGGTTCGGGTAAATCTTCATTGACTATTGATACTTTATTTGCCGAAGGGCAGCGCCGGTATGCAGAAAGCCTCAGTGCTTATGCCCGTCAGTTCATGGCCCGGATGAACAAACCTGATGTTGATTATATCAAAGGCCTTTGCCCTGCTATCGCTATAGAACAAAAGATCATTACCCGTACGCCTCGTTCAACAGTAGGCAGCATGACTGAAGTGTATGATTACCTGAGGTTATTGTTTGCAAGAATTGGTAAAACCATTTCACCTGTTTCGGGAAGACAGGTAAAAAAAGATGATGTAAATGATGTAATTGAAGCCATCAAAGCATTGCAATCCGCCGATAAGGTACTTATTCTTATTCCATTTAAGCAACATAAAAACAGGCACATAAAAGAAGAACTGAATATATTGTTGCAAAAGGGTTTTTCAAGGGTATACATTTGTGAAAGGTTAAAAGGGAAATCTGGAAACGGCGAAACTATTCGCATTGAAGACCTGCTTGATGAAAAATCTCGTGGTGCCAAAATTTTTACGCCTCATAGCTCAGATATCACTACTTATGTATTAATTGACCGCTTAGTCGTTAAAAATTTCGATGAAGACGACCTTCACCGCATGGCCGATTCTATCGGAACCGCATTTTATGAAGGTGAAGGAGAAATGTTAATAGAAGTGAACAGTGATAAAAAGATCAATTTCTCCAACAAGTTTGAATTGGATGGAATCAGGTTTGAAGAACCTGTTCCGAATTTATTTTCGTTTAATAATCCTTATGGGGCATGTCCAACCTGTGAAGGTTTCAGCCAGGTGTTAGGTATAGATGAAGACCTGGTTATCCCCGACAAACGGTTAAGCGTATACGAAGGTGCTGTGGCTCCATGGAAAGGGGAAAAACTGGTGTGGTGGAAAGACCAGTTTATTAAAGCAGCAAAAAAAAGCGATTTTCCGGTTCACAAGCCTGTTATGGATTTGACAAAGAAGCAGTATGAAACATTGTGGAAAGGTAACGGTGATGCTTATGGTATAAACGGTTTTTTTGAAGAAGTGGAAAGAAACCTGTACAAAGTTCAATACCGTGTGTTGCTTTCGCGTTACCGGGGAAGAACAATTTGTCCTGAATGCAACGGGTATCGTTTGAGAAAAGAAGCATTGTATGTAAAAGTTGGCGATAAGCATATCGGTGAATTATGCGAAATGCCTGTAAGCGGTTTGCAAAAATGGTTCGATGAATTATTGTTGAGTGATTTTGATAAAAAAGTAGGAAAAAGAATTTTAATTGAAATACATCATCGCCTGCAAACCTTACTGGATGTAGGTTTGGGCTATATCACCTTAAACCGTTTGGCAAATACGTTAAGCGGCGGCGAAAGCCAGCGCATTCAGTTAACACGTTCGCTTGGCAGCAATCTCACCAACTCGTTATATATCCTGGATGAACCATCCATCGGCTTACATTCAAGAGATACACAAAGATTGATTCGGGTATTGAAAGAATTGCGTGACCTTGGCAACACTGTTGTTGTAGTGGAGCACGATGAAATGATGATGCGTGAAGCAGATTATATTATTGATATGGGGCCATTGGCAAGCCATCTCGGCGGCGAAGTGGTAGCGAATGGAAATTACCAGGAGATCATCGATAATAAAGATAGCCTGACGGGTAAATACCTGAAAGGCGAATTCACTATTGAACCTCCGAAAATTGTCCGTAAGTGGAACCGTTCGATTATTGTTGAAGAAGCCAGGCATCATAACCTGAAAAATATTACCGTAGAATTTCCATTGAATTTATTATGTGTAGTGAGTGGTGTAAGCGGTAGCGGTAAAACAACTTTAATAAAGCATATATTATATCCTGCTTTGCAGAAATTAAAAGGAGAATTCAGCGGTGACAAAGTAGGCCTGCATAAAACCATTGGCGGGGATACAGATTATATCTCGCAGGTGGAAATGGTGGACCAGAATCCGATTGGTAAATCATCGAGAAGTAACCCGGTTACTTATATTAAAGCGTATGATGAAATAAGGGATTTATTTGCCAGGCAGCCATTAAGTAAAACAAGGGGTTTTCTGCCCAAACATTTTTCTTTTAATGTGGACGGAGGACGGTGCGATACCTGTAAAGGAGAAGGCGAACAAATTGTAGAAATGCAGTTTCTTGCTGATGTTCACCTGATCTGTGAATCATGCGGGGGCAAAAGGTTCAAGGAAGAAGTGCTTGAAGTGACTTACAAAAACAAAAACATCTATGATGTACTTGACATGAGTGTGGATGAATCGCTGGAATTTTTTAAAGACGAAAAAGACATCTCCGAAAAAATAAAGCCACTTAGTGATGTTGGTTTGGGATATGTAAAACTCGGTCAATCGTCTGATACATTATCGGGGGGTGAGGCCCAGCGTGTAAAACTGGCTTCGTTTCTTGGAAAAGGCAAAGGTATCGGGCATATCCTTTTCATATTCGATGAGCCAACAACCGGGCTTCATTTTCATGATATTAAAAAACTGTTGGCTTCATTTAATGCCCTGATTGCCCAAGGGCACTCTATCATTGTCATTGAACACAATACGGACGTTATAAAATCTGCCGATTGGGTAATTGACCTCGGGCCTGAAGCAGGTGATGCCGGTGGCAATCTTGTGTATGCAGGTGTTCCGCCAGGATTAGAGAAAGTAAAAGAAAGCTTTACGGGACAATTTATCAATTGAAGTCAGGAATAAAAAATAAAGGAAGCAAAAGTGTTAGATCTCAAATTTCTCTGCTTATACCTCATTTGATATTTTCTATCTTAACCTGTCCATACTCTTCAAGAGCTTTTCATCTTTATAAATTCCCCTGGCTGCTAAAAATAAAATTACAGGAATAGCAAATGGGATAATAGAAGTTAGGTCGTAACTGCTTTCGCTGGCAATAAAACTTTGGGATTGCCAGAAATACAAGGCTATACTGAGGAGGGATAATAACAAGGCGATAACTGATATACGGAATTGCAATTTTCTGTTCTTGAATAAAAAAATACAGATGATGGCCATAATAGCAAAGGCAGTGGTGCAGACAATCAATAAAATATTATATGATCCTGTGAGGAAGACGACTGGTTTCGGAACGGCATCTTTAATACGATGGCCGCTGTAAAAAGATGTTTTAAGGGAAACAAGACCTAATGCCCCAGCTAATAATAACCATAATGATTGAATACGCTGTATCATATAAAGTCAATTTAGATATTCAATGGGAATAATCAGATAATCGTTTAACATGCTATTGCTGACCATTCACAATTCAGGAGATTCGTTATCCCATCTCCGGATAGAGCGGGAACTGTTTCATGAATTCATTCACTTTTTTTCTTGTTTCTTTAATAATGTTTTGATCATCTGCATTCATTAACACATTGTCCACCGCATCTACAATGAATTGCATATGTTCTTCTTTCATACCCCGTGTGGTAACTGCGGGGGTGCCAATACGAATACCAGAGGTGATAAATGCACTTTTATCATCAAACGGAACCATGTTTTTATTAAGCGTAATATCGGCTTGCACCAATGCCTGTTCGGCTTTTTTGCCACTGATGCTTTTATTGCGAAGATCTATCAGCATTAAATGATTATCTGTGCCATTACTGATAAGCTGATAGCCTTTATCAACGAATGCTTTTGCCATTGCCTGGGCATTCCTGATAATTTGTTCAGCATAAGTAGTGAATTCATCTGTTAATATTTCTCCGAAAGCGATTGCTTTTGCAGCGATCACATGCTCCAATGGCCCGCCTTGTGTACCCGGGAAAACTGCCATATCAATCAGGTTGCTCATCGGGCGGATATTTCCTTTTACATCTTTCAATCCAAAAGGGTTATCAAAATCCTTTTTCATTAAAATGATGCCACCGCGTGGCCCGCGCAGGGTTTTATGTGTGGTTGAAGTAACAAAATGGCAATGTTCAAAAGGCGAGCGTAATAATTTTTTTGCAATCAATCCGGCAGGATGCGCCATATCGCACATTACAAATGCACTGATGTCATCTGCAATTGCCCTGATTTTTTTATAATCCCAGTCGCGGCTGTACGCAGATGCACCGCAAATAATGAGCTTTGGCTTTTCTTTTTTAGCAACAGTCTCCATCATTTCATAGTCAATGATGCCGGTTTCTTTTTTCACTCCGTAAAAAACAGGATGATATAACTTGCCTGAGAAATTTACAGGAGAACCATGTGTTAAATGCCCGCCCATACTCAAATCAAGCCCTAATATTTTATCGCCTGGTTGCAATATGGACAGCATTAATGCGGCATTAGCCTGCGCCCCGCTATGTGGTTGCACATTTGCATATTCGCAATCAAAAATTTGTTTCAGCCTGTCAATAGCTAATTGTTCCGTTTGGTCAACAATTTCGCAGCCTGCATAATATCTTCTTCCCGGGTAACCTTCTGCATATTTGTTGGTCATTACGTTGCCCATGGCTTCCATCACCTGCTGCGATGTAAAATTTTCTGAAGCGATCAATTCAATACCGTGGCGCTGACGCTCTAATTCTTTCCTGATGAGGTCAAAAACTATATTGTCTCTTTGCATGGCGCAAAAATAAGCGAACTATTATTAAATGACTCAAGCGAATCAATTTTGCTGTAATATTTCCCCGCTACCCTGAGTATCTTGTTAATTTCTTTTACGATTTCTTCCAGGTCAACTCCTGTACGGTTTGATAAAATAACGATAATGTAGTTTTTTGCAGGAATAGAAAATGAAACGGCCCTGAAGCCTCCGTTCGAGCCGGTGTGATATACTTCTTTGTATGCATTTTGTTCACTAATGAACCATCCATAACCATAAGACAGTTTATTTTTTTTGTCTACAGGGAATTGGGCTGACCTGGCTTTCTTGATCCACTCTTTTTCTATTAGCTTCCCTGTTTGCAAAGCATCGAACCATTTCAGGTAGTCGGTCACAGATGTGTAAATACCCCCGTCGCCTTCCGTAGAAAAGAAAATTGCATTGTCTGCATCCGATCTTTTAAAATTTTTTCCGCAGGTATCATAACCCACTACACGATGATTAATTTCTTTCCCTATTTGCAGTACTTCCGAATGTTGCATTTTCAGAGGAATGAAAATATTTTTTTTGATATAATCGGCATAAGGAATGCCAGATAGCTTTTCGATAATCATGGCCAGCAGACAATAAGCTGTGTTGCTGTAACGATATGCAGAACCCGGGGTGAAATATGTGCTGTCGGTATTTTTTACTGCATCCAGCACATCTTTGTCTGTGGCATGTTTTATCATATTGGTATCAACGAGTGCATAGTGATCAATAATTCCTGATGAGTGAGTTAATAATTCCTGAATAGTTATGGCGCTGCCGGTTTTATTGTTGAAGTACGGAAAAAATTTTATAATAGTATCATGCAACGACAATTGGTCTTTCGATGCCAGTTGTAAAATACTGAATGCAGTAAACTGTTTGGTAAGCGAGCCGATATTGAAATTGCTTGACTGGGAAATTTTTTCCTGCGTTTCCAGGTTGGCAAGCCCGTAATTTTTTTCAAAAATGATTTTCCCGTTTTGCTGAATGGCAACGGCTATTCCGGGCTCATTATTTTTATAAATGCCGCTTAATAAAGAATCAATTTTTTTTATTTCAGCCTGGCTGAAGCAAAAACGCAAACCCAAAAAGACAAGAGGAAGAAATATTTTTTTCATGCAGATAAAGGTAAATGATCAGGTTAAAAATCAGGAAGCAATTTTTTCTCACATACAAAATTCTGAATATTAGCAGAACAATATTTTATTCTGCTTTTTTATTCTTTGTAAACATTGCATAAAATTCTTCTGCAGTACCATAAAAATTACTATTTTCACCCGTGTTTTTAGAATTCTTTAAGTGTAAAATTTACATATAATCTTGCAGAGGAGACCTGAAAAGGAGCGAGTGATAAAAACCAAAACATGAAAGCAATTATCCCCGTTGCAGGCGCAGGCACCAAGCTGCGGCCTCATACATATACACAGCCTAAGGCGCTGATACCGCTGGCAGGCAAAACCATCTTAAGCATTATTGTTGACCAGTTGACTGAAGCAGGTATACATGAATTTATTTTTATCGTCGGGTATCTTGGTGACAAAATACAGGATTATGTGATGGAAAAATATCCGCACCTTACTGTTCATTTTGTTCACCAGAATGAACGGCAGGGAATCGGCCACGCTATTTTGCTGACTAAAGATATTGTTGGCGAAGATGAAATTTTTATTGTGCTTGGCGATACTATTTGTGAATATGATGTCCAATCCGTATTGAATATGCAGGGTTCGGTACTTGGCGTAAAGCGTGTTGACGACCCGCGTAATTTCGGTGTTGCTGAAATAAATGATGAAGGCCTCATTACCCGTGTGGTTGAGAAGCCACAGATACCAAAATCCAATATGGCATTGGTGGGTATTTACCGGATCAGGGAAACTTCATTTTTATTCAGTTGTCTTGCCAGTAATATTAATAACCAACTGACGAGCTATGGAGAATACAGTTTAACTGATGCTATTGAATGCATGATTAATAATAGTGCAAAGTTTTTTGCTTTCAAAGTGCAGAACTGGTTCGACTGCGGAAGGAAAGAAACGTTATTGGATTCGAATGCAAAGCTGCTCAAGAAATTCGGAAGCAGTATTTCCCCGGAGCACCAGTTTGAAAACACCATTATTATTGAACCTGTAAGTATTGCTGACGGTTGCGATATAAAAAATTCCATTATCGGCCCCAATGTTGCCATTGGCGAAAAAACAAAAGTGAATTATTCTATTGTGAAAGATTCCATTATCGGTTCATTTGCCAATCTTAATGATATTGTCCTCACCAGCTCTCTTATTGGAAGCGATACCGAAGTGAAAGGCGAAAGCCGCAGCCTCAATATTGGCGATAATACTGAAATTGATTTGGGGGAGAGTTAAGTTTAAAGTTTTTAGTTAATAATCGGTTGGGTGTTTCTTCTTTTTTGAATTTCATTTTCTTTTTTGTGCCATCGGGTTTGTCCTTTTTTCAGCTTTGCTTGCATAGTAAGCTGTTATGCGGTTTGCGTAAAAAAATTACATCTCACCCTCAGGATTCCTTGCATACCATTTCATTTTAAATGGTGATGCAATTATTTAGCAGGTGATTTTTTAAAGGTGCAGAGCCGCATAACGGGCTGTAAAAAAGACCAGTGAAAATGTTTCCGGAATTACACCTGAAGTATGAGTAAATATGTACGGTTGTTCACATTTTGAAAATTAAAAAGCGCTGACTTGCAGCGCTTTTTTTGTTCATTTTATTCCAGCGGAGAGGGAGGGATTCGAACCCTCGGTACAAGTTTAAGCTCGTACAACGGTTTAGCAAACCGGCCCTTTCGGCCACTCAGGCACCTCTCCTTTTTCCTTTTGGAGGGATGCAAAAATAGTCATTAATTTATTTTGAACCTAATTGCTTTTTTATTTTTTAAGAATGACACAGGGGGATTGCCCGAAAGATTACTGCTGTTATAATAAACAAACCTGCGGCTGAATAGAGACCGGTAAGTACAAGCGAGCGTGGCAACAATGTTGGGTAATGAAATAATGCCGGTAAAAAAACAAAACCCGCCAAAATTATCAGCGGGTTTCAAATCTGTTATGAACAACATGCTATTACATAGCTGCTAGCTGTACTTTCTGCTGTAATTCGGTAACATTTTCGCGGAACAGGCTATCGGTGTCCATCAGGTCTTTTACAGTTTGGCAGGAATGAATAACCGTTGTATGATCACGGCCACCAAAATGTTCGCCAATTGTTTTGAGCGAATTTTTAGTGAATGCTTTTGCCAGGTACATGGTAATCTGACGCGCCTGTACGATTTCTCTTTTTCGGGTTTTCTGTAACAACTTATCGTAAGGCACATCGTAAAACTCGCACACCATGCGTTGTATGATTTCGATGGTGATTTCTTTACTGCTTGTTTTTACAAAATTTCTAAGCACTTTTTTAGCCAACTCTAAATCTATTTCACGCTTATTTAGCGAAGATTGTGCCAAAAGGGAAATTAATGCGCCTTCCAGTTCGCGAACGTTGCTATTGATATTATATGCCAGATATTTTACCACTTCCTTAGGCATTTCCAGCCCGTCGTTCTTCATTTTCTTCTCAAGAATATCAATGCGGGTTTCATAGTCCGGCACCTGCAGATCGGCACTCAAACCCCAGCGAAAACGGCTCAACAATCTTTCCTGCATGCCATCAAGATCCTTAGGCGGTTTGTCGGAAGATAAAACCAATTGTTTGCCCGATTGGTGGAGGTGGTTGAATATCGCAAAAAAAGCATCCTGCGATTTTTCGGCCTTGCTGAAGAACTGCACATCATCAATAATCAGTACATCTACCAGCTGATAGAAATGGATAAAATCATTTATCGCGTTATTCTTGCTGTGATCAATAAACTGGTTAATGAATTTTTCCGAGCTTACATACAACACTACTTTGTTCGGGTGTAATCTTTTCACTTCATTGCCTATTGCCTGCGCCAGGTGCGTTTTGCCAAGGCCAACGCCACCATAAATTACCAATGGGTTAAATGAATTTGCCCCGGGTTTTTCAGCAACAGTTTTCCCGGCGCGGCGGGCTACCCGGTTACAATCTCCCTCAATAAAGGCATCGAATGTATAAACCGGGTTTAGCTGTGCATCGATCTGCATTTTTTTCAGACCGGGAATAACGAATGGGTTTTTAACCGGGTTGTTTATGACGAGCGGAAAATCCACTTCATTATTAGAGTAGGTTTTATAACCATGTGCAGGAACGTCCATAGTAAGTGGTTTGTTTTGCTGATTTCCACTATCTACCATAATCCTGTATTCGAGTCTTGCATCTTTACCCAGAACACGGCGCAAAGTTTTAGCAAGCAGGTTAACGTAATGCTCTTCCAGGTATTCATAAAAGAATTGACTCGGCACTTGAATTACCAGCACACTATCTTTCAATTCTACAGGTTTAATGGGTTCGAACCAGGTTTTATAATGTTGCCACTCTACAATGTCCTTAATCACTTCCAGGCAGTTGCTCCATACTTTGTCAAACGTTTTAGCCATTATGATAAGTCAGCAGTTTATAATGAGTTAAATTTTTTTCTGGTAAAAATATCTTTCAAAAGAAATGGTTTAAAAAAGTTTAGCAGGGCAACGAATATCAAGATTTTTCATTGAATAAAAAATTTTTTATTATTTGATTTTTATGATCCCCAACTGTATTGAAACAGGCGCGGGTTTTTACTTAAAAACAATGAGCTGATTACTAAAAAAACAAAAATAAAATCCTCGTGGTTAATCTTGATTTTTATGAAGCAGGGAGGAAATTTTTTTTTCAAAGGGATACTTATCTTCATAAAAAATAAAATTTGAGCAAGCGATTGAAGGTACAGATTATTTGTTTCGCAGAACAAAATCTATTCTTCTTTTTTTCAAAAAAACTTTTGTTACAGCCATCATGATTCATTTTCAGTGGAGGTAAATTATTTAATGCTATACAGCACTTGTGTTTAGTAAAATTAAATCATAAAAAAAAGCAAAAAGGCGGCAGCCGATTTGTTTTCGCTTTTTACTGATTAACTTTGCGCCACATACTAATTAATAACCTTTAAAATTTGTTAGCATGAAAAAAGTTTTGGCAATGGCGATAGTGGCTTTTATATCCTATTCTTCTTATGCCCAGGAATCGTCCGCACTGTTTGAGAACGGCACAAATGTGGTGAACCTTGGTGTTGGTTTGGGAGATGTTTATTGGGGTTCGGGATATTCCGGTGTGCCCGTTAGCTTTAATGCAAGTTTTGATCGTGGGGTTACTGATAAATTAGGGATCGGATACATTGGAGCAGGTGGAATAATCGGGTATTCTGCCAGAACATATAAATCCGGAGGATATGAATGGAAAAACAGTGCTTTGCTAATCGGCGCAAGAGCTACTTATCATTTTGCGCTTAACGGAGATATCGCAGAAAAATTAGACCCTTATGCAGGTGTCGTATTAGGATATGTGATTACATCTTCATCCAGCAACACGCCATCAGGGTATTCCTATAGCTATGGCAAATCAAGTTCCGTTGGTGCAGGGGCTTTTGCCGGCGCCCATTATTATTTCTCTCCTAATTTCGGTGCATTTGCTGAAGTAGGGTATAATGTTATTTCAATTTTAAATACAGGGCTTACGGTAAAGTTCTAAATAAATTGGCGCTGAAGTACAGCAACACTGAAGTAGGCTTTTGTATTCCGGTGTTGCTGTGACATACATAAATTTCTTCGTTTTCAGGTTAAATACCAGGCACGATGCAAAAACAGGTTCAGCTTAAATTACTCCCCGGGGAAGCTTTCGATGATATGCTCATCAAAAAGCATATTGCACAGGCTTCCGGTATTCATTTTAAAAATATCTCTGGATATAATATCCTCAAACGTTCCATAGATGCCAGGGGCAAACAGCCTTTCATTATCCAGGCACTACAGGTTTTTATTGATGAGCCTTTTATAAGCAGAAAAACCACGGCAGTACATTTCCATGATGTGTCCAAATCAGAAAAAAAGATAATCATTATAGGAGCCGGGCCTGCTGGGTTGTTCGCGGCATTAAAATGTATCGAATCGGGTATTAAGCCAGTGATACTGGAAAGAGGGAAAAATGTTCGTGCAAGAAGAAGGGACCTCGCTATATTAAACAAGCAAGGTATTATTAATCCTGAAAGCAATTATTGTTTCGGTGAGGGCGGCGCCGGCACATACAGCGACGGCAAATTGTATACCCGTAGCACCAAACGCGGAGATGTTCACCGTATTCTGCAATTGCTGGTTCACTTCGGCGCCGAAGAAAACATCTTATATGATGCACACCCGCATATCGGCACCAATAAACTGCCACATATCATTACCAGAATCAGGGAGCAGATAATCAGTTGTGGCGGAGAAATCCTTTTCGAAAAAAAAGCCATTGATTTTGTGATTGCCGGAGAAAAAATCAAATCTGTAAAAACTTCAGACGGAAATATTTTTGAAGCCGATGCAGTTGTTCTAGCCACAGGACATTCAGCAAGGGATATTTTTTATCTGTTGACGGAAAAAAAAATATTGATCGAATTCAAACCCTTTGCATTAGGTGTCCGCATTGAACACCCCCAAAGCCTGATAGACCATATTCAATATCATTGTTCCAGCAGGGGTGATTATTTGCCACCGTCATCATACAGCCTTGTTGAACAGGTTAAAAGTAAAGGCGTTTTTTCTTTCTGTATGTGCCCGGGAGGCATTATTGCAACCGCATCAACAGACTTTAATGAACTGGTGGTGAATGGCTGGTCACCGTCGAAGAGAAATAATCCTTTTGCCAATTCAGGCATTGTTGTCGGTGTTGAAGAAAAAGACATTATCGGGCTTGAACAATTTGGTCCGCTGAAAGGTATCTTATTCCAAAAATCAATAGAACAAAAAGCTTTTGTTCATGGTGGAGGAAAATTTGCAGCGCCTGCCCAACGAATGGTTGATTTTGTTGAAAATAAAATTTCTTCTTCATTGCCCGATTGCTCCTACCTGCCGGGTATTCATGCCTCATCATTAAAAGAAATACTGCCCGCGTTTATTTATGATAGCTTGCAAAGTGGGTTTATTGCTTTTGGCAAAAAAATGAAAGGGTATTACACAAACGATGCGGTGGTCGTTGCCACTGAATCCCGGACTTCTTCCCCCGTTCGCATTCCGCGACATGCGGTATCAATGCATCACCCGCAAATAAAAAACCTTTATCCCTGCGGCGAGGGTGCAGGCTATGCAGGAGGTATTGTAAGCGCTGCTATGGATGGAGAGAATGCGGCTTCTGCAATTGCCTCTGTTTTGGTTAGCGGTAATGTTTAAGGTTGATGGGTTGGCAAGTTGATAAGAAATCGGGGCTTGTCAAAACATATCAACCGCTCAATTGATCAACTTATTCACTATAACACACCGTTCTTCATTTTTTTATTGCCTGTTGCCGATTTTTCATAATCTTTATTCCTGAAAACATAACTGCACATGAGCCTTCTTGAAGTTAAAAACCTTAAAAAATATTTTGCCACTCAGAAAGCTGTAGACGACATCAGTTTCACATTAAATAAAGGGTCGATTTTCGGTCTTCTTGGCCCGAATGGCGCAGGTAAAACAACCCTTATCAGGATGATTACCGGAATTTTTTATCCCGATGAAGGAAGCATTTTACTCGACGGGAAAAAATTCGACGCGGAAAATGATGTCGGGCTAATCGGCTATATGCCGGAGGAGCGCGGCCTTTATAAAAAAATGAAAATAGGCGAACAGGCAGTGTACCTGGCACAATTAAAAGGGCTTTCAAAATCAGAAGCGACACAAAAAGTAAAGCAGTGGTTTATCAAATTTGAGATGCAAAGCTGGTGGAACAAAAAAGTAGAAGACCTTAGTAAAGGTATGGGTCAAAAACTGCAGTTTGTTACCACGGTTTTGCATGAGCCCAAACTGATCATTCTTGATGAGCCTTTCAGCGGCCTGGATCCGGTGAACAGCAACCTGATAAAAGATGAAATTTACCATCTTGCACAGAAAGGAGCTACTATTATTTTCAGTACACACAGAATGGAGCAGGTGGAAGAAATCTGTGACCATATTATTTTGGTAAATAAGGGGAAAAAAATACTGGATGGAACTGTTGCTGCAGTAAAACAACAGTTTAAAGAAAATATTTATCGGATAGGCTTTGAAGAAATACCGGCTATGCTTTCACCCCAATATTTTGAAATCATTGGTAAAAAGGATAACAGCCTGGTCATTAAAATCAATAATGGTTTTCGCAGTAATGATGTGTTGCAATATTTCATTCAGCAAAATATTAATGTCGCATCATTCAACGAAATGTTACCATCATTAAATGATATTTTCATCAAGCTGGTCGAAGGCACTCCGCTTACCAGGCAATTTCAATCTGTAACCGCTTAATCAACGCACATGAAAAAAATCTGGCTTGTTATACAAAGGGAATACCTTACACGTGTAAAGAAAAGATCGTTTTTATTGCTTACTATATTAGTTCCCCTGATTATTATAGGCTTTTATGCTGCCATTATTGCCATTTCAATCAGCGGTAACAGCAGCTCACAAAAAATGGCAATTGTGGATGAGGCGAATCTTTTCAACGGAAAAATTGATAAATCCAAAAGCGACCTTTCCGATTATACCTTTATTCAAAATGAAACCGAAACTTCATTTAAAGAAAAATACAAAGACCGGGGTTATTCGTCATTCCTATACATCCCTAAATTCAATATCGACACTCCCGCAGGATTAAAAATTCATAGTCAGTCGGCAATCAGTTTGTCAGAAAAGTCGAAAATTGAAGGCCTTATTAATAAGGCGATCGAGGAAAAAAGACTTATTACCGCACAGATTGATCCTGCAAAATATAAAGCCATCAATTCAGATATTTCAATTGACAACGCCATCGACTCTGAAAAAGGGGAAAAGAAAGCTGTTGCCGGAGTTGCTTATGCAGTTTCTTTTGCGGCGGGTATTTTAATTTACATGATCCTGATTATTTACGGCATGATGGTGATGCGTGGTGTAATGGAAGAGAAAATGAACCGTATTGCAGAAGTGGTGGTGAGTTCTGTAAAACCCTTTCAGCTGATGCTGGGAAAAATAATTGGAATAGGAGGGGTCGGGCTTACTCAATTTATTATATGGCTGGTGTTGATGTTTTTACTGCAGATAATTGTAACCGCTTTATTCCCTGGTTTATCTCACCAGGTGGCAACGATGCAGGCATCACAACAAGTAGGGCAACAAAACATGATGCAATTAGTAAGCGAGGGGATCAAAAGTTTACCTGTTGGCCTGATGGTTTTCTGCTTTCTATTTTACTTTTTAGGGGGATATTTAATATATGCATCACTTTTTGCCGCCGTAGGTAGTGCAGTGAGTGAAGACCAGCAAGAAGCACAGCAGTTAACTTTTCCCATCATGATGCCCATCATTTTAGGTTTCGTGATTATGACAAAAGCAGTTAACGACCCCAATAGCGGGCTCGCCCTTTTTGGAAGCCTTTTCCCACTTACCTCACCAGTTGTAATGATGGGGAGGATCGCCTATAGCCCCCCCGCCTGGCAAATCATTTTGTCAATGCTTTTACTGATTCTCGGCTTTTTATTTTTCACCTGGCTGACTGCTAAAATTTACCGCACCGGTATTTTGATGTACGGTAAAAAAATTACCTGGAAAGAAATGGTGAAATGGGCATTCAGGAAAGGGTAAAATTAAACAGGAAAAACGGCAATTCAGAAAGTCAGTAGGTAATATGCATGTTACATATAACATGCTTGCTCGTTGCTTGTGCTATAAGCCTTCGGCCCCAACCATAAATTTTTTCAGTTATTTATATATCCGGTGCAACATGTTACGAACAATATCGTACATTTATACGAATGCTATCGTATTCAATATTGTGAACCGTTAAAATATTAATGTGTCTCATCTTGCATTAAAGTACCAGGTGGCTGCTGTGTTAACGGTCGGCATTGCCTGGAAAAAAATAATTCAAATGAACGGAATCCCCCAACATGTGCAGGACAATACCATTCCTTTAAAAAAACCATCAAGCAATTCAGAAAAAAAAGAAGGGCCTTTTAAAAAAAAGACCTGAACAAGGAAATACGGCAGTTGGATGACGGACTGCATGACCTTTACGAAAAGTTCGAAAATATAGATTGGGGAAAAAACAAAAGAATATTGAAGCTTCCATGCAGAAAGTGAATGACCAAATAAAGTTCCGCCAGGCCGGTATGGAAGCGCTGCAAAAAAACTCATTAAAAAACATGAATTGGGAAGAAATCAACCCGGCAATGCAACAAGCCGAAAAAAATACCGACTTTAAGAATATCCGGGATGACATCAAAATAGCTGCGGCACAGGCGAAGAAAAACATGAACAGCGAGAGTATCAGGAGGGCAATTAGATAAAAAATATCAATACAACTGAAGTAGAAAGGCGCTGGAAAACCCAAAGGGGGCGATAGAAAAACAAGGTTTAATAAATGCAAATACAGTTTATGAAGTGGAATATGCCAAGTTAACCTTAATATATTAACCATCAGCAGCAACAGGAAAATATTTTCAACAAATACAAAGGTTTCTTCAGCAGGGAAAGTATAAGAATTTATAAAAAAAGTGGAAGGTTTAATATAGATTTTGATTAAGCCTCCTCATGTGTAGTAGAATAAAACGGGGCTGTTCTCAGCCCCGTTTTGTTTGGCCGGGAACGTGTCAAAACATTAATTAAACTGCAGCATTCTCAATATGGGGTATTCTGTTTCATCAGGTTCTTCTTCTTTATTCTCGGGAGTAAATTCAATGGTTATTTTAACAGGGTTCTTTTCTTTCACGGAGATATTAACGCGCCGGTAATTGACATAACCTTTTTTACCAAACTGAAGATTGATTTGCTCTGCCGGCAATTGGTAAAAACTGAAATAACCATCAGCATCCGTAACTGCTGCGGTTACACCGGTAATGCCAGGGGCGCTTACAGAAACAACAACACCGCTTACAGGTTTTTTGGTTACCGCATCGGTTACATATCCATGCAAACGCACATCAACAGGCCTGCCTGAACTTGCTTTGGTAACAACAGTTAAAGCAAATAATAAAAAGCATGGCAATATGGCTTTATTATTTTTCATAAAACAGTTTTTATAATTACTGCAAAGGATTAGACAGTGCTGCCTGGAATTCGTTCCATGTTTCTTCAACAATTTTTGCGGCCGGAAGAATTGCATGAATATTAGCACATACCTGTCCGATTTCCAGTTCCCCTTCATCGAGATCCCCATCGAACATTCCCCGTTTTGCCCTGCCTTTGCCAAGCAGTTCTTTCATTTCATCTGCAGAAGCTGCATGTAATTCTGCCTGCTGCACCTTATAAAAAAAATCATTCTTTAATAGCCGCACAGGGGTAAGCTGTTTCATAGTCAGCAAAGTGTCGCCCTCTTTTGCCGCGATAATTTTTTCCTTGAAGCGGATATGGGAAGAGGCTTCTTCGCTGGCTACGAACCTGCTTCCCATCTGCACGCCTTCAGCGCCAAGCACCATGGCTGCCAGCATTTGTTTCCCATGGGCAATGCCACCCGCAGCAATTACCGGAATTTTTACAGCATCACAAACCGCAGGCACCAGCACCAGGGTTGTTGTTTCCTCTCTTCCATTATGCCCGCCGGCTTCAAAACCTTCAGCTACTACGGCATCGCAGCCGGCATCTTCAGCTTTTTTAGCAAACCTGCTGCTGCTTACCACATGCACAACAGTTATACCCTTTCCTTTTAGGACGCTTGTCCATGTAGCTGGGTTACCGGCTGATGAAAAAATTATCTTCACTCCCTCTTCCAATATTACCTGCACCTGTTGGTCAATTCCTGAATAGAGCAAAGGCAGATTAACAGCAAATGGCTTCGAGGTAGCAGTTTTGCATTTGCGGATATGTTCCCTTAAGACACCAGGGGCCATACTTCCGCTGCCTATAATACCTAACCCCCCGGCATTACTAACGGCGCTGGCTAAACGCCAGCCGCTTGCCCAGATCATACCTGCCTGGATTATGGGATAATTAATGCCAAAGAGCCTGGTAATACGATTGGAAAATGTGGACATATGAAGAGCGTTGAGAAAATCAAAGTTATGCAAGAATACCTGAAAGGATTTGAGCTGGATTAACCTGCTATACTGGTTCATTTCATATTTCGGATGAGTGCTTCTTGAATAAAACCGGTATCGGCAAATTATTCAACAGCATTATTTCTGCACAGGGGTATTTCAACCGCAGCAAATCCCTTAAATTTTTTCCTGCTCATGCAAAAAAACTTTAAATTGCTGTATATGCGAACCATTACCTTAACACCTATGCTGCATGGCGGGGAAGAGCGCCTCGCGATAAACTTTCAGTATGACCACCGGCTCAACCATGTTATAAAAAAACTACCTGCTGTAAAATGGAGCCAGACTTATAAAAGCTGGCACCTGCCATTAACGAGGCAGGCCTATTCACAACTGCAATCAGCATTAAAAGAAAATGCCACACTGGATACCGGGCAATTGAAAACGTATCTCCAAAAAAAGAAAGAAGTGGGCATAGTAAACACCGTTACGCAAAACCATGCTGCTGTAGAAATACCTGCAGCAACTACGGCCTGGAAACTAAGTAAAGAAAACCTGGCAGCACTGAAAGAACTGGTGGAAGAATTAAAGTTGAAGGCCTATAGTACCAGCACCATTCGTACCTACCGGAATGAATTTATGCAACTGCTGCAATTATTAAAAAACAAACCTGTATATGAACTGGAGCCCGGCGATATACGCCGCTACATGATATATGCTATGGAAAAAGAACATATCAAAGAAAATACGGCACACAGCAGGCTCAACGCACTTAAATTTTATTTTGAACAGGTATTGAAAAGGGAAAAATTTTTCTATGAGATACCGAGGCCGAAGAAGCAGATCATCTTACCAAAAGTGCTGGGTGAAGCGGAGGTTGCCAGGATGTTTGCAGCAGTAAAGAACCTGAAGCATAAAGCTATTTTGTTCACTGCCTATTCATCCGGATTGCGCGTTAGCGAAGTAGTAAACTTAAAACTTAATGATGTTGACAGCAGCCGTATGCTGTTGTTTGTACAACGTGCAAAAGGTAAAAAGGACAGGTATGTGAACCTGAGTATTTTGCTGCTGGATATTTTGCGGGCATACCTGCGTGGCCTCCCCTCAAGACCAAAAATTTATTTATTTGAAGGGGAGCAAACGGGAACAGCATATAGTGTACGAAGCGCTCAGGAAATATTTCAACAGGCAAAGGAAAAAGCGGGTATAGCAAAACCATTGGGATTTCATTCGCTACGCCACAGTTTTGCCACACATGTTCTTGAAAAAGGTGTGGATATACGATATATAAAGGACATACTTGGTCATTTCAGCATAAAAACCACCGAACGCTACTTGCATGTAAGCAGGAAAACGCTGGTGAACATAACCAGCCCGTTAGATGATATGTGGCAGAAAGGCGCGATAAAGTGGGAATGACCTATGGTAAACAGGGAAGAGAGAATTGAAAGCTAATACATAACATAATGTGACTGATATGGCGAAGCCATGCATAAATTTTATTCACATTATAAAAAATCAACATTGTCATTGACGCTACAAACAATACAAAAAACGCGGATGAGCTATTGTGACTATCAGCCACTTAAAAAGTCGGTCAGGAGAAAATTGTAGCGTATATTTATGTGTTGGTGGCAATTTGTGGGCCGGTTCAAAAACTATTGCATGAAGAAAATATTCCTTTTGACAATCATTAATGTTTGTATCGCGACATGTTCATTTGGACAAATTAATTTGGGTTACAAAACAGGGCTTAATATCTCAAGAG
>DATKNN010000026.1:0-178294 GCA_035541355.1 Puia sp. | reverse complement strand
ATTTTGACAATATTTATTTATGGAAAAGAACAATCAAAGATTAGAGGTTATTGAGTTCATTAAAGGTTATTCTATTTTAACCATTGTTCTTTATCATTTACTGCAGTATTTGAAAATGCCAGGCCTTCTGGCAAAATCCATCAATTTCGGAGGTACCGGCATTCATACATTTTTGATGGTTTCGGGCTTTGGCCTTTATCTGTCTCACTTAAACAAGCCTTTAGATTTCATTGATTTTATGAAAAAAAGGTTTGTCAAAATTTATGTCCCTTATTTTGTAACGGTAACTATTGTGGCGGCTTTCTCTTTGTTAGTATTGCCTGTTTATGATAATTCTCTTTATGCATATTGCGGGCATATTTTTTTATACAAAATGTTTGATGAAAGCATAATAGGCAGTTATGGCTACCAGTTATGGTTCATTTCTACAATCATTCAGCTGTATTTGGTTTTTTTACTGCTTGTGAAGCTGAAAGAAAAAATGTCAGATTGGCTTTTTTTACTATCAGGTGTTATTATAAGTGTTTCATGGAGTTTGTTTCTTTTTTTTATTGGCAAAGATCAGCTGCGCGTATGGGATAGTTTTTTTCTTCAGTTTTTGTGGGAGTTTATGTTAGGTATGCTTTTCGGTTCAATATATTACTCAACCCGTAAAGGCTTTTGGCAAATTCCTAAAAGTTATTTATACCTGCTTGCTGTTGTTAGCCTGGGTTTCTATGCTTTTCTTGCATTAAAATTGAACAGTTTTGGCCAGATAATAGACGATATTCCTGCATTAACTGGTTATTTGTCTCTTTGCCTTATTATTTATAGCTGGGATATTAAGCTGCTGAACAGGTTTATCTTTTTTACAGCATCAGTTTCTTTCCCGCTTTATCTATGCCATATGTTTGTTAGGGATATATCCATTTACTTGTGTAAAGAGCTTGGAATTTCTTATAACATCATTTTACTTCTTTTGGTATTGGTTATTTGCTACATGATTTCTTTCTATCTGGAAAAATTTATCAAGAGAATTTATATTTGGTTAAAATATTAAATGCCAAAATCAATTTTTTGATTTCAGTATTTAAGGTACATTTTTCTTTAAGTTATTTTTGGAACATATTATGTCTAAATTTTTAATTGCAGGGCTAGGTAATTTTGATCTTGAGTATGCTGGAACCCGTCATAATATTGGGTTTGATGTGGTGGATGCATTCACTATAAAACATGGAGGTAATTTCACCATTGGCCGGTTGGCAGGAGTTTCGGAAATTAAATGGAAAGGTAAAACAATTATATGCATAAAGCCCACCACCTATATGAACCTCAGTGGTAAAGCGGTCAAATATTGGCTCGATAAGGAAAATATAAGCATTGCGAACATGTTGATAATTATAGACGATAAGGCATTGCCACTTTCCAGGCTTCGCATCAGGCCGGGGGGAAGTGATGGTGGTCATAATGGTTTGAAAAGTGTTCAGGAACATTTGGGAACAACGGAGTATCCAAAATTACGGTTTGGCATCGGCGATAATTTTATTAAAGGAATGCAGGTTGAATATGTGTTGGGTAAGTGGCATAAAGAAGAAATACAATTAGTTAAGCGAAAAATTGATATTTGCGTGGATGCCATAGAATGCTTCGTAACCCTGGGAATTCAACGTACAATGGAACAATTTAATAAATTAATCATAACTTTATGATTTATAATCTGGAATGTTTACATTCGCAGAACTGAATCTATTAGCTTTAATTAGAAAAGAACTCATACGCAATATTCCTATGCCGAGCCTGGCTTTTCTTAGCCGATTATTTAATTAAACAAAAGTTTTCTATTTAAAACCTTAATTGAATATGAAAATATTCTGTGTTGGCCGTAACTATGTAGCTCACGCTAAGGAATTGAATAATGAAGTTCCTGACGAGCCGATCATATTTATGAAGCCTAAAAGTGCTTTATTACAGGCACACACTCCTTTCTATTACCCTGAATTTACCAATGAGCTTCATTATGAATGCGAGTTGGTCCTTCGTATTTCTAAAAATGGCAAATATATTCAGGAACGATTTGCGAGCAAATATTATGATGCTGTAACTGTTGGTATTGATTTTACTGCTCGTGATATTCAAAACGAATTGAAAGAAAAAGGTCTGCCTTGGGAAAAAGCAAAATCATGGGACAATTCTGCTGCTATCGGAAAATGGATACCTCTTCAGAATATCAAGAACAAAAAAGACATTAACTTCTGTTTGTATAAGAATAAAGAGCTGGTTCAGCAGGCTAATTCCGGGTTAATGATTAACAGCTTTGATAAATTGCTTGCTCATATCTCTAATTATTTTTCTGTAAACATTGGCGACCTGGTATTTACGGGAACACCGGCAGGCGTTGGAGAATGTGTTGTAGGCGACGAACTTGAAGCGTTTATTGAAGATGAGAGTTTGCTTGCTGTGGAAATAAAATAATTTTCTTTTTTACAATATTCTCTGAATGCCATGTCAGAGTGAAGCGATGTTTTTCTTTTTGATAGAAGTATCTTTTGTTCTTTATGCAGTGTCGTTCTAACGCGATCTGCTCGTTTTTTACTACTTTATGCCTTGTTATTGCTGCTCTGCAACGTAATACACGTTACAATGCTACATTTATCAACATTCGGATAGCTTTGTTGCCCGCTATGATGTGCAGCTTCCCGGTCAATTGTAACATGCCGTTATTATACTTGTCCGTTATCCTAAACGCACTTCTTTCGCTCTCATTTCTATTTTATGTGAATAATAAAACTGTTACAAAGTTCAATATCTTGGCAAAACATTGTGAAATGCTTAATTCTTTTCAGGAGCATTTGCTCTGTCGCAGTTAAACCAATATCTCATTACATTTGCCTCAACATCGCTTGTTTATGCTTCACAAAGATATTTTATTAAAAACCTATCGCCTTATGTGCTGTGTGAAGGAAATGGCCGAGACTTATGAAAGCAACAGGGCGATTTGCAAATATGTTCATTCTACTTCAAGAGGGCATGAAGCCATACAATTAGCAACAGCTTTTCATTTATTGCCATGCGATTTTGTTAGCCCTTATTACCGTGATGAAAGCATGTTGCTTGGAATTGGTTTTTCTCCTTATGAATTGATGTTGCAATTGCTGGCAAAAGCTGATGATATTTTTACCGGTGGACGTGAATATTATGCTCATCCGAATTATCGTGGCAATGATAAGCCTACTATTATTCATCAAAGCAGTGCAACAGGAATGCAGGCAATTCCGTCAACAGGTATTGCCCAGGGACTGCAATATCTTGAAACCATCCACTCTTCATTATTAAAAAAAGGAAATAATAACGAAATGCCGGTTGTGGTTTGTTCTTTTGGAGATGCGAGCATAACTGAGGGAGAAGTGAGTGAAGCATTTCAGTTTTCCGTGCTAAAAAAATTACCTGTTATTTATCTGGTTCAGGATAATAACTGGGGCATAAGTGTTTCATCATCTGAAGCCAGGGTAAGTGATGCTTTTGAATATGCTTCGGGTTTTCATGGCATGGAAAGAATAAGGGTTGATGGAAGTGATTTTGAACAAAGCTATGAAACCATGAAAATGGTCATTGCACATGTTCGTCAAAAACGTTTGCCTTATCTTGTTCAGGCTAAAGTACCCTTGCTTAATCATCATACCAGCGGGGTAAGAAAAGAATTTTATCGCAGTAAGGAGGATTTGGAGAAGCATTTTTTACATGATCCTCAACCAAAATTGAGGAAACAATTATCTGTTGCCGGAATCAGCAATGAACAAATTGATCAAATAGAAACTGAAACCAGGAAATATATTCAGGAACAGTTTAAAAAAGCAGTTGATGCCGGCCAGCCAGAAGCTGATACGGTGGAAGATTTTGTTTTTGTGCCTACTCATATCCTCCAGGAATCCGGAGAGCGATCTCCAGCCAGGGAAGAAAAAATTTTAATGGTGGATGCGGCCTTGTTTGCTATCAGGGAAATTATGGAAGAATTTCCGGAAGCAATTTTGTATGGACAGGATGTTGGCAGGCGCCTGGGAGGTGTATTTCGTGAAACAGCTACACTGGCTGAAAAATTCGGAGATCATCGTGTTTTTAATACCGCCATTCAGGAAGCCTATATAATTGGATCAACAGTTGGTTTATGCGCAACAGGTGTAAAGCCGATTGTGGAAGTGCAATTTGCTGATTATATCTACCCGGGCTTCAACCAGCTGGTGACTGAAATTTCTAAATCCTGTTATTTGAGTTGCGGGAAATTCCCCGTACAAACTTTGATTCGTGTTCCCGTTGGGGCTTACGGAGGCGGCGGGCCATACCACAGCGGAAGTATCGAAACAACTTTGCTATCGATTAAAGGCATTAAGGTCGCATATCCATCCAATGCTGCTGATATGAAAGGATTAATGCGTGCTGCTTTCCTTGACCCCAATCCCGTTGTTATGCTTGAGCATAAAGGTTTATACTGGAGTAAAGTTCCGGGAACAGAAGATGCAAAAACGATTGAACCTTCAAAAGGATATACATTGCCGTTGGGTAAGGGCAGGGTGGTGTTGCAGGCAAGTGAAGCTAAGGTTGATCTGGGGCAAAGCTGCTGCATTATTACCTATGGTATGGGAGTATATTGGGCAAAGGCTGCAGCAAATAATTTCCCAGGTCAGATTGAGATTATTGACCTGAGGACATTGTTCCCTCTTGATGAAGAACTTGTTTTTGCTTCGGTACAAAAGCATGGGAAATGTTTGGTACTTACGGAAGAGCAACAAAATAATTCTTTCGCTGAAGCACTTGCTGCAAGGATTTCAAAACATTGCTTTCGTTTTTTAGATGCACCAGTTGAAGTGATGGGGGCCTTAAATTTACCTGCAGTTCCGATAAATATTATTCTTGAAAATGCTATGTTGCCAAATGCAGAAAAAGTTTCGACAAAGCTTGCAGAACTATTTAGGTATTAAAGTGATATTTTTTTATAATTTAGCTAAACTCATTTACTAGATATGAGAAAATCAATTTTACTGCTGGCTATCTTTGTAGTTTCATCGTGTGAAAAAAAAGCATCTCCTGCGACGACACGCAACAATCTTAAAAATGCTATGAGCAAATATCTTGCGTCAGAAAGCGATACTAATAAATTTAAATTCCAAGTTATAAGTGTTGAATATTATGAAGATTCCACTTTTTATGAATGCGATTTTAAAATTAAGATGAGCATGATAGATGCCGGTAAGGATACCATAGGGATAATGAGGGCACGCGTTTCTAAAGATTATGAAACAGTGAAAAGAAGGTCCTGATAATATTTCTTTCTCGTTTTAACTCGTATTGTATTCGCCTGGCAATGAAAAGTCCAACAAAGTATGATGTAAGTATATATTCACATTTGTTACGAAATATATGTACCGGAACAACGGAAGAAATACCTGTTATAAAATATTCGGTACAGGCATGATATAAATCAATATAAGTACGTTAAAAAAAGCTCATTTTACAGAATGTTGAGACGGAATTATATTGTACATTGCACAATTCCTAAAAACACAATATGGCTAAAAGGACAGATTTTGTTTATTCTGACCAGTGTGAACCGCACCGCATCAGGACCCGGCAAATTTTGAAACAACATCCTGAAATGCGTAAGCTGATCGGGAAGAACTGGAAAACCATTTTTGCAATTGTTACCATAGTGGGGTTGCAGGTTGTGTTGGCGTGGTTTGTTCATGATAAATCCTGGTGGATAGTTGTTGGGGTGGCATATTTAATCGGAGCTTTTGCGGACCATGCTTTATTTGTGATGATACACGAATGTGCGCATCACTTATTATTTAAAAACCGGGCAGCCAACAGGCTCGCAGGCATATTGGCAAATTTGCCGCAGTTGTTTCCGAGTTCGGTATCATTCGAACGTTATCATATAAAACATCATTCTTTCCAGGGTATTCATGAGTTGGATGCTGATTTGCCTAACCGTTGGGAAGCCAAATTAATCAATAATAATTTTTTCGGAAAAGTGCTTTGGTTATTGTTTTATCCTTTATTCCAGGTGTTCCGCATTTCCAGGTTAAAGGAAATAAAGCCGGTTGATAAATGGATCGTTTTGAATTTTGTGCTCGAAGCTGTTTTCATTGCGGCAATCGCTTATTTCTTTGGTTTGAAAGCGATCGCTTATCTATTATTGAGTTTCTTTTTTTCTGTAGGGTTGCACCCGTTAGGGGCAAGATGGATACAAGAACATTATCTTACACATGAGGACCAGGAGACTTATAGTTATTATGGCCCGTTAAATACCGTAGCATTTAACGTTGGTTATCATAATGAGCACCATGATTTCCCTTCAGTACCCTGGAACAAACTGCCCGAAATAAGAAAGGGTGCCCCGGCTTATTATGACTCACTTTCATACCATATGTCGTGGACAAAGTTGTTTTTTCGCTTTTTATTTGATAGTAACATCTCTTTGTATTCGAGGGTAGTGCGTAAAGAAAGAGGAAAGGTAAAACTCACGGATGAGTCGAAACCGGATTTGGAAATGGTACGTGAAGAGGTTGGAGTAAATTGATGTTATTATAAATTATTATTGTGAAGCACTGAAAAAATCAGTGCTTTTGTTTTTAGTTTTATGCTGATGAATACAGAAAAATACAGCATGTTCCGCAACAGGCTGGAAAAAGTATTTCGCCATATAAGCAAGTTGGCAAGAAGGCAAGTGATTTCCTGTTACCGGGTGTACAATTACGACCTTCCTGAATTTCCGTTCTGCATTGAAGTGTATGATGATAAAATTTATATGGCGGAATACAAAAAGCGTTTTGAAATGGCAGATAAGGAACATGACGAATGGATGGATGGATGCTTGAAGATAGTGAGCGAGGTGATGCAAATTCCTGCAAACAGAATTTATGTACGGCAGCGTCAACGAAAAGAAAACAGGGAAAGCCAGTATGAAAAATTGAATGATACAAAAGATTTTTTTATTGTAGAGGAACAGGGGTTGAAGTTTGCGGTAAATCTTAAAGACTATCTTGATACAGGCTTGTTTCTCGATCATCGCATAACAAGAAATATGGTCAGGCTGGAAGCGAAAGACAAACAGATACTGAACCTTTTTTGTTATACAGCTTCATTTTCTGTTTATGCTGCAGATGGGGGGGCAGCGAATGTTATCTCGGTAGATCTTTCTAAAACTTATTTAAAATGGGCCGAAGAAAATTTTAAACTGAATGGATTCACAGATAAAACAAAATATCATTTTGTGCATGCCGATGTGAAGCAGTATTTGGATCAATTGCCGAAAGATCAGTTTGATCTGGTGATTATGGATCCGCCAACTTTCAGTAATAGTAAGCGAATGGATGATATTCTCGACATTCAGCGCGACCATGTGGAACTGCTGAACAAAACATTGCGGGCTATGAAAAAAGATGCGGTTATGTATTTCAGCAATAACCTGCGCAGTTTTACTTTAGAAGAAAGCAGGATTGAAGCTTCGTTGATAAAAGATATCACGAAAGCCACTACGCCATTTGACTTCCGGGGAAAATTGCAGAGATGGTGTTTTAAGATTATAAAGTGATTTTGAAAGGAATATAGAAATTAGTAAGCTACTCAGGCACTTAATTATGGTAAGGAGATATTTGTGCTCCTGCATCTTTGTAGCAATAAAATTCAACATAACTTTAGTTGTTGAAGAGTGCGATGCAAGGATGCTTCACAGGAGTTGTGTTGCCCGGCCATAATATCAATTCCTGAATTTAGCCGTAACGGCGAGAAGCGGCACAAATAGTATAGCTCCCAATAAAATAAAGCCAGGCAAATGAATTGATGAAGGATATTTCCACCAAAACCCTGCGCCAAATAACATTAATACAAGGCCAATAATAATGCCCTGCCACCATGCCCTTCTCTGCAGTTTTTTTAATGGGGATAATAAAAACAGCACCCAGATGCCAACAAGGAATAGCATGGCGCCTGACAATGACCAATGAATGATGATGGATGAAGATAAATGTTTGCTGATATCATTGGCAGCTTCACCGACAATGAGATTGTTTACACTTAATGCTATTAGTAAAGCTGCGCCAATCATGGCAATACCGGCAAGCAATGCGCACCTGTAAACCATTTTGCTTTCACTTGCCGGTTTCATATTTTCATCTTGTTGCATCGGCAAAATTAATTCAAAGGAATATCACGCTTCAGCATATCATTCCTGTTTGCCATTTCCCATGCTGTAAAGAAAACAAGTTTCGCGCGTTTCACCATTACATTATAATTGATTTTGTCCGGGGTGTCAGTTGGTTTATGATAATCGGCATCGAGCATTCCGTCGTAATAGAAAATGATAGGTACTCCTTTTTCAGCAAAATTAAAATGATCGCTTCGGTAATAAATTCTTTGCGGATCTTTCGGGTCGTTGAATTTATAATCCAATTCGAGTTTTGAATATTTTTTGTTTTGCGTTTCACTGATTACTTTCAGATCGGAACTTAATTTATCATCACCTACCACATAAACGTAATTTGTAGAGTCGCCTTTTTTCCGCGTATCATCAATTCGCCCGATCATATCAATATTCAGGTCAACAGTAGTTTTGTCAAGCGGGAATACAGGGTGATTGGTGTAATATGCGGAACCCCATAAACCTTTTTCTTCGCCCGAATTTGCAAGAAATAAAATACTTCTGCGCGGGCTTCTGCCTGCTGCTTTTGCTTTTGTAAAAGCCTGTGCTATTTCCAGCAGGCTCACTGTGCCGGACCCGTCATCATCTGCGCCATAATAAATCAGGGTATCACGTTTGCCAAGGTGATCATAGTGTGCGGAAATCACGACCAATTCATCTTTCAGGTCTGTACCTTCCAAAAAGCCAAGCACATCGCTGCTTTGCAGTTGCATGGTTTCTTTACTGAACTGAAGCATAGTGTTTACATTATATGTCTTTGGCTGAAGGTTGGATTTTCCCTGGTAATCGTTGCCCATTATAGCTTTGGCAATTTTTTCGGATACATAAAAAGTATTGGGCCTGATAACTTTTTTATAACCGTCGAGATACATATTGCCCCTGTCGTAATTACCAGCCTTACAGGGGAAATTGGTCTGTATAATCAATAAAGCTATTGCGCCGTTTTTTTGTGCAGCATCCTGTTTGCCAAAGCGGTTAAATGTGCGCTTCCTGATTTGATTTTGCAAAATATCTGAGGGCATGCCATCCAGTACCATCACAATTTTTCCTTTCACATCAAGGCCTTTATAATCATCATGTGCAGAATCTGTGATTCCGTAACCAGCAAATACCACCTCACTTCCGAATAATGTGGCGCTGTAATTAGCAGAAGCATTAACACTGAAATCTTGACTCAGTTCAAAAGATGTTCCACCGATTTGAATAGCGGCACTGGTAATTGAATCCTGGAACACAGGATAATATAATTGATAGTCGCCTTTGTTGCCAGGCTGGAGGCTGATGGATTTAAAAAAATCTTCAATATATGTTGCCGCTTTATGCTGGCCGGGAGTTGCGGTTTCCCTGCCTTCAAAATCCTTGCTGGCAATTGTATACAAATGTTTCTTCAGGTCTGTTTCGGTAATGGAGTTGGCAAAAGGCCTTGGGTCGGGAATTTTTTGAGCCCTTGCCGCAACGATTCCAAAAATTGCTGCTAATACTATTAAGTTTCTCATTGCTTTTTATTTATTACATGTGATCATTCAATAATTTTCAAATATAAATAATGAGTTTATGCTACAGGGTTTCTTTTTGAATTTATTGATGAATGGATGAAGCTTATAAAATGATACGGCGAGGAAACGTTGCGTAATTTCCCTGCATGAAATTTATTTTCCGCTTAACCCTTCCGCAACTTTTGCTACGGTTTCATTTCCTGATTCGCGAATAAGCAGGCTGTAAAAGAAAATCATTCTCTTAAAATCGCTTATGGGTAATCGTTCATCAATCCCATGAAAACCTTTCAGGTCAACAGCAGGCGTAAAGCGTAAAATATTGCTGCATACTTCACTGAAATGCCTGCTGTCGGTTGCGCCGATAACGAGATAGGGCACAGGTATCACATCAGGCATAGTTTGATAACATAGCTCTTCAATCTTTTTAAATGGCGCTCCATCAACAGGTGTAATGGCAGATGCATTGTTATTTAGTTTTTGGGGCTTAATGATAACACGGTCATCATTAATTTGTTTTTTGATGAAAGCCATTACATCATCCTGCGAATCGCCGGGAAGACTGCGGCAGTTTATGATGGCTGTGGCATTGGTAGGGATCACATTATCCTTGATGCCACTATTAAACACCGTTGGAACAATCGTTGTATGAAATGATGCGAATGTGGTGTTTTTTTTATCGGCTTGTTTTTCAAATAAAGATTCAAACAGCCATAAATTGGAAAGCGCCATCCGGTTCATGAACGGCATACCCGGTCCTATTCGGTTCAATAGTTCCTTTGATGGATTGGTAATGTTGAACGGCATTGGTTTTTCTCTCAGCTTTACCAGCGCTTTGCTAAGAATATCGATGGCCGTTTCCTTTTCGGGCATGGAACTATGTCCGCCTTTTTTGTCTACACTCAGGGTAAAAGAAAGATATCCTTTTTCAGCAATGCCGATCACTGCTACAGGCCTCTTGAGTTCAGGAAAATTTTCCAATGTAATTTCTCCGCCTTCATCAAGCACCATTTCGGGGTGTATGTTTTGCTGTGTAAACCAACTGGCGATGGATGTTGCGCCTCTTGTTCCGGAAATTTCCTCGTCATGGCCGAAGCTTAGATAAATAGTTCTTTCCGGCTGAAAATTTTTTTGTAACAGATCTTCCACTGCTTCCAGGATGGAGATAACGCAACTCTTATCATCCACAGAGCCACGTCCCCACACCATACTGTCTTTAATGGTACCGCTAAAAGGAGTAACACTCCATTTGCCGGCAGTAATTTCTTCCACAGGTACCACATCCATATGTGCCATCAGCACATATGGTGCAAGGTTTTTATTTTTCCCTTCCCATTTGAACAAATAGCTGAAATGGTTAAAGATTTGCCTTTGCAGCCTACGGTGAATTAACGGGTATGCATATTCGAGAAAACCCCTGAACCTGAGAAACTCTGCAGTGTCTGCAGGTATGGTATCGGCAAAAGAAATGGTTTTGATTTGTACTGCCTTGCTGAGGTGCTGCACTGCAGAATCACTGATTGGTTCTTCTGCAAGCGCAGGCTTACCGGGTATAGCTTTGCTGAAACGAAAAGTGTTGATAAGGACAACAGATGCAAGAACAACAATGACGAGCAACAAAAAACCGAATATCTTTTTTAACATGGGGCCTTTTGATAAAGATAAGAAAAAGGAAGATGTGAGAGGTAAGAAGCAAGATGCAGGATAGGAGATATGAGATGGCGTATAACAAATACAGAAATCTATTTTCCTTTTCCGCATCTCACCGCTCACTTTTCACATCTTATCTTTTGCATCTCCTAATGCATTCCTAATGCCTTATTGATTGGAGCACGGTCAATATATTGAATAAACTGATCAATTTTATCATTGGCATCGAAATGCATATCTGTATGCACCCAGAACATCAGTTTCTTTCCATTTTTGTACTTCACGTTCACCATATACCAGCTCAATAGCCAGTTGCCTTCCGAATCAGGTCCTTTTTGGGGCTTGTTGATTTTGATCGGTAACCATATATCGTTAATGAAAGTGATGGAGTCGATTACTTTAGTACGACGTTCTTTCCAATAAGTAGCAATTGCGGCTTTACCCTCAAGACTGTCCCCGGATGACCAGCGGTATTTTGCATTATCTGCAAATGAGTTCATCCATCCGTCAATGTCGCCGCTGGAAAGTTGTTGCAGATTTTTCTTACCGATATCTGTGAATTTCGCATCGGCGAATTCAGATTGCGGTGGGGGTTTTTGTTCAGTGGTCTTAGCGGTAGTGTCAGTAGCAGCAGAATTTGTTTCGGCAGGTTTGTTGTTGTTGCAGGCAAGCAGGAAACAGTATCCTGCAGCCAGCATAAGCATCTTTTTCATAATGGAGCATTTTAAGTTAGATAATAAAAAGACCGGAGAGGTTTGGCGTTTTGCTTGGGGTAGGTGGGATAAATTAAAACTATTGAATTTTTTAATGATCCCAAAAAGAACTTTATGTTCGAAATGTAGGGCCCGATTTTTTATTTGACCGGCAGTGCTGCAATGAGGCAATTCACTTATTACAGGAATAATATAGTTCCAGCAACATAAGCGTTGTGAATAGGCTAAGCAAACGGGAAGATAATTTAATTAGGGACTTGCTTAAGTCTTATCCGTAAATGCAACTCTGATATTATAAATTGAATCTGGTATTAACAACGGGCTTTTGTAACTTCATGAGCAGTTGGGTGGCCGAAAGAATTTTAAATTATTATACAAATCATAAATGTGCGTGGCAGGTTTATAAGATGTCAATTTAATTTAAATTCTATTTATGCTATTGTGCTGCTTGTGGTCTGAGAAACAAAAAAAAATCATAGTAGCCGAATAAAATTTCATTAAAAGATATCACTCAATATAAACGCTTGAAATATGAACACACATCTGCTAAGTTTACGTAATGACTTATGGTTTTGTGCGATTGTAATAGCTATTTTGTTTCTTTTTGCAAATAATGCAGGAGCACAAATTTTACATCAGCAAACAAAGCCCCGTATTGTGATTACTACCGATCCGGAACTTGATGATAATAATTCCCTGATACGGTTTCTGCTCTATAGCTGCGATCTAAATGTAGAAGGGCTCATCTATACAAGCAGCGGTTTTCACTGGAAAGGAGATGGTAAAGGAACTAAATGGTATGTACCCGGAAGGGAGTATGCGCGTTTTGGAATAGACACTTGTCCGTGTACGTCATGGCGCTGGGCCAGAAATGAACGCTATATTGATAACGCAGTGGAAGCTTATGCAAAAGTGTACCCAAATCTGAAAATGCATAACTCCGGTTACCCATCTCCGGATAAACTGAAATCAAAAATACGTTTGGGAAATATAGAATTCGATGGAGATATTTCGAAGGACTCACGTGGGTCAGATCTTATTAAATCATTAATGCTTGATGATAAACCGGGAAAGCTATTCATAACAGCGTGGGGAGGACAAAGTACAATTGCCCGGGCACTTAAATCCATACAGGAACAGTATGAATATACTACTCAATGGGAACTGATTAAAAAGAAAATTGCTCATAAAGTTGTACTGTTGCCTTCAGGCGACCAGGATGATATTTATGCAAAATACATTAAACCCAACTGGCCTGATATTGAATACCGCCAATTTTCAGGTGGACCTAATTACAGTTATGGGGCACAGTTAGGCGCAATACCGGTAGATTCTATTTATTTGACATCATCATGGATGAGGGAAAATGTAACCAGCCGCGGACCATTAGGAGCATTATATCGTGTGTGGGGCGATGGTAAACAAATGGTGAAAGGTGATATCATGGATTATTTCGGTTTTTCAGGCTATAGTAATGAGCAGTTGAGAAAAATGGGTTATGTAGTATGGATGCCTGTGCAGGAAAAAGGTTCCTGGCTTGGAGAAGGCGATGACCCTACATTTATGAATATGCTCGCAAATGGATTGCGGGCTTATGAAGCAGGTTCCTATGGTGGCTGGGGTGGCCGTGAGGTGAATAATCAACAGGTGAACACTTTTTCACTGCCTGCCGGAGATACGTCCCAACAAGCGATGATATCAGTTCTTAGTTCAATGACCAGCCAGTTAAATAAAAATTCGAATGCATATCCTGACTTTTTTCCAGCCGCTCAACGGGATTTTGCTGCACGACTTAAATGGTCGGTAACTACAAAGTTTTCAAATGCAAATCATGCACCGGTAATCATTATTGAAGGGCCGCTTGACCTATTGGCTTCTCCGGGTGAAATAATAAAATTAAATGTACATGTATCGGATCCGGATGGAAATCATGTTTCCGTTACATGGTCGCAGTTACAGGTTGGAAGTTATTTGAATAAAGTGGGTATTTCTGATACAAATGCAAATCAGGCCAAAGTGGTTATTCCTGAGGATGCAGCCCCGGGGCAAACCATTCACATTATGGTTGAGGCAACAGACAACGGTTCACCGGCCCTTACCAGTTATCAGAGAGTAATTATTACGGTTAAAAAATAAATATTTTCAAATTTGGTGTGTTCACTTTAACTGGAAAATGCCGTAAATAAATTCGTTTTCAGTTATACCGCTTGTTGTTTCTTTTCTGCGATAGTTATTGGTCAAAGTCGCATCAGCAATATTAATAACGATATTACTGGACCTGAGATAAAAACAATACCTGACTTCATCATAACCTATATGTTAACAAATATGCGTAGCTGGTTTCCTTTGCAGAAAATGCATAGACTTAAGCAGACAATGCTTAAATTGTTTGTTATTATGTCAAACATTTCATTAATAATTTAAATTCACATACATGAAACGTCGCTTATTTTTACAGACACCACTGTTTGCATCCGCGCTTATCGGTGAAGCGAAGGCAGCGAATAAAAAAAGGGTCGGCAAAGGTTTTAAAGTAGAAGCCAATAAAGACCGCTACCAGGAAGAGCTTTCGATAATGGGAGGAAAATTTGACTGCAAAATTTCAGCGAAAGATACAGATGGTGATTTGTGTGTATACGATACCATTCGATTCGAGAAAGGCGGGCCTGCGATGCATTTGCATTACGAGCAGGATGAATGGTTTTATGTTATCAAAGGAGAATTCCTGGTTAAAGTTGGCGATGATGAGTTTATTATAAAAGACGGAGATTCAGCTTTTGCTCCGAGAAAAATACCTCATGCCTTTGCAAAAATAAGCGAAGGGGAAGCACAAATGCTGGTATTGTTTCAGCCTGCAGGAACAATGGAAGATTTTTTTAAGGAAATGGCGAAATTGGGAAAGAATATTCCGAAAGAACAGGAAAAGCTTTTAAAAGAGTTATGGAGAACACATGGGATGGAAATTGTAGGTCCGCCGCTAAAATTTTAATTTTAGCCATGTGCGTTAGAATTTAAGATAGGGGTCTCTTTTATGAACGCGATCTGTTCAATATTTATTCACTCAACTCGAGCCAGCGCATTTCTTTCTCATCGAGCAGCTGAGAGACTTCACCAATGCGGGTCGAAAGTTTTTGTAATTCGTCAAATGTCAATGTTCCACTGTTCAGTTTTTCAGTGATGGTTGATTTTTCCAGGGTAAGCTCTTCAATTTCTTTTCCTAATAAATCAAACTCTCTCTGTTCTTTGTATGAGCGTTTTCTTTTTTCGGTAGCTGTTTGCCCATCGATGTCTGATGACTGATGACTGATGCCGGCTTTCTTTTCGGTTTTCTGTTTTTCATCACCTGTTTTCTCTTCCTCCTTAATACTCATCCGGTATTGTGAATAGTTTCCGGGGAAATCTTTTATGATGCCATCGCCTTCAAAAACAAACAAGTGATCGACAAGCCTGTCCATAAAATAACGATCGTGTGAAACGATCAGCAAACAACCCTGGAATTCGCTTAAAAAATTTTCCAGTACACCGAGCGTTTGCAGGTCCAGGTCATTTGTCGGCTCATCCAATATTAAAAAATTTGGGTTGCGGAAAAGAATAGATAATAAATGCAACCTTCTTTTTTCTCCGCCGCTCAGTTTTGAGATATAAGTATATTGTTGTTCCGGGGAAAATAAAAACAATTGCAGGAATTGTGAAGCGCTTAGTGATCCCCCGTCTGCCAATGGAAAATTCTCCGCAATGTCTTTCACAAATTCAATAACACGTTTATCTTCTTTTACGGTTAGCCCTTGCTGTGAATAATTGCCGAAAACCACGGTTTCGCCGATATTGATCTTGCCGCTGTCAGGTTCTTCAATCTGCTGTAGCATGTTGAGAAAAGTTGATTTACCTGCGCCGTTTTTACCCACAACACCTATACGCTCGCCATTTTTAAATGTGTAATCGAAACCTTTCAATATGATTTTATCGCCATAGCTTTTATACACTTTCTTTAGCTCTGCAATTTTCCCGCCCAATCTCGTCATCTTCACTTGCAATTGAACCTGTGCATCTTCAATTTTTTGCTTGGCTTTTGCTTCTACTTCATAAAAGTTATCCTGTCTGCTTTTGCTTTTGGTAGTTCTTGCTTTTGGCTGTTTGCGCATCCACTCGAGCTCTTTGCGGTATAAATTCCTTGCTTTATCAATACTTGCCGTATCGCTTTCTATCCTTGCTGCTTTTTTTTCTAGGTAATTTTCGTAATCTCCTTTGTGAATATATAAGCGGCTGTCTTCCATTTCCCAGATTTCATTGCACACATTATCCAAAAAATAACGGTCATGTGTAACCAATAATAATGTCAGCTTTTCCTGGTTGAGGAAATTTTCCAGCCATTCCACCATCTGCACATCAAGGTGATTGCTAGGCTCATCCATAATCAATAAAACATGCTTGTGCTCAAACCCAATATCGATAAGGGTCTTGGCAAGGGCTACTCTTTTTCTCTGTCCCCCGGAAAGTGAACCGGCAGTCTGGTTCAGGTGATGGACGTTCAACTTTCCTAATATCTGCTTCACTTTCGTATCAAAATCCCAGGCGGCCAGTTCATCCATTTTGACAATGGCATGGCTGATTTTTTCGGCGTCGCCTTCATCACTCGCAGCTTCGTATTCTTTTATTGTATTGATCACCGGATGATCATGATGAAAAATATTGTCAAGCACGGATTTCTGATCCATAAAAACCGGTTCCTGTTCAAACAAGGCCACAGTAACATCTTTGTTAATCCAAACCTTTCCTTCATCTGCTGTTTCTTTGCCTGAAAGGATTTTCAGCAAGGTTGATTTTCCGCTGCCGTTTTTTGCAACCAGTGCGATTTTATCGCCTTCTTCAATGTGGAATGAAATATTTTGGAAAAGAGGCTTAATTCCGTAGGATTTACTTAACCCTTCCGCAGAAACATAATGCATAATGCAAAGATACGAACAGAAATGTGAGGTATGAAGTATGAGCTACGAACTATTAAAGTGATTTATACTTTATATCATCTAACTCATACTTCATACATTATCATTACCTGGTTTTTGCCAGCTCATCTGGCGAAACAGGAGCGGGAACTTTATTACTGATTGCAGGCAGCGCTTTTAAATAAGCGAATATGGCTTTCAGATCTTCATCGGTAAAATTTGTAAAACTCTGCCATGGCATAGGAGGTAAAAGAGCCCTGCCGCCTTCCTGCCCAAGATGTTTTCCTGTGTGCATTGTTTTAATAAAATCGTTCTCTGCCCATGCGCCAAGGCCTGTTGCTGTATCGGGAGTCAGGTTGGCTGAAAAGGAAATACCCCAGGGACCAACAACTGCGGTTAAATCAGGTGAGAATAAAATCCAGTTACCCGGCTTTAATGCATTTTTATCGATCTGCATTAAAGCAACTGAAGCAGGATGGCCAGATAATAATTTGCTTGTGTCGGGTACCGGGCCCTGCGGTGTCATTAATTTGGGCGAATGACAATCGCCACAGCCTGCAGCAGTAACTAAGTATTTGCCACGAGATAGCATGTCGGCAGATGTCATTTCTTTTTTTACAGGTTCTGTGAGCTGTTGTGCAGGTTGATTGCTGTTGCAACTGAATTGTAATAATACAATAGTTCCAATGGAGAAACTAAGCATGAGAAAATGTTTTTTCATGTTGGCTGTTTGGGGGTTAATAAAAAGAGAAGGAAAAGGCTGTAATTACAAGGATAGGCTTTACGGTCAGCTGCACTAATGTAAAATAATTATTACACCTGAAATAAAATTTCTCTAAATAAAAAAGGAGCAGTTGCCTGCTCCTTTTTTATGTAATGTAAAGACTTTTATGATTGTTTAATGAGTTCAATACCTGCATGAATGCGCACTTCGTCACTGACTACTATCCCGCCGGTTTCCGTTACTGCATGCCATGCAAGCCCGAATTCTTTGCGGTTGATTTTCCCTGTTATGCTGAAGCCTGCACGTGTATTTCCCCATGGGTCTTTTACAATGCCACCGAATTCAACATCTAATTTTACTGGTCTGCTAACATCACGGATAGTAAGATCGCCATACAATTCGTAAGAACCATCATCATCTACGTTCTCATATTTGGTTGCGGTAAATTTAATCTGCGGAAATTTTTCAGCGTTAAAGAAATCGTCGCTTTTCAGGTGTCCGTCACGCTGGTCATTACCTGTGGTGATTGAATTCACATCTGTGGTGAAACTTACTTTCGCTGTTGTAAAATCCTCATCTTCCGTTTCTGCATTCACGTCAAATTTGGTGAATTGCCCGGTTACATTGCTGATCATCAAATGTTTTATTTTGAATGTAACCTCTGAGTGTGTGGGGTCGAGCGCCCATTTTATTTTAGCCATATCGTAACTATTTAATGTTTAAACATCAAATTTATGACAATTTTATTGCTGTCCAAATTTTTTGCATAAGAATGACAATTTATTAACCTACATTAATGTTTTCCCTGGCAAACCCTTCGAAAATTTTTTGAGTGATGTCGCTTTTTAACTGAGCGCCATTGTTAATGTCTGCAGCCCAGAAAAATATTTGCAGTTCCGTACCTGACTGGTTCATGTTTTTTATCAGGAACTGTGGTTCCGGGTTTTTGAGCACTTCCTGATTATCTGAAAATATCCCGGATATAATTTCTTTTGCCCTGGACATATTTGCACTCTCAGTTAATTTGAAATTCAGTTCAATTCTCATGTGTGTGTTGTTCAGGGTCCAGTTGGTTAATTTTTGAGAAAGCATATCTCCGTTCGGGATAATTACCTCTGCTCCATCAGGCGTTACAATGCGACTTGACCGGATTCCTATCTCTTTTACTCTGCCGGTATTGCCTCCTACGTCAATGATATCACCTACCTGTATCGGCCTTTCAATTGCCAGTATTACGCCTGAAACCAGGTTGTTTACAATATTTTGAAGCCCCAAGCCGATGCCAACACCTAATGCGCCGATAATGATGGTTACTTTGTCAAGCGGAATACCTGATGCGAGGATACCAAGAAAAAAACCGGCAGTGAGTATCAGCAAACGAATGAGCAAAACAGAGGTGCCAAGTTTGGATTTTTTTTCTGACGCTATGTCTTCATTGCCTGTATCTCCAAAAAAATAACCGATATATTTTTGAAAGAAATTAGCAATCCAGATCACAAAAAAGAAGATAACAATACTGCCGATGCTGAAAGATGTATTGCCGACAGATCTTTCGGTATCCATGAAATCGGAAATATAATCGTAAGCCGCGTCAAATACATTCAGATTTTGTGCAAGGTTCACAAACCAGAAGACCCCTGCTATTACCGTTAATAGCCTTCTCAAACGCAATTCTACATTTTGGTAATTGAGGTAAGAAGTAAACCGGGAAGATTTTTTATCTATTTCCAGTTGCAGGTTGACCGCATCGAGGAAAATCTGTATAAATACAATCAAACCGATAGCATCCATATAGTTTAATATTGCAGTCGTTTCACAAATATGAGCAAGGGTTGCTCTTCCGAAAAGATTGCAGCAGGAGGCTACGAGGTTCAGCAATATGTAAATCCAAGTGATAAGCCTGAAATACCCGGGAAAAAACTCGGGATGTTTTTTTATTTCCCTGGTGAATGAATATCCAAATAAAACCGCAGTGGTAGTAATGAAAAATGTAATCAGCCTTAAATAATAAGTTGAATTACTCAACAGGCTTTTAGCTGCAAAAAACAAGAAAGCTGTAAAAAATAGCAGCCAGTAAACAAATAACCTGCGGGGCCATTTTTGAGCAAGCAGTAATGTTAGGGTAATGTTCAGCAGCAGTTGCAGCATTATTGTATAAATAGCCGGCGGGTGTTGCAAGTCAAGATAAGGCGCAATAATGAACATGATGACTAAAGAGGTGAGCAAAGGGACCGATTGCAGATATTTCAAAGTGTCTGAAAAGCCGGGGTTTGTTTTTTTTATTTTTTGCAGGTTGATGCTCGTCCATATAAAGAATATCAGCAATATCGGCAGGTTGAAAATATATTTATCCCAGTTTTGCGGTAAGTAATTGCTCAAAAGCCTGTCGCTTCTCCGAACCGATCTTTGCACGGTTTCTGCAAATGTTCTCCTGCTGGTATCGGTTGAAGGCCCTTCCCATAAGTAGCCTGATTCTTTACTGAATGCTTTTATCCTGTATGCCTTTACAAGGCCTTTCATTTGTTTTTGCAGAGTTATTACGTCTAAATAATCGTTCGATACTTTACTTTGCAACACATCGATCTTCACCAGGTTTTTTCTCATTATTGTATCAGTGCCATGAATTCTTTTTTTAAGTTCATTAAGTTGCCGTAAATAAAGTAGCCGCAGTGTGCTGTCTTCGGGCATGGGTTGAATAGTTGAATCAGCAAGTACGGACCGCATTTGCGAATTGATACCTACTAATTCGGTATAATAAGCTAATAAAGATTTTTGCCAGTCCTGCAGGTCGTCTTTCATATCCGACAATAAGCCCTGCATATATGCAATCCTGTTTAGGTTTAGGTTGCTGTTGGCATTGGATAAACTGACCTGGAAGAATTTTATTCTACTTTCGTAACCAGGAAGATTTTCGGTAATGTCACTTGAGTCATAACCGTTCTCCACTACATCATTAAAATCATTAAGCGAACTATTAATATCTTCGATTTTGCTGATTACTTTTGCTGCAGCGGTATCAGAAATTTTTAAATCTTTTTCCCATACTGAATCTTCACTGTGCCTTTGTTCAATTTTTTTATGACGGATTTTTATTTCCTTTTTTTCTGAATTTTTTTTCTGGGCGTGTAACTTTGCATTTCCAAAAAGGATGCAAATCGAAAGCAGCATTATATTCAAAATGATAATTCTGCGGAGAGTATAATCATGTGTATTTTTTATCACAGAAATAAAGGTTTGAATTTTATTAAAAGCAATATCTGTTTCCTGTTTAAACAAAATTTAACTAATACGAAAAATTGTAAGATTTTGATGTCATAATAATGTCTATTTTTTTAGAAATTTCAGACAAACGGGATTTGGGATATGCAATTGTTTCCCGGTATCTTTCAGTAATCCTGTTTTTTGATCGATGCTGAATATAACAATATTGTCAGTGTCCCTGTTTGCAACCAGTAAGAAGCGACCTGTCGGGTCAATAATAAAATTACGGGGATGCTTTCCCATGGTATCCTGGAAACCTTTCAGGTTTAATTTCCCAGTATTCGCGTCAATAGAAAAAATGGCAATGCTGTTGGCATCTCCACGATTAGAGGCATATAAAAATTTACCATTTGGTGAAATATGAATGTCTGCGCTTCCTTTTTGTCCCTGATAATTTTCCGGGTGGGTGCTGATGCGTTGATATTTTTTTAAAGACCCATTGATGAAATGAAAAGCATCTATTGTTCCTGAAAGCTCTTCTATAATATACAGATTCGGCTTTTTGGGATCAAAAACAATATGTCGTGGACCTGAGCCGGGAACAATAGCAACAACAGAATCTTTAGCAATTGTAAGCGGATGGTCGATGCTGTTTGCATTGAATTTGTATATCATTTCTTTATCCATCCCTAAATCTGCACACAGCAGGTAATGTTCGTCAGGAGAGAAAATTGCTGAATGGGCATGTGCACTTTCCTGGCGTGTTGTATCAATGCTTTTTCCAGTGTGCTGAATGGTTTCAGCTATTGAACCGATTGAACCATCAATGTTGAGTGTAAGCGCCGAAATTGTTCCGCTGCTGTAATTCGCTATCATCAGCCATTTATTATTTTTATCCACCGAAAGATAACAAGGGTCGGTACCGCCACTTTGTTGTTTGTTCAAAAAGCTGATTTTGCCGGTTGATTTGTCGAATCTGAAAGCGCTGACTTCACCAGATTGTTTATTCCCGTTTTCATTTACCGAGTAAACATATTTGCCATTAGGAGAGATGGCGATATAAGACGGGTTTTTTGAAGCGATGGAATCAACAGGTTGTGCATCACCGTTAGTAGTATTAAAACTGTACACATAAATGCCAAGGCTTTGTCCGTTGGTATAGGTGCCTGTAAAAAGGTAATAATCCTGTGAAAAGCTTTGATTGGCAATGAGCAGAACAATCAGTAAAGAAATAAATCGCATAAAAGAAGCTTGAAATAAACAATGCTGCAATTTACAGATTGCCTGATATTTTAAAAATATGAAGGCATTAAATAAAAAAGGCCCCGTTAACGGGGCCTTCAGCAGTAATATTCCTATCTCATTTATAATTTTGTTACAGAGATACGCTTTACCACATTTGTTTCTACAATGAAACTACGTTGGAAAAGTTTGTTGCTTGTGCTAACCGCAATTGTAGGGCGGATGTTTTCCAAATCATTTCCTTCTTTCAGCAATTTGATGGTTTTTTCAAAATGTACATCATTGTACTCCTTGCTGTAAATAACATCTCCTTCATCGTTCTTTACAATCAGTGTAAACTTCTGAGCTGTCGGGTTTTCAAATTCAACCTTAAAAGCAAACATGTTTTCATCTGCACCAACGTATTGAACATTTAAAGTAGCTTCAGGGCTGTTATTTACAATTGTGCTTTTTTCTGAAACGGTGTTTGCAAAAGAGCTTATTGGGCTACCTGCAAACAATACTGCTGCTGTTACTGTCACTGCAATGGTTTTCAAAACGGAATTGCTGTTTTTTACTGTTGATTTCATGGTGTTGCATTTTTAATGTTTAGTAAAAAGAATATTTAATGATTTCGTAGCAGGCAAATGTCAGAAGGCGAGCAATAGGTGGAAGCAATTCTAAAAGCAAAAGAAGAAGGTAAAACTAACCGCGATTTTTTTTCTTTTTGTGTTAACGGTGTAAAATTAGAAAGTATTGTATTGCCGGGCAAACTATGTTTCTGTATCTTCCATGATGTCAAACCCAGATTTATTATATAGAAAGCCCTTTACATACAGACGTTTGCGAGAATATTATACCTTATAGCCAAATTGTTTTCAGGCTGTATGAATGGCAATAAAGTAAGGCGCAGTTAATATTTAATTTAAATTTCCTTAACATATTTCCTGCGAAAATCACGGAAATTACTTGCCGAAATTTATTATTGTTTATTCAAGTTTGAAGGCTATCGGTTGTTTTTTGTACGATTTCACTAAACGGCCGTTTTGAACGGCGGGTGTCCATTTACCGCTGATGCTGATTACCCTGATTGCTTCTTCACGCAAGCCACCATCTTCGGGTCCGGAAATTGCTTGAATATTGCTTACTTGCCCATCCTTATCTACTATGAACAACACAGTTACAGTACCTTGGATTTTTTTTCTAATAGCTTTCCTGGGATACTTAAGATTGGTATTTAAAAAATTAGCCCAGGCATTACTACCCCCGGGAAATGCTGACTCTATTTCTACTTTAATGAGTGCCGGATCCGGATTTATTTTCTTTGAACTGTCTTTAGTTAAATTAAGTTGTAACGAGTCTTGTGCTTTGGCTGATGCGCCAATCAGTAAGATTGAAATAATCAATAAAATCTTCATAGCAAAGTTTGTTTAGTTATAATGATAATGAAATATGGAATTTCTGCATTAATGCAGGAATTCCACGCATTAGTGTAAAGTTGATTAGCTGCTTTGCTTTTTGCAGCTAATCGTCAAATAACTGCGCAATTATTTTTTTGGCACTACTTCTCCAAGCAACATCATATTCCCGGTTTCTTATTTTACTGATTCAGGCAATAAGAAACCGGATTTTTTTTAGTCTATTTCAACAGTATACCCGGCGTTCTTATAACCCCAGCTGTCTGAATTTTCTGCTCGGTAATGATTTATATGTTGACGAGTGCGATGCAACAACGGCTTTATAGCAGCGAAGGCACGGATTCAAAAAAATTAAAGCAGTACTCCCTGCATAATAACAAATGAAACAGAAAAATAGATGATGAGGCCGGTTACATCTACAAGCGTGGCTACAAAAGGCGCCGATGAAACGGCAGGATCGGCCCCGAATTTTTTTAAGACTATGGGCAACATAGACCCCGATAATGTGCCCCAGAGCACGACACCGATTAATGAGAAACCTACGCTAAGTGCAACAAGCAGCCAATGTGGGCCATATATATCTTTAAAAATTCCGTGCTGCATCAGCAGGTGCCAGGCAAAAATCCGGAAGAAACCGATAAGGCCCAATATAGAACCAAGAACGAAACCTGAAAAAATTTCCCTGCGCATAACACGCCACCAGTCTGCCAGAGAGATTTCACCTACTGCCATTGCCTGAATGATTAATGTTGATGCCTGAGAACCGCTATTCCCTCCGCTGGAAGCTATAAGCGGCATGAAGAGTACCAACACACTTGCTTTGGCAATTTCATCATTGAAATAGGCAAGAGCCGTAGCAGTGAGCATTTCGCTTAAAAATAAAATGATCAGCCAGCCAATCCTTTTTTTGATGAGCCTAAAGAAAGAAATTTCAAGATAAGGTTCGTCCAGTGCTTCGGTACCGCCGATTTTTTGAATATCTTCACTAAATTCTTCACTGGCTACCCAAAGTACGTCGTCAATCGTTACAATACCCAGTAATTTATTACTGTTACTTACAACGGGCAGGGCTACACGGTTATTCATTTTGAAGGCTTCATAAGCTTTTTCCTGGTCGTCGTAAGCATTCAGCGCTATAACCCTTCTTTCATCCATCAGGTCGCTTACTTTTTTTGAAGGATGATTCAAAATGAATTCGCGGATCCGGATATCATCAAGCAATTCCCCCTTTTCGTTAATTACATAAATCACGTCTATCGTCTCACTATTCTTCCCGACTTTCCTGATTGTTTCAAGCACTTCAGCAACTGTGTTATTTTCGAATACATAAACATAATCGGGTGTCATCAACCTCCCCACACTGTTTTCGGGATAACCGAAAAGTGAAAGTGTAATTTTTCTTTCTTCCGGTGTAAGCAGTTTAATTAGTTCCCGTACAATGCTACTTGGCAGGCCCTGGAAAAAATCAGTTCTGTCATCAGGTGGTAATGCGTTCAACAGGGCCGCAATTTTGGAAGGCGGCAGATCACGCATGACTCTTTTCTGTGTGGGTAAATCCAGGATTTTAAAAGTGCTGGCAGCGCGATGGATGCTTAAGTTGTCAATAATTTCCTGCTCGTATTCCGGGTATTCGTCAATCAGCTTTGCCACATCGCTGATGTTTTGGTTATCCAGAAAATCTTTCAGGCCAGACATATCATTGCCTTGCATAATTTCAAGAAATTGCTCAAGCATTAAATGATTTTCGAATTCCAGCTCCATGTGTCAAATTTACTATTTACTATCTACTAAAAGCTTTTTTAGCAGGCTTTGTCCATAAAAGCAGATTAAATCATTGTTATGCGAATAAAAAAACCCCGGACAAGCCCGGGGTTTTCAACTATTAAAACCAGGTTAGTATTTTAATTTCAATTCCACTCTTCTGTTTTTTGCTTTGCCTTGTGCAGTTTTATTGCTTGCAATTGGTTTGGTATCACCAAAGCCTGCTGATGAAAGCCTGCCTGTATCAATACCTCCTTTTATTGTGAGATAATTAAACACAGCTTTTGCCCTGTTTTCGCTTAAGGCCTGATTTTTTTCCGGCTTGCCCGTGTTATCGGTATGCCCTTCAATATCGAGTTTTAAATTAGAATCATCTTTTAGAATCTTAGCTACTTCATTTAAAGGTTTGTAAGATTTAGCAAGTAGTTTCGAACTTCCTGTTGCAAAGAATATATTTTTTGCATCGTACATTACCTTCTTTACGATTTCTTCTTTTACCAATGGGCATCCCTGATTTTCTTTGACGCCCGGAAGGTTGGGGCACCTGTCTTCTTCATCATTAACTCCATCACCATCCGTGTCGGGTATCGGGCATCCATTATATTTTGCAACACCGGCAATATTGGGACATTTATCTTCCTCGTCATTAATACCATCACCATCCGTGTCAGGTATCGGGCATCCATTATATTTTGCAATACCTTTTTGATTAGGGCATTTATCCTCTTTATCCGGGATGCCGTCTCCATCCGTGTCAGGACAGCCGTGGAATTGGGCAAGGCCTGCAACAGTAGGGCATTCATCGAGACTATCAATAACTCCATCTCCATCGGTATCTTTGGGAGGTTCAACAGCGGGGATCACTATTGCTGCCTTTGGTGCTGGTTTGGGTTTTGCCGGAGAAATATTTTCAGTAATACCCACTGAATAAAAAAGATTATTGTCGAGGTCGGATTTGCTGAGAGAAGCGCGATAATTCAGTTGTAGAAAAATATAGGTTATGCTTTGCAAGTTGATTTGAATACCTCCGCCGAGGGGAGCATAAGGCGACCATGTACCGGCATAGTTGCCAACACCAATTCCTGCGGTGAGGAATGGATTTAACAAATGATTGTCAGCAAGAGGCCGCAGGTGCAGGGAACCTTCAAACTCATTGGCATAACTTGAATTGCTTGCCGTATCTTTTTTTGAATAACTGGTCAATAACCCGTTATAACGAAGAGAGAAGTCAACATGATTAGTCAGCCCTTTCCAGAACATAATTGAAAACCCCGGATTGAGATTTTGGCCAGTAAAAGAATTTTTTATTGCGAGTGGCTGAACAAAATCAGTAGTGTTTGCACTAAAGCCGATGAGACTTCCTTTCTTAGCTGAAGCAAAATCCTGTGAAAAACAAAATAATGATGTCGCAGAAAAAAACAGCAATAACGGTAAGATTTTCTTTGTCATATGTAAACGTTTTAAGTGAATTTGAAGAGGTAATGAGCAATTTCAAAATGCTCAATTACAGAACTAAATTTGAGGCGCAAAATTAGCTGTAGATTTTTAGATTGTGCTTCATGGTTTTGGGTATAATTGTATTGTTGATTAATTAATTTTCCGTAAAGGATATATAAGATGATTCATGCTTCATTGTATTTCAATAATTCTCCGGGCAAAGGCAGAGGAATTTTTACTTCTGAAGATATTGCAGAAAGAACAGTAGTAGAAATTTCCCCGGTATTGGTAATGGGCAAACAAGAGCGTATTCTTCTTGATAAAACTTTGTTGCATGATTATATTTTCGAATGGGGGTATCAAAAAAATCAATGTTGCGTTGCTTTGGGCTACGTGTCAGTTTATAACCATTCGTATGAGTCAAACTGCGAGTACGAAATGGATTATGACAACCGGTTGATAAAAATAAAAACAGTTCGCTTTATAAAATCCGGAGAAGAACTATGCATTAACTACAATGGCGATTGGGACAATGAGAAACAGGTTTGGTTTGAAGTCAAAAAGTAAAATGAATTTTCCCTGGTTAACGCCTTGACTTTTTCAATGCAGGTGAATATTTGATACCCATTGTAATTCCATAACTACTCAGGCTTACATTGCCTGCGCCAATTTTTTTCAATGGTAATTTAATATAGGGCTCAAGCTGGAATGATATGCTGTTGCTGAGATAAGTCTCAAAACCGCCAGAGACATTTAATGTGGAGAACCAGAAATTCTGATGTGCATCCGCAGGCTGTTGATTTATCCATATAGCCGGACCAAGGTTATAGTGGCAGAAGTAATTGTTGTTTTCATTTTGTATTAAATAGGAAGAAACCCCTGCATTCACAAAAAAAGAAGTGTTGTCTTCGGAGCTAATATCATATCGGAGGTTTAAAGGTATCTCTATCATTTTAAAAGATCCCTTAACGAATTCTATATCAGCATTAGGTGGCCGCACCGCATTCGTTCTGGGATGGAAATTATCGCCATCCATTTCATAATATTTATGCGCATAAATCAGCGCGGTGTTCACTGATAACCTGCGGAGCAAATGATAATCGACTGTGATACCTACGCTACTCCCCAGGCGTGTATCTGTGTACGCATATTTTGCTTTTGAATAATCAGGCCCGAAAGAAATTCCGATTTCAAGCGACCTGTTTGTATTGAGTGATTTGGCCCTGGTAGGTTGCTTATTAATATTTGCTGCTTCTGCAAGCAATGCTGAATCATCTATTTTTACATTTTTTTGTTTATGTATGGCAGAAGTCATTTGTGTCTTTGAATAATTCATTTCGTTTTCTTCTGCAGCCGGTATATTTGTTTTATTGAAGTTGGTGCCTGAAATATTTCGATTCACATCATCTTTTGGTTTGCCTGTGGTAAATAGATTTCCTATTTTATTTTTTTTCTGTTCTGCATTTCTGTTCAATCTCTTTTCTGCATTTAATACTGGCGTGTTTTCATCAAACGGATTTCCTCCGGTATTCTTTGCAACATCATTCTTGTTGCCATTTATTCTGCTTTTATGCAAAGGAGCATTTGATCTGACATCTTCTTTTGGAGATATTTCCGAAGAAATAGTTCCTGTTGCTTCTCCATTTTCGATAAAGGTATTTTTCTTTTCAGTTTTTTTTAATGAAGAAATATTTCTGTTGCTTAGTTCGTTTTTTGAGGTTGATGAAAAACCTTTTTGAAATGCCGATTTTTGTCTTGGATCAGCATTAATATTATCAAAGGTGCTATTTTTAGGTTTGTTATTAGCAATTGCAGTTTCTTTTTCTGTAATCTCTCTTTTCGAGTTTTGTTTCTTGTTGTTATTGAGTGTAAAATTCTTTGTAGTTTCTATATTGTTTTTTTTGCCTGATTTGGTAAGAAAGTACCCTGTGCCTATGATTAAAATGATTAATGAGGTATATGCAATCGGATAAAATGTGCTACGTGGAGGTGACACAGCAGAATGAGGATTAGGTGCAATACCTAATTCAGCATCTAACCGTTTTTCCAATGCCTCCCATGATGAGGTGGTTTTATCTACCTCATAAGCATCGGCGGCTTCACGGCTTAGGCGATCCAGCTCTTTGTCAGAGAGGTTGAACATAAATTTTATGGTCAGTTTTTTTTAAAAGGATTTTTCTCAGGTTTTCCCTGGCCTTTGATAAATTGGATTTTGATGCGCCTACAGAGATCCCCAATTGAGCTGCTATCTCATCGTGCGACATGCCTTCAATAACAAATAAATTGAACACTGTTCTATAGGCAGGTGATAACTGTTTTATTGCCAGAATTATTTCTTTATACGAAAGCATATCCAACCCGTTTTCCTGGTGGCTGGCAATATTTTCAGTCTCTTTTGACAGAATTTTATTAGTGACCCTTGATGAATTTTTTCTATAGTGATCAATACATGTATTTATTAATATGCGCTTAAACCAGCCTTTAAGAGCTATTTCAACATCTGTATGTCTGGCTTCATCAAACTGCCCGATGTTTTTAAATAATTTTATAAAACCTTCGTTCATTATTTCTTCTGCTTCTTCGGCACGGTCCTGATAGCGGTAACAAACTTTCATAGCATAATCCTTAAGCAGTTGATATAACTCTTTCTGGCTGCTTCTCTGATTTTTTCGGCAACCTGCAATTATTGCGCTTATTTGATTACTTCCTGCGATCAAAGTTGTTAAGGTTGTGATGTATGAAAGCGCAAACTACCTCACTCAATACGCCTGATACGTAAATGAATTGTTAAAGGTTGCTTTGGCTGGGGAAAATCGTAGGGGTGATTAGTGATATCATCACGGAAGGACGGAGGCTACCAGGGAAATATCGGCATTGGCATAAACCTGTACCAGAATATCATCTTTTTTTACAAGGAGGCCTACAATTTTAATATCATTGATTTTGCCCGCGGAATAAATCTTTTCTGCAATAGCAGTATTTAACCTAGCTTCTAATACAGCCATATTGCTCTTGATCAAGGCACCTATATCCAGATATGATTTTCCATAAAGGTTTTTTTTGATTTTATTCCTGAACAGGTTTTTTGCAATCTTTAGAGCAAGGTCTTCATCTTCGATCGAGTACGAAATATCAGGAATAGTTAGAGTTTGATTGTTAACATCGAGAACGGGCGTTCCATGAAGATATAACCTGCCTCTATTGGTACCTGCAAAATCAACCCTTATTTCTATTTGATGGTTTCCGATTCCTTTAATCTCTGCTTCTTTAACAACAATCGTTCTTCCTTTTAATTCGAATGCTTTATTATGTAAACTGTCATTCAATAATTTTGAAAGGAACGTATAATCGTAATCTGCATTCAGGTAAACCGAAGAGGCATCCTGGTTATTATTAGGATTTAATAATGGGATACCTGCAGGAATCAATGTTTTATTGCTGTCTGAAGAAAGCTGAGGTTTGCAGGAGGAGCCGATTGAGATGCTGAATGTATCTTTTAGGTAGTTTAGTTGCCCGATCCGGACTGAGATTGGGTTTAATGAGATATAACCATATTTACTTACAGGAACTATTTTGTAATGAGTATATAATTGAAGCAGTGTTTTTGAAAAATCCATAGCGTTGATGATGGAATCCATGGTGTTGCAGAATACGTTTACTGAAGAACGGACACTGTCAACAACCAGTCCTGTCACATCGTTTGAAAACATTGATACAATGCATTTGTCATATGCCTGTAAATGCTCCAGCTTTGTAACCGTTTTCAATTTGAAGGTTGGCAGGAAATATAGCTGCGAACTAACGTTAATGCCTACCTTACGGAGCGATTCTGAACCGTAACCACAACTTCCGGATATCCATGGTGTCACTGGTTTGTTCATAGTGCAGAGGCATTTACTTCCGGACAGCTGATAATTACCTGTGAATTGAATACTGATTTTACTATTTATGCAGGTTACATTCAATGATGATCTTACAAAATGATATTTATATCTGAAGTCGCAGGATGGCTGGGAGTAGCCTGGCCATTTATCAGAATTGAACTCTTTCGGTACAAGTGAATCAGCTTTCGCTAATATCATTGCGGCAGGTACTTTTAATTGCACGTTAATATCGCTTGCAGGGAGCAGGGGCAATGAATCCTGCATATGAAGAATTGCTGTATTTGCTGCAGAGGTAATGCCTTTTTTAGATGAGGAGCAGGAGGCAAAAAAAATGGCGTTTAAAGCAAAAAACACAATTAAAGCAGGCTTCATGTCGGGCGTAAAAATATTTAAGTGAAAATACTAAAGCTAGAAATGAGTATAGCTGAATTAGCTTTTTTTATGTTTTTGTTTTGAAAAGCAATAATTTCTGGGCTCATTTCGGCTCAGGATTCTACAATAGTCAATGCCAATAATTGCAAGGTATTGAAAATCATTTTATAATACAGGTTTTGAGGCAAGAGTTTAGAGACGGCGAACTTATTAAAACCAATTTGAGGAACCTATTGAAAATATAAGTGTAATTATTGATAACTACCATTCTTCAGTTTAAATGACCGCTGTAAACTTTATTATGCCATATAATGTACTTTGTATTGCATAGTACATGTATTTGAATATATCTTTGTTATGTCAATTGATGATAAAACAGGAAAAAAATTAATTAACGATAAAAAACTTAAAAAATGAAAAAGGGAATTTTGATTTTTGCTTTGATGCTGACAGGCTTCAGCTACAGCTTCGCCAGAACTACTGATGGCATTACAAAAAAAGCAGTAGAGTCATTTAATAAAGAATTTTCCAGTGCCCGGAATACTACCTGGGAAAATAAGGGGAGCTACATGATTGTAACTTTTTCCATGAATAGCCAGATAATGTTCGCTTACTATGGTAATAATGGTGAATTGATTGGTGTTGCCAGGAATATTTTGTCAGACAAATTACCTATCTCGCAATTGATCAGTTTAAAGAAAAATTATTCTGATTATTGGATCAGCAATCTTTTTGAAGTAAGCATGGATAATGACACCACTTATTATGTTACTTTAGAAAATGCTGACCAGAAATTGGTATTAAAATCTTCTGATTATACTGGATGGGAAGTTTATTCGAAAGAAGAAAAACAATAACAACCCAGGTATCGCTAAAAACTAAAAGCAAGTCGAACATGACTTGCTTTTAGTTTATGCATGAGGACTTCATGATTAAAAAATACGTTGCCCGATGAGGGCTCGAACCCCAACATTCAGAGCCAGAATCTGACGTACTACCATTATACTATCGGGCAATGGGGATGCAAATATAGGTCTTTATGGAATTTAATTATTAAGGCTAAATTTGTTTTATATATTACGTTTATTCATTTGTATTTCTTGGATCAGGTTTAATCCTTATTGAATAATTTACAGGAGGCGTTGATCCTTGTAAATTTTTAACGAAATAATCCCATCTGCGACGCATCATATAATAATAATTCGAACCGTAGCCGTGCCTGCTGTTAGGGAAAACAATAAGATCAAAATCTTTATTGGCCTTTTCAAGAGCATCCACAACAAGAAGTGTGTTTGTTGGAGGTACATTATCGTCCATCATACCATGGGCGAGCAATAATTTTCCTTTTAGGTTTTTTGCATAATTTTCATTTGCTTGTGCATTATAATCAGATTCACTGACTAAACCGTTGTAACGTTCCCCCCAGTCATCTTCATAATTCCGGTTATCATGGTTGCCTGATTCCGAAATACCAACCTTGAAGAAATCGGGGTAGCGAAACATTGCCGTGGCTGTTGCAAAACCGCCGCCGGAATGTCCCCAGATGCCAATCTGATTTGTGTCTATATATGAGTATCGCTGAGATAATTGGCGTATTCCTGTAATCTGATCCGGAATGGTGTTTTCAGCCATATTGCCGTAACTCATATCATGATAACTTTTAGAGCGTAACGGGTTGCTTGTGCCTTCAATTTCCACTACAACAAAACCAAGTTCTGCCAGTGCCTGGTTATCTCCTCTGTACACAGTGAATGACCAGCCCCCTACGCTTCCGCCTTGCGGTCCTGGGTATATATAATCTATAATTGGGTATTTTTTTCCGGCATTGATGTTAGATGGGGTATACATTAAACCATAAATTTCTGTTTTCCCGTCGTGGGCCTTTACAGTAAAGGGTATTGGCGGTTTCCACCCGGTAGAAAGAAGCCTGGAAATATCTGTTTTTTCAAGTGCGGCAACTATTTTGCCATTCAGGTTGCGCATTACCGTTATTGCGGGTATATCTGGCTGCGAATAACTATCAATAAAATAATTCCCTGAAGGGGAGAGGATTATTTCGTGGTTACCGTTTTCTGGAGTGAGTGATCTGAGGTTGCTGCCATCGAAATTGATCTTATAAAAATGGCTGAAATACGGATTATCTGTTTCTAGGCCATCCGCTATGAAATAGATTAATCGTTTTTTTTCATCCACTTTAATTAGCCTTGTTACCACAAACTCACCTTGTGTGATTTGATTTTTGAGTCGGCCAGTCTGCGCATCGTATAAGTAAAGATGACCCCAGTTGTCCCGTTCAGAATACCAGATGATTTCATTGGATCCCGGAAGATATTTCCAGTTAATCGTTCCCTGACCAGACTCATATTGTGTAGTTACATTTTCTTCAAATACTTCTCTTATAGCCCCTGTAATGGTATTGGCAATGCGAAATTTCTCCTGCTTATGATCCCTTGATGTAGAAAGAAAAGCGAGTTCGCTGCCATCTTCTTTCCAGTCAACATCATCGAAAGTTCCGCTGCTGGCAATGTCATCACTTAAAGATGCCCTGTGGGGGTCCGGAGGGCACTGCAAAAAAACTACTTTTGCCCTGTCAACGTCAACAATAACCCGCTGTATCATAATTATATCCTTATCGCCTGGCAACGGGTATTTCCATGCTTTTAGAACAGGCCTGCCAACGTTGGTGGTAACCAGGTACATGTCTCCGACATTTCGTTGATCCTGCTTGAAAGTGGCAATTTTTCTTGAGTCGGGCGACCATGAAAGTATCGGGGCATCACTGCTTTTCCATCCGGCATTGTCTGTAGCATACCCGAAGTCTTTTATGCCGTCAGTAGTAAGTTGTGTTTCTTTACCTGAAACAAGGTCTCTTATCCATAAATTATATTCTTTTATGAAGGCTGATTTTTTTCCATCGGGTGAAACCACTTCATTGTCGCTAAGCTGCGGGGTATGTTTTGGTTCATTATTAATTTGAATGCATTGGTAATTTTTCAGGTCGCATTGCCAATATTTCCCATTCAAATCAAAACTTATGTTTTTCTCATCAGTTAAAAAATGAAAAGACATAAATGGCAGATGTGATGCATCATAATTTTTCCCGGTTACTGAAGAAATAGCCGCAGCGAGTTTTTTATGATCAAATGCCGGGGCACGGGTCCCTTTTGAAGGGTCGACCAGTATAAATTCACTTCCTTCCGCTGTTAAGTTGCGGTACCAGAATTTATCAGCTGCAATCCAGTTTGGCCTTACTTCATCTGCATCAACATACATCCTGGCATTTTCGCCCAACATGCTTTCGGCATGTTCATAATCTTTCACAGTAAGTATTTTTTGTTGTGCATTCGTAACAGATACTGTAGTAAATGTGAAAACGGCAAGAAAGAATATTTTATTCATTGTTGTAATTCTAAATTTATCAGAAGGAGCAGCAAATTAGCATTTTTGAAATTAATGACTGATGAAAATGCTTAAATATGATAGCTGGAAAACATTATTTGTTTTGCAGAAGCCGGGATTAGCTGAAATGTCCAAAGGCGCAATATGCATTGAATAACATATCTTCGGCAATCGTTAACTGATTTTTTACGATTTAGTTTATTCGTTGAAAAAGTATGCCATTATAGTAGCCGCAGGTTCAGGAACACGTATGGGCAAACAGGTGCCGAAACAGTTTTTATTGCTACAGGAAAAACCGATTCTGCTGCATACGCTTGACGTATTTTTAAAAACATTTGGAGATGTAGAAATAATCCTGGTGGTCGCGAACGAATATATAGAAGATGCAAGAGCTATTTCTCAGTCTGCTCTCGATCCCAACCGGATTGCTATAACAACAGGTGGTGATACAAGATTTCAATCAGTAAAAAATGGACTGGATCTCGTTTCTGAAGATTCAATTGTTTTTGTGCACGACGGCGTACGATGCCTGGTTACTGAAAAATTAATCCGGGCTTGTTTTACTGCTGCCGTTGAAAAAGGTAACGCCGTGCCTTCCATAAACCCTGTTGATTCGATACGTGTGGAAACTCATAATGGCAACGTGGTTATCAATCGCGATAAAGTTCATATTGTTCAAACCCCTCAGACTTTCAGGAGCAAGATACTGAAAGCAGCTTTTGAACAGGAATATCAGGACTCGTTTACTGACGAAGCCACCGTTGTTGAAATGACTGGAGAAAAAATTAATCTGATTGAGGGGGAAATCAATAATATTAAAATCACCAGGCCAATTGACCTGGTAATTGCCGAGAATATCCTTTCAGAGCGATGGGAATAAATTTCAGCCAGGATAATCTCTGAATTATTTTTTCATCCATTTCATCCAGAAAGGAAGCCGGTTGATTTTCAGGAAAGGGTAAGTTTCACAGGCAGCGCCAAAACTACTGTAAAAAAAAGCAAGGTTACGGATATCTGACCCTTCAAAGTCAAGAAGGATATCCTGGTTGGCATGATCTTTTATAAAAGCATCAATCAGATAATGCGATGCCCCCATTGTTTTGCCATTCGGATGGTTTCCTACAAGAATATAAAAAGCCCTGCCATGGGAGTAAAAATAAGCGCATGAGGCAACCAGAACATTATTCATGGAGTAAACACCGTAGGTTATTGCCTTATTTTGAGAATACAATAAATTATAAAGCTTTTCGAAATTATTGTAATCTTCCTGTTTAATATTTGTTAATCGATACATCGCAGGTTTTGATAAAGCAATTATATCTGATACCGGAATATTTTTTTTTATTGCACAATTCAGTTGCGAGGCTTTTTTTATATTTCTTTTGACATTCTCACGATAGCCTGATTGCAATACAGTGTAATCCTTATTCAGTTCGAGAATATAATTTTGTCTCATTATAGATAAGGGTAAGGTTGTTTTCAAAATATTGCCGGCATTAAATGCAATTTCAACCAGCCGAAATTTTTGGGGAATAGATTGAATAAATGCGTCGATTAATTGCTCAGAAAGATTGTTTCCGAAAATGCCGAGCGACGCTGCAAATGCAGGCTGATATAGATAATAAACGCCATGCTTCTTATTCCATGTCAGTGGCATAACTGCTTCATAATCGTTCAGCACAAGTGCATCCCAGTTTTTAGACATGATATCTAAATAATATGAATACGCATAAATAAGACCGTTACCCGCATTGGTAATACAATCGTCCCATTTGGGTTTATCAATTTTGCTTTGTAGTAAGTAATATATTTTGTTGCCGGTATTCATTAAAAAGGAATGTTCCTGTTAATCCTTCTCAAGTTAATATTTTGGATGTCGAAGCTGAAGGAAATCTTTTTAAAGAATTTATTTTCTGAACTGAGTGTTTTTAACTGGTTCCTGAAATCACTGCTATAAATAACCGGGGCATAAATGTTAAGAATATTTTTTAATAAGGATAACTGAAGCCCTCCCACATAAAGAAACTTACTGGTAGGAGGGGTACTGCCCCATGCATCAGCATAAGTGCCCACATCAAAAAATACTTTTAGCGGCAGTTGTTTTGGAATAATACTTGCCGGTAAGCTGGTATTAAAATTGAATGCTGCTATCCAGTTGTCAGATCTGCCTTGCAAATTCTGGAAAATATCAGTTCTTAATTTCAGTCCGCCATCTTTCATTATCATCTGCTGGCTGGCAATTCCTTCAAATTCATTCCTGCCAAAAAAATAATTGCTGTATGTATAATCATCACTACCAACAGATGCTGTCAACTTGGGTTGATAATTATAGGTTGAGAACTCTTTGGTAATAGTTCTTCCTCCAAAATATCCGAATTTAGCTGCAAAGAATCTCACACTCATTCCTCCACCTTTTGCATAATTGAAGAAATAATTTCCTGTAAAATTCAAACGGTACCATTCGCTGGCTTGCTGAAGCTGGAATTGAACATTATATGGATAAAGGGTCCGGTAATCTTCAATATTATAGGTCAGTTGCGTGAGGTAACGGGTAGAATAATTTTTTTTTGAAGGATAATAGTTTGAGTCCGTTGTCTTCTGAACATAATCAAAACCTTTCTCCCCGATGAGGTAGCCTTTGAAATCAATCCATTTTTCAATACTGGTTCTTGCATTCTTGCTTTTTAAATAAAATTTTATAGTCGGAACGACCTTATAAAAGCCTCCAAAAATTTTATTGCCGTTGCTATCAACTCCGGCAAGAGTTGAAAACTTAGCACCATTCAATCCAATGCTTATTTTAGAAAAATAATTGTCCGGATACCAGGAGTAGTTAATGTTCCCGATTCCATTCAACATGCTGCTGTTAGTAGCATAAAGAGGGGCAATTATAAATTGAAAAGGAGTTGGAGGGAGATTATAATTATGAATTGTTGCCCCAATCATGAACTTATCATAAAAATTATATCCGATGGCCGGGATAAAAGAAATATAATGGTACTTTTCGGGTTCCCCGAGACTGAACAAAAAAGCTGGTTTAATTTTCTTATGCAGCCTCTCTTTTTCGAACATTCCTTTTTTATTAAGTAACAAAAAAACGCTGTCAACATTTTTCCCGCTTATGTCTTCAACCGTTTTTTTAAAATCCTCCGGGTAAGGATGTTTGAATTGCCACCGTTTGTAATACACTTTCATGCAACTGTCAAAAATATTTTGACTTAATTCATTTTGCAAAAGTATCATCCATTCGTAAGTTTTTCGATAAGCTATCAATCCGTAATTAAAATTTGTGAAATTTTCCGAACTGGTTTCAATAGGTTGGTCTTTTTTAACGGAGGCAATTGTTTCCAATACGATATGTGCTATATTATCGGGAATCTTTTTTTGCAGATATTTTTCCTTTAAATATACCTGTTTAACAGGCTGATGATATTTCTTGTAACTAAATATGTTGTCATAATAAGTGTTCATTCCTTCGTCCATCCACGGATGCACTCTTTCATTATTAGCCAGGGCTGCATAAAACCAGTTGTGGCCGATTTCGTGTTCAATAGTTGCTTCCAGTTTTTTCTCTGAAAGGGTTGATGGAATAGCAGTAATACCAGGATATTCCATGCCACCCGTAATTCCTGTTTTTGCTTCAACGGCTGTAACAACCTGGTAAGGATAATCGCCAATTAGTAATGAATGGAACCGAACAGCTTCTTTAATAAATTGAATGCTTTTTTTCCAGGGTGAGCTTTTTGTTGGCAGATAAAAAGCATAAATAGTAATGACCTTTCCGGAATTTAACTCAAGTGTGTCGCAATCAACAATAAAATTTTTGTCAGCGAACCAGGCAAAATCATGAATGTTGTTTTGCCTGAAGTGAAGTGTTTTGGGTTCTTGGGCTGCATCATGTTGCTTGTAGGTTGCAGGTGGTGGTTTATGGTTTGAAAATGACCTGGGTTTTTTTAACTGTGATGTTTTCTGGCTTTGATCGTTTTGTTTAGAACTTTTTTTCAGCATCCACTTTTTCTCGTCTTCATTTTGCAATTCGCCTGTTGCGGCAACAACATAATTTTTGGGAACAGTAATCCGCACATCAAAATTTCCGAACTCGCTGTAAAATTCTCCCTGTTGCAGGTAAGGCATTTCATGCCATCCTTTGCTGTCATATACAGCAGGTTTGGGGTACCATTGGGTTATTTGATAAGATTGCCCGATATGGCCACCTCTTGAAAAATTATATGGGAGTTTTACATGAAAAGGCGATGTGATCCTGATTTGCTGGCTGGGTAATAAAGGATTGGGAAGTATCAATTTAATAATATCAATGTACAACGGATGATCTTCGATTTTTGCCTCGGCGCCATTCACCCTGAAATCAAGTCGGTTAATATAGCCCTTCTGATCTTTGCCTGAAAAATAGAAATCGGTTCTGCCATTTTGGAGCATTTGCTCGCTAAAAGCTGTCCTGTCAGTTTTAAAAGCATTTGGCCAAAGGTGGAACCAGATGAAACGAAGCGTGTCCGGAGAGTTATTTCTGTACTGAATAGTGATGAAGCCATCCAGAGTGTGTTCAGTATCATTTAATGAAACATCTATGGTGTTATTCACCTCTTGTTGCCAGTAGAGCTGCTGCGCGGGTGATAATAACGGTAACCAATAAACGAAGATCAGGAAAATTCTTTTCACTCTTCATAAGTTTATCGTCCTTTGCCTTTTAAAATAATGCGTAGTGTGTGAAACATTATTTTGAAATCAAGCGCCAACGATATGTTTTCAATATAGATGAGGTCATATTTCATCCTTTCTGCCATTTCTTGAACGTTTTCTGCATATCCATATTGCACCATACCCCAGGAAGTTAAACCGGGTTTTACTTTAAGCAAATAGCGGAAATAGGGTGTTTGCTGCATGATCTGGTTAATATAAAACTGGCGTTCGGGTCTTGGGCCTACAAGGCTCATCTCGCCTTTGATGATGTTCCAGAGCTGTGGCAATTCATCAATACGCCATTTACGCATGGTTTTCCCCCATTTTGTTACCCGATCATCATTTACAGATGAGAGTGCCGGGCCATTTTGTTCGGCATTGTTAACCATTGAACGGAATTTGTATATGAAAAATTTTTTTCCTTTAAGCCCTATCCTTTCCTGTGAATAAATGATTGGGCCGGGAGATGACAATTTCACCCGCAAAGCAGCATAAGCCAACAGCGGAAAAGCAAAGATCAACCCTAAGATGGATACGAACACATCCGTAAGCCGTTTTACATTTTGCTGCCAGTCGGGTATTAAACTCGTTTGTATATCAGACAGTACAGCGCCAAACACATTGTTAATTTTCACGGAACCTGACAGAATATCTAAAGTATTAGGTATAATTTTCACCTCTACATCTTTTTCACTTAGCCTTTCAATAATCATCTCCACCTCTTGCTTTTCAGATTTTTCCATGGCTATTACTACCAGGTCAATCTTGTTTTTCTCAATCACTTTCTCCATCTGCTGTATAGGGCCAAGGTGTTTGATATATTTCCCAAGCCCGTTATTGTTTTCATTGCTTAGGTAACCAATATAATGATAGCCTATTGCATGAAGACCTTCGTTTGTGTCCTTAAATGTTCTTGCTGCAACGGGATTACTGCCCACAAGCAAAGTTTTGAATTGAACAATGCCATTCATTAGCTGCTTTTTGGTTATGTTCAGTAATATCCATCTACCTAAAATGGTAAAAAGGAAACCGGATAAGAGAAAAGTGAAATAAGCTTTATAGTAATACCTGTAATCTGTTTGAGGGTCATTAATAACAATGGAGAAGAAAATGACAGTACATCCGATAATAGTGCAGATGAAAGTAATGGTAAGTTCATTGAGCCTGGATTTTTTGTAGATTGAATTATATGATCCCACCAGTGCATAAAACATGATCCAGCAAACCGGCAGTATCGAAATACCCAGCCAGAAACGATTGTTCAGGTATAAATGGTGTTGAATGACTATGGGTTCATTCAAAAGCTTTCTCCTGGTGAAATACAATATTATCCAGGTTGTTATTGCAGCAAGATAATCGCTTAAAACATACCATATAATATGGATTCTTTTAGATATGGGCATTCCATCAATCAGTTAGCGATATTGTTAAGTTTTATTTTCTGAAGAATCTGATGTGCTACATCCATCGCCCGGAAACCGTCTACTTCAGAAACAACAGGAGTTTTGTTCTTTCTGATGGAATCACAAAACTCTTCAAGTTCCATCTTGATAGCATTTACTTCAGGGATCTGCGGGTTCGAAATCGATATTGTTTTTTTCCCATTAGCGGTATCAATATCAAATGAAAATGACTCAATATCAACAGATCTTTTCATCCTGATCACTTCTGCTTTTTTATTCAGGAAATCTATTCCTATATATGCATCTTTCTGAAACAATCTCATTTTACGCATCTTTTTCATTGAAATGCGGCTTGAGGTCAGGTTGGCTACACATCCGTTGTTGAACTCAATTCTTACACTGGCAATGTCAGGTGTGTCAGTCATTACTGCTACGCCATTGGCTGATATGTTTTTTACTTCACTTTTTACAAGACTGAGTATAATATCAATATCATGTATCATCAGATCAAGGATAACACTTACTTCCGTGCCCCGGGGGTTAAACTGAGCCAGCCTGTGTACTTCAATAAACATGGGGGATAATTGAAGATCTTTTATTGATAAGTAAGCAGGGTTAAAACGTTCTACATGTCCTACCTGTAGTTTGATGTTGGATTCCTTAACCAGATTTACAATTTCTTTGGCTTCTGCCATCGTATTCGCCAGTGGTTTTTCCACGAATACGTGTTTGCCTTTTCTTATTGCCTTCTGGCACAGATTAAAATGAAAATTTGTTGGTGCAATAATATCAACCGCATCACATTTTTCTAACAGTTCATCTTCGTTAAAGAAACGGCTGATTTTATATTTTTCCTGAACATCTCTGGCAACAATATCATCCGGGTCATAAAAGCCGGTTAATTCAATATCTTGTATTTCTTTCCAATTGTTTAAATGAAATTTTCCCAGATGTCCGACTCCGAAAATGCCTACTTTAAGCATGTTAATCAATTATTCGCCAAATATACTTATTCCTGAAAACAGCATTTTGTAATGATTTTAATTTGAACCTGTAAAATCTTATTGCGCCTTTTCAAGGCTTCGGGATATAAATGAATTTGATTTGGCAAAAGATTTTTCCTTAGGTCGTTGATGCACTCTGTTTTCCTTGTTAATTCTGATGGCAGTAATCAAAAGTACCGGCAGGTATATAATAAGGACAACATAAAAGTAGAAATCATACATTCGTAGAAAGTGTACCCTAAGAGACATGTTTTTTACTCTTTCCTCTCCTAAAAAAAATGTCAATATTTTTTTTACAGCAGGCAAAATTACGGGGACTTTATCCCAGTTTGTATACCTCACATCCTGGTAATAATAGGCAGGATCATATCCTTCGGGAAGTTGTTTACTGTAATAACCCCAATTTTCTTTTACATCTTTAAAGCTTGCAAGCCCCTTACCGCCGGGTTTAACAAAATAGGTGTCGAAAAGAGGATCAAGAACTACCCATTGGGTATTTATGTTAACTTCAACAACGTTATGCGCTCCAAAAATACCATTGGCTTTCATCTGGGCTATGCGTACAGGGAAATCATAGTTCTGTAATATTCTTGCTAAAACGAATGAGTAGCTTCCGCATGCGCCTTTCGCAGTCATAAGGTCTACAGTTGCAGGATGTAAAAAGTCCGTTTTAAACCCTTCCAGGTCGGAAGAAGTTCCTGTAAAAACGGCAAGCCTGTTGCCCAGGATATTACTGCATTCTCTCATTATTTTAACCAGCATTGAATCTTTGGTATCGGTTGGTGCTAATTTTTTGTCAATGCTTTTTTGAATTGCCTTGAACAAATTACTTTCATAATTGCTCTCGGTTTTTAAATAAAATAGAGACGCAATGAGAAACCCATTCAGGAAAAACAGGAAATACAGATTTCCAAAAATCCTTCTGAACCCTTTGAAAAAAGATTTTAGCATGAATATTTCAATCAATTAAAAGATGCAGGGATATCAAATATACAATTAATCGTTTACTTTGAGGTAACGGATTTAATATGTGAAATAAATATAAATACTCGTCAAAAAATAATCGATAACAATAGCTTCGTCATTATCAGTGGCGTAGTTGCCTTTTACTTTTTAATTCTGATAAAATAGCTGAAACGAGTAATTTACAAAGATTGCATAATTGCACTGATTGGTTTTTGTTAGTATAACTTTTCAAGGCTTTTTTCGATCATGCTGATACATTCGTTTATTTGCATTTTATTTATACATAATGGTGGTGCAAACCTGATTTTGTCTCCATGTGTAGGTTTGGCAAGAAGCCCGTTTTCTTTTAACGATAAACACAAGTCCCAGGCAGCTTCAGGATTTTTATGATTAATAACAATTGCGTTCAGCAAACCCTTACCTCTGATCGCAGAAACAAATGGTGATTTGATTTTTTTTATTCCCCCTCTGAACAAAACACCCATCTCATCTGCATTTTCCATCATTTTTTCTTCTTTAAGAACTGTTAATGCTGTCATTGCTACTTTGCATGCCAAAGGATTGCCCCCAAAAGTAGATCCGTGTTCACCAGGCTTGATGGTGAGCATAATTTCATTGTCAGCTAAAACGGCTGATATGGGTAAAGTACCTCCGCTTAACGCTTTACCCAGAATCAAAATGTCAGGGCGAACATTTTCATGATCGCAGGCAAGCATTTTTCCGGTGCGTGAAAGACCAGTTTGTATTTCGTCTGCAATGAAAAGTACACCAGCATCTTCGCAATATTGCTTTGCCTTGCTCAGGTAACCTTCATCAGGAACAATTACCCCGGCCTCACCTTGTATTGGTTCTACTAAAAAGCCGGCAACATTTTTATCTTGTAATGCAGCAGACAATGCACTCAAATCATTGAAAGGAATAATTTCAAAACCCGGCATAAAGGGGCCGAAATTTTTATAAGAAGAGGGATCGCTGCTGAAAGATATTACTGTGCTGGTGCGACCATGAAAATTATTCTTACAGACAATGATTTTGGCCTTATTCTCTGCAATACCCTTTACCGAATAGCCCCAGCGACGGCAGATTTTGATAGCTGTTTCAACAGCTTCCACGCCGGTGTTCATGGGCAGCACTTTATTATAACCGAAATAATTGGTAATAAATTCTTCATATTCCCCTAATAAATCATTGTAAAAGGCTCTTGAGGTGAGCGTTAATTTTTGAGCCTGTTCAATTAAAGCTGCAATGATTTTAGGGTGGCAATGTCCCTGGTTTACTGCGGAATAACCGCTCAGGAAATCATAATAGCGGTTGTCATCAACATCCCAAACATAAACACCTTCACCTTTGCTTAATACAACAGGGAGGGGATGATAGTTATGAGCACCATATTTTTCTTCAAGAGCTAAATAATATTTGCTTTTATCAGATACAGCTGATATATATTGCATGGCTAAAAATTTTGAATTAGAAAAATTAGACGACATGAATCAACACGTCAACTCAGACTGGAAAGAATAAATAAACATGACTATTGCCGGTGATCTAGAAAATCAAGATTTCTGTCGAGAAAATTCAATATGGTGTGACTTTGCGTAATAAAACGTAATTTTTACGAAGGTACGCCTTAATTATCATTTCATATGATTTTATAATTTCTGTAGTCAAAAAGGCGTTTGCCTGTTTTTTTTTCAATCCAGTAAAGGACTCTTTGTTTCAGATTGAAATTTTTTTTACTGATGTCGAAATCAAAAACCCAATTCTTTTGTTCAATCCTTTTTCTCATCACTGCAGGGTGGTTGCCAGAGAATTTTTGAAGTGAATCAATTTTAGAATAATCAAATTCTTTAGTTTGTTCCCTCGAAATTTTCTGCCTGAGGTGGTCGGAATCGTAAAGTTGTTCGAAATTCAGATGTTTGCTCAGTTGGTACTGCGGGTGTTTTACCCAGCCATAATGGTAAATATAGGCATCGACCGGCTTCACCCGTAATTTTTGGTTTTTCTTTCTGAACCCCTGCGCATCGCGATATGCAGTAATGTTTTTGTCATTTCTGATAATTCGTATCTCATGATCATACCAGGTCCTGGAATCTCCTACATAGTCATAGCTGCCATAAAAATGCAGGTATTTGAACAAAAACCCTTCTACGCTTTTATCATCTTTATATTTTTCCATTGCCGAACGGATAATGTCATAATATTTTTCATGGATGATTTCGTCTCCCTGGATATAGATGCACCAATCCGTGTTATCCGGAACATGCGAAAAAGCCTTGTCTGTTTCAGTAGCAAGAACACGGCCTCCTGCTTTCATAGACTCATCCCATACGGAGTGATAAATTTTAATTTTGGGTGAGTTTATTCCCCGAACGAGGCCTTCAGTTGCATCTTCAGATTTACCAATGCTTACAATTACTTCATCGCACAATGGCAGAATAGAGCTAATAGCTTCCGCTATGGGGTAATCATATTTGACAGCATTACGAATAAATGTGAACCCTGATACTTTCAAGATAAATTTTTAGCAGATGAATGTTTCAAAATTATCAGAAAAATTAAATTTATCAATATTATTCTTTTTGAAAATACCGTAAAAAGCAGACCCGCTTCCAGTCATAGAAGTATATAATGCACCTGCATCATAAAGCTTCCGGGGTATTTCCTTCAATTCAGGATAGTGTTCAATTACTGGTCTTTCAAAATCGTTTTTTAATTCATCTTTCCATGTGCCAACCGGCTGTTTGATTATTTCTTTGAGATTTATTTTGGCAGGTTTAGGTTTTATTTGTGAAAACGCCCATGCTGTACTGATGTGCAGATGAGGGCAAACCAAAACAAATGAATAATGGGAAAGATCTAAATCAATCGGCTCCAGCATTTCTCCGCGCCCTGTTGCAAAACAAGGTTTGTTCAGGATAAAAAAAGGGCAATCGCTGCCTAACTGTGATGCATAACCGATAAGTTGACGGGTAGATAAATTAAGTTGAAATTTTTCATTGAGCAGTTTCAATGTAAAGGCCCCGTCTGCAGAACCGCCGCCAAGACCTGCACCCATAGGTATATGCTTATGCAGCCACATATTAATTTGGGTTGTTGATGGAAAATCTTTTTGTAGAAGCTGGTAAGCCCTGGCGCAAAGATTATCATCCGGGCTTCCGTTGACCCTTGAGCCGGAACTGTTGAATTGAAATTTTTCTGAAGGAATGATTTCAATAATATCTTTCAGGTTGATGGGATAAAAAATGGTTTCCAGGTTGTGATACCCATCAGCCCTTTTGCCTGTAATGTGAAGACCGAGATTGATTTTGCAGTTAGGAAAAGAAACCATCAGTTGAAACAGTAAATATTAATGAGATATTTTTTTATTGTGAAGATAAATCTGCTACCTAAAGCCTGATAGTAGCACCGGTGATGAACGGATTGCGACGCAAGGATGTTTTATCAGGGCAAAAATGCTGGTATCAAAAAATTATTTTTGTTTACGCTTGTTTATTTCATCACGTATGGCAATAGCCCTGATATAATCTTCCTGTTCCAGTACTTCGTTTAACAGCGAATTCAGTTCTTCAATTGTCAGTCCGCGCAGGTCTTCACGTGGTGATGAAGTTTCCGGTGCCGGAGCTGATGTTGATATTTTTTTCTTTTTTGAAGAGCTGTCTTCCATTAATATGCCTGCGCTTTCGAGAATATGTTCGTAAGTATAAATCGGGCACCCGAAACGTACGGCAAGTGCAAGCGCGTCTGATGTCCTCGAATCGATTTCGACTGTATCATGTTCACTGAAACAAACCAGTTTTGAATAAAAGATGCCTTCCTGTAAATCACAGATAATGATTTCCTGCAGGTCGATATTGAAGGCATTCATGAAATTTTTCATCAGGTCGTGCGTTAGCGGCCTGCTCGGGTGCATTTTTTCGAGGGCTACAGCTATGGCCTGCGCCTCGAACCCGCCGATTACAATCGGCAGGCGCCGGAGCCCATTCACTTCACCCATTACTACCGCATAAGAATGGGTTTGCGTAATGCTGTGAGAAAGGGCTACTATTTCGAGTTCAATTTTTTTCATAATCGCAATGCCATGCTTTATTTAGAAAGGCAAATATAAAAATTAAAGCCTTCCAAATCGGGAGGCTTTGCAAATATACTTTTATTCCTATCATTTGACCTAATCCCCGAATCAATTAGAGTGTGCCTTTCAGTTGTTTTACCGCTTCAATTATTTTCGGCACTACTTCAAAAGCGTCTCCAATAATACCATAATCTGCTGCTTTGAAAAACGGGGCTTCAGGATCTTTATTGATAACAACAATTGTCTTGCTCCGGTTTACACCAGCCAGGTGTTGAATGGCGCCTGAAATGCCGATAGCAATATATAAATTCGGGGCAATGGCAATACCTGTTTGGCCGACATGTTCGTTATGCGGCCTCCAGTGTGCGTCTGCAACAGGGCGGCTGCATGCGGTTGCCGCGCCAAGTAATTTGGCTAACTCCTCAATCATGCCCCAGTTTTCCGGGCCTTTCAACCCGCGGCCGCCGCTCACTACAATGTCAGCTTCGGTTAATGGTACATCGCCTGAAGCTTTTGCAGTAGCTGTGATTTTTATTTTCGGGCTTCCTGTACTCATATTCAATGAGGCAATTTCTGCTGAACCACCGGTTTCTTTAACCTGATATGAATTGGGATTGAGTGCAATTATTTTTACTTCAGTGTTGATAGCAACATTTGCAAATGCTTTACCGGAGAAAACATTTTTCTTAACTACAAAACCATTGCTTGTATCGGGCAGCCCTACCGCGCCGGCCACAAGCCCGGCTTTCAATTTTGCTGAAAGCCTTGGTGCAATCGCCTTGCCAGTTATATTATTCGGGAAGACAATTATTTTTGAACCGGTTTGTTTTATTACTTCTGCAATTGCATCGGTAATCATTTGCGAATCTAAGTGGTTCAATGATTCATTATCAACCCGGTTAATTTTTTTAATGCCGTATTTTCCAAGTGCAGCGAGGTCATCTGAAACCGTACCTAATAAAATACCTTCGGCAGAAGTTCCGCTTAATTCTGCCACTTTAGCGCCATAGCTTAATACTTCAAATGAAGATTTCTTAATATGGCCATCAGCGTGATCTATATAAATTAAAACAGACATACCATTTAATTTTTTAATTTTAGTTTCTTAATCTGGAGACTGCTCAATTGCCGGACAATCTAAATATTTTACAATGATCAAATCAATTTAGCCTCTTCATGGAGCAACCTGACCAATTCGGCTGGGTTATCTGCTGAAATTAATTTGACACCGGCTTTAGCAGCAGGTAATTCAAATGAAACAAATGATGTTAAAGCGTCGGCAGCAACAGGCTCTATAACTTTTAATGGTTTCGTTCTAGCACTCATAATGCCTTTCATATTGGGGATACGCTGTTCGGCTACCCCTTTCTGACAACTTACTACCACAGGTAAACTGATTTCATCCGTTTCTTCACCACCTTCAATTTCCCGTGTAACCGTTGCCGTGGCGCCATTCAAATCAAATTTTGTGGCAAGGGAAATGTAAGGCATGTTGAGTAGTTCTGCAACCATCCCCCCTATGGAAGATCCATTGTAATCAATTGTTTCCTTTCCTGCAAAAATGAGGTCGTAGCTGCCTTGCTGTGCAATGCTGGCAATTTGTGAAGCGATATAATAACTGTCATGGCTATCTGCATTGATGCGTATGGCTTCATCGCCGCCAAGGGCAAGCGCTTTGCGGATGACCGGGTCTGCATCTGCAGCGGCAACCGTTATTAAATGAATAACAGCCGAAGGGTCTTTTTCTTTCAGCTCGATAGCACGTACTAGCGCATACCATTCGTCATAGGGATTGATGATCCACTGAACACCCTCGGTAACGAATTTCGTATTGTTGTCTTTGAAAGCTATTTTTGCTGTTGTATCAGGCGTTTTACTGATGCATACTAATATTTTCATTGGCGCAAATTTTAGTAAAAGAAATAAGGTTGTTTATGCAACTAATGCAAAGATAAGGTTTGCGTCTTATAATTTATAATTAATAACAGATAGTTTTTGGAAAGGATAGAAAAATTGAAATCTTTTTTGGTCAGCAGCCCTGCCGACAGTTTTGTACAACATGCCCTTGCACTGGAATATATCAAGCTCGGGGATATTAACGGAGCGAGAAAATTATTTGAAGATATACTAACCCGTGAACCAGGTTATATCGGTTCCTATTATCATCTTGGCAAATTACTGGAGAATTCCGGGGAACAGGGTTTAGCGGTCGAATGGTACAAAAAAGGAATGGTGCAAGCAAAAAAAGCAAACGACAACCATGCATATAATGAATTGCAGGCTGCTTATGATGATTTGACCTTTTGATGATGCTTCATTATTTAATTAAGGCTTATGGCCTGTTTTCTTTAATAATATTTACTCATTGATGAAAGATTTGATTCAAAGATTCCGTGAGTTTATTTCAAACGAAAACCTCTTTCAGGAAAAAGATAAATTACTGCTTGCTGTAAGCGGCGGATTGGATTCTGTTGTGTTATGCGAACTTTGTTACCGTGCCGGATATGATTTTGTGATCGCCCATTGTAATTTTCAATTAAGGGGGGAGGAGAGCGACCTTGATGAAGATTTTGTTAACAAAATCGCCAGAAAATATGGCAAGACGTTTTTTCTGAAAAAGTTTGATACGGCTGATTATGCAACGGAGAAAAAAATTTCGATTCAGGTTGCCGCAAGGGAATTGAGGTATGCATGGTTCCTGGATATAGCAGGAGGATATCGGCCAGGGCTGCCGATTCCTGATTTTGATCTCCCGGCCCCAAATTGTATTGTAACAGCACATCACTTCGATGACAATATCGAAACTGTGCTGATGAATTTTTTTAAAGGAACCGGTATTACGGGCTTGCACGGTATTTTACCTAAGAAGGGAAAAATAACCCGGCCTTTGTTATTTGTCAAAAAAGAAGAGTTGAAGCAATTTGCTGTGAACAATTGTTTGCAGTGGAGAGAAGACCGTTCCAATGAATCGGATAAGTATACACGTAATTATTTCAGGCACCAAATTATTCCGCTTATTGAAAAAATATATCCCGGTGCTATTAATAACCTTTCTTCGAACATTGCGCGGTTCCGTGATGTGGAAATATTGTATGATGATGCTGTTTTTCGTCACAAAAAAAAGCTGCTTGAACAAAAAGGTAATGAAGTTCATATTCCTGTGAATAAATTGAAAAAAGAAGCAGCTTTACGGACTATTATTTATGAAATCATCAATGACTATGCATTCTCTCCCCAACAAGTTGATGAGGTAATTCATCTGTTGAATAGTGAGTCGGGAAAATATATCCAATCTGCCTCTCATCGTATTATCAAAAACCGTGACTGGCTTATTATTTCTTCAAACAATTTGCCGGAAGCGGATAATGTTATTATTGATGGTACGGGACGTTGGAAACTGGCTGAGGGTAGCCTGCAGTTAGAAACAGTACCGGCTGCAAAGCACAAATTGCAAACCACCAATCTGGTTGCCCAACTGGACGCTTCGCAAATAAAATTCCCTTTGATATTTCGTAAATGGAAGCGGGGTGATTATTTCTATCCCCTGGGAATGAAAAAAAAGAAAAAAATTGCACGCTTTCTTATTGATAATAAACTTTCTCAAACGGAAAAAGAAAAATTACAGGTGATCGAAATGAATAAAAAAATAATCTGGGTGGCGGGTATGCGGATTGATGAACGTTTCAAAATTACACAGCAAACCAAAAATGTTTTAATAATACATTTCAATAAGTAGAAAAAAGGCGCCTTAGTTCAAAATTTTTCACAGACTCGATAAAGTTTGAGAAAACAGGGTAATCTGAAAACAACTGGCTGGTAATAATTACAAACGCTATTCCGAATAAGGCACCCCATATATGTGCAGAATGGTTGATGCCGCTACTTCCTTTTCTGTCGAGCAGATAAGAGATTAATAAATATAATGCACCAAATAAAAAGCCAGGTATGAAAACCGGTATAAAAATGAGGCCCACACCTTGCATCGGGTTGAGCATTATGTAAGCAAACACTACAGCGGAAACCGCACCCGATGCGCCTAAACTTTTATAATAATAATTGTTTTTGTTTTTGCTGAACGTAGGCAAAAGGCAAACAGGCAAGGCGAGTACATACATTAACAAGTAAAACAGTTTTCCCTTTCCGCCAAACATTGAGGCGAAAATGATTTCCACACCGGGAACCAAATGGCTTTCCTGCCCCTGGCCAAAAAGAAATAATGCATACATGTTGAAAACAAGATGGGCAATATCCTTATGAATTAAACCGCAGGTAAAAAACCTGTACCATTCTTTCTGGTACGTTATGGCAGGGGGATAAAAGATCAGTTTATCTACGACATTATTATTTCCGAAACCAGAGAATGAAATAATGCTTGTGACTATAATTATTAGTAATGTGATGGTTAACTCCATTGTTGATTCTTATTGATGATGGTACTTTTCATTTCGTAAAATGGTGCATGCCCTGTACAATTGTTCTGCTAATATAAGTCTTACCAATTGATGAGGAAATGTTAAATGAGATAAAGACCATTTTAATGAAGCCCTCTTCAGAACCGTTTCATCTATTCCAAATGCACCGCCAATCAGAAATACGAGTTTCTTGATACTTTCATTTGCCCTTTCCTGAAGAAATACGGCCAACTCTTCAGATGATTGATGTTTGCCTTTTTCGTCAAGTACAACTAGGTAATCGTCTTTTTCAACGTATTGCAAAACGGATTCGCCTTCCTTCTTTTTTAATTGTTGTTCAGATAATGCGCCTGCATTTTTGGGTGAAGGGATAATCAACCATTGTACCGGGTAGTATTTGGAAATCCTTTTGGTAAAATCTTCCACACCTTCCCTTATATATAGTTCATGGTTTTTGCCGACCGAGATCAACTGAATTTTCATTTATTAAAAATAAGCATTTGCTTATTGACTAATCTAAATATTGGTTTTAAGTATCACCATGTGTTTATTAATACAAGTTACTTATTACGCTGAAAATAAAAAGCTGCGTATCGGGCGCAGCTTTTTACCGTATATCATTGATAATTTTTACTGGGCATCTTTTCCATGACAATTCTTATATTTCTTGCCGCTGCCGCATGGGCAAGGGTCGTTACGGCCAATTTTGGGGCCGACTTTGACAGGCTCACGTTTTACTGGTTCTGAAGGCTCATAATAATCCTGACCATCACTGACCATTTCACGCCCATGACTATCCGTAGATGTTGCCATTTCATCTTTCCTCACTTTCATTTTACTCATATCTGTTTTCTGTTCCCTCCCTTCACGGATATTTGCCTGGCTTTCTTCTACAGGAATAGTACAATGGCAAAGAAAACTCACGATATCCTTATTTACTTCACTGTCCATTTGCCTGAATAATTCAAAGGCTTCCATCTTGTAAATCACAAGGGGATCTTTCTGTTCGAGATAAGCTGTTTGCACGCTTTGCTTCAGGTCGTCCATTGCACGAAGATGTTCTTTCCATGCATCATCAATAATGGCAAGGGTGATTTGTCTTTCCACAGCGTTAACCAGCTCGCGGCCTTCAGTATTTATAGTTTTTTGCAGGTTGGCCAATATGTTAATATTTTTCTTGCCGTCGTTAAACGGAACCACTACGTTTTCAATATGCCTTCCCTGTGTAAGCAAAATGTTTTTGAACACGGGAAGTGAATTTTTTCTTAACTCTTCCTGCTTGCGCTCGTAATTCTGTGTTGCTTCTGCATACAATTTTTCACTCAGGATATTTTCGTCAGATTTCAAAAATTCCTCCTGTTCAATGGACGTATCAATACCAAAATTGACGATTGATGAAAGTTTTAGGCCTTCGTAGTCATCCATTCCTTTAAATGAATTCACCAATCCTTCAGAAACGATATAGAAAGCATTGTCCAAGTCAAGGGCAAGCCTTTCGCCGAATAATGCATGGTTTCTTTTCTTATAAACGACATTTCGTTGCTTGTTCATGACATCGTCATATTCAAGCAGGCGTTTCCTGATGCCAAAATTGTTTTCTTCCACTTTTTTCTGGGCACGTTCAATACTTTTGGTAACCATGCTGTGTTGGATAACTTCACCTTCTTTGTAACCCATTTTATCCATTAAGGAAGCAATGCGTTCGCTTCCGAACATGCGCATAAGGTCATCTTCCAGGGAAACATAAAATTGAGTAGTTCCCGGATCACCCTGCCGGCCGGAACGGCCACGTAATTGTCTGTCCACACGACGGCTTTCATGGCGTTCGGTACCGATAATGGCAAGGCCTCCCGCTTCTTTAACACCAGGCCCAAGTTTTATATCAGTACCACGACCCGCCATATTTGTGGCGATAGTTACTGCACCTGCAAATCCTGCTTCTGCTACTACCTGCGCTTCACGTGCATGCTGTTTGGCATTAAGTACATTATGGGGGATTTTCTTAACCTGCAACATTTTGCTCAGCAATTCACTTACTTCGACAGAAGTGGTACCAACGAGGGCAGGCCTTCCTTGAGCACGTAATTTTTCAATCTCATCAATTACAGCTTTATATTTTTCACGTTTGGTCTTATACACTAAGTCCTGGTGGTCTTTTCTAATGGCCTGAACATTGGTGGGAATAGTAACTACATCCAGTTTATATATATCCCAGAATTCTGCTGCTTCAGTTTCTGCAGTACCGGTCATACCAGCCAGTTTATGGTACATGCGGAAATAATTCTGCAGCGTGATGGTGGCGTAAGTTTGCGTAGCTGCTTCGATTTTTACATTTTCCTTTGCTTCAATAGCCTGGTGCAAACCATCGCTGTATCTTCTTCCGTCAAGAATGCGGCCGGTTTGCTCATCTACTATTTTAACCTGGCCGTCGAGAACTACATATTCTACATCTTTATCAAATAAGGTGTATGCTTTCAGTAACTGTTGTACAGTATGGATGCGGTCTGCTTTCACTGCATAATCAGTTAATAGAGCCTCTTTACGCTGCAATTTTTCGTCAGCATTCATTTCGCTTTTTTCAATATCAGCAAGCTTTACGCCAATATCAGGTATCACAAAAAAGTCCGGGTCTTCGCCTTCACGGGTAATCATTTGGATACCTTTATCCGTTAAATCAACCTGGTTGTTTTTTTCATCTATATGAAAGTATAATTCCGCATCAACTACAGGCATTTGTTTTTGCTGATCGGCGAGATAATAATTTTCAGCTTTCTGCAGTTTAACACGGACACCTGATTCACTCAAATATTTTATCAAAGGCCCTGCTTTGGGCAAACCCCGATATGCACGCATTAAAGCCAATCCTCCATCTTTCGGATCATCGTTTCCTTCAGCTATTTTTTTCTTAGCCTCGTTCAGAAACTGGTTGGTGACTTTTTTTTGGGCCTCTACTAATTTTTCTACTCTTGATTTTAAAATATGATATTGCTGATCATCTCCTTTTGGAACGGGCCCCGAAATGATAAGCGGGGTCCTTGCATCATCAATCAATACACTGTCCACTTCATCCACCATGGCATAATGATGCTTGCGCTGTACCATTTCATCAGGAGAGTGCACCATATTATCACGGAGATAGTCAAATCCGAATTCATTATTTGTACCGTAAATAATATCGGCCTGGTATGCTTTGCGACGGTTTTCACTATTAGGTTCGTGCTTATCAATACAATCAACAGAAAGCCCAAGCCATTCGAATATGGGGCCATTCCATTCGCTGTCACGGCGGGCAAGATAATCGTTCACTGTAACTATATGCACACCTTCCCCGGCCAACGCGTTTAGGTAAGCAGGTAATGTAGACACCAGTGTTTTTCCTTCGCCGGTAGCCATCTCGGCAATTTTTCCCTGGTGAAGAACAGCGCCACCAATCAGCTGCACATCATAGTGAACCATATTCCAGGTAATTTGTCCACCTGCCGCTGTCCAGTTGTTTGTATAGATCACTTTGTCCCCTTCAATGCGGACATGTTCTTTTTTTACGCTTAGATTTTTATCAAACTCATTAGCAGTAGCCACAATTTCTGCATTTTCCTTAAATCGTCTTGCAGTTTCTTTGACAACAGCAAAGGCTTCCGGCAAAAGTTCTTTTAAAATTTCTTCGATTAGCTTGTCACGATCTTTTTTCAGGCTATCAATTTCATTGTATATGGCGTCTTTGCCGGTAATATCATTAAAGGGAAGTTCTTCAGCTTTTTTATTGAGGTTGGATATTTCAGTGTCGATTCCACGGAGATGTTCTTTTATGCGTTGTTTGAATTCATTTGTTTTGTTGCGCAACTCATCGTTGGTAAGTGACTGGTAAGATGAAAAATGCCTATTGATTTCATCAACAACCGGCATAATGGTTTTGATATCTTTCTGCGATTTATTGCCTCCAAACAACTTCGAAAAAATACTCATAATAACTTTTGTTAATAAAAAATCTAACTATGTCAAAAAGAATGCTAAAAATACTACAAGCCAAATTGACAGGGCTGCAAAGTTAAGAAAAGGATGCGAGATGCATGAAAGTGGTTCCCCCTCAATATTAACTCTATAAGGGTTGTTGCAACTTGCATTTTTATATTGCACCCTTTACATTTTTCAATGTCCTGAATTGCGCCGGTTAAATCATATTTTATTATATCGAGTAGAGCTATGGCATCAGGCCTGCCATCAAATTCATCTCTGTTAGGACTTCTTTCATTATATTTAATGCTCAAAACTAATTTTCATGAGAGACTTCAATCGCCGATCTTTTTTAAATACAGTCGGCTCCCTTTCAGCAACAGCTTTTTTATCATCATTATCAAAACCTGCATGGAGCCGTAACTTGAATAAAGCCCTGATAAATGTTGCAGATCGTTCTCCACAGGATATTGCCGGCGATGAAGATTTCTGGTATTACGTTCAGGAATCCTTTTCAGCATCATCAGGAATCATCAATTTGAATAACGGGGGCATTTCCCCTGCGCCGAAAATTGTTCAGGACGCTATGAAAAGGTATTATGATATTACAAATGATGCTCCGAGTTATTATATGTGGCGTATTATCGATCAGGGAAGGGAACCTTTAAGAAAAAACCTGGCCCGTATTGCAGGTTGTTCCCCTGAAGAAATTGCCATGAACAGAAATGCTTCCGAGGCATTGGAAACGGTAATATTCGGTCTTGATTTGAAAGCCGGCGATGAAGTGGTGCTTACCAAACAGGATTACCCGAACATGATTAATGCGTGGAAGCAACGTGAATTGCGTGACGGTATAAAGCTTGTCTGGATTAATCTTGACCTGCCCAGTGAAGACACCGATTATTTAGTTAATAAATACGTCAGTGCTTTCACATCAAAGACAAAAGTGGTTCACATAACGCATATCATTAACTGGAATGGGCAAATACTTCCGGTAAGGAAAATTGCCGATGCTGCGCATGCAAAAGGGATTGAGGTACTCGTAGATGGTGCACACAGTTTTGCTCATTTTGCATTTACGATCCCCGAGTTGGGCTGTGATTATTTTGGAACAAGCCTGCATAAATGGCTCACTGCTTGTATTGGTACAGGTATGTTATATGTAAAAAAAGAAAAAATAAAAAATCTATATCCTTTGTTTGGTATGGGCGACCCTAAAAGTGAAGATGTAAGAAAATTTGAAAGTTTGGGGACGAGGCCTTTTTTTATTGAACAGGCGACAGGCAAAGCGGTAGAATTTTACGATATGATTGGCGCGCAGAGAAAAGAGCAACGTTTGTTATACCTGAAGAATTACTGGATGAACAAAGTAAAGGATATTCCTAAAGTGAAGATCGGCACATCCATGAAGCAAGGTTTTGGCTGCGCTATCGGACTGGTAAGTATTGAAGGAAAAAAACCGGCAGAGCTTGAACTTTTCTTATTTGATAATTATAAAATACACACGGTTGGAATTGAATGGGAGAATATTCATGGGGTGCGTGTAACACCTAATGTGTACACCACCATAAAAAACCTTGACCTGCTGGCAGAAGGGATCGGAAAATTTGCCAGGGGTTAGCGGAGATGGGAAATTGTCAACCCGGAAGAAACAATTTTAAAGTAGCGATGGGCATGCCAATGGTTAGCGTTTTATGTTCAGGAAGACTGATTTTTTCAAACCAGAATAAAGTTCGTTGTAATCTAAATTTCATCAAAAACTTATTGACCACTCACCATTGACGATTCACGACAAATTAACCCGGAAAATAAGTCTGCTTCAAGCTTCATCCATCAACATGATTGATATGGTGGGCATTGGCCCTTTTGTAGTAATGCCGATGGTGATGAGAACGGTGGGAAGCCATCTTTTTTTATGGGCCTGGATATTTGGCGCAGTAACTGCTTTGATTGATGGTATGGTATGGAGTGAACTTGGCGCAGCATATCCTCTTGCAGGGGGCAGTTATAATTTTTTGAAAGAAGCTTATGATAATAAAGGCGGCAGGTTAATGTCGTTTTTATTTGTGTGGCAAACCTGTTTGCAGGCGCCACTGGTAGTGGCTTCCGGCGCCATTGGTTTTGCGCAGTATTTCGGTTATTTATTGCCGTTAGGCTTTATCGGGAAGAAACTGGTTTCCGGAACTGTCGTATTGCTGATCATTTTTCTTTTGTACCGTAAAATTGAAACCATTGGAAAAATTTCTGTGCTTTTGTGGGCTGGGGTAATCATTACCATTTTGTGGATTATCATCAGCGGGTTTGTCAATAAAACGGTTTCATACAGCTGTATGCCGGAAAAAAATGATTCTTTCTTCAGCCTGGCATTTTTAGCACTTGTCGGTCAGGCATCGGTGAAAACTATCTACAGCTATCTCGGTTATTATAACGTTTGCCATTTAGGCGGAGAGATCATAAACCCAAAAAAAAATATCCCGCGAAGTATTTTCATTTCCATTTTCGGTATTGCCGTTTTATACCTGTGCATGAACGTTAGTATTGCCGGCGTTATTCCATGGCAGGAAGCCATGCATTCTGATTTTATTGTGAGTACGTTTATAGAAAAAATTTATGGCATGAAAGCTGCTGCAACGGCTACGGTGCTGGTGTTGTGGATTGCTTTTGCATCACTGTTTGCTGTGTTGCTCGGTTATTCGAGGGTGCCTTATGCTGCAGCTGCAGACGGAAGGTTTTTTCCCGAGTTTGCCAGGTTGCACCCGACAAAAAACTTTCCTTACATATCGCTATTATTTATCGGCGGTGTTGGTTTTATTTTTAGCTTATTGTTCAAACTCAGTGATGTCATCAGTGCCATTCTTGCGATGCGCATATTGGTGCAGTTTGTTGCACAGGCAATCGGTGTTGTGCAATTGCGGAAAAGAAACGGTGTTAAAAACCTTCCTTTCAAAATGTGGCTCTATCCCTTACCAGTTGTACTTTCTGTAGCCACCTGGTTGTTCATTTTTTATTCAACCGGGATGGTTGCCATGCTTGGCCTGCTGTTGATTGCCGCAGGAATTGTTGTATTTTATTTTACAAAAGATTTGTGGAGTAAGAAAGGGATAGAATAAGAAATTATGGAGGATTTTATTATGTGGCAAACAACAGGATGACTATTAAGCGCCGATTGTGTCACTCACTTGTGCAACAGTCATTCTATGCAGCGGTTTATTAGCTGGCAATTCAGGCTGGTTGCGTTAATGGTTCAATTATACAACAATTGTGGAGGATACATAAAAGCAAGAAGAATGTATAACAGCGGTATTTACTAACTAACCTATCATTTGATCAAACCGATATTTGTTGGAAGGCCATCGAGGCTTTTGAGATTATTTTGCTGCACATATTCATGCAATCCGTTTTTTCCTTTTTTTTCTGCCCACTTGAAGTGCAAATCCCGTTCCCCGGCATATTCATATAGCGGCACACCAAATCCGCAGGAAGTTTGTACAAGTTCGATTTCAGCAACAATTATTTGCCTGGTGCTGGGGTAAATTGTAAAGTAGGACGCATAAAGAGGCCAGTCGGCGGAGTCGGGTAACACTGCAAACCCTTTACCATACAAACGCAGGATGTTCGGAGTTTCATCAAACGAGCAAAACATAAAAGTGATACGGCCATTTTCCAGCGTATGGGCTGATGTTTCATTGCCGCTGCTGATAAGATCCATGTAAGCTACTTTGGTTTCACCTAACACGCGAAAACAATCCAGGCCTTTCGGGGAGAGATTTATTTTTCCCGTAATACTTAACGGGGCTGTTGCTACAAAAAAGATATGTTGCCCTTCGATAAACTCTTTATGAGCAGGTTTTATATTATCATGAAATTTTCCCATACCCTGAAATTACAAAGTTTCAACGGATAGTATTGTGTAATGGCGCTTTTCCGAAGTTTCAAACTTTGGAAAAGTTTACAGATCTGTTGCTAACTAATGAAGCGCTCAATAGAACTGTATTCGCACAAGAGTGCGGTGCAAGTAAAGTTGAATGGTGTGAATTAGCTGGGTACAAAAAAATATTCCGAAACAATTCTTCTTCATCATTTCCGTTATTTTTGTTTGATACCAAACTGAGAATTCGATGTTTTTACCTGTTGGAAAATTGATAGCGATCGGAGGTGCGGAAGATAAAGGTTCGGCAGACAACGGCGATGTGCATAAAAGTAACCTCAATTTTTTTGAGCTGGGCATTTTACGCCGTATTGTGGAAGAAGCCGGAGGGCCGATGTCGCATATTGAAGTGATCACCACTGCATCTGCCATTCCGTATGAGGTTGGCAATAATTATTTAGATGCATTCGGGAAGATCGGCTGCACAAATATCGGGCTGATGCATATCCGCAACCGGGAAGATGCTATGAAGGAAGAGTATATCCGGCGGATTCGGTTATGCAATGCCGTTATGTTCAGCGGCGGCAACCAAATGCGGTTGAGCGCAACTTTCGGAGGAACAGATTTTTTGAAGACACTTCATGAAAGATTCGAGAATGAAAATTTTGTGATTGCCGGAACTTCGGCTGGTGCCATGGCAATGGGCAACACGATGATTTATGAAGGTAATGCTGCAAGGGCGCACCTGAAAGGCGAAGTGAAGATTACGACCGGTCTTGGTTTTATTGACACGGTAATTATCGACTCGCATTTTGAAAAGCGGGGAAGATTTAACCGGTTGGCACAGGCAGTCGCCACAAATCCATCCTGCATCGGTATTGGTTTGAGTGAGGATACAGGCATGCTGATCACTGAAGGAAATAAAATGGAAGCGATCGGCAGCGGCCTGGTGATCATAATCGACGGGCATAATATCCTTCATTCCAATATAGCTGATATTCCTGATGGTAATCCTATCAGCATTGAAAATCTGAAAGTGCATTTTTGTGAAAAAGGGAACGGCTATATTATCGGCGAAAGAAAATTTTTGATGGAAGTGGAGAAAGGGGCGCTGATCAGGAAACAATTAGATGTGGAATAAGTGGAAAGAGGTAAGTTTTAAGTTGTAGGTATGTTTGCGGAATATTTTCACAATTAACTATTACAATTCACCACTAACATGCTGCGTAGAAAATTTATTCAAAGCACCGCTTTAGCATCGGCAGGTTTTTTTATCAGAAAGAATAGTTTTCATTTTTCAAATGATTTTCCTGTTGTCCGTATCCCGGAATCGCAGCGAAAATTTCAAAGCCCTGCTGTTGATCAGGCAATAGCTGTTATTCAGAAAAATATCGGCAATAAAGAAATTGCATGGTTGTTCGGGAATTGTTTCCCCAATACATTGGATACAACGGTTGATTTTGAGGTCATCAATGGTAAACCTGACACTTACGTGATCACCGGCGACATCGATGCCATGTGGCTGCGTGACAGCAGTGCGCAGGTCTGGCCATATCTTGCTTTTGTAAAAGAAGATAAAAACCTGAAACAGCTTATTGAAGGGGTTATCCGGAGGCAGGTGAAGTGTATTTTGAAAGACCCTTATGCCAATGCATTTTATAAAGATGAAAATAAGATTAGTGAATGGAAAGCAACTGACGTAACGGACATGAAACCGGGCATACATGAGCGGAAGTGGGAAGTTGACAGTTTGTGTTACCCGATCAGGTTGGCTTATGGTTACTGGAAAGAGACAGGCGATACATCTGTATTTGACACTGACTGGATAGAAGCGATGAAATTAGTAGTGAAAACTTTCAAAGAACAACAGCGAAAAAACGGCGATGGCTCATATACGTTTCAAAGAAAAACAGATTGGGCAACAGATGGTGTGCCAATGAGTGGTTATGGATATCCGACAAAAAAAATAGGGTTAATACATTCCATGTTCAGGCCAAGTGACGATGCAACAATATTTCCATTCCTGGTTCCGTCTAATTGTTTTGCAACGGTTGCGTTGAATGATTTGGGGGAAATAGCAAAAAATATCGGCCAAACAGAATTATTACCACAAATAACATTATTAAGAAAGGAAATAATTACAGCCATCAATAAATATGGCATAACTACACATCCTGCATATGGAAGAATAATTGTGTATGAAACAAACGGGTTTGGCAGTTACCATTTAATGGATGATGCAAATGTGCCGAGTTTATTGTCGCTTTCTTATTTGAAATTTCTTCCCCAGAGCGATAGTGTTTATCAAAACACCAGGCGGTTTGTTTTATCAGGGAATAATCCATTTTTTTTCAAAGGCAAGGCAGGAGAGGGGATTGGCGGGCCACATGCGGGCATTGATATGATCTGGCCATTGAGTATTATTATGCGGGGTTTAACAAGTCATGATGATAAAGAAATAAAATCCTGCCTGGACATGTTGCAGAAAAGCCATGCTGGCAACGGTTTTATGCATGAATCATTTCATAAAGACGATGTATCCAAGTTCACACGCAAATGGTTTGCATGGGCAAATACTTTGTTTGGAGAGTTTGTATGGAAAATTTATAAAGAAAGAAAAGGTTTATTGAATTAATAGCTATTTCTGATTTTGTGATGCAAGGATTTTGAGATTTCCCAGTGGATAAATTTTCATTTGAAATCATTACATCTCAAAATCGCCTAATCATAAATTTTTTGTCAAACAGCTTTCACTAAAAAATAATTCTTCTTCCCTTTTTGTACCAGTAAATATTTTTTGTGTAATAACATGGAACTGTGAACGGTAAGTTGCAAACTGTCAACCTTTTTACGATTAATGCTTACTCCGCCATTCTGCACCATCTTTCTTGCTTCGCCTTTGCTGGGGAAAATATTAGTTTCAGCAAGAAAGCTCACTATGTCAATTCCTGCATTTATTTTTTCTGACGAAAAATCAGATTGAATTACACCTTCAAGGTTTTGCAGGTCTTCTTCGCTTAATGATTCGACAGGTGCTAAATGATTAGCGAATAATTTTTCAGTGGTTTGTATTGCATTTAGATATTCTTCTTCTCCATGTACAAAAACGGTCACTTCTTTTGCCAATGCCTTTTGCAATTCCCTTGCGCCGGGATTCCGGTGATGCGTAGATATTAATAGTTCAATTTCAGTCCTGCTTAGAAAAGTGAATATTTTAATCCATTTTTCAGCATCCGCATCGCTTGCATTCAGCCAGAATTGATAGAACTGATAAGGGGAAGTTTTTTCTTTATTGAGCCAGATATTTCCCTTCTCCGTTTTACCGAATTTTCCACCATCAGCTTTTGTAATCAACGGGCAGGTAAATGCAAATGCTTCTCCGCCTGCTTTTCTGCGGATGAGTTCTGTTCCGGTAGTAATATTTCCCCACTGGTCGCTGCCGCCCATTTGCAGTTTGCAGTTTTTATTCTGATAAAGCCAGTAAAAATCATAACCCTGCACAAGCTGGTAAGTAAATTCAGTGAAACTCATTCCGGTCTCACCCTCCAATCTTTTTTTAACACTGTCTTTCGCCATCATGTAATTCACCGTAATGTGTTTTCCAACATCACGAATAAAATGCAGAAAACTCATTTCTTTAAACCAATCGTAATTGTTGGCTATTTCTGCGGCATTTGGTATAGATGGATTAAAATCTAAGAATTTTTCCAATTGATTTTTTACACCAGTAAGGTTCCTGTTCAAGGTTCCTTCATCCAGCAAATTCCTTTCTTCACTTTTGCCGCTGGGGTCGCCTACCATACCTGTAGCCCCACCAACCAAAGCAATGGGTTTATGCCCCGCTTTTTGTAAATGCACCAGTAGCAAAATTGGCACGAGGCTGCCAATATGCAGGCTTTCTGCTGTGGGATCAAAGCCAATATATCCCGAAGTTTGTTCTTTTAGTAATTGTTCTTTGGTGCCTGGCATAATATCCTGTATCATACCCCGCCATTGCAATTCTTCTATCAAATTCATAGCTGATTTTAAGCCTTTTTTAGGGCAAAAATAACGGAATATGGCTATTAAAAAACATGCAATAATTTGGTTAAAAGAGCGTTAGGTTAAAGTTGAAGTAAAACCGCAACGTTAAGCAGGATATTTCCGTATTACTAAATGGCGGTTTTGTAAAAAAATCCCTGAATCAATGTGCAAAACAGGTAAGTAATGGGATTGACATGAACTGGAAGCTTATGTTTTAATTGATTTTCACCGAGCAGATGGGTGAATAAAATAAACCGGATGAAAAAAATTTACTTCCTCTTAACCCTGATGAGCGTGTTGCTGTGTCTTGATGCATCTGCTCAATTTGCAAAATATTCCAATGAATTTTTAAATATAGGAGCCGGTGCCAGGGGTATGTCAATGGGAAATGCCCAGGTGGCTTCAGTAACTGATGGCACTGCCGGATATTGGAACCCTGCCGGATTGATTCATGTAAAAGATATGCCGCAGTTGAATCTGATGCATGCTGAATATTTTGCAGGCATCGGTAAATACGATTATGCAAATCTTACACTTCCCTTAAAAGACAGCAGGCGGGTTCTGGGGTTATCATTGCTTCGCTTTGCAGTGGATGATATACCCAATACAGTTTTTCTGGTTCAACCTGATGGCAGCATCAATTTCAGTAATATTACTACCTTTTCTTCTGCTGATTATGCATTGCTCATTTCATTAGCACAACAGGTTAAAGCAAGTGCTGATAAAAATATCAGCTTGGGTGTAAATGCAAAGATTATACATCGTACAGCCGGAAGTTTTGCTTCAGCCTGGGGTTTTGGCTTTGATGCGGCTGCGTTAATGGAGGGAAAACAATGGAAACTTGGAGCCGTAGCAAGAGATGTTACAACTACATTTAATGCCTGGAGCTACAATATCAGCGAACAAATGCGGGAAGTTTTTTATGTAACCCAAAATGATATCCCCTCCAAGTCCACAGAACTTACTGCACCGCAACTTATACTCGGGGGCTCTTATAATTTTAAGATAAATAAAAAAATCAACTTGCTGGCCGAAGCGGATTTGGATATAACATTTGATGGTAAGCGCGATGAAGTGGTAAGCACCAACCCGATAAGCATCGATCCCAGAATTGGTTTTGAGCTTTCGTATAGCAATGTATTTTTTGTACGGGCAGGGCTGGATAATTTTCAAAAAGTGATTGATGATAAAGACACCACCAATCAAAAAAAAATATGGATTTATCAACCAAGTGTGGGTGCAGGTTTTAAAGTAGGAGACGTTCAGATTGATTATGCCTTTACTAATCTGGCGAATCAATCTAACCCTTTGTATACACATGTTTTTTCCCTACGTGTTGATTTGCGAAAGAAACCAAAAAAGAAATAGGTGCTGATTCAATTTAGATAATGAAACGAATGCTATGAAGAAGATATGTACATTATTGTTGATTTTTCTTGCCGCTTTTAAACTGGAGGCACAGGTTTATTATAATGAGTGGATAGATTATAGCAAAACTTATTATAGGTTTACTGTTGGTGCAGATGGTTTGTACCGAATACCTCAGTCAGTTTTAGCGAATGCCGGACTTGGCGCTGTTCCTGCACAGAATTTTCAACTTTTCAGAAATGGCCAGGAAGTTCCCATTTATACATCAGTAGCGAGCGGGCCATTCGGCAGCAATGATTATATTGAATTTTGGGGACGAATGAATGACGGCGCTCCCGATAATCCGCTTTATTTTAATCCTGCTTATCAGCATACTACAAAATGGAGCCTGGAAACAGATACTGCTGCTTATTTTCTAACCGTCAATTCAAGCGGCACAGCATTCCATTTTAATAATGTTACAAATGACACAACCGGTAATTTACTGGCACCTGAGCCGTATTTTATGTACACAACCGGAACCTATTACAAAAGCACCATTAACCCGGGTTATGCGCAATATGTAGGCACAAATATTTATTCTTCTTCGTATGATCTGGGCGAATTATGGAGCTCGGGTTATATTTATCCATACCCTTCCGGATATCCTGCACTTGCTGATACTAAAAACAATTTGAATGTATACACATCCGGCCCGAATGCAACATTTCATTTTGGAGCGGTGGGTTGTGTGGATAATCCGAGAACATTTCAGGCTGTTATTAACGGTACTGTTGTTGTTGACACTGCAATGAATAGTTTCAGTGATATACTTCCTTATCAGACTATACCTGCCAGTCTGATTAGTTCAGGAACTGCGAACGTTTCATTTAAGAATAATTGTACGGTAAGTTCAAGTGACAGGTCGGTTGTTTCTTTCTATGAGATAAATTATCCCCGTCAATTTAATTTTAGCGGGCTGTCAAATTTTTATTTTGAGCTTGCTGCAAAACCTGCGGGATATTATTTAACTATTACCAATTTTAATCAGGGCGTTGCTGTTCCGGTATTATATGATCTTACTAATGGCGGCCGATATACTGCTATAGGTGGTTCCGGAAATTTTTATTTTTTACTTCCTGGTTCTGCTTCGTCGCGGAAATTGGTTATGGTCAGTGAAGATCCATCAAACATAAATGCGGTTACTTCACTTACTGCAAGAAATTTTATTAATTATGCCAACAATGCGAATCAGGGCAATTATATTATCATAAGCAACCCCATACTTTATACAGGGAGCAGTGGCAACAATCCCATTATTGATTATAAAAATTATCGCAGTTCGTCTGTAGGCGGCGGCTTTAATGCAATAGTTGTTGACATTAATGAGATTGTCGATCAATTTGGGTACGGAATTAAAAAGGACCCTTTGGCAGTCAGAAACTTTTTAACCTATTCAAGAAATCATTTTGTTTCAAAGCCTCAATATGTTTTCTTAATTGGCAGGGCAGTAACCTATGATCAATTCAGGCTTAATGAAAGTTCCCCTTATGCCAATTCACTTAATCTGGTGCCTACCTTTGGTTACCCGGCATCCGACAGTAAATTGAGTGCAGCAGATGTTACTAAAGCTGTGCCTCTGATACCGACAGGAAGATTAGGAGCTGTCAGCGGTGCAGAGGTAGAAACTTATTTGAAAAAAGTTCAGGAATATGAACAAGCCCAGCAAACCGCACCGAATACGGTAGCAGGCAGGGCCTGGATGAAAAACGTTATACATGTTACCGGGGCCAGTGATCCGTATTTGGGGGAGGTGCTTTGTAACTATATGAGCAATTACCAGCAAATCATTCAAGACACATTATTCGGAGCTAATGTTTCTACATTTTGTAAATCGACTCCAACTAATGTTGATCAGATTGCAGACGAACAGATCAGTCAATTATTTACTACAGGATTCAGCATTTTAAATTATTTCGGCCATTCTTCTTCTTCAACCCTTGAATATAATCTTAATGACCCGACTGCTTATAATAACCAGGGGAAGTACCCTGTGTTTTATGTTAACGGTTGTGATGCCGGGAATTTTTTTACATTTGATATAGGCCGAATTGTCAGTTCCAGCAAAACACTTTCTGAAACCTTTGTATTGGCAAATGAAAGGGGATCCATAGCTTTTGTTGCAAGTACTTCATTCGGTATTGTCAATTATCTCAATATCCTTTTAAACGGGCTATACATTTTAATCGGTAACCAGGATTACGGAAAATCCTTAGGCCTGACCCAGGCCGACGCTTTGCAAAACCTGGTTAATGTAGCACCGGGTGATTATTATGCCAGGCTGCATGCAGAGCAAATGACATTGCACGGTGACCCTGCATTAAAATTAAATTCGGAAGCTTTGCCAGATTATGCAATAGAGCCCCCTGGTGTTATTATTTCTCCTTCATTTATTTCTGTTGCAGATACAAGTTTTACTGTTTCCGCCCATTTTTATAATTTAGGTAAATCGGTACAGGATTCTATAACAATAGTGGTAACAAGGCAGTTTCCTGACGGAACGACTACTCAGCTTATTAATAAAAAAATACCTGGTACGACATCTGTAGATTCACTTATTTTTTCTGTTCCCATTGTGGCTTCGAGGGATAAGGGGCAGAATTATATATCAATTACTTTAAATGCCGATAATGCAGTTCAGGAAGTTACTACAACCAATAACTCAGTTAAAATTGGTGCCTATATTTATCTTGATGAGGCAAGGCCTGTATTCCCATATGATTATGCAATTGTAACCAATGCAAATCAAAAACTTTTTGCATCTACAGCAGATCCTAACGCTCCTTTATCACAGTATGTAATGGAAATTGATACAACTGAGCTGTTCAATTCCACGCTAAAGGTTTCTAAAACGATCACTTCAACGGGCGGGCTTTTGCAGTTTGACCCCGGAATTACTTATAAAGATAGTACAGTGTATTATTGGCGAGTATCTATTATTCCGGCCCAGGGTAGCTTGTATCATTGGGATGTTTCTTCTTTTATATACCTGAGTAGTAGTTCGCAGGGATTTAACCAGTCGCATTATTACCAACTTCAGGAAACAGCGATGCAATCAATATACTGCGACTCAAATGACAGGGTTTGGAAATTTTCTAAAATTGCCAACAGGTTGTTTATTCCCAATGCTATTTATCCAACAGGGGCCAGTCAGCAAAGTTCGTTTGTAGTAGCAGTCAATGGGGACCCTCTATTAGGACCGGGTTGTAATTACAATGAAGCAATTTTTAATATTATTGACCCGATTACTTTTAAACCCTGGCTGAATAATTTTTCTGGCCCTACAGGCTTGTATGGAAGTGAACTTGCTACTTGTGGATCACAACGACAATACAATTTTGATTATCTGTATAACAATAGTACTAATCGTAAAAAGATCATGGACTTTATGGATTCCATTCCAAATGGGGCATATGTAATAATGCGGTTGAATGTCAGTCCTGATTCATCTGGAAATGTATATGTTGATAAATGGAAAGCAGATACTACTTTATTTGGCTCAGGGAATTCACTGTACGACAAATTATTTAGCGCAGGGTTAGTAATTATCGATTCATTTGTGTCGCCAAGATCCATAGCTTTTTTGTATAAAAAGGGGGATCCGACTTTTATTCCCAGGTTTACTATTACTCAAAATATATATGACGTCACCAATATCAGTGCTAATAATTGCTATTCGTCAGGAACATCGGGCTCAGTTACTTCCCCATCGTTCGGGCCGGCTAAACAATGGACATCTTTACACTGGAGAGGAGTAAGTTTAGAAACGCCTTCAACAGATTCCGTTATGCTAAAGGTTATTGGCCTGGATACGGCAAATAATGCCACGCCATTGTTTACGTTGTCTTTGGCTAATCAGGATTTTGATATTTCCACTATCAACGCAATTCAATACCCATATCTACGAACAGAATTGTTCACTACCGATACCATTAAGGGAACGCCTTTTCAACTGCAATACTGGAGACTGAATTATGTACCTGTTCCAGAGGGGGCGCTCGCACCAAATATTTATCTTGTATCAAAAGATACTTTACAAACCGGAGAGCCATTTCAATTTGCCGTAGCATTTAAGAATATAAGCGTCGCAGCGTTCGACAGTATGCGCATTAATATGACTATACTGGACCATAATAATGTTACTCATGCTATTCAATTGCCGAGAAAAAGGCCAATTGTAAGTGGCGATACGTTAATAGTCAGCTATACCCTTGATACTAAAAGCTATCCTTATGCCAATACTCTTTTTGTTGATGTGAATCCCAACAATGACCAGCCTGAGGAATATCATTTTAATAACTTTATGTACCGGAACTTTTATGTTAAAGATGATAAAACGAACCCTACTTTAGATGTGACTTTTGACGGGGTGCATATATTGAATCAGGATATCGTTTCTGCAAAGCCCCATATTGTCGTTAAGCTTACGGATGAATCAAAATATTTATTATTGACTGATACTTCGCTTGTAAAGGTTCAAGTAAAATATCCCGACGGTACGCTTCATAATTATAGCTTTAGCAGCGACACGCTAAGGTTTACACCCGCAGCCAGTGGGACCAATAATGTTGCTACAATAGACTTTTACCCTGCGTTTATGACGCAGATCAATCCGGAAGGAGATTTATATACGCTTATAGTAACAGGTAAAGATGCAAGCGGCAATGCCGCCGGGTCTATTCAATATCAGATATCCTTCACCGTTATTACAAAGCCGATGATATCCAATATGCTCAATTATCCCAATCCGTTTACTACATCCACTGCATTTGTGTTTACTGTAACGGGCAGCGAAGTGCCGCAGAATATTAAAATACAGATAATGACAGTAACAGGAAAAGTGGTGCGTGAAGTAACAGAAGAGGAATTGGGGCCGTTGCATATCGGAAGGAATATCACAGAATTTAAATGGAATGGTACGGATATGTACGGGCAAAAACTGGCCAATGGTGTTTATCTCTATCATGTAATCACAAACCTCAATGGAAAGTCCCTTGATAAGTATAAATCAACCGGAGATAATACTGATCAGTTTTTTACCAAGGGTTACGGTAAAATGTATTTGATGCGATAAAGGCAGGTAATTGACATATTTTTTTAAATGAATAGTTGTGCTGATTGGCAAGCGAAAATGATTAGAAAGAAATGCGTTCTTATCCGATGTTCAGAAAAATGTGCAGCCAATAGCATAGAAATATTAATTTAAACGACAACCCGCTTAAAACCTAATGCCTGCTGTTTTGTTGAGTAAGGTGTTTTAGCTTATTACGTATGGATTTTTTATGATTTTTCAGTGCTTGATATGCGTTCGACCGGAACGATGTTTATCTATTATGTATTGCGGCGTTGAAGACCAAATAAACGCTATCCTTAATTTAAACTCTTGCTTTTAAAACCATCACTGATGGTGCGGCCTCTTGGTAAAAATGTAATATTTGTGTCTGATAAGCAGGGTTCAGGTATTATTCCGCAGCCAATGCTATCTTTTGAAATGTTAATTTCCATATTATTACTCATATATAGTTTCGTATACCTGCCTTTTTTAATACCTGCGGGAAAGATTATTTCTGAGCATGTGGAATAGCGAATAAAGCGATACACAGTATAACTGGTTATTGCTGTTAATAAAAGCATTACAGAACTTCTGAAAGCCCAAACACCAAGTTTATGAAATGTAAAATTTGTTATTTCGGGTAAAGAATTCAATAAAGTATAGAGCAAACTAAGTAAAAACCCGGTACCGAATCTGAAATCCGGCGCTTTCAAAAACCATATCAAACTGCCTGTTATTGCTATAAAAAAAATAACAATATTTTCCCCCCGCATTTTATGCAAAGTAGTTTTTATAAAAAGAACATTGATCATGCCGGTAATTAAAATTGAATAAAATAAGATCTGATCAATTAAAGTTTGCTGATTCCGCCACTTGGGTAGCCATTGCAGGAAAGACGAAAATGTGTTATTTGCTGCTTCATTATTTTCTGTTGAATATCTTGCATATGACGTAATATAATGCTGCAGGTTTTTAACAGTAAGAGGGTTTAATTTCCAGTCAGGATGAAAAAAATCGAAAGTGAAGGAAGGGTAAAGCACGTATCCGCTTGCAATAAAATTTTTGATTAATAAAGGTACTAGTATCGCGAAGGTTATTAGTATAATTAATATAGCTGTTCTGGTTTTTCTTTTATAGAGGCAATTCAGGAACATAATCACTGGCAATGATATGATTGCTATTGATGATAGTTTAACGGCAACGGCGCCGCAGGAAAATATTGTTGCAAGAAATAAGTATTTCCCGTTATTAATACAGGCTTCTGTTTTTTTATAACAGAAAAAGGCTGCTAAAATATATAGAGTAACAATAAAATCTGGACTTATCGAAGCAGCGGTGAGGCGCACCTGCGTCCAGGATAACATGGTAAAAGCAAACAATAAAAACCATTTTCTGTATGATTTTAATGTCTCAGGAAGGGTGGTGTCCGATGGTGTAGCTATAAAAGTTATTTTCTTTAATACAAACAAAAAATACCAGGATAAGACAGCTCCGTTGAGGCAAAAGAAATTCGGAAATGGGTTTAGGATTGCCTGACATGCAAACAAAAGGCTTTGAAAACCTAGTTGTATTTGCAAATTGGCCATACCCGGAATTGCCCTGTAATCTTGCAGCCAGAGAATTGATTGTGCATGATAATGGAGCGTATCAGGATGGATAATCTCAGAGGAGCTTATCGTTAGAACGAGTAAGCACGATACAGCTAAAAAAAAATAATGGATAACGGATTGGAATTTAAATGCATTGGATATCTGAAGCAATAGTGTTTTTCTTCTTTTTCCTGCGGCATAATAGATTATGGCAGGGAATAAGATTAGGAAATGAGCTTTTGAGCCTAAGGGTATTATTAGCGATAGGAGAAACGCTACAGTGCCGATTGTTGTCAAGCCTGCTAAACAAACTAAGCTGGGTTCGAGAGTATCTAAGTCCGGGTTCTTTTTTTTGAATAGTAATTTGATTAGCATGTTCCCCCATGCAAGACATATGAAGCTAATATAAACCCATCCTGCAAAGTTGATAAGCATGAAAACTATTTTTGGGCGATAGCAATCACCGACAAACCTGTGCTATTCAATAATAATTTATCAAATATCCTGGCGACCGGAACAAAAGTATTAAATATACTCATTGGTGTCTCTGTGAGATTTTTTGAGCGAAGAATTACACCTTTAAAAAACCATCCGGCTATTCCCAAAGCATTGAAATATTTTACTTTTATCACTTTCATGTTTTCCATATTTATTCTTTCTTTGAAAGAAGATGCAGTGTAGCGGCGAAAATGACCTAATTCTCTGTCCAAATGGCAAAATAAAAATTGGTAGGCGGGTACCAGGCCAATGAAAATACCTCCCGGTTTTAGCAAATATCTGCAATTCTGAATTGCAGCATTATCATCAGCAAGATGTTCAATAACATTCAAACAAATAACAGTATCAAAATTTTCTTTCAGATACAAATAATGTCGGGAAAAATCAGGATGCTGTAGGTCGATTTTCAAAATAGCATTAACGTTTGGGTGTTCCCCGTATGTTTTCTGCAGGATTGAAAAATAGTATTCATCAAAATCAGATAAAGTAACATCAGAATGGTTGGCTATGACATATCTGGAAATATTTCCTATACCACTACCAAGTTCAATTATTTTTCCGGAAAAATGGGGAGAAATAGTTTCGTACATCCATCGGTTTAGCTTGTCGGCTTTTGAAATAATGTTTAACGTGGCTAATCCTGTTTGATCTTTTATGTGCAAATGCATCGGGTTTTAGAGAATGATTCATCAATTTGTTATACTAAACAATGCCATCAATGTAAAAATAGAGAATAATTATATTTATTTTTCTAACTTGAAACCTTCCCTTATTGTTTTGCCCCTTGCCTTCAATCTCGGATCAACCTCATAAAGACAAGGCAGTTCAGTGCCGTAACATCTGGGATTCCAATTATTAAGAACTTTTTCAGGTATCCTTAATTCAATTCCATCAATAATAATTGTTTTTACCGGCGGCACGGGTAAAGGGTAAGGAGTGACCCAGTTTTCGTATGCCTTACTTTTTACTTTTGTTGCGCAGTAAACAAAAGTAAAAATGCTTATAATTATTCCGTACAGTTTTATCTTTTTGCTGCTGAATATTATGGATGATGAAGGAGTTATTGTAAAAACTAAAATGTATATGCCGAATAGTAAAGGGCCATACGCAAACCTGGGATCAGGCGCAACCAATATCCACGACAGAAGCTGAAGAATCAATGAGGCAAATAAAACGTATAGAAGCGGGTTATATTTTTTCTGACTTTTTTTTAAGAATAGATATGCGAGGTATGACAAGCCGGATAATGCAACCAATATTTTGTCGTAATAAAAAAGAAAATGATACCAAATTGTTATCCATGCAGGGAATTTAATAATGCTGATTTGCGATAAATCCATTTGGCCATTAACCCGGTTGTAATATTTAACATAATTAAGGATTTCTATAGTTTTTTCCCTGTCAGCTTTCCAATTAACTAAAAAAGGATCGATCTGGTAAATAGGAAAAAGCGGATAACCCGATAGAATGAAGTTTCTGCATATAAAAGGGGTTACGAGGAGTAATGCAAAAACAAATAACCGCCACATATATCGGATCCCCTTTTTTTTATATACTGATATTAATACAAATAAAGTTACCAATAGCAGTGGGTAATTTATTATTCTTACGGTGAATAAGTAAACAGGCCATATTATTAGCTCAGGCACTAATGCATGTTTTTCAGACAGGCTTAGTTCCAAAAAGAGAATTATTATACAGGATGTAGAAATGAAATCATAATTTGTGTTAGCGGCACTCCCGCGTAGCATTGGCCAGCTTAAAATGGCTATTATTAAGATTATTAGACTTCCAACAGCGGCTTTATGATTTGATATTAAAATGTTATTGAAATCGACTATTTTCTCAAGCAAATAGAATATCAACATCAGGGAGAGTAAACCGTTTAAAAACAAGTAACTCCTGATGCCATTTATTTTCTGGCATAAAATGCCTGCACTAATAAACCAGGAAGAATTAAAACCGAAACGTAAATGAAGGTTTGCCAAGCCAGGCACAGTTCCATATTCCTGGCACCATTTTATCATTTGAATATGATAACTTTCTGTGTCGTCTAAAATTGTAGGGCCGCTGTTGATTATGAGTATCGATATAAAAAAAAATAAAAAGCAAAAAATGAATGCCGGTTTTTTTGTTCTAAATGAAGAGTTGATATGTTTTATGTGCTCAACTAAACGTTTCCTGCATGCAATAGATGCTAGTATAAAGAGAAATAGTATGAAAAATAAAGAGAATAGGCTTAAAGGGAAGAAAAGGACAATGTACTGGCTAATCGAAGTAATTAAAATTAATCCGCTTATCATGTAAATAGTAAGCGGCTTTCTATAATTATTGTTATTGCTTAACTGAAATGGGAAGAAAATATAAAACAGGCAACCCGCCCAAATGCAAATTATTGAAATGAAAATATATGCTAATAATGTAAGGGCCATTACGTGAAATATTTTTTCAATTTAAGAAATGGAGACTCGATACAATAATAGCTAATTATGGCAGCAATTAACGTAAGTATAGTTGAACTGAGTGGAATTAAGAAGCTTGTAAAAAAAGTGCTGCCTCCTGGTTGCAGGGGTGTTGAAAATTTACCCATCAATAATTTATAGATTGGCCAGTGAAAAATATAAAGCCCGTAAGAAATTTTTCCTATGAACCGTAAATAAGGTTGTGTTAAGAGATTGTAGAGAAAGTTTTTTCCATTTAACGTGAAATTAACCGCAAATCCGCCTAATAAGCCAACAAAAGGGTATATACAGCAAGCGGTATATGCAAGCTTGAAATGAAATAATATTTTCAAAATGGGTAGTATGATTCCTGCGGAGAATAGTAAAGCTGAAATTAATAGTTTATCAATGAGGCGAAGAAAAAATGAATTATCAATACGGACAAGGGCCAATAAACTTCCAATAAGTAAACCGTCTACTCTTGTGAATTTATACAATGCAGCATAATTTAACTGATCAAATTGAAAGCACCAGATTGTTATTCTCGCAGTAAATATTATTAACATAGATGCTAAAAGAAATGTGGTAATCTTTTGTATGCTTCGTAGCAATAAAATTATACAAGGCCAAATAATGTAGAATTGCTCTTCGATGGCAAGTGTCCAGAAATGATCCAGGAAACCATTATTGTGTTCGTAATTAAAAATGATAAACCAGTTTTGTAAATAGGTCCAAAACCAGATTTGATTTTTTAAGAACAAACCGATATTGAAGGGATACTTGATTATAGCAGGTATAATATAAAAAAAAAGAAAAAGGCTGATATAATAAAGAGGGAATATCCTGAGTAGCCTTCGTGTGTAAAAGTTTGCCAGAAAATTTTTTCCCTCCCTTTTTTTCAACAAAAGATCTGTTATCAAAAAGCCGGATAAAGCGAAAAATATATCTACACTTATCCAGAAAATTTCGAAAATACCGTGATAATTAAAATTGTGGTGCAAAAGTATAGCGCATAAACTAAGCCCCCTCAAACCATCCAGTGCTGGGTAATGTGTTGTGGTATTATGTTGAATTTGATATGGCATTTTGGGAAAATGATCCCACTATATTACGAATTTATCAGAAGCTTTTGGCTTAACTTCAGATGTTATATACGCTGCTGCCGTCCGTTTATTGCTTTTCCTATTTTACTTTTCATTTTCAAAAACACTAAACTTTATCCGGTAAATTTTTAATCTTTCGGAAAATGGTTGTGAGGAAAATTTATCCATTAATTTTTTAGCTGAAAAAAGTAGTTGGAAAATATAATGGATGATAAAAAATGGTGTATATGTGGGATAGTACAATAATTAGAAGCAATAAATATTTAAAGCGCTGGTTTATTTTTTCTTTTTTAAGACAAGCTGCAATGCAACAAATGAGTATTGGGGCTATCGAAAATGTTAGGCGGTCTGCATAATAACCCAAGGCCCAGTAAAAAAGCAGGAACTCTGCAACAATAAAGGCTGCAAGTACAAAAATATCATCATAATCTTTTTTGTGCCATCTCTGAATAACAGATTTTATAAGATTATTATGAGCCCTCCATGCTATTCCAATGAGCAGAATTGTCAAGAAAATTAAGCTTGGAAGTGTCTTGATAAAAGAAGCAGTATGTTTCAATAAGGCGGAAAGAAAAAATGATCCCGATCCTTTCATGGCATCCAATATCCATACAAACTGCCTGAATATGGAAATTTCGGCACTGAAAAAGTTTACGCCTTGAGCTTTTAAGATAATGCACCATAGAAAAGTAGGAAAGAAGAAAGCTGTAATAATTAGAATAGTATCAAAAATAATAATTTGGGGTATTCTTTTTTTTGTGGCCCAATAGCAAAATATAATTAGCGGTAATACAAGTAGAAAACTTCCATATAACAACACAAGACTTCCAGAAATAGCAGAAAAGAGAGTTGTATTTTTAAGGTTTTGGATATATTTTTTAAAACGTATTCCAATAAAAAGACACAACAATGGCGTGAGTAAATTAAGTATCTGATCATGCGGAGTCCAAAAATTGTATTTTGTAACTTGGTTAGATATCAATAATACAAACAAGGAATAAAATTATGAACGTCCGTTTTGCCATGTGCCAGGCAGTGATGTGATTATATAGTCGAATAACAAAAATGAAATCCATTGTGCTAAAAGATTAATTAAGAGGTAGCCAATGAAAGCGCATGCATATAATTCTATAGGGTGTTTTATTTGGGTATAGAGATATTTATCCTGGATTTTTTTGTTAATTATCGAGTGTATTGCAGTGTGCATGGGTGAAGAAAGGAAGTAAACAGAATAGCAGGTTATGGTTCCAAGAATTATGAATATTGGCCTCGACTGCCTGAAATAATTAGGATGAAAAAGATAACTAGGGGCGATTGCAGCCCCGAGGAAATTATAAGAATCATTATTAACCATAATTCTCATGTACTTGTTTAAAGTTATGTACCTGCAGGAGTAATATTGGGAGGGAATTTTAGGGGAAAACAAAAATGAAATATTCACCCCAATTATAATAGCAATAAAAAGGATGTATTTTTTTAGTACTTTGTTTTCAACAAAAATCAATCGGAGCATATTTTATTGTTTGCAACAAATTCTAAATATTCTTTAAGGTTTATTCAAAGAATTCAATTCATGATTTTTATAAAACTGTAATTATCTGTCTGATCAATCAATTGAAAGTTGTGATAATCGGGAAATTTATTCTTTAAAAAGTTTTTGTTGAATGAGAGTGTATTTTTTGAAATACAGGCTATAATAATTCGTGTGTTCCCTTTATAAGGTTGGTTGGAATTATTGTCGAATGGGTTTTGGATAATGCATATATGTTGCATATCCATTCTCACATCTGCGGTAGACTCAATAAAAAAAATGGTTTCTGGTGAAAGATCAGGTTTTGTGAATATTTTATCCAACCTGATCAGCTTCTCATAAGAAAACCTGTCAAGCCCATCAATTCTGTCCAAGAACCCTTCGTTTCTGTAAAAATAATTAATACTGATGTACCTGTTCTTAGCCCATTTCTCCTTTATGTAAATGATATCAATTACAGTTAACAGGCAAATTAATGCAATTATAATAGGTTTATAGCGGAAGTTAAAAGCCTCTCTGAGCACATGTATAAATCCTGGTATACATAAAAATCCAAGCAGTTTAAAATGCCGGCAACTTTTGTCAATATCAGTCTTGAACAGATAGGCCGGTATAAAAAAGCATAACAGGCCTGCAAACAAAAAAATAAGCAGCCATTTGTACCTTTCATTTATAGACTTTTGTCTGGCTATTTTCAACCCGATGATACTGATTGCTATAGTACATACAAAATATAATACGATTTGTAAAGCATAGCTGTCTGTAAATCTGCCTAAACGAATTATCCATTCCTGTATCGAAAGTATGCTGCACAATGGCGATGAAAATGGGATCAAAATGCTTTCGGCAGAAAAATGAAAATAATGGAATAATGGGATCGTAGCTCCTTTTGAAAGAAAAAAGTATTCAACAAGGAATGCACTTACGAAAAAAGGCAGTAGCTGCCACAAATCGGAAGTGTTGATTTGATTTTTTTTTGTTTTGCAATAGTTGGCTATGCTTTGATAAAAAGCTTTATAAAATAAAGCGCTGGAAGCATAGACCAACAAGGTGAGTTTGGCTATACAACACAATAAGAAGAGTGTAGTTGTTATAAATAATGTGTAAAAATTATTTTTTTTTTCAGATAATATGTAAAAAAGAAAGCAAGGGAAAAAGCAAAATTCAATAATTTCCCCACCTTGATAAATAACAAAGCTGTAATAGAATGTGCTGCTACAAAATATTACGACTAACGAAATTGCAGCAATAGTAGTCGTGAATTTGAATAGCCGGAAAATTTTGTAGTACATAATAAAGCCCGCAGCAGTACAAATTAGTGTAACTATAATGCTGGCTACGCCAAATCTTGCCCCGAATAAATAATTGAATATGCCCGGGTACAGCCATTGCCCGGGGGCCCACCAGGCTTCAAATGCTGCATTTATTTTATTAACGTTGCCTGGTTGGATGTAGATAACCCTATTGAATGCATGGGCTAAAGTTCCCTTGTAAGCAAGAAAGCCATATAGACTATCAACACTTATTATGAAAGGCCTGTATGTTAAATAGGCAGCTGCCGCTGCGATCAAAAGTATAAGAAGGATAATATATTTTTTGTAAGATATAGAAAATGATTTTTGTGTTAGTCTAACTTTTAAGGAGATGTGTTTGGTAATGCCGTAAATATAAGTAGATTTTTAAATGCAAAGAACGGTATAGGAAATGGTAAGCAACCATTAAGTATTTTGGATGATTTACAGTATTACATACACTAATATTTTATCTTTAAATTTATAAATAGTTATGGTAAATATGCAAAAAAAGCTTTCAGTGATTATTCCTGCATATAATGAAGAGGAAAATATTAAAAGTGTCCTTGCGGGTTTAGTTTATTCAGCCAGCTCATATGATATTACGAAAGAAATTATAATAATAAATGATTGTTCAACAGATCAAACACAAAAGGCAGTTGAGGATTTTATTGAAAAACACCCGCTATCAGATATACAGCTCATTAATCAAAAAAGAAATAGGGGGAAAGGTGCTTCCGTACGAGCAGGCATTGAAAATGCCAGTGGGGATATTTTGGTCATCCAAGATGCCGATCTTGAATACGATCCAATGGAGTTTGATATCATGTTGGCCCCTTTTATAAAAAATCAAGCGGATGTCGTCTACGGTTCACGTTTTATGGGGGGGAATCCACATAGGGTTTTGTTTTTCTGGCATTCTATCGGTAACCGTTTCTTGACCTTTCTTTCAAATATTTTAACGAATCTGAACCTGACCGATATGGAAACGTGCTACAAAATGTTTCGAAGGGAATTGCTACAATCGATCGAACTAAAAGAGAACAGATTTGGTTTTGAACCTGAAATAACTGCAAAAATCTCCCGTATACCCAACCTTAAAATCTATGAAGTTGGAATATCGTATTATGGGCGCACTTATCAAGAAGGGAAAAAAATAAAATGGAAAGATGGTTTCCGTGCTATTTATTGTATTTTGAAATATAACATTTTCCAATAAAAAACTATGCAAATTTTTGTATTCGCTGAACATATTTGCCTATCATATCGAATTCAATATTAACAATGGTTCCTTTTTTGAAATTTTTTATATTGGTATGTTCAAATGTATACGGAATGATTGCTACACTGAATTTTTTCCTGCCGGCATTAAAAACAGTCAAACTAATACCATTTAAGGAAATGGACCCTTTTTCGATAATAAGGTGACTGAATTTTTTTGGAAATTCAAATGTCAACTCGTAACTGCCTTCTAATGGTTTAATTTCTGTACAAATGGCCGTAGTGTCCACATGCCCCTGAACAATATGCCCATCAAGCCTGCCGTTCATTATAAGGCACCTTTCCAGGTTAACCAGTTCTTCTTTCTTCCAATGCTTCAGATTGGTTTTGTCTAAAGTTTCCTTGATGGCAGTAACACGGTGAACATTATTTTTTACTTCCTCAACTGTAAGGCAAACGCCATTATGGGAAACACTTTGATCAACTTTCAATTCCCCTGAAATTGCTGACCCGATCCAAAAAGTTTTGTTAGTTCCGCGTGTTACGATATCTTTAATAATACCGCTTGTCTCTATAATACCTGTGAACATATTAACAAATTTCGGGGTTTTATAATATAGAATTTCAGATTTTCAGTTTTTCCATATATCTTTGCTGCCCATTAAAATATTTAAGGAGGTATCAACCATGCTGATCATCGATTCGAAAGATTGCGAAAACATTGACAAGGCACTTAAAAAGTACAAGAAGAAATTCGAAAAAGCCAAAGTTCTTTTGCAATTGAGGGCACGTCAATCTTATACAAAACCTTCTGTAAAGCGCAGGGGAGAAGTGTTGAAAGCTATTTACAAACAGAAGATTTCCAGCGGCCAGATTGATGCATAATCGAGTGTAATAAATTCAAAATTATTATAAGCCACTTAATACCATGTTAGGTGGCTTTTTCATTGGCCGCAATTAACCTGGAACCGCAATCTTGCGTTATCTTTAATAAGAATGAAGCAGATAGCTTTACAATTGAAGTCATTTCCTTATTACGTTTTCGGGATTATTGTTTTTTTTCTCAGCCATGGGTATAGTGAAAACTATGGCCTTATTCCTTTAGATGATATTTTTATTTTTTTTATCAGCGGGTCTGCTGCAGCCATTCTCATTTTGTATTTTTTTGGAAGAAAAATGAAGTCTGTGGCAAAAGGGGGCCTCCTCACCGGCTTGACTCTATCATTTTATTTATTTTATGGTGCATTTCGCCATATGTTTATTAAATCTGTCTTTTTATTTCAACTATCACATTACCGGTTTTTGTTTTCTGGCATGTTAATCATCCTGGTTATTTGCTATTTTTTTATAAAAAAATCATCCGGAAATTTTAATGAAATAACTGCATATGCGAACATTTTGGTTGCAATATTAATTGTTGTTGATATTTTATCAATAGTTGAACAGTCATTGCAGCATGAAGACAAAGATGTTGTGGAAAAACGCGCTTTATTAAGCCACTTGAAGAAGTGTGATAGTTGTACAAAGCCAGATATTTATTTCATTGTTATGGATGAATATTGGGGAAACAGTTCATTAAAAAAGTATTTTAATTATGATAACCATGCATTTACTTCATTTCTGAAGAATGAAGGTTTCTTTACAATTGCAGAACCGGTGAGCAATTATTCCTGGACACCAATTTCTATGGCCTCTATGCTTGATATGAAATATCTCGAATGGGCAGGAACTGATACTTCATTACTGCAAGCAAACGATTATGGAAAAGCTGCTAAAGAAATTTCAAATAATTTGGTAATGAGTTATTTGAGATCAATAGGGTATCAATTAAAGAACTGTTCCATATTTGACATTCTGGGGGAAAAATCAAAATTTGATTATATTCTTTTGCCAACAAAAATGCGGCTAATAACTTCCAAAACACTTTTGAATTGCGTGCAAAAAGATTTGTATTGGCTGGTCCGGTCAAAATTTGCTCAGCAGGTTAAGCAAATGACAAATGATTCTACTGATTTTGACAGCCAAGGGAATAATTTATTGATAAGAGATACGGAAAATAATATTGCTGTAAAGCAAAGCCCAAAATTCGTTTATACCCATCTTTTAATGCCGCATTTGCCCTATTTATATGACAGCTTAGGCAATCAGAATAAATTGACTTTTTTTAAAAGCTTCCCAAAAGTAAAGATTGATGATTTGTATCTTCAATACCTGGTTTATTGTAATTCTGTAGTTACAAAACTTATTGGGAAAATTAAGGAAACATCGCATGGAACAGCAGTGATTATTTTAATGAGCGACCATGGCAACAGGAATTTTCAGTTAGAAAACAAGTCTGTATCAGCAAGCAACAATTTTAACTCTATTTACCTGCCCCGTAAAAATTATAACTTTTTCTATGATTCAATAAGTAATGTAAATGAATTCAGGGTACTTTTTAATACCCTGTTTAACCAGCATTTGCCCGTGCTGAAAGATTCTGTTGTGTTTTGAGTATGGTTTTATAGTAATCAACAAATTCAATAATTTTATAGCAATAATATAGCCACTTTGGAATCATTTATTCAGCCTTTTGTTGACTATCTTAAATTCGAAAAACGATATTCGGAACACACTGTGCGTTCTTACCACGATGATTTACTTTCTTTTCTTAGCTATCTGAAAGAACAATATGGCGATATTTCCGAAAATGAGGTTTCAGCTTCTGTTGTAAGAAGCTGGCTTGCTTTTTTGAAAAGCGCCAAAAAAAGTTCTCGTTCCATCAACAGAAAAATATCGGTGCTAAAATCTTTCTTCAAATACCAGCTTCGTACCGGCAGGCTTGAAAACACGCCGATGACAAATATTGTGAGCCCCAAAATAAATAAACGTCTTCCGGTTTTTGTCGAGCAGAAAGATATGGGAACCCTATTGGGCCATGTTGAATTTCCGGAAACCTGGAACGGGCAAACCGAAAAACTGTTTATCGTCATTCTTTATAATACTGGCATACGTGTCAGCGAACTGGTGAATATAAAAGAAAGCCACATTGATTTCGGCAATCAATCTATAAAAGTATTAGGTAAAGGGAATAAGGAAAGAGTGATACCCATAAGCCCAGAAATGGCATTTCAGGTAAAAGATTACTGCGATAAGAAAAGAAAACAATTTGACAAATTTGACGATACTTATTTATTAGTTAATAATAAGGGAAAGAAGCTCTATTCAAAATATGTTTACCTGGTAGTGAGAAAATATCTTGGCGAAGTGACCACTGTCAATAAAAAAAGCCCGCACGTACTCAGGCACACCTTTGCAACGCATTTAACCAATAATGGGGCTGAGTTAAATTCTGTAAAAGAATTACTTGGTCATTCAAGCCTGGCAGCTACGCAGGTGTACACTCATAACACAATTGAGAAATTGAAAGAAGTGTACAAAAAAGCTCATCCAAAAGCCTGATTTATTCCGGAAAAATGAACGCTGGATGCAATAAAAATTAGGTAAATTTTATTTGGAAAAATTAACATGCTATATTAACTTCATTGTGAAGTAAACTGATAAATCCCTAACAAATACTTGTCAAATTAATCAAGTTCTTTCACTTATTGTTTCACTTTAAAACGCGATTGGTTATGAATGTAAAAATTCAAGCAGTGCATTTTGACGCAGATGTTAAATTAATAGACTATGTTAACAAGAAAGTTCAAAAGCTCGACACTTTTCACGCACGTATTATTAAAGTAGATGTTTTCCTTAAGCTTGACAATGTGATACACACCATTAAAGATAAAATCGCAGAGGTGAGCGTTCATGTGCCCAAGCACCAGTTCTTTGCAAAATGTAGTTCAAAATCATTCGAAGAATCATTTGATGAAGCATTCGAATCGGTTATAAACCAAATAAAGAAAAAAAAGGACAAATTAGCCGCATAATCAGATTAGTTCAAGGCCTCCGGAATGGAGGCTTTTTTTATTGGGTGAACCATCAATTTCCACAGAATATCTGCCACTTTAAAATTTGGTAGTAAAAAATCGGTTCAAAATTTTTGAATTTAACAAATTCACTTACCTTTGCCTTCCCAAAAAAATAGCTATATTATTTTGGACGTAAAGCTCTTTTTATCAATATGTTTAATGCTTGCATGCTATGCGAGTGCTTAAAAAAGCAAATAGAAAGATGAGATGCCAGTGTAGCTCAGTTGGCCAGAGCAGCTGATTTGTAATCAGCTGGTCGGGGGTTCGAATCCCTCCACTGGCTCATTTATTTCAGTTGCAGGGCAAGTAGCCAAGTGGCCAACGGCAACAGACTGTAAATCTGTCCTCTTCGGAGTTCGGTGGTTCGAATCCATCCTTGCCCACAAGTTAATTTGCAGATGAGAAAATGTGTGAATGTGTGAATTCGTTTTATATAAAAGTTCTTTGCAAGATTAAAATTATTGCATTTGCAAATTTGTTAATTCGCACATTTGCAAGTTGTATTTGCGGAAGTAGCTCAGTTGGTAGAGCGACAGCCTTCCAAGCTGTAGGTCGCGGGTTCGAACCTCGTCTTCCGCTCTTTCAGTTATCATTCAGCAGTCAACGGTAATCAGACTGTTCTTGCGAACCGGCAACTGACGACCGAATACCGGGCTGAGAACGCCGTTGTAGCTCAGTGGTAGAGCACTTCCTTGGTAAGGAAGAGGTCGTGAGTTCAATTCTCATCAACGGCTCAGTTTTTTGATGATGTTGAAGTGTGCGGCGTAACAATGTTTAACAGCAGTTCTGTTGCGAGATGCAAAAAATAGTAAATAACGCTAAAGGCTAACCGCCGATAGCTCAAAATTTAAAACACAATTTAAAACAGATAACGATGTCAAAAGAGACCTTTAAGAGGGACAAGCCCCACGTAAATGTTGGTACCATTGGTCATATCGACCATGGTAAAACAACTTTGACTGCCGCTATTACAACCATCTTGTCGAAAAGAGGTTTGGCAGAAGCAAAAAAATATGATGAAATTGATGCTGCACCTGAGGAAAAGGAGAGAGGTATTACCATCAATACGGCTCACGTGGAGTATCAGACAGCAAACCGCCACTATGCTCACGTGGATTGCCCTGGTCACGCTGACTATGTAAAAAACATGATTACCGGTGCAGCGCAGATGGATGGTGCGATATTGGTTGTTGCTGCAACTGATGGCCCGATGCCTCAAACAAAAGAACATATTCTTCTTGCCCGCCAGGTAGGTGTTCCCCGCATGGTGGTGTTTATGAATAAAGTTGATCTGGTCGACGATCCCGAATTGCTGGACTTGGTGGAAATGGAAATTCGTGATTTGCTTACTTTTTATGGCTTTGACGGTGATAACACGCCAATCATAAAAGGTTCTGCAACAGGCGCATTGGCCGGTGATGAAAAATGGGTGAAAGCCATTGATGAACTCATGGCTGCAGTGGATAGCTACATTCCGCTGCCTCCCCGCCCGGTTGATCAGCCATTCCTCATGTCTGTTGAAGATGTATTTTCTATTACCGGCCGTGGTACAGTTGCTACAGGCCGTATTGAAAGAGGGCGTATTAAAGTGGGCGAAGCCATTGAAATTGTTGGATTGCAGGACGCTCCTTTAACTTCAACTGTTACAGGTGTTGAAATGTTCCGTAAATTACTTGATCAGGGTGAAGCTGGTGATAATGCAGGTTTATTGCTTCGCGGTATTGAAAAAACTCAAATCCGTCGTGGTATGGTTCTTTGTAAACCCGGATCTATCACCCCCCACACTGAATTTAAGGGTGAAGTATACGTGTTGAGCAAAGAAGAAGGCGGCCGTCATACTCCTTTCTTTAATAAATATCGTCCTCAGTTCTATTTCCGTACTACAGATGTAACTGGTGAAGTTACGCTTCCTGCAGGAACAGAAATGGTAATGCCGGGCGATAATACAACCTTATCGGTAAAGTTGATTCAGCCGATTGCCATGGAAAAAGGTTTGAAATTCGCCATTCGCGAAGGCGGAAGAACGGTGGGCGCTGGCCAAGTTACGGAGATAATAAAGTAAGCTTTTAGCAAATAGCTTTTGGCTGTTAGCTATGAAAGCATTTTTGTATAAGATTTTTAATATCTTTGCATTAGAATAAAAACTAAAAGCTGTTAGCTCATAGCTAATAGCTTTTAGCTTTAATACGGGCATAGTTCAATGGTAGAATAGAGGTCTCCAAAACCTTAGATCAGGGTTCGAATCCTTGTGCCCGTGCTGATGATAGTTGGTAAGTTGACGAGTTTTAATTTTTTTATTCAGTACAAACAACTTTTAACATTAAATAAATAAGATGAATAAAATCTCAACATACTTCCGCGAATCGTACAAAGAATTAGTGGAAAAAGTGTCTTGGCCGAGCTGGAAAGAGTTGCAGCAATCTACAGTGATAGTGCTGGTAGCAACCTTATTAATTACATTGGTGGTAGGACTGATGGACGTTGCGTCCAGTTCTGTATTAAAAATGATCTATTCATTCTTTTAACAATGGAAACCGCAAATCAAACACAAACAGAAACCAAGTGGTATGTGCTGCGCGTTGTCAGTGGCAAAGAGCGCAAGGTAAAGGAATATCTGGATAAGGAAATTACACGTGGAGGATGGGGTGAGGTAGTAAAGCAGGTATTTTTGCCTGTAGAGAAAGTTTATAAAGTGCAGAACGGGAAAAAAGTAATGCGTGAAAGGAATTATTATCCCGGGTATGTAATGATAGAAGTAATAGATGGGAAGCTGAATGATGATTTACGCGATGCTGTAAAGAATACAACTAATGTTATTCATTTTCTTGGAAAAGAAAACCCTATTGCATTAAGGAAAGCTGAGGTAAATAAGATGCTTGGCAAAATGGATGAAATGGCCGAAGTTGGAGGAATGAGCATGAGTGAACCTTTTATTGTTGGAGAGACGATTAAAATAATTGAAGGCCCATTTAATGATTTTAACGGGGTGATTGAAGAAGTAAATGATGAAAAAAAGAAATTGAAAGTCACCGTTAAAATTTTCGGCCGTTCCACACCTGTTGAATTAAATTATATGCAGGTTGAAAAAATTGCATAGTCAAATAGTTTAAGTAAACGAGAAAAGCGCACTGGGAAGTTGCGCTTTTCTCGTTTTAAATAAAAAACCTTCCAGCCAGGAAGGTTTTATTTAAAAATCCAATTTGTTTATTTATTCAGCGGAGCTGTTATCTATTGCAGGAGTAGCTTCAGGAGCTTCTGCCATTGATGCCGGAGCTGGTTCGGGCATAGGCATGGAAACCGGAGCCGGTGGAACTATTTTAATCGCAGCTTTCTTTTTTGGAGCAGCTTTTTTCTTAACAGCTTTTTTAGCAGGAGCTTTCTTTTTCGGAGCAGCTTTTTTCTTAGCAGCTTTTTTTGGTTTGGCTTTTTTTGCTACTTTTTTTGCTGCTTTCTTTTTTGCTACTTTTTTCTTGGCCGCTTTTTTAGCAGGAGCTTTCTTTTTCGGAGCAGCTTTTTTCTTAGCAGCTTTTTTCTTTGACTTTGCCATAATTTTATTTGTTTGCTTTGAATAAAAAAAATCGGGTGTGGAAATTTAGTTATTTTTTTATTATTAATAAAAATCTTGGCCTTAATCAGTGAATAAAAATTTTAGTGAAACCCGATAATGTCAGCATCATCCCAGCCTAATGGCTCTGAATTGTCAGGAAGGGAGTTGGGATAGGCAGAATGGCAATCACCCTGTTCAATATATTGTCCGGCTGTACTTTCGAGCCAGTATTGCTGAAATGAATATGGTATTATGATTATCTTCTTTTCAAAAACATCTGAGGCTGAAAACAGGCCTAGTGCAATGTCATTGCTATCTGCGGCATTAAAAATATTTCCCAGCAATGGGGCGGGAAGCGGGTCTAAAATGCTGCCTGTTCTTTCGGTTTGTGCCAGGTATTGTTGCCAAAAGTAATAAGCACTTTTACTTAATGAGTATTGCTTAATATCGACGAAATGCTTACCAAACCAATAAACCGGGGAGAAAAAGACCGGCTGAACAATCTCCCTGCCACTAACCAATTTGTCTGATAAAACATTAATTCGATTGTCCTGGATATATTGTTCACATAGGGCATAACAAGTGCACATATATGGATCTGTGCACGGGGGGTCATTAAATGGAACGCAGGGCTCTCCCCATGATTTACGTGGCACATATGCAGAAGCGGTCCATCGGTAAAAGTTTTCTGAATTGACCGGGTCGTGACTGTTGGCTGATGTAATAAATTGATTCGGCCTTACACCTGATATCGTTGAGCTGTCATAAATTATCGAGATGCTATCAATAGGGGGGACTTGAAAAATTATTTCCGGTTTTGAAACGTATGTTTTTCCATCCGACAGATGAATTTTCAACATATATGTGTGCCCGATTTTTCCTATAAAATTTGTATCACTGCTTTGGTAAGTGCCCGGAGATGCTAATTCACATAAAGTTGAATCTCCATCACTGTCCTGAATTACTACAATGGCATCATTAATAAATGACTGGCTGGTGTCAATACGAGAAGTTGTAAAATCCCCGCTATAACTCAATTTAATTATATATGGATTCGGTTGCGTTGTTATTGCACCTTCAACCACCAGTAAAGGTGCGGCGTTTCTAATAGGTGCTGTAATTTTTTTAATGCAGCTCCATGTGAAAAATGCAAAAAATAAAACACAATATCTTTTTATAGGGGAAATAAACATGTTTAAAAAAAATAATAAAGTGTAATTGAAGGAATGATAGTTCCAAGTACTGAAAGTTCATACGAGTTTAAGCCGTAAGCGTCCCTTTGAAAATAGACTGAGTATGGGTTTTTTCTGGCGTAAACATTATAAATAGAGAAATTGAGGATCGTATACTTTTTTTGCTCGGCAAACCGGCGTGAATCGTGTGAAAAAGAAATGTCCAACCGGTTGTAATCAGGAAGCCTGTCTTCATTTCTTAATGAATAATTAGTTACTACACTGCCATTAATGATATAAGTGCCATCAGGGTAAGTTGCAGGTCGGCCACTCAGGAATATAAAGTTGCAGTTCATATCCCACCCTTTGCCCAATTTCATATTGCCCGAAATATTTAAATTAACGGGTCTGTCAAAATTGGATGGGTAATATAATCCCTTATTAACTTTTTCACTCGCAAAAGGTGTTATGTCCTGCAAAAAAGACCTGGACCATGTGTATGCTATTTGACCTGTGTACTTACCTTTTGTTTTTTTGATATTAAATTCTATGCCATAAGCTTTTCCGTTTGCATCGAGAAGATCTGCATCAATGTATGGATTTAGTGACAAGTCTGCACCGTTTTTATAATCAAGAAGATGACTTGATTTTTTATAAAACCCCTCAACTGAAGTCTCGAATACATTGTTATGAAAGTTTCTGAAAATACCCAGGCCAAACTGGTTTGTCATAGCCGGTTTAATTTGTTTATCACTAAGTTTCCAATAATCTACAGGGGTAATCGAAATGGTGTTTGAAACTATTTGAAGGTATTGGTAAGTTTTGTTGTAATTCATTTTAATTGATGCTTCATCGTTCAGGTTAATTTTCAACAAGGCACGTGGTTCCCATCCACTAAAAGACTGTATGGTTTTACCCTTTTGATAGAAAGTGCTGTCTGTCAAAGTTGCTTGAGACTGCGGCTGTCCATTTTCATAAATATAGACCATATGGGGGCCTTTATATATGAAATTGGATTGCCTAATCCCTGCTTCGAATGAAATGATGTTATTAATTTCAAACCGGTCAAGAAAATAAGCTGATACCTCATTTCCGTGTTCACTTTCCAGGTTGATATTATTGATGATGGATGCTGTCGCTGTCGGGGCTAAACTTCCTGGGTTTACGGAGTATTTTATAAAGTCCCCACCTAATTCCATATAATTGTTATCGGTTAACTGATATGATATGCCTGCTTTTGCCTCCTGTTGCAGAATATTATTGCGTAACCTAAACTGATAATTTGTTTGCAAACCATTAATATCAGAGATATAGGAGCTGTAGTTACTATTCAGGTTAAAAACAATTTTTTTGGCTAATTCAGATCTGAAGTTCAGTGAAACAATATTGGTTTGCCAGGAGTAGCTGGTATCCCCAGAGAATTTGAAATTATCAAAGCTTCTATACAAAGACAGGGAAAGCCGGTTTTTATTATTGATTTTATAATTGATTTTGCCTGTTCCGTCATAAAAAAAAGCATTGCTATTGCTTACTGAACCGGGAAATAAACTTATCATCATTCTGGGGTAGGCAACCCGGGCCCCCGCAAAGAAGGTTAATTTATTGTTTATAGGGCCATCTGCAAAAATATGGGCACTTATGGGGCTGATTCCCGTATTATAGCGTATTTTTTCTTCATTGCCGGGTTTAATACTGATTGCTGCAAGAGATGATAAACGACCTCCAAATGAAGCCGGTATTGCTCCCTTATACAAAGTAAAATTTTGGACAGCATCAACACTCACGACTGAGTAAAAACCCAACAGATGGGCTGTATTAAAAATAGGAGCGCCGTCTAACAAAACTAAATTCTGATCCACATTTCCGCCGCGAACGTTAAAGCCGTTAGCTCCTTCCCCGATGGTACTAACACCACTTTGGGCACTAAGTGCCTTAATTAAATCTGCTTCTCCCGCAATTAAAGGGCTTTTTCGTAATTGGGCTACATTAATATTAGTTGTACTCATTTTCAATTCGGAGATATTCGCATCTCGTTTTCTTGATTCAACCACTACCTCCGGAAGTTCTGTTGGTGGTTTCTTCTTTATCTCAATTGAAACATACTGTTCATCTAAAATATAAATTGTTTTTGAAGCGGATTGATAACCGAATGAACTGCATATGAGATCATAGGAGTCAATTGGAAGCATGATGCTGAATTTTCCAGAGTCAGTGGTTATAGCTCCTGTATTGATCTTTTTTATGAATATCGTTGCGCCGGGGATTGGCAATTTAGTGTCAAAATCCTTTACGATACCTTTAAGTTCAACAAGCTGAGAAAAGCCCGAAAAGGGTAAAATAAACAACAGGAAGAATATATGTTTTTGATATCTAAACAACTGGAAGGTTTGGCGGTTTCACATCAGTAAATACAGGTATCTGCAGGTTTTGAAATTAAAAAAAGGATATGCTTAAAAAAAATTTATTAAAAAATGTTTTTCTGGATTTTTGTATTACTTTTGCAGCCCCAAACAAAGCTCTTTTATAATTGAATTTGGGAGTTTCCGGTCACATGGCAGGAAACGCTAAAACCAAAAAATGAAATAACATGGCAAAAGAAATTACAGGTTATGTGAAACTGCAGGTAAAAGGTGGCCAGGCCAATCCTGCACCTCCGATTGGACCTGCACTTGGTTCAAAAGGTGTCAACATCATGGAATTCTGCAAACAGTTTAATGCTCGTACGCAGGATAAAGTCGGAAAAGTACTTCCCGTTATTATTACTGTTTATAATGATAAATCTTTTGATTTTATTATTAAGACACCTCCGGCTGCTGTTCAGTTATTGGAAGCTACCAAAATTCAAAGTGGTTCTAAAGAGCCAAATCGTAATAAAGTTGGAAAAGTTACCTGGGCGCAGGTAGAAGCAATAGCGAAGGATAAAATGCCTGACCTGAACTGCTTTACCATTGAAAGCGCTATGCGTATGGTGGCAGGCACCGCCCGTAGCATGGGCATTACTGTTGAAGGCAAGGCCCCATGGAATAACTGATTCTTCAAATAAAAAAAATTTGCGAAATGGCAATTACAAAAAAAAGAAAATTAGCTGCGGCTAAAATAGATAAAAGCAAAGTGTATTCACTTAATGAAGCCTCTTCATTGGTAAAACAGGTGAATACGACAAAATTTGATGCATCGGTTGACTTGCATATACGTTTGGGAGTAGATCCAAAAAAGGCCGATCAATCCATACGTGGCACAGTTAGCCTTCCCCATGGAACTGGTAAAACAAAAAAAGTACTGGTACTGTGTACCCCGGATAAAGAAGCAGATGCAAAAGCTGCGGGTGCTGATTATGTGGGCCTGGATGAGTTCATTCAGAAAATAGAAGGCGGATGGGTAGATGTAGATGTAATTGTGGCCACGCCTGCTGTGATGCCGAAGATCGGTAAACTTGGTAAAGTGCTTGGTCCCCGTAACCTTATGCCCAATCCTAAAACCGGAACAGTAACCAATGATGTTGCAGCTGCAGTTAATGAGGTGAAGGGCGGAAAAATCGCTTTCAAAGTTGATAAGGCCGGTATTATCCATGCATCTATTGGCCGTGTAAGTTTTACCCCCGAAAAAATCAGGGACAATAGTCAGGAGCTATTAAATGCAATCATCAAAGCTAAACCTGCGACGGCTAAAGGAACTTATTTGAGGAGTATTTTTATGGCAAGTTCAATGAGTCCAGGAATAGCAATTGATACCAAAGCATTTGTTCATTAAAAAAACATTTGATCCTTTAACCGAGATTACAAGAAAACAAAAAGCTGAACAGTCAAAATTTTAATAAAATGACTAAAGATCAAAAAAACGAAGTGATTGATGTGTTGAAAGAAAAATTCTCTCAATACAATAACTTCTATGTTGCTAACACAGAATCACTCACTGTTGAACAGGTTGGCAAATTGCGCCGCATTTGTTTTGATAAGAAAGTTGAGATGAAAGTAGCTAAAAATACCCTCATCAAAAAAGCACTTGAAAGCATCGACGATAAAAGATATTCCAACGTGTATGACTCTTTGCACGGTGTAACAGCTTTGTTGTTCTCAGAAAGTGCAAAAGAGCCAGCATTAATCATTAGCTCATTCCGTAAAGAAGGAAATACGGAAAAGCCGGTTTTAAAAGCAGCTTTTATTGACGGGGATGTATTTGCTGGTGATGACCAGCTGAAGGCATTAACAACACTGAAAAGCAAGCAAGACCTTCTTGGCGAAATCATTGGTTTGTTGCAATCTCCGATCAAGAACGTTGTTAGTGGCCTGAATGCAGGAAGCAAGCTTGCAGGGCTGGTAAAAGCGCTGGAAGAAAGAGCTGCTGCATCGAATTAAAGTCGTTAATAAAACCCAGGCCTGAGGGTCAAACAAAGGCAAATTTTTTTAAAACCTCCGCCGGATCCGCAATTGCGGACATGAACGCGGAAAAAATTTAAACAATATGGCAGATTTAAAAGCAGTTGCAGAACAGTTAGTAGGATTAACTGTAAAAGAAGTAAATGAATTAGCAAAAATCCTGAAAGAAGAATATGGCATTGAGCCCGCAGCTGCTGCAGTAGCTGTTGCAGCAGGTCCTTCTGCAGGCGGTGGGGCTGCTGCCGCTGAAGAAAAGACTTCTTTCAATGTTATTTTGAAAGCAGCCGGAGCTAATAAGCTTAACGTGGTTAAAGTAGTAAAAGACCTGACTGGTCTTGGTTTGAAAGAAGCCAAGGATTTGGTGGACGGCGCTCCTAAACCAGTGAAAGAAGGGGTTAGCAAAGCGGATGCTGATGCATTAGTGGCTAAGCTGAAAGAAGCTGGTGCTGAAGTAGAAATTCAATAATTTTTAATACTGAATTGTGCAAATCCCGATCAATCTGATCGGGATTTTTTATGTGCTCCATTAATCAACTGATGAGCTTAATATTGAAAATATTAATAAACATAAGCTCTAAAACCAATATATTAAACAATCTTTTTTACAAAAAAAGAATAGCTAAGAAAAAATTTAAAAACTTTTATATGTTTTTTTAAAAGTTTCATAATTTAGCATATTATCATGACTGAGAAGAAATACATTGGAAAGACTAATATTCTAAAAGAACTCTATTATTCAGGAGAAATATCGTGTGCTGATTTAAGTGAAAAAATAAATAAGAGTTTGCCTAATACTATGATGCAATTGACCGATTTAGTGGAAAAAAAAGTTGTTGTAGAAGGCGGGTATGCCCCATCGACAGGAGGAAGAAGGCCTTTAATGTACTCATTGAAGCATGATTTTATGTATGTATTGGCAGTAGCTGTTGATCAATTCTCTGTTAGAATCGGACTAACTGATATGCATAATAATCCAGTATCGGCTATTGAGAAAATTGAATTTGATGTTTACCATAACCAGAATATGGTACAAGAATTATCTGATATGATTGAAGCATATATTATTAAATCTGGTTTTGAGAAAAAGAGGATTGCTGGAATTGGAGTAGGTGTGCCCGGTTTTGTGGATTTTAATAAAGGAATTAATTATTCAATTATCGATTCAAAGTCTATTACGAAAGGAATAACTGAAAAAACAGGGATACGTTCTTTTGTAGATAATGACTCGAGCTTAATTGCATTGGCTGAACTCAAATTCGGGGTTGTAAAAAATGCAGAAAATGCAATGGTTATAAATATTGGTTGGGGAGTTGGTTTAGGGCTCATTTTAGATGGGGGGCTGTTTAGGGGTAGTAATGGATTTGCCGGTGAATTCAGTCACATCCCGCTTTTTGCAAATAATAAACGATGCAGCTGTGGTAAATATGGGTGTTTGGAAACTGAGGCTTCTCTGTTTGTAATAGTAGAAAAGGCTAAAAGTAAACTTTTAAATGGGGGGCTGTCAAGTCTTAATTATGAGCAATTAGTTAATGTTAATATCGAAGAAGCTTTTGAGCTTATACGCGTGGCTGCATTTAGAGGAGATAAATTTGCTATAGAACTTTTTTCAGAAGCGGGATACAATATAGGTCGTGGGGTTGCTATTTTAATTCATGTATTAAATCCTGATGTGGTAATATTAAGTGGCAGAGGTTCTGTGGCTGGAAAAGTGTGGCAGGCGCCGATACAACAAGCCGTTAATGAACATAGTATTCCACGGCTTGCAGAGAATACGGAAATCAAAATATCAAAATTAGGTCATAATGCAGAATTGATTGGTGCTGCGGCTCTGGTAGTTGATAGGTTGAGTGAAGATGAGATTAACAGTTACTTTACTGCTAACCAAAAAAATGCATTGGTAGGGTAACGAACAACTATAACTTTTATTTTAAACCAAAAATTTAACTGCAATGAAAAACAAAAAGAGATTTTTGCTACTGCTCTTTGCTGCGCTTGTCTGCAATCTCATGTTATTCGCCCAGGGAACAAAAACGGTTTCCGGAATTGTTAAAGACCCTAATGGAAATCCATTAGCGGGAGCGACTATTTCAGAAAAGGGCAAGGGTTCGAACCGTGTTCTTACGGACGAAAATGGCCGGTTCACCATAAAAACGACTCCTGGATCCAAGTTAGTTACGAGTTATGTGGGGTATCAAACTAAAGAACTATCGGTCAGCGGAGATCTTGTAAATATAATTATTGAACCCTTAAGCGGTCAATTAAATGAAGTGATCGTGACTTCTTTAGGTGTCAGAAAGCAAAAAAAATCGCTTGGCTATGCGACAACTACTATTGACTCCTCCGAATTAGTTAAAACTGCACCTACCAACTTCGCGAGTGCTCTTTACGGTAAAGCCCCTGGCGTTAGAATTGAAACGGCACCAGGTGGTTCTTTAGGTGGTGTAAATATTAATATCAGAGGGATAAATTCTATTAATTTCAGAAACCAGCCTTTGATCGTAATGGATGGTGTACCTGTTCATGATGGAGATTTCAGTAATGGAAATTACTGGAATGATCAGAGGCTTAGGGGAAATGGCTTATTAGACCTGAACCCTGAGGATATTGCCAGTATTACTGTACTTAAAGGGGCTTCTGCAGCTGCACTTTACGGATCAGAAGCTTCAAATGGGGTATTAGTAATTACAACAAAGTCAGGTGCTGGAAGAAAAGGTATTTCTGTTGATTTCAGCACACAGTATTTTCAAGACAGGGTTGCATATCTACCCCGTTTTCAAACAGTTCGTGGCGGAGGCTCTCCTGTTCAGTATGATGTATATGGTGAAGATGCGAATGGATTTAATGCAAATAAATACACAATAAATGGTCAGAGTTATCGTGCATTGGCGCAAGGTTCTTTAAACTTCGGGCCTAAATTTGATGGTCAACCGATAGCAAGTTGGGATGGGGTGGTTAGGCCTTATTCCCCAATCAAGAATGGGTGGGCACACCTTTTTCAAAATGCCAATAATACAGTAGAAAACCTGGCCTTTTCAGTTGCGGGGGATAACTCAACTACTCGGTTCTCTTTTACTCATCAGCACTATGAAGGATTGAGCTTAAATTCATTAAACGATAAATACAACTTCAATATCAATTCTACCTTCAAGTTCAGTAAGGGGATTAAGCTGGATGTATTTATTAAAGATGTGTTTTCAAATGTTAAAAATAGGCCTTACCTGGATGATCGCCTCATCAATAATTTTACAGGAATGATGCCTACTTTTGATGATGGCAACTGGTACAGGGATAAATTTCAGACCAGTTTGGGTTATAAATATGTTACCGGGTCAAATCCAAGCCTAACCCCAAGTGAAAATCTTACAATTCCTAATATTCGAACTGATCTTTTGGACTTTATGTGGAATGTTCAAAAGAACCAGCTTTTGGAATCAAACAATCGTTTGATGGCCAATACAGCTCTGTATGTTGACCTTGCGAAAGGCCTTCAGATGCGAGCAAGAATTGCTACAGACTGGACATCCAACTCCTCCCAGGCAAAAGGGTACTCCACTCAGCCTATTATTTTATCAGGCCCTTCCGGCAGCTATGGTATCGCCAATAACAGTTACACTTTATTTTATGGCGATGTTATGCTCACCTATGCTAAAAAGCTTAATAAAGATTTTGATTTAACTGCTTCGGCTTTCTACACAGGAGATAAAGAAACTGCCCATTCTTCAAGCTTAAGCACAAATGGCGGTTTAAAAACAGAAAATGATTTTGACCTTAGTGCATCTTATAACAACACTCTCAATACCAGTTATGGTGTTGGCTACTTAGTAAAGGATGCTTTTGCAGGAACTGTTAATTTGAACTACAAAGGCTTTTTATATGCGGAAGGAACATTAAGAAGGGACCGTACATCAACAATGAACCCGAATAACAACAGTTTTGTTTACCCTTCTGCTAATGCTGCTTTTATTATTTCAGATGCATTGACTTTGCCTGAAATTATCAGGTATGCCAAATTGAGGGCAGCGTGGGGTATTGTTGGTAACTATCCTCCAATGTATGTAGCTAATGTAGCATACAATCAAGGCAATTTAGGCGATCAGGGTTCTGGTAGCCCAACTCAAACAACTACTGTTAATACCGGGCTTTATGGCAATGCCAGCATCAAACCTGAGAAAAAACATGAAATAGAAGTAGGGTTAGAAACCAGGTTATTAAATGATCGCGTGAATCTGGACGTTACTTACTACAATGACAAAATTGTGGATCAGTTAATTTATTTGTCTCTTGCTCAGTCAACTGGTGCTGGTCAAATTCTTGCTAATGTAGGTACTTTGCAAAAAACAGGGTATGAGTTTAGCTTAAACCTTACACCAATTGTAAGAAAAGATTTCAGATGGGATGCTACTATTAATTTCAATCAAACAACCCTTAAAGTTACCAAACTTCCGAACGGAGCAACAGAGCTAATACACAACGATTATGATGGTAATGCTGCTGTTCTTAAATCAGTTATTGGAAGGCCAGCTGGTGATTTATATGCCCATCCTATTTTAACTGATGGTAAAGGAAATAATGTGATTGCTGATTTGGGAGGTGGTGAATTCAATTACCAGATAGACGGTTCAAAATTACAAAGGTATGGCAATGTGCAGCCCAAAGTCATTGGTGGTTTTGTAAACACATTCAGGTATAAAAATTTTGCCCTTGAATTATATACAGATTACCGAATAGGTGGTTCTGTTATGCCTACAGGTTTATTCTGGATGACGAGCAGGGGTTTGACTAAAGAGAGTTTGAATGCAATGGATGCAGCGCATGGCGGAGTTTCTTATTATAAAGACGCCAGTGGTAGAGGTGTAGAAACTTCAGCAGCAACCGGACCTAATGGTGAAACAGTATATCACGATGGTATTAAAATGGGCGGGGTTTTCCCTGATGGCACTCCTAATACTTATGTTACTTCTCAATTTTTCTATTATTGGGATCAGTACAATTGGGGCGGTCCTCAGTACAGTAACTCGGAATACTTCAGGTATATCGAAACAAATACTTATTGGAAAATGAGGGAAATGTCTTTGATATACACATTGCCGCAGTCTATATCTAATAAAGTTAGGGCAAAGAAATTGCAGGTTTCAGTTTTTGGACGCAATCTATTCTATTTATATAGAACCATTAAAGATATGGATGCAGAGCAACTCACCACAAGCTTAGATTGGAAAAACAACGTTAATAACGCAGGAACCCAACCTTCGAGCAGGTCATTCGGCGTTTCTTTGAGGGCTAATTTTTAACTTATTCATAAACTAAAATAATTAGAAGGATATGAAAAAAATAATTCTGTATGCATTATTAGTGTTTATGCTTGGGTTTATGGCATGCACTAAAAAGCAGTTTTCAGACGCATACTCAGATCCAACAAAAGTGTCAACAACAACACTGCCTATTCAGTTTGCAGGTTTTTTATCTTCAAATTTGAATTATGTAAATTACCATTATTGGGATTATTTTGTAGTTTATCAAAATACCCTTATTCCATGGAGCCAAACAGCTGTCACACTTAACACCAATGGCCGGTATTTGCCAGGCGCTGCTGCTATCAATGATGTTTGGAATACTTACTATGGATTTGTTGCACAGTACAAGGAACTGGTAAAATTAAATGCAGCATTGAGTGCAGATGATCAGGCAAGTAATCGCATCATCATGATAGCCGCAACAATTTATTATTATGACTTCACACAAAAAGTAGTTGATTTGTTTGGAGATATTCCGTGGAGTGAAGCGGGGTTATTATCTACAAAAAGCGGAGACTACGTTGCTGCTGCTGCAAAATATGATGATGCGGCAACGATATATACCAAAATGCTTGATGACCTGAAGGGTTTTGCAGATGAACTAAATAGTATTTCCGTGCCTACTTCGGTTGCAACATTAATGCAAACACAGGATTTTTTAAATCACGGAGATATTAACAAGTGGAAAATGTATTGCAACTCACTGCGCTTAAAATTATTAACAAGAGTAAGCGGGGTTGCGTCTTTTCAGTCAAGAGTCTCAAGTGAAATTAGTAGTATAGTTGGTTCACCTTCAAATTACCCTGTTGTATCAGATTACACAAATAATATTGCCGTTAAAGTGGTTAATATTACTTCTGGCGGTGTCAATAATGGTACGGGTATCGGCGCAAGCTCAGAATTTTATACCGGGTTAATAGGATGGGGTTCGGCTGATAGGGCTAATGAAGCCATGATTGATACCATGAATAATAATTCAGATCCCAGATTAAGGGTAATGTTCGAGCCTGGTTCTAATGCAAATGGGGCTTATAATGGGTTAGATCCTACACTTGCGAGTACAAACCAAAATACAATTTTAAATGCTGGTACAATTGCAAGGTATAATCGTTCTACGCTCAGTCAAAACGACTATTTGCCCGGCACGCTGATTAATGCCGCAGAAGTAGATTTTTTATTAGCTGAATATTACCTTAAATCAGGCAACGATGCTAGTGCGCAGGCTGCTTATGAAGCAGGTATTAGTCAGTCAATTAATTACTATTTCTGGTTAAGGTCAATTAGCAATGATAATACTGTTGCTGCTCCTGCTCCTTTGGGTGCAAATGAAATTAGCAATTACCTGGTTAGCTCAGGCATTGCTTGGTCTGGCGCAGCCACCGTAGCTGATAAATTGAACAGGATTGCGATACAAAAATGGATAAATTACAGCGTATTGCAACCAATGGAATCTTGGGCTGAAATCAGGAGATTAAAATTGCCTTCTCTTACTTTTCTTCCTGATGCAGGGGTTCAGAAATTGCCTCCTAACAGATGGCTTTACCCAACTTCCGAATCTACGTATAATCCGACGAATTATGCATCCGTTCAATCAAAGGATAATCTGAGTACTAAAATTTTCTGGGATGTTAATTAAGCCTATCGGAATAAGTAATAAAAAGTGCCTGTTTACCAGGCATTTTTTATTACTACAGGGGCTAAAAATGTTTTTATTGATATTGTCAGTATTTTATTACCTTTGCTGTCCTTTTGTATGTTCCTAATAGCAATAATCTATTGATAACGTTGGAAATGATTTTCAGAGAACTGATTAATAGTTCCCCTGAAATTTTATTGCTGGAGGGAGTTTTGAAGTAGATAATTAAAACCGGTTTTAAATAATATGTCTTCAACAAAATTGCAAACAAGGGTCAATTTCGGAAAGATCAAGCATCTCGCTGAAACTCCGGACCTGCTCGAAGTCCAAATTCAATCATTTAAGGAATTTTTCCAGTTGGAAACAACCCCGGACAAACGTAATATCGAAGGTTTGTTCAGGGTGTTCAAAGAAAACTTTCCTATTACGGATACCCGGAATATTTTCATGCTGGAGTTTTTGGATTATTTCATTGATCCGCCGCGCTATACTATTGAAGAATGTATGGAACGTGGCCTTACTTATGCAGTGCCGTTAAAGGCCAAGCTCCGGTTGAGTTGTAATGATGAAGAGCACGTGGATTTTCAAACCATCGTTCAGGATGTATTTCTTGGGAATATCCCATACATGACCCCTCGCGGCACATTTGTTATTAATGGTGCCGAGCGCGTGGTTGTTTCTCAATTGCATCGTTCACCCGGTGTGTTCTTCGGTCAGTCTATTCACCCTAACGGGACAAAGATTTATTCTGCAAGAGTGATTCCGTTCAAAGGAGCATGGATGGAATTTGCTACAGACATTAATAATGTAATGTATGCATATATCGACCGCAAGAAGAAATTCCCCGTAACTACATTGCTCCGTTCTATCGGCTATGAAACTGATAAGGATATACTTGAGCTGTTTGGTATGGCTGATGAAGTAAATGTTGATAAAAAGAGTTTGCAAAAATATGTTGGCAGAAAACTGGCGGCACGTGTGTTGAGAACATGGGTTGAAGATTTTGTGGATGAGGACACTGGTGAAGTGGTGTCTATCGAGCGAAATGAAATTGTTCTTGAACGCGACACTATTCTGGATGAAGAGGCTATTGATATGGTCGTCGAAATGGATGTAAAAAGTGTATTCATCCAAAAAGAAAATGTGGGGGGTGATTATGCGATCATTTATAATACCCTGAATAAAGATACTTCTAACAGCGAGCTGGAAGCCGTTCAGCATATCTATCGTCAATTACGCGGGGCCGATGCACCTGATGATGAAACAGCGCGTGGTATTATTGATAAATTATTCTTCAGCGATAAGCGTTATGATTTGGGTGAGGTAGGTCGTTACAAGATCAACCGCAAACTTGGTTTGAACCAGCCGCTCGATCAAAAAACGCTGACAAAAGAAGATATGATCGAGATTATCAAATATCTCGTTCGCCTCACAAATGCCAAAGCTGAAATTGATGATATCGATCACCTGAGCAATCGCCGTGTCCGCACGGTGGGAGAACAATTGTATGCTCAGTTCGGCGTCGGTCTTGCACGTATGGCAAGAACTATCCGGGAAAGGATGAATGTTCGTGATAACGAAGTGTTCACTCCGGTTGATCTGATCAATGCAAGAACACTTTCGTCCGTTATTAATTCTTTCTTCGGAACATCACAGCTTTCTCAATTCCTGGATCAGACAAACCCACTCAGTGAAATCACTCACAAACGTCGTATATCTGCTCTGGGGCCCGGTGGATTAAGCCGTGAGCGTGCAGGCTTTGAAGTTCGTGACGTGCATTATTCGCATTATGGACGTTTATGTACCATTGAAACTCCGGAAGGCCCAAATATTGGTCTGATTTCAACACTTTGCGTTCATGCAAAAATCAATGAGATGGGTTTTATTGAAACCCCTTATCATAAAGTACATGATGGTAAAGTAGACCTCAAAAAGCTTACTTATCTCAGCGCAGAAGAAGAAGATGTGGCAAAGATTGCACAGGCTAACGTTCCGCTTGATGATAAAGGAAATTTCATTGAAGAGAAAATAGTTTCCCGTCAAACAGGAGACTTTCCTATTCTTGACAAGAATGAAGTAGAGTTCATGGATGTAGCGCCAAACCAGATTGTTGGTTTAAGTGCTTCATTAATTCCTTTCCTTGAGCATGATGATGCCAACCGTGCATTGATGGGATCTAACATGCAACGTCAGGCTGTTCCTTTGATTCGCCCTGAAATGCCGATTGTAGGTACAGGTCTTGAGGCAAAAGCTGCACGTGATGCAAGAATACAGATACATTCGGAAGGAGAAGGCGTTGTTGAGTATGTTGATGCAAACGAAATTCATGTTCGTTATGAAAGAGATGAAACCCAAAAACTGGTCAGTTTTGAAGATGATTTGAAAATTTATAAACTTACCAAATTCATAAAGACCAATCAGGAAACTTGTATTAATCTGAAACCTGCTGTTAAAAAAGGGCAAAGGGTGAAAGAAGGAGATTTCCTTACAGAAGGTTATGCTGTACAGGCTGGTGAAATGGCCCTTGGCCGCAATCTGAAAGTGGCATTCATGCCCTGGAAAGGTTACAATTTTGAAGACGCGATTGTAATCAGTGAGAAAGTGGTTCGTGAAGATTTGTTCACTTCTGTTCATATATCAGAATATGAATTGGAAGTTCGTGATACAAAATTAGGCGAAGAAGAATTGACTCCGGATATTCCAAACGTATCTGAAGAAGCAACCAAGGATTTGGATGAGAATGGTATTATCCGTGTTGGTGCGCAAATTAAGGAAGGAGATATCTTAATCGGCAAGATTACTCCAAAAGGAGAAAGTGACCCGACTCCTGAAGAGAAATTATTGCGCGCAATCTTCGGTGACAAGGCCGGTGATGCAAAAGATGCATCTTTAAAAGCGCCGAGCGGAACAGAAGGGGTTGTAATTGGAAAAAAATTATTCCAGCGTGCGAAGAAAGATAAGAATACCAAAGTGCGTGAGAAAGCTGCGCTCGACAAGATAGAAAAAGTGCATGAAAAGAATGTGAATGATTTGATGGAGGTATTATTGAGCAAACTGCAGGTACTCTTAAAAGATCATGCTTCAGCAGGTGTTAACAATAACTTTGGTGAAGTGCAGATTGGTAAAGGAGCTAAGTTCACTGCTAAAAACCTGGCTGGTATTGATTATCTCAATGTTAACCCATTGGGATGGACCGGAGATGCAAAAACTGATGAGCTTGTAAATGTTTTGTTGCACAACTACAACATCAAATACAACGAAGAATTGGGGAGGTATAAGCGGGAGAAATTTAATATCTCCATCGGTGATGAATTGCCTGCTGGCGTTCTGAAATTGGCGAAAGTATATCTTGCGGTAAAACGCAAATTAAAGGTGGGTGATAAGATGGCTGGTCGTCACGGAAATAAAGGAATTGTTGCAAAAATCGTTCGTGCGGAAGACATGCCTTTTCTTGAAGATGGCACTCCGGTCGATGTTGTACTGAATCCTTTAGGGGTGCCTTCCCGTATGAACCTTGGACAGATTTATGAAACTGTTCTGGGATGGGCTGGTGAAAAATTAGGATTGAAATTCGCAACCCCGATCTTTGATGGAGCTAGTGTTGAAGAAATAGCTGAGCATATTGAAAAGGCAGGATTGCCCAGCTTTGGCCACACTTATTTGTATGATGGAGAAACGGGCGAGCGTTTTGACCAGAAAGCAACTGTTGGTATTATCTATATCATCAAATTACACCACATGGTTGATGATAAGATGCATGCAAGAAGCATCGGGCCTTACAGTTTGATTACGCAACAGCCTCTTGGTGGTAAAGCACAATTCGGTGGTCAGCGTTTTGGTGAAATGGAAGTATGGGCGCTGGAAGCTTATGGTGCTGCTAATATTCTTCAGGAATTGCTGACTTTGAAATCGGACGATATCATTGGCCGAGCAAAGACTTATGAAGCTATTGTGAAGGGTGATAACATTCCAAGAGCAGGTATTCCTGAATCATTTAATGTACTTGTTCATGAATTGAGAGGATTAGGTTTGGACCTTAAATTTGATTAATATTACAGGGCTAATCAATGAAAGATAATTATAAAGCCATTCCAACTTTGGAATGGCTTTTTCTTTAAGTTGTTATAAAGAAAACCGGTGTGAAAAGGCAAATAAAAAACTCTATCTGGATTATGATAGGCAAAAAAGCCTTAATAAATCAGAATAAATACTTTCTGCTTTACTAAGGCTTCAAAATATCTATTTGAGAAACCGTATTAAGTGTAAAATTAGACTATAACTTAAATTTTTTAATTAAGCGATCACCTAAAGAAATACCGCCAATCCAATGAGTAATTCCTACAATCCAGATAACGCTTAGAACTGCTGAAGGAATGTAAAACAAGTTTAAATAAAGGATTGCGCTTAGTGTGCAGATGGCAATAATGATTGCCAAAGAAAAAAAAGGTTTTAAAGTCTTCATTGTAGTACGATTTTAGGGTAAAAAATTGTCAACCAAATTTGTTGGTATCAAGGGGATAGTGGAAGCTTTAAAACTCCTTAGCCCAGAAGTAAAATCCGGCAATTGGAATAAATACCGTTGTTCGTAGGAAATTGAAAACTTTGTAGAAGTAAGAGAGCATTAATTAATATGTATCGTTAATGCTTCAATCTGGATACAAGATTGATATTTTTTTTTGAATATGCAAGTCTTTATAAGAAAAAATTTGCCGGCAAAATAAAGGTCAAAATATCAATAATTTATGTTTTTGTTGAGAGCAAATATTCTTTTAATAAATTATAATCAACTTCCATTTTATAACTTTTCTTTTCTTTTCCTAATAATGTGGTTATTGAATCTGGAACTGGGACCTTTTCGTGAATAATAGGTTCTACAGCATCATAAAACTTTATGGGGTGAGCGGTTTCCAGAAAAATGCCTTTGTGTTCAGGGTGGGACTGTAAATATCGCTGCAAGGATAAATAACCAACAGCACCATGCGGATCAAGCAAATAATGATTTTTCCTGTATACATTATTAATGGTTTGTTTGGTTTCTTCGTCGCTAATACTATAACTATTCAATATTTTACTTAATGCGCCAAATTCCTTATGAAACAGTTCCAATATCCGTACAAAATTGCTTGGGTCGCCGACATCCATCGCATTCGATAAAGTAGCCACGGCTTTTTTCGGTTGATAATTACCGCTATTAAGATATTCAGGCACGACCTTATTAGCATTGCAGGCTGCAATAAAGTGTGTTGCAGGCAAGCCTGACTGATGGGCCAATAAGCCGGCGCAGATATTTCCGAAATTTCCACTTGGTACACAAAAAACCGGGGGACTGTTTTTGTCAGCCCACTGCTGATATGCAAAAAAATAATAAAATTGTTGTGGTAACCAGCGTGCGACATTAATTGAATTTGCAGAAGTTAGAAATAAAGCTTTGTTCAATTCATGGTCAGCAAACGCTTGTTTTACCAGGCGCTGGCAATCATCAAATCTGCCGTTTACTTCAATGGCAGAAATATTTCTTCCAAGTGTTGTTAATTGCAACTCCTGTACGTTGCTCACTTTACCGGAAGGATATAGTATGATTACATTCACGCCTTCTACTTCATAAAACCCATGTGCAACAGCACCACCTGTATCACCGGATGTTGCAACCAGCACCGTAACTTGCTGGTTATTGTCTTTCATGAAATATCCGAGGCAACGACTCATAAACCTGGCACCAACATCTTTGAAGGCGAGTGTTGGGCCATGAAAAAGTTCAAGAGAAAAAATTTTATTATCCACATTGACCAATGGGAAATCAAATGCAATTGTTTCAGTAATAATTTTTCTTAATTCTTTTTCAGGAATTTCATTGCCAATATATGGTTGTATGATCCTGTAAGCAATTTCATCTTTCGAATAATTATCTATTCTTAACAGAAAATCATTAGATAGAACAGGTATTCTTTCAGGGAAATACAGCCCTTTGTCCGATGCCAGCCCTTTAATCGTTGCTTCTTTAAAACTTACTTTTGGTGATTGATGATTTAAACTGTAATATAACATTATAGTAGTTAAATTTTGGGTTAACAATCTTCAATCCTTATTCCTTCATTATTTACTGTTGTTATGTAAGTATGATGTGGTAATTCAATTTTATTATAAATACTTTCCATAATCCCTTTTACTTTTTTAGCGGTATATTCATCCCTGCTTATCATAAAAATTGATGGCCCTGAACCTGAAATACCGCCGCCCAGTGCACCAGCTTCCTTGCATAATTTTTTTACTTCATCGAATCCGGGAATCAACATACTTCTTACAGGCTCGATAATTACGTCTTCCAGTGAACGACTGATTAGCTCATAATCGTTCTTCATAAACCCTGCTACAAGACCTGCTATGTTGCCCCATTGCTTTATTGCATCTTTCAGCAGCACTTCTTTTCGTAAAATTTGTCTGGCATCGGAAGTGCGTACTTCTATCTGGGGATGAACTACCGTAATAAACATTCTAGGTGCGGGAATCGAAACAATATCCAATGGCAGTATTGAACGGATAAGTGTAACTCCTCCGTAAATGCATGGGGAAATGTTATCAGCATGCTTTACTCCTGATGCCACCTTCTCCCCGAACATGGCAAAACGGACCATATCTTCTTTGGAAAAAATATTTCCTATCAGGTGATTAGCTGCCACTACTGCGCCTGCTGCACTTGCTGCACTTGATCCGATGCCACTTCCCGGTTTGATATGTTTTTCTATCGTAACGTCAAAGCCTATCTGCAAACCTGTTTCTGATAACATTTCCAGTAGGGGGGCTCCGGCGGTGTTTTGTGCCGGGTCTGTCGGAAGATTATAACCATCTGTGCTGCGAATAACTATTTTTTTTTCATTTATCAACCTGACATACATTATATCATACGGTTCTTGCAGGCACAAACCCAGCACATCAAAACCGCAAACAAGATTTGCAATAGTTGCCGGCGTATATACTTTAACTTGTTTCATGCTTATTATACTCTTGCTGCTCTGATAATATCGGCAAAAACACCGGAAGCGGTTACCTCAGCTCCTGCGCCGGCACCTTTAACTACCAAAGGCTGTTCGGGATAACGTTCTGTATAAAACAATACTACATTATCTTTTCCGTACAAATGAAAAAAGTCTGATTGTTCGTCAACATGCTGCAACCCGACAGATGCTTTGCCATTTTCATAGCTTGCAACAAATTTCAGTTTTTTGCCTGTTGAAGCAGCTTCATCATAGATTTTCCTGAAATGTTTTTCTTCTTTTGTCATAGCAGCATAAAAATCTTCAACGCTTCCTTTCATACACGATTGAGGCATAAATACACTATTTGTAATATCACTCATTTCTATTTTTTCGCCGGCTTCTCTTGCCAGAATCATGATTTTTCGCATCACATCAGTGCCGCTTAAATCTAATCTCGGATCTGGTTCGGTATAACCTTCATCCTGTGCCTGTTTCACTACTTCGGCAAAACTTTTTTTGCCGTCATAATTGTTAAAAACGAAATTCAATGTGCCGCTTAACACTGCTTGTATTTTATTAATTTTATCGCCGCTTCGCAATAAATCATTTAATGTTCCTATAACCGGCAAACCTGCACCTACGTTGGTTTCAAAAAGGAAAAGACAATTGAATTCTGTAGCAAGTTTTTTTAATTTCTTATAATAGTCGTAAGAAGATGAGCACGCAACTTTATTGCAGGCAACAACAGAGATGCTTTTTTCCAGCAGTTGACTATAACATTTTGCAACTTCCTCATTTGCTGTAATATCAGCAAATAATGCATTTCGCAGATTTTTGGAACGTATGATGCTAATAAATTTTCCCAGCTCCATCTTTTCTCCGTTTTCCAGCAGTGTTTTCCAGGTATTGAGGTTTATTCCTTCATCATCAAAAAACATTTTTTTACTATTGGCAATACCTATAACGTTTACCTGCAGCCGTAAATGTTCTTCCAGGTATTTTTCCTGCTGTTTCAATTGGGCAAGAAACCGGCTTCCCACGTTACCCACGCCGGCAATGAAAATATTCAGTTGTTTGTAAGTAGTTTCAAAAAATTCTTCATGCAAGGTATTAATCGCTTTTTTCACATCCGGGAGAGCAATCACGGCAGAAATGTTTCGTTCCGAAGAACCTTGCGCAATAGCCCGAACATTCACGCCATTTCTCCCTAATGCGCCGAACATTTTCCCGCTGACGCCGGGGTGACTTTTCATATTATCTCCCACAAGTGCTATAATTGCCAAATCCTGTTCTATTATCAGCGGTTCAACTTTTCCTGTTTTTATTTCGTGATCAAATGCCTTGTCTGCTGCTTCCTTGGCCTTAAAAATATTATCTTCATCAACAGCAACACATATTGAGTGTTCTGACGAACCTTGAGTAATAAGAATAACGTTTATTGTTTCATTCGATAAAGCTTCGAAAAGCCTTTTTGAGAAACCCGGTACCCCCACCATTCCTCCGCCTTCAAGGCTTAGCAGGGCTATTTTATTAATGCTCGAAATACCCCGTATGTTATTTCCGTTTTTTGCAACATATTTTTCTATTACGGTTCCTGCATCCTGCGGAGCAAATGTATTTTTTACCCAAACCGGAATACTCTTTGCCATTACGGGTTGAATGGTGGGTGGGTAAATAACTTTTGCACCAAAATGAGAAAGTTCCATCGCTTCGAGGTACGAAATATGAGGTATTACTTTTGCATTAGGAACGACCCTTGGATCCGCAGTCATCATTCCTGAAACATCCGTCCAGATTTCTACTTTACTTGCATGAATTGCGGCTCCCAAAATGGCAGCTGTGTAGTCAGAGCCACCTCTTCCAAGCGTTGTGGTAATTCCTTTACTGTTGCTCGCAATAAAGCCGGGAATAATAAACAGATGGCTTCTGTTTGAAAGAATGAACTCAGTAATTTTTTTATTCGTAGTTTCAAAGTCAACTGCTGCAGAACCAAAATTAGCATCTGTTACAATAAGCTCACGGGAGTCTTTCCAGATATTATCAATTCCTAGAATTTTCAAACGGTCTGAAATAATCTGAGTAGACAACAGCTCCCCGTAGCTGACAATTTTGTCTTTGGTACGATCTGATAATTCGCCAAGCAAAAAAACCCCATTGCAGATATCTTCAATCTCATTACAACGTTTTTTAACCATGCTCAGTATACTACTTTGTTGGGTAAGAGGGATAAGTGATTTTACTGTATCGAGATGGCGTTGCTCTGCAATTTGCAATTGTTGCTTGTATGATTCATCTCCGGAGGCAGCAAGTTTTCCGCTCTGTAATAAAATATCCGTAATGCCACCAAGCGCAGAGGCGACAACAATTGTTCTTTCCTTTTTTATCGCTTCTGAAATGACGGAAATCGTCTTATTGATATTTTCTGCATTCGCTACTGATGTGCCACCGAATTTTAAAACCTGCATAATAAATTTTATTTATAATGGTATGTATTTGAAATAATGGATTCTTTTTTTGAGACAGCTAGTTAAGCCCTGTGTTTGATATGAAGTTTGTAATCCCGTATTTACGGGATTGTTGTGGTTACAGTAATAATTGTGCCTGCAGTTGGGCGTACAACATCTGGGTGGAAAATAAAAATATGTTGTGATTGATGAACCATTTTCAAATGTGGCGCGAAGATAATGAATGAAATGAAAAATTGAACATTAGTCAATTTTTTTTAGGGAAAATGCAGTATTTTCAACCTTTCATTTAACGATTGCCGTTTTGCTGTAAGAATTATTGAAGGATATTAAATGTATTTTTATGAAATACCAATCAAATCAAGGTTTACAGCAGTTTAAATACCAGGTCGGCATTAAATTTCAGTTATACAATAGTCTTTTTACTTCCTTGCCTTTTCACCGGATTGAAAGAACAGGTATTTTATTGTCATTGTTATTAACCTATTGCGAAGATGGATATAAAAGAAAAGAAAGCCCCGAGAAAATTATAAACGATTTTTTTGACAAGCATACCAATAACACAAATGAAAGAGACCGTGCAGATATTTTGTTCCGGTTTGTGCAATATGTAGAAAGGCAGATTGTGCTTTTTGATGCGTTGGAAGATGCGGCATTCAGGGATGTAAATGATATGGGCGGCCCCGGCACATTGCGGCATTTGACTTCAGAGGTCATCCAGTATGATAAAGTTGAAGAGCTCTCGGAAAAACTAAAGGACTATTGTGTGAACATGGTGCTGACAGCGCATCCTACACAATTTTATCCTGGATCAGTTTTAGGTATTATCAATGATTTGTCGAGAGCAGTGGTTGATAATAATGCCAATCAAATTAATACTTACATGCAGCAGCTTGGCAAAACTCCTTTTTTGAAAAAACAGAAACCTACCCCTTATGATGAAGCTATTAGTTTGATTTGGTATCTTGAAAATATTTTTTACCCTGCTGCAGGAAGAATACTTTCTTTTTTGAAGGGCCAGTTTCCCGATGCGGTACACAACGAAAACCCGATTATTAAAATGGGTTTTTGGCCGGGTGGCGACAGAGATGGTAACCCATTTGTTACTGCAGCTACCACAATCAAAGTTGCAGAAGCATTGCGAGGAGCTATTATTAAATGTTATTATCTTGATATTCGAAAGTTAAAACGCCGTCTTACATTCAAAGGAGTTGACACACTGGTGGCATCGCTCGAAACGAAGTTGTATGATAATCTCTTTGTTCCAGAACAAAAAAAAGAGCTAACGAAACTGGAAATCATTTCTCCTTTAAAAAAGATCAGGGAAATATTGATCTACGAACATAACAATTTATTCCTTAACCTGGTTGATAACCTGATCAGCAAAGTTGAAATATTCAGCCTGCATTTTGCTACTCTTGATGTCAGGCAGGACAGTTCTGTACATGCCAGGGTTCTTCACAGTATTGCAGAAAAGCAGGATTTGCTGCCTGAAAATTACAGCGAGCTGCGCGAAAATGAAAAAATTGAATTGCTTTCCGCTATTAGCGGTAACGTACAACCTGAGTTATATCAGGATGCCATTGTAAAGGACACCCTGGAATCAATATCAGCAATTAAGCAGATTCAGGCTATGAGCGGAGAACAGGGCTGCAACAGGTATATTATCAGCCATAGCTTCAGTGCATTAAATATATTGGAAGTATATGCACTCTTTTTAATTTGCGGGTGGAAGAAAAGCGAAATGAAAATTGATATAGTTCCCTTATTTGAAACTGTGGAAGATTTGCAGCATGCGGCAGATGTGATGAAGGAATTGTATAACAATAAAATCTACAAATCTCATTTAAAGCTCAGAAAAAACAAGCAAACTATAATGCTTGGTTTTAGTGATGGTACAAAGGATGGAGGGTATTTAATGGCGAACTGGGGTATATACAAAGCAAAAGAAGAGCTTACAAAAATTTCAAGGGAATTTGATGTGGATGTGGTATTTTTCGACGGGAGAGGAGGACCTCCGGCACGAGGTGGTGGTAAAACACATAAGTTTTACGCATCGATGGGAAAAAATATTGAGAATAAAGAAATACAGCTGACGATCCAAGGTCAAACTGTCAGCTCAAACTTTGGTACAATAGATTCTGCACAGTATAATATCGAGCAATTGATACATGCGGGCATTTCCAATGAATTATTTTCATCAAAAGAAGTAACTCTTGAAAATAAAGAAGAAGAATTATTGGCAGAACTAGCTGAGGATAGTTACCAGTCTTATTCAACATTAAAAAATCATCCTTATTTTTTACGTTACCTTGATGACCTTAGCCCTTTAAGGTTTTATAGCGAAACTAATATTGCCAGCCGGCCTTCTAAACGAAACAGTTCTCCCCGGTTAGAGTTCTCCGACCTGAGAGCCATTCCATATGTTGGTGCATGGAGTCAGTTGAAACAAAATGTTACCGGATATTACGGAGTCGGTACTGCATTGCAGATTATGGATAAAAAGAAACGATGGAATGAAGTAAAGCATTTATACAGTAACTCCCTTTTTTTTAAAACATTGATGGATAATTGTGAAATGGCCATGCGTAAGTGTTTCTTTCCCCTTACCCAGCATTTTTCAAAACATCCTATTTATGGGGAAATCTGGACGATGATTTACGATGAGTTTGAACTCACTAAAAAATACCTGTTCAAATTATCCGGTAACCAGGAATTGATGGAAGATTATCCTGTTGAGCAGATGTCAATTCAAATGCGTGAAAGAATTGTGCTCCCCTTAAGCACATTACAGCAATATGCTATTACTAAGTTTAAGCAACTTGAAAAAAATAATGAGGTTAAAAACCCGATGCGGGAAGTATATGAGAAGCTTATTATCAGAAGCTCATTTGGGATTATTAATGCAGCCAGAAATTCGGCTTAAATTAGAGCTCTTCAGGCGGGATTATTTTATACTAAAGACTCTGCTGAAAATTTTTTTATTTTTTTCATTTTTTTTGAAAAGAAAATTCTCTTAGATTTTCATTCGAATTATCTATTCTTCAAAGGCCTACTCTTTATTATTTCGTTTATTCATTGGGTAATTATCGAAATATAAGTTTTTCAAGTTTAATTTTTAAATATTATTTTTTTTCTTAATTAGTTTAAAAGTCTTTAGAGCCGCTACCAGCCTTTGTTTTATCGGATTTTTTATATAAGCTTTGTAAATTAATTTCAAGAAAATGGTTCACTTAGCTGCGAATTTAATGACTCTTGCACTAAGCTATCTGATATACTTTTTTACGCATATAGATAGTGCTTACCTGGAGTTTCTGAAAATTATTACTGGTAGTTTAGGTTGGGTGGGTGGATTAACATTGTTTATGTGGATGAAAGAGAGGAATAAAAAGAGGTTAATAAAAGCTCAGCGATAATTTGTTATCAAAAAATATTGGTTGCTATATAAAGTTAAAAGGCGCTTCAATTTGAAGCGCCTTTTCTTTTGAAATTATCTTATGTGAATTATGATAAATTCAGTTGTATTTCTGGCTGTTGTTCGATTTGAGGGATAACAGTAGCCGCAGGTATTTGTGCGGTTCCAATAATCCGGAAATAGAAATAGCTTAAAGCAACAGATGCAACAACACTGGTAAGAATCGCAATTTTTGCAATATCTCTGGCCTCATTTGTAGAGAATGCAAGCATTGTTGTAAAAATTGACATAGTAAAACCTATTCCAGCAAGTGTTCCCATTCCAAACACTTGCTTCCATTTAACGTTGCTTGGTAAATGTGCCAGATTAAATGAGACCATTAATCTGCTTACCAGAAAAATACCAAGTGGTTTGCCAATCACTAAACCACAAATAATGCCGAGACTAATACTTGTACTAAGTGAACCTGCAATATTAGAAGGCACAAGAATAGCGGTATTCGCAAGGGCAAATAGGGGCAAAATCAAGAAATTTACATAACGATGAATAGCTTTTTCAATTATAGCCAATGAATTAACAGGCATTGCAAAGGCAAATAAGACGCCGGTAATACTTGCTTCAATACCAGATTGAAGCATCATGTACCACAGGCAAATTCCAAGAATTACTTGCAGAGTTCCAAATTTTACTTTGAAGTAATTTAATCCTAATAAAAAACCATAAATGAGTCCGGAGATTATCAGGTATACCCATTGTATATGCCCTCCGTAAAAAACGGCTATTACAATAATAGCACCAAGATCATCTATTATAGCAAGTGCCATCAGTAAAATTTTGAGGCCAATAGGAAATCTTTTTCCAAGTAGTGAAGCTGCAGCTATAGAAAAAGCGATATCCGTTGCAGTAGGTATTCCCCAACCGTGAGAATAACTGCTGTGCAGATTAAAAACGGTAAATATTACTGCAGGAACGAGCATTCCTCCAAATGCGGCTCCAAAAGGCAATATTGCTTTTTTAAATGTGGAGAGTTCGCCATTAAGTAGTTCTCTTTTGATTTCAGTGGCTGCCAATACAAAGAAGAATGCCATCATGAAATTATTAATCCATTCTAAAAAATTTCCAGGTAAATGGAGATTTTTCATTCCCGGGATTCCTGAATTCCAAAAAGAAATATAAGAATTTCCAGTAAAGAAATTTGCCAGAAAGATAGACAAGATGGTACAAGTAATGAGTAAAATACCTGTAGTACGGCTATCGTTTAACAAATCTCTTAATGGAGTTAAGACATGGTGCCTGAGGCTAATTGATTTTTTTGGTTGTGCATCCATTTATAAAGAAATTTTGTTAAATCATTCTGTTTTTTTATTATTTGCGTAAATATAAATCAAATATTTTATTCTAATTAATGTAATTATGATAGTTTGTAATTAAAATATTAACATATATTTTTTTATAATTTGAAAAATGAAATTGAAAAATGCCTCAAAAACTTTGAGGCATTTTTTAGTTGAAGTTTGAGAAAAACTAATCGACATAGCCTAAAACACCCATTTCAGGGATATCGAGACCGCCTTTTTCGACTTCTTCAGAAACCCGGAGTTTGACTATCTTGTCGGAAAGCTTAAAAAAAGCATACATTATAGCAAATACAAATACAAAACAAGTCAAGCCACCAATCAGCTCTGCAACGAATTGCTTTCCATCTCCATAGAATAACCCTTTTACTGTTCCGGCAACTCCATTCCATCCTTCTCCGTAGGATCCATCTGCAAATAGCCCTAAGGATAATACTCCCCAAAACCCGTTTGCTCCATGGACTGCGAAGGCGCCAACAGGATCATCAATTTTTAACTTTTGATCCAGGAAATTATATACTACAATTACAAGAATACCAGATACTAAACCAATAATTATAGCAGAAAGTGAGTTTACAAAAGCACATGGTGCCGTAATTGCAACTAAGCCTGCAAGCATTCCGTTTGCAAGCATTCCGGGGTCGGGTTTGTTGCCTTTGATATACATAAAGAGAAGTGCAGAAAAAGCCCCAGCTGCACTGGCCAACATTGTATTTACTGCAACAATGCTAATCCTTAAGTCGCTACCGGCCAAAGTTGAACCGGGGTTAAATCCAAACCATCCAAAGGCGAGAATAAAGGTTCCAAGTAATGCCATAGGAATATTGTGTCCGGGTATCGTATTGACTGAACCATCTTTTCCATATTTTCCAACGCGAGGTCCTATTACAATTGCTCCAGCTAAAGCTGCTACTCCACCAACTTCATGCACAACAGACGAGCCTGCAAAATCTACGTGCCCATGACCTAATCCAAAATTTACTCCCAATTGAGACAGCCATCCGCCGCCCCAAACCCAATTGCCAAAGAGCGGATATACAAACATGGAAATAAAAAACCCAAATATTATGAATGATTTAAAAGACCACCTTTCTGCCATTGAGCCTGTTGGAATAGTAGCAGTGGTGTCCATAAAAACCATTTGGAAGAGAAATAATGTGAATACACCAACGTCGTAAACATCGCTACTCAAAAAATACCCAACTTTACCCCAAAGGCCGAAATCGTGCCCGAATAAATGAATAGCATATTCATGGCTCACAACTCCCGGAGCTCCTCCAAGGGTAGCTCCATTTAACGCTCCGCCGAACATAAATGCAAAACCGCAGATCCAGAATCCTAGCATACCGATTCCATATACCATAAAATTCATGGCCATGGTGTGAGCAACATTTTTCTTTTGGGTAAACCCGGTTTCTACGAGAGCAAATCCGGCTTGCATAAACATTACCAGGAAGCCTGTAATGAGGGTCCACATAATGTTAATGGCAATCTTGTTGTGACCATCTGCATTTCCGATTGTAGTTATTGCAGTTGCTAGTTTGCCAACACTTGTGCTTACGCTGGCTACCGTTGTGTCCTTTGCCTTGGATACGGTATCAAGAACTTTTACTACAGTTGTGTCAATATCACTGAGCGTTCCTGTTTTTGTTCCGGAAGGGTCTTGTGCAAAAGATTTTGAAGGCATGCTCATTGAAGCAACGCATAACAAAATCATAAAACAATAAATAAGATTGGGTCGGATCTTGTTTCGGTAGTTTGTTTTGGCTCCCATTTGCTTTTAGTTTTAGTTAATGAAGATTGTTGTTGTTTAATCAGGATCGTTTAAGGTGCTTCATAATCGGTTAATGTTATTTGACGTCTTAAAAATGATATACTGCTGCTAATAATCCGCTTACAGTAGACTTTGTTGTGGTTCCGTCAGATTTATAGAAGAAATCTTTAGAACCATTGTCCAGTCTTAATTCTGGTATTATAGTAAGATTGCTTCCTACATGAAATAAAGCTGATAGCGTTAAATCGAATACGCTTAAGCCGCTTCCATCGTCCACACTATATATTTTTACATGGTTTTTGTCCGAGAAATATTCTCCTCTCAGTGTTAATCCAAATGTTGAAGAAGGGTCAAAATTCAGGTAAGCAGCAAAGCCGCCCCAGCTGGCCGATTTGTCGAGAGTAGAGGAGCTTACGGATTGAATTGTGCCATTTAGGCCAACTCCAAATTTACTACTTACTGTTGCATTGACGACAAGGTCAAACTGATTCAAACTTTTGTATAGGGTATAAGTAGGACTCACTACATCTTCACTAACGCCGCCATATCCCTGGTAATTCAGGAATGCTTTCAGTTTTCCGTTTTTTGTACCTGTGCTAAACTGGGCGATGAAAACTTTGGTGGAGGATGTAGTAGTTGAAAAATCGGTTGGGTTGGCTACTCCAACCATAAAAGCTGTCGTTCCGCTTAAAGTAACATCTGCTTTTAGTCCTGTATGAAAGAATGGGCCAAATGAAAACATATAGTCCATGCTGTAGTTTCTGTTCGAAAAAGCATCAAGTACTTCATATCCTATATGGGTGCCCCATTTACCCATAGTAAATTTTACAGCAGATGTAGCCTGGTAACTCGCATATAACTGTTTTACTGCAAAAAGTGTTGGGTGCGAGCCATCGTTGTATGAAAACTCCTCAGCTCTTCTCCCAAATCCCAAATCAACTGTAGCGCTTACTTTGCCAAAGCTGTGATCGCCTCTTATGGAGGCCATACCTAATTCAAAAGAGTTTTGAGAATTGGTAAAGCTGGTATAGTTGTTATACCCTGTTTTTGGATTGGAAAAGTTAAACCTGTAATAAGCGTCTACAGACCCGGTGATAGCAACAGGGGGTGGTGCTTTTACTGTCGAATCGGATGTCGGTGTTACTGGCTTTGCTGCAGAATCAGTTTGCGCATCTGCATTAGTTAAACATAATACTGCTGCCACGAATGGTAGAAGCGTTTTTCTTAGCATTGTTTTTGGTTTTGGTGTAAAAAATAAAAAGACAAGCTGTTTAATCTTTTGCTGGCAAGCCTACAGATACAATAAAACAGTCAACTTGTTATTTTTTTCTTCTGGCAGCAATATGGCTATGGATATGGTCTTCTTTTTTCTGGCAGCAGATAGGCTGCATAATAAATATAAATATTATTATATATTATGCATAATGCTAAAATACCATTAATTTTTTAATTTAATCAAATAATTAGTAATATATTATTTTATTTAATTTAAATCAAGTAAAACGCTGTTTTATTATATAAAATACTGCCATAATGGTTTATATTAGATCAAAAATAAAAACCATCTCTATTCGAGATGGTTTTAAATGATATAAATATCTAATATAATTAAAAGGTGATTAAGCTTTCATCTTTAGACTCAAGTAGTGAATTTGCAACAAGGTATTCATCAACTTTTCTTGCGCATTCCCTCCCTTCACTAATAGCCCAAACTACAAGAGATTGTCCTCTTCGCATATCCCCAGCCGAGAAAATTTTAGCAATATTCGTTTGATATTCTTTCTCGGTTGCCCGAACATTTCCGCGGCTGTCCAATTCAATTTCCAATTGGTTGATCACACCTTCATGCTGAGGATGTATAAAACCCATAGCTAATAATGCCAGTTCGCATGGGATTTCTTTTTCACTACCAGGCACTTCCACAAACTGTGCTGGCTTCCCGTCTTCGGTAAATTTCCATTCCAGCCTTACTGTTTTCAATGCTTTCAAATTTCCATTGTCATCACCAATAAATTCTTTTGTAGCAACAGCCCAATCTCTTTCACAACCTTCTTCATGCGATGAAGATGTTTTTAATACTATTGGGTATGTTGGCCAGGGCATATAAGCAGTTCTCGATTCCGGCGGCTTTGGTAATAATTCAAATTGCATAATTGATTTGGCTTTATGCCTGTTGGAAGTGCCTACGCAATCGCTACCCGTATCGCCCCCACCGATGACTACCACATTTTTTCCTGTTGCGAAAATATCATCGTCGCCTACTGTTTTATTGCTTACTCTTTTATTCTGCTGCTTCAAAAAATCCATGGCAAAATGAACACCCTTCAATTCTCTTCCTGGAATATTCAAATCCCTTGGAACGGTAGAGCCGCCTGCCAAAACAACCGCATGGAATTCTCTGAGCAAATCATTAATACTTATATTTACCCCAACATTAGCGTTGCATTTAAAAACGACACCTTCTTCTTCCATCAGTTTCACCCTCCTGTCAATCACCCATTTTTCCAGCTTAAAATCCGGAATACCGTATCGTAACAGCCCGCCGGGAGCATCGTCCCTTTCGAATACAGTAACCAAATGCCCAGCATAATTTAATTGCGCAGCTGCAGCAAGACCTGCGGGGCCTGACCCTACCACAGCTACTTTTTTTCCTGAACGGACATTGGGTTTTTTTGCTTTTACAAACCCTTTTTCAAAAGCAATTTCAATGATATGTTTTTCTATTTCTTCAATAGTAACCGGGGGCTGATTAATACCAAGCACACAACTGCTTTCACACGGCGCCGGACAAATACGTCCGGTGAATTCAGGAAAATTATTCGTTGATGACAAAACATCGTAAGCTTCCTTCCATTGCTTGCGATATACGGCATCGTTAAATTCAGGAATAACATTTCCCAACGGGCAGCCATGATGACAAAATGGTATGCCGCAATTCATGCAACGTGCTGCCTGTTGGTTTAGTTTTTCATAAGGGAACAGTGACACAAATTCTTGGTAATCGTTCCTGCGTTCACTTGCCGGTCGCTTTCCCGGCAATTCTCTTGTAAATTCTAAAAAACCTGTTGGCTTACCCATTTTTTTAAGTTTACGGTGTTCAGTTATTTAAATACTTGCAAACTGATTTTTTTTTGATTAGTCAGCGTTTGGCCTCTCTTCAACATCGTTGTGTCACTCACTTGTACTGAATAAGTTCTATTCAACCATACTTAATTATCCGTCAAGCTTGTTTTTTTTCAGTTTCGCTAACTATTGATTTTAGTTTTCTTTATATAGCCATTAAGCCATTCTCAAATTATTAATTGGTTTTCACGCCAACTTTCTTTTGTTGTAAAACCTTTTTGTAATCTCTCGGGAACACTTTCACAAAATTCTTCAGCTGGTTATCAAAATCGTCCAACACAAATTTCGCTACATTGCTTCCTGTATATGCATAATGCCGCTGTATCATATCTTTCAACTCCTGCACGTCATCAAGTTCCACCGCATCGAGATCAACCATTTCTTTGTTGCAAAGGGAGGGGAATTTTCCTTTGACATCGTATACATATGCAATGCCCCCACTCATTCCCGCTGCAAAATTTCTTCCAGTATCACCTAGTATCACCGCTCTTCCACCAGTCATGTATTCGCAACCGTGGTCTCCTACGCCTTCTACCACTGCTTTTGCGCCAGAGTTTCGTACGCAGAAACGTTCTCCTGCTTTGCCACGGATAAACGCTTCTCCGCTTGTAGCGCCATAAAATGCAACATTGCCGATAATAATATTTTCTTCCGGAACAAAAGCTGCATCCTGTGAAGGATAAATGATCAATCTTGCACCAGATAATCCTTTTCCAAAATAATCATTGGCATCTCCTTCCAGTTCAAGCGTTACCCCTTTTGTATTGAACGCTGCAAAACTTTGGCCCGCGGTTCCGGTTAGTTTGAAATGAACAGTATCATCCGGTAGTCCCGGTGATTTGTATTTTTTTGAAATCTCATTGGAAAGAATGGTGCCAATAGTCCTGTCTGTATTCTTTACGTCAAATGATGCAAACACTTTTTGCTGGTGCTCAAGAGCAGGCTTTGCTGCTTCCAGTAATTTCCAGTCAAGCACATCTGCCAAGCCATGATCCTGTTCTTCCTGTTTGTATAATCCGGTGTACAACGAAGTTGGTTCTTTGTATAAAATAGGAGAGAGGTCGAGTTTGCTGTATTTCCAGTGATTTATGCCTTCTCTCATTTCCAGACAATCTACCTGGCCAACCATTTCTTCAACCGTACGGAAGCCAAGCTCGGCCATAATTTCACGTAATTCCTGTGTCAGGAATTTGAAAAGGTTCACGACATAATCGGCATCACCTGAAAATCTTTTTCTCAATTCAGGATCTTGTGTTGCTACACCAACCGGGCAGGTGTTTAAATGACATTTTCGCATCATAATACAACCTTCAGTTACCAATGCAGCTGTTGCAACGCCCCATTCTTCTGCGCCAAGTAGGGTGGCAATGGCAATGTCACGGCCTGTTTTCAATTGACCATCTGTTTGTAATACGACGCGGCTGCGCAATTTATTTTTCACCAATGTTTGATGCGATTCGGCTAAACCCAATTCCCATGGCAACCCTGCATGTTTGATAGAGCTGATTGGAGAAGCGCCTGTGCCACCGTCAAATCCTGAAATCAGTATTACATCTGATTTCGCTTTGGCAACACCTGCGGCAATTGTTCCTACACCTGCTTTGGAAACCAATTTCACACTAATGCGTGCAGCACGGTTTGCATTTTTCAAATCAAATATCAACTGTGCCAAATCTTCAATCGAATAAATATCATGGTGCGGCGGAGGGGAGATTAATCCTACTCCTGGGGTTGCGTGACGCACTTTTCCGATCCAGTCGTCCACTTTATGCCCCGGCAATTGTCCCCCTTCACCTGGCTTTGCGCCTTGCGCCATCTTGATCTGTAATTCATCGGCCATGGTGAGGTAATAGCTTGTTACACCAAAACGTGCTGATGCAACTTGTTTTATTGCAGAGCGCATGGAATTTCCGTCAGGCAATGTTTCATACCTGATTTCATCTTCACCACCTTCTCCGGTATTACTTTTGCCACCGAGCCGGTTCATGGCTATGGCCAATGTAGAATGAGCTTCATGTGAAATAGAACCAAAGCTCATCGCACCGGTAGCGAATCTTTTGTAAATATTTTCTGCCGGTTCTACTTCTTCGATTGGAATCGGATTTCGGTTATGCCTGAACGTGAAAAGGCTTCTTAATGTTGCGGCCTTTTCAGCCTGATCGTTAACCAGCTTTGAATATTTTTTGAAGGTATTATAATCATTTGTTCTTGTTGAATACTGTAACAAGTGAATGGTCTGGGGATTGAAAAGATGAAATTCCCCTTTCCGTTTCCATTGATAAATACCTCCAACCATCAGCCTGTCTACCGGAATGTCTTTTCGGCTGAAAGCATAATAATGCTTGGCTAAATTTTCTTTGGCAATTTCATCCAGGCCCATTCCTTCGATGCGTGAAGTTGCACCGGTAAAATATTTATCAACTACTGTTTTATTCAAACCAATGATTTCAAATATTTGTGCACCCTGATAGGATTGAAGGGTGGAAATACCCATTTTAGAAAACACTTTTAACAAACCGTCATTAACTGCTTTAATATAATTTTTCTTGAGATGTTCTGCATCAAGGTCGGTCTCTAATTTCCCACTCAGTTTCATATCCCGTATTGTAGACAATGCGAGATATGGATTGATTGCTGTGGCACCAAACGCTATCAGGCAAGCGAAGTGATGAACTTCCCAGATATCACCGGCTTCAACTATAATACCAACCTGTCCGCGATATCCTTTACGGATGAGATGGTGGTGTACTGCGGATGTCGCTAATAATGAAGGAATAGGTGCGTGATCACTGTCAATCGCACGGTCAGTTAATATCAACACTTCAAATCCGTCTTCAACTGCATCCACTGCATAGCGGCAAAGCCGGTCCAGTCCTTTTTGCAATGATCCGGGTTTACCGTCAGCGCGGAAATAAGTTTGTAATGTTTTAGCCTGGAAAATACCGGTATCAATACTCCTGATCTTCTCCAGTTCGTGATTGGAAAGTACCGGGTGTTTTAGTGCAATGCTGTGGCATGCCAATGAATCTTCTACCAAAAGATTTCCATTATTGCCTGCAAATGTGGTCAATGACATCACTAATCTTTCTCGAATCGGGTCAATGGGTGGATTGGTTACCTGTGCAAATAATTGTTTGAAATAACTGCTCAGGTGTTGTGGCTGATCGCTCAAGACAGCCAATGGCACATCACTTCCCATCGAGCCTATTGGTTCTTTTCCATCAACTGCCATTGGGGCAATAATCATTTCGAGGTCTTCTGTTGAATAACCAAAAGCTTTCTGGTATTTGAATATCTGGTCTTGTTCCAGATGTGTGAACATCACACGTGGCTCCGGCAATTCTTCCAAACGGATTTTATATTTGTTCAGCCACTCTTCGTAAGGTTTTTGCGAGCAGATATTTTGTTTGAGTTCTTCATCACTGATAATCCGCCCCTGCTCCAGGTCAACAATAAACATTTTTCCCGGTTGCAGCCTCCCTTTTTCTTTCACCAATTTCGGGTCAACAGGCAATGCGCCGCTTTCCGATGCCATAATCACTCTGTCATCTACGGTTACACAATACCGTGAGGGACGTAATCCGTTTCTGTCAAGCGTTGCGCCGATAATTTTTCCATCCGTAAATGAAATGGATGCCGGCCCGTCCCAAGGTTCCATAAATGCAGCATGAAATTCGTAGAATGCTTTTTTTACCGGATCCATTTGTTCATTGCCATCCCAGGCTTCTGGTATCAGCATCATCATTACATGGGGTAAGCTTCTTCCGCAAAGTGTAAGCAGTTCAATCATATTGTCAAGACATGCTGAATCTGATTGCCCGTCTGTAACAATTGGCAGCAGCATTTCCATTTCTTCATCCGTAAAATAGGGAGAAGTAAATCCTTTTTCGCTGGTTCGGAGCCAGTTCAGGTTTCCCTGGAGTGTATTAATCTCTCCATTGTGAGCTATGTAGCGGAAAGGCTGCGCCAGTTTCCATGAAGGGAAAGTGTTGGTGGCAAAACGTGAATGTATGAGACCGAATGCGGAAACCACACGCTTGTTGCTCAGGTCAGGAAAATAATGACGCACCTGCGCACTCGTTAACTGGCCTTTGTACACAACTGTTTTATACGAAAGAGACGCAAAATAAAAACCAATCGCATCTTTCTTAATGGTGTCATTAATAAGGTGGCTGGAATAATTTCGCAGCACGAAAAGCTTGCGTTCGAAATCCTCTGGATTATTGATGTAGTCAGGTCTGGCGAGGAATACCTGCTCAATTTCAGGTTCAACTGATAATGCGGTAGGCCCGATGCCATCCGGGTTCACAGGTACTTTCCGGAAACCCAATACTTCAAGCCCTAATTTTTCAGCAGAGCGGTTAAATATATCCCGGCATTCTTCTTTCAGGCGGATATCCCTCGGAAAGAAAATCATACCCACGCCATATTTTCCGTAAGACGGCAGATGGATGCCAAGCTTCACACATTCATCAAAGAAAAACTCATGCGGTGTCTGGATCATGATGCCAGCGCCGTCGCCAGTGTTGTTTTCACAACCGCAAGCCCCGCGGTGTTCCATGTTTTCCAAAATCGTCAGTGCATCCGAAACAATCTGGTGAGATTTGTTGCTTTTGATATTGGCCACAAAGCCAATTCCACATGCGTCACGCTCAAATTCTGGAGTGTAGAGCCCTTTACCTGCCATATTTCACGTTGTTTGTTGAAAATTATCTAAAAAAGTATAGTTAATATTGAAATTAATTCAAAAAATTTGGCAAGCAAGCCAAATGAAATTACAAAATAATTGGGAAATACGAAGATTTATTTAATGGTAATTTTCCACAAAATAGGTAGGCTTATCAAGAAACTTTTTGGCAGAGATATCTGTAATACTATTTAGTAGTGTTGCGTCGCATTTTTTTCATCCCGAGTACTACTGTTTTGCTTCAGCATGTTCCGCAATTTTCATTATCACTAATAGTGTTGCCAATCTGAAGAAGTGCATGTACCGGCTTACCTCTAAAATTTTCTACACCACATACCCAAACATATTATCATCCTTTTTTAGCTCGGTAAAATTAATGTTGAATTTTTCCAGGTTCTGCATTAAAGCATCATAATCTTTTTTTGATTTTAATTCTATTCCAACCAGTGCAGGCCCTGTTTCTTTGTTGTGTTTTTGCATGTATTCAAAGCGGGTAATATCGTCATTCGGGCCAAGCACACGGTTCACAAATTCCTTTAATGCACCGGGCCTTTGCGCAAATCGTATCAGGAAATAGTGTTTCAGGCCTTCATATTGCAATGAACGTTCTTTAATTTCCTGCATCCGGTCTATATCATTATTGCTGCCGCTAACAATGCATACTACATTCTTCCCTTTGATCTCTTTTGAATAATCATCAAGGCTTGCGATTGACATAGCTCCTGCAGGCTCTGCAACAATAGCATCTTCATTGTATAATTTCAAAATGGTTGAACAGATTTTCCCTTCCGGCACAAGGTGCAGGTCATCCAGCACTTCTTTGCAAATTGAAAAAGTAATATCGCCGGTACGTTTTACAGAAGCGCCATCCACAAATCTTTCAATGCTTTCTAACGTTATTGGATAACCGATTTTGAAGGCTTCATACATTGATGGTGCGCCTTCGGGTTCAAGTCCGATGATTTTTGTTTTTGGAGAATAAGTTTTGAAATAGGAACCGACTCCTGAGGCCAATCCGCCGCCGCCTATGGGGACAAATAAATAATCGATATTCGATTGCTGTTCTAAAATTTCAAGGCCAACCGTTGCCTGACCTTCTATTATTTTGTAATCATCAAAAGGCGGAATAAAAGTCATTCCATTTTCTTCCGTAAATTTTTTGGCAGCAACAGCGCAATCATCAAAAGTGTCCCCGGTTAATTTTATTTCAATGTTTTCTTCACCAAACATTGTTGTTTGGTTCACTTTTTGGTTCGGCGTGATCACCGGCATGAACACAACACCTTTCACACCAAGTTTTTTGCATGAATATGCAAACCCTTGCGCATGATTTCCGGCGCTTGCACAGACAACTCCTTTTTGCAATTGCTCTGCAGGCAGGCTACTCATCATATTATAGGCCCCCCGCAGTTTATATGAACGCACCAACTGCAGGTCTTCTCTTTTGAGGTATACATTGGCATTATACCTTGCAGAAAGGTTACGGTTAAGCTGAAGCGGGGTTTTTACTGCTACGTTATGAACCCGCTCGCATGCCTTTTTATAATCAAATTGATATGTTGATTCCCTGACAGTATTCATATTGATTTATTTGACTATTAGCTGTGGCAAATTGTTCGAAGCTCACAGCTAATAGCACTTAATTTACTTCTGATTTTCCGGTCTCAGACTTCTTACTGTTTTTCCGGCCTGCCACATTTCGCTTTCACGCAATTCTTTTAATTCCCGTTCTAATTTTTCGCGATAATCAGGTTGTGAATTTGAATCGATCGATCGTTGCGATTCTTTTCCGGCCGCAACACTTTCATATAATTCAGTGAATACCGGTAATGTAGCATCCCGGAATTTTTTCCACCAGTCGAGTGCGCCACGTTGCGCTGTTGTTGAGCAATTCGCATACATCCAGTCCATGCCGTTTTCGGCCACAAGCGGCATTAATGATTGCGTCAATTCTTCAACCGTTTCATTGAACGCTTCAGAGGGAGAGTGGCCTTTCTTGCGCAACACTTCATATTGCGCAGCAAAAATCCCTTGTATGGCCCCCATTAATGTGCCGCGTTCGCCTGTGAGATCACTATACACTTCTTTTTTGAAATCGGTTTCGAACAAATAACCGCTGCCAACTGCAATACCGAGTGCAATCACTCTTTCTTTTGCCTTGCCTGTTGCATCCTGGAAAATGGCATACGAACTATTCAATCCACGTCCCTGCAAAAACATCCTGCGCAAAGATGTGCCGCTGCCTTTTGGAGCTACTAAAAATACATCCACATCTTTTGGAGGAACAATTCCTGTTTGTTCATTGAACGTGATTCCAAATCCGTGTGAAAAATATAATGCTTTGCCCGGAGTTAAATATTTTTTTACAGTCGGCCATAAGGCAATTTGAGCAGCATCGCTGAGCAAGTAACAAATAATTGTTCCGCGTTTTAGTGCTTCTTCAATTTCAAATAATGTTTCTCCGGGAACAAAACCATCACGCACTGCTTTGTCCCATGTTTTAGAATCTTTGCGCTGACCAATGATTACATTAATGCCATTGTCTTTCTGGTTAAGCGCCTGTCCCGGCCCCTGCACGCCATAACCGATCACTGCAATTGTTTCATTTTTTAAAACTTCCTGTGCTTTGCTGAGCGGAAACTCTTCGCGGGTGACTACATTTTCTTCCACACCGCCGAAATTTAATTTTGCCATGTTAGATTTTAGTTTTGACCCCCATCCCCTAAAGGGGGGTAAAAAATTATCTTTATCTGAATAGCTCCCTTCAGGGGTTAGGGGCTGTGTTAGAAACTATTTTTATAGGTATCTTTTCAAAGTGCTGAGCTTCGGAAAAGATTAATCATTACATCGTGAACACCTCATCCTGTTTATTCAGGAATTCATTCTCGACCACATATGTGCCGGGTTCTTCTGATTCAAATTCTTTGAGCTTTTCATGAAAGCCCTTACTGTTCTTGATAATTGCCACTCTGGCACTGCGGACAAATTCTATCAGGCCATAAGGTTCCAGCGCTTTTATCAAACTTTCAATTTCTTCACGATGGCCTGATGTTTCAAAAACGATATAATCGGTACGGATAGCAACGGCCCTTGCACCATATTCGTGAAGTAACCTTTCAACTTTAACCTTTTCGGCGATCACTGCCGTCGGCACTTTGTACAAGGCTAATTCCTGCCAAACGATTTCTTCATTGGTGTTGTAATATGCTTTCAGCACTTCCACCTGTTTTTCAATCTGGCGGCAAAGTTTTCTTACTACATCTTCTGTTTCATTGATTACAATGGTAAAGCGGTGAACACTTTCAATTTCTGAAGGCGAGGTGTTCAGGCTTTCGATATTTATTTTTCTTCTCGAAAAAATAATGGCGATGCGGTTCAGCAAACCAATCTGGTTTTCTGTATAAACTGTTATTGTAAATTCTTGTTTCTGCATAACTATTTTTTATACTAGCGATAAATCTTTGTTATCATATTAATCATTCAAACTATAAAAAATCCCGGTTGAGGCTATTTCAATCTTATTTCAGCAACGCTGCAACCTTGCGGAACCATCGGGAACACATTATTTTCTTTGCCAACTTTCACTTCCAATAAATAGGAGCCTTTATGCCTAAGCATAGCGGATAATGCGTTTTTGAGATCTTCTCTTTTTGACACTGTTTGCCCGTCAATATGGTAACCTTTTGCGACAGTAACAAAATCAGGACTTTCAATATCTACAAATGAATAGCGCTTATCATGAAATAATTGCTGCCACTGGCGCACCATGCCCAGGAAGTGATTATTTAAAATCAAGATTTTAACATCGACTCCGCTCTGCATAATGGTTCCCAGTTCCTGTATCGTCATCTGGAAACCACCGTCGCCGATTATTGCAACTACCGTTCTTTCCGGTGTCCCGAATTTTGCGCCGATTGCGGCAGGTAATGCAAATCCCATCGTACCTAATCCTCCACTGGTTACATTACTTTTCGATTGATTGTATTTTGCATAACGACAGGCCACCATCTGATGCTGGCCTACATCTGTAACAATTACAGCTTCGCCATTGGTTAGTTCATTAAGCAATTTTATTACTTCTCCCATCGTCAGTATTTCGCCGGTTGGATTGAGTTCCGGATTGATGCATTGTTCTTCTTCCTGTTTTTGAAAATCCCTGAACCGTTGAAGCCATTTTGGATGTGATTTTTTTTCTATCTTTTCGGTAAGCATCGGCAAGGTTTCTTTACAATCGCCCCAAACAGGAACGGTTGATTTCACATTCTTGTCGATTTCAGCGGGGTCAATATCGAGATGAATTACTTTCGCTTGCCTCGCGTATTTATCAAGCCTTCCAGTAACACGGTCATCGAAACGCATGCCTATAGCAATTAGCACATCGCATTCGTTAGTTAAAACATTTGGCCCATAATTTCCGTGCATTCCCAACATGCCAACAGCCAGCGGGTGATCCGTTGGTATGGCGCTCATACCCATGATGGTCCAGGCACTTGGTATCCCGGCTTTCTCAATAAATTTTTTAAATTCTTTTTCTGCTTTACCAAGAATAACACCCTGGCCGAAGATCACAAAAGGTTTTTCAGCGGAATTGATCAGTTGAGCAGCTTCTTCTATATAATTTTTTCGTACATGTGGCTTTGGGCGGTAACTACGGATATGCGTACATGTTGTATAACCGCTGTAGTCAAATTTCTGCAGCTGGGCATTTTTGGTAATGTCAATCAATACAGGCCCGGGCCTTCCGCTTTTAGCGATATAAAAAGCTTTTGCCAGTACAGAAGGAATTTCATTTGCATCCGTTACCTGGTAATTCCATTTGGTAACAGGTGTAGTAATATTGATTACATCTGTTTCCTGGAAAGCATCAGTGCCGAGGAGATGGGCAAACACCTGGCCGGTAATACATACGACCGGAGTACTATCAATCATTGCGTCTGCAAGGCCGGTTACCAGGTTGGTTGCACCTGGCCCGCTTGTGGCAAACACGACGCCAGTTTTCCCGCTACTTCTTGCAAAGCCTTGTGCGGCGTGAATGGCGCCTTGCTCATGCCTGACGAGAATATGGCGCAACTGTTTCTGATAATCATACAATGCATCATAAATTGGCATAATCGCGCCACCGGGATAACCGAAAATGGTTGATACGTTTTCAGCTATCAATGCTTTCATCACCGATTCGCTGCCACTGATGTTTTCATTTTTTTTTGCAGAAGCTTTAGCTTTTTCTGCTGCCAGTTCGAGTGTACTCATAACTCTTGTGTATTAGTAATGAATTATTTTTTGAAACCGATTCCTTCCCTTTCTTCCCATTTCTTTTGCGCTGTTTTTCATCTAACAAATTTTCCAATGCGTCGTATATCTGATTTAACTGAACATCATGCTCTCACAATCTTTCTCTTAATTGTTCTTTTATATCGCTTTGTTGCAGCAATATTTTTCTTGTTTCCACAAAGGCATCCATAATAGCGATGTTCATATTGAGTGCCTACTGAGGTTACAATTTGTGACCTCAAGTGTGCAAATTCTTTCGACGCGTGCCTAAACATAAAATCATTCAGGGAAACGCTTTATATTCCTCTTCACATCCTGATTAAAAACCTTTGTCTCTTCTTCATACAAAGCAGCCAAATCAAAGTCAAGTATTATACGCTCAATCGTAATTCATAAATACTGTTTTGTATGCTTTTGATTATCTGCGATTTTGTGAATAAAGGTGTTTGATTTTTTATTATATTATTTCTTATTTTTTTCATCTTACTAATTTCCCAAAATCTCCGTTCAGGCTAATCCTCATCCGTAACACAACCTTCAGCAGCATTCTTCACATACTTTGCATATTTATAAAGAATACCATTCGTCGCTTTTAATGCAGGTTTTTTCCACTCAGCCTTTCTTTTTGCAATCTCTTCGTCACTTACTTTAAGCGTAAGCGTATTTTTTATTGCATCAATTTCAATAATGTCATTGTCTTGTACAATGCTGATCAACCCACCTTCGTAAGCTTCAGGTGTAATATGTCCGACAACAAATCCATGCGTTCCCCCACTAAACCTTCCGTCAGTAATCAACGCAACTGATTTGCCCAAACCCGCACCGATTATAGCTCCTGTCGGTTTCAGCATTTCCGGCATTCCCGGCGCACCTTTTGGGCCAATGTTCCTGATCACTACCACATCTCCGGCATGCACCCTTTTGCTTTGAATGCCTTTGATGAAATCATGCTCTCCATCAAATACCCTGGCAGTTCCTTCAAATCGTTCACCTTCCTTACCGGAAATTTTTGCCACACTTCCTCCGGTTGCGAGATTGCCATATAATATTTGCAAATGGCCTTTTGTTTTAATGGGGTTTTCCAAAGAATGAATTACATCTTGTTTTGAAAAATCCAAATCAGGGGCATGTTTCAAATTTTCGGCAACAGTTTTTCCTGTCACGGTTAAGCAATCGCCATGCAACATTCCTTTGCTTAATAAATATTTCATCACTGCAGGTACGCCACCATATTGATGCAGGTCTTGCATCAGGTATTTTCCACTTGGTTTAAAATCGGCCAGCACGGGTGTTTTATCACTGATGGCCTGGAAATCGTCCTGGGTAAGTTTCAGCCCAACACTTTTTGCCATGGCAATTAAATGCAATACTGCATTGGTGCTTCCACCAAGTACCATCACAACTGTTATCGCATTTTCAAAAGCTTTACGGGTCATTATATCTTTTGGCTTGATATCGTTCTCCAGTAAAACTTTAATCGCCTTCCCAATAGCGGCACATTCTTGTTGTTTCTCTTCGCTGAGTGCGGGGTTCGACGAGGAATAAGGCAAACTCATTCCTAATGCTTCAATGGCGCTTGCCATCGTGTTGGCAGTATACATGCCCCCGCATGCACCCGCACCCGGGCAGGCGTGACGTACGATTGCTTTGAAATCTCCTTCATCTATATTACCTGCAATTTTTTGTCCCAATGCCTCAAATGTGGAAACAATATTCAAATCTTCTCCTTTATAATGGCCGGGTGCAATGGTTCCGCCATAGATCATAATAGAAGGCCGGTTCAGCCTTCCCATTGCCATAATAGATCCCGGCATATTTTTATCACAACCCGGAATGGTAATCAATGCATCGTAATATTGCGAGCTGGCATTGGTTTCAATGCTATCGGCAATTACATCCCGGCTCACCAGACTAAAACGCATACCGTCTGTTCCCATACTGATACCATCACTCACGCCAATCGTATAAAACCTAAGTCCCACAAGGTTTTCAGCATTTACGCTTTTACGAACTTCTGTTGCGAGGTCATTTAAATGCATATTGCAGGGGTTTCCGTCCCACCCCATGCTGGCAATGCCTACCTGTGCTTTCTTGAAGTCTTCATCTTGAAAACCTATAGCATATAACATGGCCTGCGCACCCGGCAGTGTCTCATCTTGTGTCAGCGTTTTGGAATATTTGTTCAGTTCAGACATTTTATATTTTCGATTTAAAATTTATGACTTGTTTTAAAGCTTGCAGCATACATTGTATAATTTTCAATTCTTAATACTGCTTACCGCAAAATGATAACGCTACAGGTTGTTACCAGCTCCAGTAACTCCGGTTTAACATCGTTGCGTCGCACTCTTGTGCGGTAATAATTCTATTCATCTGCAGCATCATTATCTCCGACTTGCTTTTATGCATAAGGTTTTTAGAGGCGATACCTTTTCGGAAAGACGTTGTCTCTAAAACTGTTAGCTGCTAACTATTTCAAACTCCTTCCCGATCACTCTCGCTTTGTAAGCATCCTGGATTATTTTGCTTATTGTATCATTCCAATCTTTTCTCATTTTCACGCCATCCAGGCTTTCCCAGCCGATTACTTCTGCTGCAGTGCCGCATAAAAATGCTGCATCAGCCTGTTGTTTCACTTCTTCAGTGGTAAACAATTTCTCTTCTGCCGGAATATCGAGTGCATGACAGATTTCAAGAACAGTAGCCCGGGTAATGCCAGGCAAAATATTTCCTAATGGCGGTGTAAACAATTTTCCATCTTTTTCATAAAACATATTTGCGCCTGGTGCTTCGGCAACAAAACCATTTACGTCATTCAGCAATGCTTCATCAAAACCTTTTGCTTTGGCATCCTGGCTCGCTACAATTGAATTTACATAATGTCCCGCCGCTTTTGCTTCCATCTTAAAAGCTTTTGGGTTGGGCCTTTCGAATGGAGATGTCATTATCTTTAATAATTTATCTCCTAAAAACTTCCCCATTTCCCAAACTTCAATTGTAATGAACGATTCCGTGTTTTGCGTAAAGCTCATATTCGCCGGCGCAAACACCAACGGCCTGATATATGCGTTTTGCAGGTTGTTGCGTTGCAGTACTTCGTAGGTAGCCGAAATCAATTCTTCATTTTTATACGGATAAGGGATATTTATAGCATTAGCGGAATTCTTCAATCTTTCAAAATGTTCCACCTCTTTGAATATCTTAGTTTGGCCGCTAACGGTTTTGTATGAACGTATTCCTTCAAATACGGCATAGCCATAATGCAGCGACTGGCTGTACAAATCAATTTTTGCCTCTGATGCTTTCACATATGTTCCATTCAGGTAAAGAATGGTGTTCTCGTTATAATAATTTGCCATTGCTATTTACAATTATAGATGTACGATTTCTGCATTTCAGTTATTCATTGCTCTTCGTAGCCCAGGTGTATACAACTGTACAAGAGTGCGACGCAACGATGCTGAATAGAATTCCTTGGCTGACTTCATGATAAAATTCTTAATACAATTCATTTAACCGATTTTGTTCAAAAAAAACCCGCCTTTTTTGGAGGCGGGTCGTTTGTATTTTTAGTTTATATTTTATACTTAACAGCCTCCTCCGATTGTTGCAGGAATAATAATGACTACCACAATAATAATTGCGGGCAGACCGATAATATTATTTAACCTGTACTTCAACATGAAGAGATTGCTGTTACGCGAATATACGAACCGCCTGTTTATAAACAAAGAACTTTTGTCTGAACCTGGATTTCGGAGGATTAGTAGGATTATTGAGATAATAGTTTGAATAAATTTTCATTCCCAATTAATCCTTGAATCCCAAAAATCATCGTTCTGACTATATTATCGTCGATTTTCTCAACTCGATATTTTCCTTATTCACATCCACTGGGATTTTGTTTGATACAAAATCGCTGATCAATTCTCCGATGGTGGATGTAAAATAAAAATTCACTGGGTCAATATCTTTTGTCACGAATCCGTTTTGTAATGTCCAGTTGGCAGCCGTTCTGATCAGTTCTGCTTCTTTCCTCAAACCAAAATGGTCAAGCATCATGGCTGCTGATAATATAGAACCAAGCGGGTTGGCAATATCTTTTCCGGCAGCTTGAGGGTATGAGCCATGGATGGGTTCAAACAATGCAGAACCGCTGCCGATAGATGCTGAAGGCAGCAATCCAAGCGATCCGCTGATTACACTGGCTTCATCACTGATGATATCACCAAACATATTCTCGGTCAGGATTACGTCGAATTGTTTTGGATTGAGGATGATTTGCATGGCAGCATTGTCAACAAACAAAAAATCCAGTGCAACATCCGGGTATTGTGTTGAAATTTCCTTTACCACTTTCCTCCAGAGCCTCGATGTTTCGAGTACATTGGCTTTATCAACAAGCGTTAATTTTTTTCTTCTTTGTTGTGCTTGCTTAAATGCAAGATGGGAAATGCGTTCAATTTCTTCTTTGGTATATGTGCAATCGTCTAATGCGCTTGTGCCATCTGCGCTTGTTTCTTTTTTGCCGAAATAAATGCCGCCGGTCAATTCACGATAAATGATAAAATCAACATCTTCGAGGTTTTTTGTTTTTAACGGCGATAAATGATGTAAAGATGGATAAGTTGTGATAGGCCGGATGTTTGCATACAATTGTAATGATTTCCTGATTTTCAATAAACCTTGTTCAGGCCTTACTTTTGCAGTCGGGTCATTATCATATTTGGGGTGGCCGATGGCCCCAAATAAAATAGCGTCACTGTTCAAAGATGCTTCAATGGTTTCATCGGGCAATGGGTTGCCGGTTTTGTCAATAGCGTCTGCTCCCATTAAACAGTAGCGATAATTAAATTCGTGACCGAATTGGTCGGCAATGGCGTTTAATACTTTTACCGCTTGTCGTGTTACTTCCGGCCCGATTCCGTCTCCTTCAATAATTACAATGTTCTTGTTCATAGAGGTTCTGTGAGATTTAATTTATTGAGGTTTCAAATTTTTCAATTTCATTTTTGATACTGAGCAGATAATCGATATCGTCATATCCGTTCAGCAAACAGGTCTTCTTATAACTATTAATATCAAATTTTTCCTGCTCGCCTGTTGTTAACAATGTGATGGTTTGATTTTCGAGGTTCACTTCCATTTCAGTTTCAGGGTTTCCCTTCACGGCATCAAAGATTTTTTGCAAAAAAGCATCACTAACGATAACGGGTAGCAGAAAATTATTCAAAGCGTTATTCTTGAAAATGTCGGCAAAGAAACTGCTCACCACTACATCAAAGCCATAATCTTTGATTGCCCATGCTGCGTGTTCGCGGCTGGAACCACAACCGAAGTTTTTGGCTGCAACCAGTATTTTTCCATGATAGGCCGGATTGTTGAGAACGAATTCTTTTTTCGGCTGCCCGTCGCTGTTAAAGCGCCAGTCGCGGAAAAGATTTTCTCCAAAGCCATCTCTTGTTGTGGCTTTCAGAAAGCGTGCAGGAATAATCTGGTCGGTATCTACATTCTCGATATTTACAGGAACTGTTGTTGATTTAACTATGTTAATGCTTTTGCTCATTGTTTCGTGAATGGTCAATAATGAATGGTGAATATGGTTTGTTGAATTTTTGAAGCGCTCAATAGTAATTCTGCCGATGAACGGATTGCGACGCAACGGTGTTCAATCGGGGTTGCTGAAGCTGGTATCAAAACATATTTCTTCATTTGAATTATTTTTTCTCTGCCCATACTTTGCAACTAAAAGCTCAGCGCTTATAGTACATTACCAATGTGGCTTTTTCAATGATGTTTGAAAAAATATTGAAGCCGACATAAGCAGGCGTTGCGTTTTTATCAAGCCCCAGTTTATCGGTTTTCAAAGCATATATAGTGATCTTATATTCATGAAATCCATGACCGGTGGGAGGGCAGGGGCCGCCGTAACCGGGCTGACCGAAGTCGGTATTACTTTGAATGGCGCCGGCAGGCATTAATCCCTTTGCAATATTGCCTGCGCCGGTTTTTAATTCGGTGACATTTGAAGGGATGTCAAAAACCACCCAATGCCAGAAACCGCTTCCTGTTGGCGCATCAGGGTCGTACATGGTTATTGCAAAGCTTTTAGTTCCCGCAGGCACATTTTCCCAATACAATTCGGGCGACAGATTTTCGCCGGTGCAACCGAAACCATTGTACACTTGTTTGTCTGTTGCTTGTCCTCCGATGTCTTTGCTTTTTAGAGTAAATGTTTGCGCATTCAATAAGCTTGCTGTTACGCAAAAAAATAAAATCAATAACAGGTTTTTCATCTAATTTATTTTTTATTTCAAATTAATTCTCGAACGTCGGTTACTTCCCCGGTAATAGCTGCGGCTGCAGCTGTAAGCGGGCTGGCTAACATCGTTCTTGCATTAGGTCCTTGTCTTCCTTCAAAATTTCTGTTGGAAGTCGAAATGCAATATTTACCTGCAGGGATTTTATCTTCATTCATTCCCAAACATGCGCTGCATCCCGGTTGGCGAAGATGGAAACCTGCTTCTTCAAAAATTTTGTTGATACCTTCTTCGATGGCTTGTTTCTCCACTTGCTTACTGCCCGGCACTACCCACACTTCCACATTATCAGCTTTCTTTTTTCCTTTCACGAAAGATGCAACCATGCGCAGATCTTCAATACGGCTGTTGGTGCAGCTTCCGATAAAAACATAATCCACTTTTTTGCCTTTGATATTTGTGCCTGGCTGAAGCCCCATGTATTGTAAAGACTTCTCGAAAGACGGTTTTTCTTTTTCATTGATCTCGTTGAGCGCCGGAACATGGCCGCTAACGCCAATGCCCATCCCCGGATTTGTTCCGTAAGTAATCATCGGCTCGATATCGGCAGCATTGATATTGATTTCTTTATCAAATTTTGCATCTGCATCACTGAATAACGTTGACCAATATCCGATTTTTTCATCCCACTCTTTTCCTTTCGGTGCAAATGTTCTTCCTTTCATGTAGTTGAAAGTAATTTCATCCGGGGCAATCATTCCGCAACGTGCGCCCATTTCAATGCTCATATTGCAAATGGTCATTCTTGCTTCCATGGATAGGGAACGTATAGCTGAACCCGCAAATTCAACCGCAAACCCTGTTGCACCAGCTGCTGATATTTTTGAGATGATAAAGAGAACAATATCTTTTGAAACAACGCCTTTATTCAATTTGCCTTCCACATTAATGCGCATCAGTTTGGGTTTGCTTTGCAGCAAACATTGTGTTGCCATCACCATTTCCACTTCGCTGGTGCCAATACCGAATGCAATGGCGCCAAATGCCCCGTGCGTAGAAGTGTGGCTGTCGCCGCAAACAATCGTCATTCCTGGTTGCGTAATGCCAAGCTCTGGTCCGATTACATGCACAATTCCCTGGTAAGGATGACCGAGACCATATAATTCAATGCCGAATTCAGCGCAATTTTTTTTCAATGCTTCCACCTGCAATCTTGACAATTCTTCTTTTATAGGAAGCTCCTGGTGAATGGTCGGAACATTATGGTCGGCAGTGGCAACAATTTGTTTAGGGCGGAAAACATCAATGCTTCTTTTCTTCAACCCTGCAAATGCCTGCGGGCTGGTCACTTCGTGAATAAGGTGTTTATTAATATACAAAACGGAGGGGCCGCCATCGATGGTTTTGACAACATGAGTATCCCAGATTTTTTCGAAGAGAGTTTTTGCCATTTAAAATTTTAGATTTACGATGTACGATTTCTTCAAATCGTATCTTTCATTATATTTTTTTAATTCTTTATTAATTATTAATCTCCGGCATGAATGTCAGAGCTATTTGAACCATTCTTTATTAAGCAATTTCTTCAATCGGTTTGTAGCTTTTGGCTAATTCATGCAAATCTTCTTCCACCACTTCTTTTTTTGTGTCGGCAACTTTCAGGAACCTTTCATATATCACATCAATATCATTGCGGTTAAAATCATAACCAATTTTTTGAAGACGAAAAGCCAGGGCGCTTCTCCCGCTTCTTGCTGTCAAAACAATTTTCGATTCGCCTGCGCCGACTTCTTCCGGATTAATGATTTCATACGTAATCGATTCTTTCAAAAATCCATCCTGATGAATTCCTGAAGAATGTGAAAATGCATTTGCCCCAACAATCGCTTTATTAGGCTGAACAGGCATGCGCATAGTATCTGAAACCAGCCTGCTGACGGGATTCAGCAACTGTGTGTTAATATTAGTATAAAGCCCAAGTTCTTTGTGCTGCTTGATAATCATCACACATTCTTCCATAGAAGTGTTGCCAGCTCTTTCGCCGAGACCATTAATGGTGCATTCAATTTGTCTTGCCCCGGCAATTACACCAGCAATGGAATTTGCGGTGGCTAATCCCAAATCATTATGACAATGGCATGAAATAATTGCTTTATCAATATTAGGAACATTGTTTACGAGATAAGAAATCTTTTCAGCGTATTGATGCGGCAGGCAATAACCGGTGGTATCAGGAATATTTACTACGGTTGCTCCTGCGCTGATGACTGTTTCAATGAGCTTTGCCAGGAACTGAATATCTGCACGGCCAGCATCCTCTGCAAAAAATTCTACATCATCTACCAAATTCTTCGCAAACTTTGTGGCTTTTGCTGCTCGTTGCAAAATATCTTCGCGGGTGGTGTTGAACTTATGTTTGATATGAATGTCAGATGAGCCGATGCCTGTGTGAATGCGTGGACGTTTTGCATATTTCAATGCATCAGCAGCAACAGTGATATCTTTTTCCACTGCACGGGTGAGGCCGCAAACAGTTGCGTTCTTAATGATCTTTGAAATTTCTTCCACGGAATGAAAATCGCCGGGGCTTGAAATCGGGAAACCGGCTTCAATGATATCTACGCCAAGTTCTTCGAGTTTCAGCGCCAGTTCAATTTTCTCTTTTGTGTTCAATTTGCATCCGGGCACTTGTTCGCCGTCGCGAAGAGTGGTATCAAAGATGAAAACTTGCTTTTCAGGCATAGATTGTCGTTAAAATGTTGGTGAAGTTATAAATCAACATTTTCGAAGTTATCTTTGTTAAATTTGATAAGGAAATCAAAATAGAAACTGTTTTACGTGGTGCAAGCCGTTAAAATTTGGTGAAAACCCTTGCCTGTGTTGAGTTTAAAAGATTTTTAATTACAATGCCCAACCGCTCGTCCGATACACTGTTCCAACTGGTTAAGTCGCTTAAAAAGTCGGAAAAACGCAATTTCAAGCTCTATATCAAGAGAAACTCTTCTGCTGAAGACCTGAAGATTATTCAATTATTCGATGCAATTGACAGCATGGATTTATATGATGAGGCGCAGTTGCTAAAAAAATGCAAAACCATTGCCAAGCAGCAATTGTCGAATATGAAAGCACACTTGTACCGGGAGATATTGTCCAGTTTGAGATTGATAAGAAATGAAGATAACATTGATATGCTGCTTCATGAACAAATGGACTTTGCCCGTATTTTATATAACCGTGGGTTGTATCTGCAAAGCCTGAAGACACTGGACAAAATAAAGGAGCTGGCGCAAAAAAATAACCAGCTGACTTTTTTATTACAGGTTTTGTTTTTTGAAAAGAAAATAGAAGCGTTGCACATTACACGTAGCATGCAAGACAGGGCAGAAAGGTTGGCTACCGAAGTAGATGAGACCAACAAGCGCCTCCAAACAATAGGAAGCCTTTCTAACCTTTCCCTTCAGCTCTACAGCTGGTATATTAAAAATGGCCATGCACGAAATAAGGCTGATGAAGCAGCTGTACAGAAATTTTTTGAAGACGGACTTAGCTCTGGTAATGGAAACTGTGCCAGCTTTTACGAAAAATTATATTTATTCCAAAGCTACTGCTGGTATGCATTCATCAGACAGGATTTTTTATTGTATTATCGATATGCCCAAAAATGGGTTGACCTGTTTGAGAAAGAAAAATTCATGATTGAAACAGAAACAGCGCATTATATAAAGGGTATGCATAATTTGCTAGGGGCCCATTTTGATTTGCAGAATTATAAAAAATTTTTAGAAACACTTGCATGCTTTGAAAAATTTTCCGAGTCGGATATTGTAAAGCAAAATGACAATAACCTTATTCAAACATTTATATACCTGAGTATTTCCAAAATCAACAAACATTTTATTGAAGGGACTTTTACAGAAGGAAAACAACTGGTGCCCGGTATTCTGGGAAAACTGGATCAATACCAATTATATATTGACAGGCACCGTGTGCTTGTTTTTTATTATAAATTTGCTTCATTGTATTTTGGAAGCGGTGATTACGAAGCAGCAATTGATTATCTTAATAAAATCATTAACTGGAAAGTAGAACTTCGAACAGACCTGCAATGTTATTCCCGTCTGTTGCATTTAATTGCCCATTATGAATTGGAGAATTACCAGTTATTGGAATATCTTATCAAGTCCGTTTATCGTTTTATGGCCAAGATGGAAAACCTTGGTGTGGTGGAAGAAGAAATTTTCAACTTTCTTCGTCGTTCATTCCGTTTGTCGGCGAAAGAGTTGAAGCCTGAATTTCAAAAACTGCTTGATAAACTGAAAAAGCTTGAAAAAAACCCTTTTGCCACGCGTGCTTTTTCTTATCTTGATATTATCTCCTGGCTGGAAAGCAAAATAAAAGGCGTTCCGGTACAGGATATGATACGTGAGAAGTTTCTGGAAAAACAACATAGCCTTTCCTGAAAGCTTTTATGGTTTTTTATTATTAAATCTTTACCTTTGCCGTCCTTAATTTAGGCAAGTTGGCAATTTTACGTGGGTTTTTTAGCGATAAAACATTGATGATCAATTAAAAATGTTCAATTAAATATATCAGCTTTAATTGAGATGTTTTCTATTGTTTGAACGCTTAGTCCCGAAATTTAAAAAACTATAATCGAAATATGGCTATCAAAAAAGAAAATCGCCCCAGAGCCACTTTCTCAAAAATCACTATTGGATTAGCTTCGCCCGATTCCATTCTGGAAAGGTCTTATGGAGAAGTCCTGAAACCGGAAACCATCAACTATCGTACATACAAGCCTGAACGCGACGGTTTGTTTTGCGAGCGCATTTTCGGCCCGGTAAAAGATTATGAATGTGCCTGCGGAAAATACAAACGTATCCGTTATAAAGGTATTGTATGCGATCGCTGCGGTGTAGAAGTTACCGAGAAGAAAGTTCGCCGTGAACGCATGGGGCATATTAAACTGGTAGTTCCTGTTGTTCATATCTGGTATTTCAAAAGCCTTCCCAATAAAATCGGGTACCTGTTAGGTATGAGCTCTAAAAAATTAGAGACAATAATTTATTATGAAAGATATGTAGTGATACAACCCGGTGTACGTGTGGACAAAGGCCAGAACTTCGGTGATCTATTGACGGAAGAAGAATACCTCGAAATTTTGGACACGCTTCCAAAAGATAATCAATATTTGCCCGACGACGACCCGAATAAATTCATTGCAAAAATGGGTGCTGAGGCTGTTCACGGTTTATTAGAAAGAATAGACCTTGACCAATTGTCATTCGACCTTCGCGCTGCAGCGGCAAATGAAACTTCACAGCAAAGAAAGGCAGATGCATTAAAACGTTTGAGTGTTGTGGAAAGTTTCCGGGATGCAAATACCAGAATAGCTAACCGCCCGGAATGGATGGTTATGCAATACATTCCTGTAATACCCCCGGAACTCAGGCCACTTGTGCCTTTGGATGGTGGACGTTTTGCTTCGTCTGATCTGAACGATCTGTATCGCCGTGTTATTATCCGTAACAATCGCTTAAAAAGATTATTGGAAATCAAAGCGCCCGAAGTCATTCTGCGTAATGAAAAAAGAATGTTGCAGGAAGCGATTGACAGTTTGTTTGACAACTCAAGAAAATCAAATGCTGTTAAAGCGGAAGGCGGACGTGCATTGAAATCTCTGAGCGATGTGCTGAAAGGAAAGCAAGGGCGTTTCCGTCAGAACTTGCTTGGTAAACGTGTTGACTACTCCGGTCGCTCGGTAATTGTGGTTGGGCCAGAATTGAAAATTCATGAATGTGGATTACCAAAGGATATGGCTGCCGAATTATTCAAGCCCTTCATCATTCGAAAGCTGATTGAAAGAGGAATAGTGAAAACTGTAAAGAGTGCAAGGAAGCTGGTTGATAAAAAAGAAGCTATTGTTTGGGATATTCTTGAAAACATTTTGAAAGGGCATCCCGTAATGTTAAATCGTGCCCCAACACTTCACCGCCTTTCAATTCAGGCGTTCCAGCCAAAATTGATTGAAGGTAAAGCCATCCAGTTGCACCCGTTGGTTACCACAGCGTTCAACGCCGATTTCGATGGTGACCAAATGGCTGTTCACGTTCCGCTGAGCGCTGCTGCAGTTTTGGAAGCGCAATTATTAATGTTGTCTTCACACAATATTTTGAACCCGCAAAATGGTACGCCAATAACGCTTCCTTCACAGGACATGGTGCTTGGTTTGTATTATATTACAAAAGGGAAAAAATCGACCGACAAAGAAAAAGTCCGCGGTGAAGGAAAAGTTTTCTATAGCCCGGAAGAAGTGATTATCGCTTACAATGAAGGCATTGTTGATTTGCACGCTTTTGTGAAAGTGAAAGTGAATGTAAGAGCTCACAATGGAGATTTGGAAAAGAAGCTGATAGAAACTACAGTTGGTCGCGTGTTGTTCAATCAGCATGTTCCAGCTGATGCAGGTTTCATCAATGCACTTCTTACTAAAAAATCTTTGCGCGAAATCATCGGCGATATCATCAAATGGACAAACGTTCCTAAAACAGCAAAGTTCCTTGATGACATCAAACAGCTTGGTTTCAGGATGGCATTCAAAGGCGGATTGTCATTCAATATTAATGATCTTATTATTCCGGATACGAAAGAGGAATTGCTTGGTAATGCCAAAACAGAAGTGGACGAAGTTTGGGATAACTACAACATGGGTCTGATCACCAACAACGAGCGTTACAACCAGATCGTAGATATATGGAGCCGTGTTGATACCCGTATAACGGAAACGCTTATACGCGAATTGAGTTCAGATAAACAGGGGTTCAATTCAGTTTATATGATGCTTGATTCTGGTGCCCGTGGTTCTAAGCAACAAATTAAGCAGCTGGCCGGTATCAGGGGGTTAATGGCTAAACCAAGAAAATCCGGTTCAACAGGAAGTGAGATTATTGAGAATCCGATTTTGTCAAATTTCAAAGGTGGATTGAACGTATTGGATTACTTCATCTCTACACACGGTGCCCGTAAAGGCCTTGCGGATACCGCATTGAAAACAGCAGACGCCGGTTATTTAACCCGCCGTTTAGTCGATGTTGCACAAGATGTAGTAATCACAGAAGAAGATTGCGGAACATTACGTGGTATTGCCACTTCAGCATTAAAAGACAATGAAGATATCGTAGAACCGTTGTATGACAGGATACTCGGCCGGGTATCTTTACATGATGTATATGATCCCGTTTCTGAAAAATTAATCGTTTTAGCAGGCGAGGAAATTACTGAAGATACAGCAAAGAGAATTGAAGATGCGGGTATTGAAACAATCGAAATCCGCTCTGTATTGACTTGTGAAAGCAAGCGTGGTGTTTGTGTAAAATGCTATGGAAAAAATCTTGCAACAGGCTATACCACGCAAAAAGGGGATGCGGTGGGTATTATCGCCGCTCAGTCAATTGGTGAGCCCGGAACCCAGTTAACATTGAGAACATTCCACGTGGGTGGTGTTGCTGGTTCTGCTTCGGTTGAATCGACTATGCTTGCAAAATTTGACGGCACAATTCAGTTCGACGGGTTAAGAACAGTTATGATTGAAAATAATGAGGGAGTAAAAGTTCAGGTGGTTATTGGCCGTACAGGTGAAGTGCGTATCATGGATGTGAAGAATGACAGATTGCTGATTACGAACAACGTTCCCTACGGTGCAACATTAAATGTGAAAGATGGTCAGAAAGTGGGCAAAGGAGATGTCATCTGTACATGGGATCCTTTTAACAATGTAGTGATCTCGGAAATAGCCGGTGTGGTGAAATTTGAGAATGTTCTTGATGGTATTACTTACCGTGAAGAAGCAGATGAACAAACCGGCCATAGGGAGAAAGTGGTCATTGAAACAAAAGATAAAACAAAGATACCTTCTATTGTTATTGAGGGGGTGAAAGATAATAAATCTTATAACCTCCCGGTAGGTTCACATATTGTGATAGAAGAAGGCGATGATGTGAAAGCCGGACAGGTAATCGTGAAGATACCGCGTGTACTTGGCAAATTGAGAGACATTACCGGTGGTCTTCCTCGGGTAACAGAATTGTTTGAAGCACGTAATCCGGGAAATCCTGCTATTGTTTCAGAAATTGATGGTGTGGTTTCTTTTGGTGCCATTAAACGTGGTAACCGTGAAATAGTGATCGAAGCCAAAGACGGAGTAATTAAAAAATACCTCGTTCCGTTGACCAGGCAAATTCTTGCACAAGATGGCGACTTCATTAAAGCGGGTTCGCAGTTGTCTGATGGACAAATTGCACCTGCAGATATCCTTTCTATTAAAGGCCCCTTTGCAGTTCAGGAATATGTGGTGAATGAGATACAGGAAGTGTACAGGTTACAAGGTGTTAAGATTAATGACAAACATATTGAAGTGATCGTTCGTCAGATGATGCGTAAAGTAACTATTGTTGATCCGGGAGATACCAGGTTCCTGGAAGAAGATACAGTAGATAAATTTGAATTCATAGACGAGAACGATTATATATTTGATAAGAAGGTAATTACAGAACCCGGAGATTCCAAATTGAGAGCGGGGCAGATTGTTAGTTTGCGTGAGGTCAGGGAAGAAAATTCCATCTTGCGTCGCAACGACAAGAAGCTGGCAGAATTCAGGGATGCGCATCCGGCAACATCTGCACCATTATTGCTGGGCATTACCAAAGCATCGCTCGGTACACAAAGCTGGATATCTGCCGCATCATTCCAGGAAACTACGAAAGTGCTTTCCTCTGCAGCCATCCAGGGTAAAACAGATGATATGCTTGGTTTGAAGGAGAATGTGATTACCGGACATCCGATACCAGCAGGTACCGGATTGCGTGAGTTCGAAAATATGATTGTAGGTAGCAAGGAGGAATATGAATTGCTGCAAACTACTCGTGAAGCCATGCAGTTTGATGAAGAGGAATAATTGCATACACTTTTAGTAATATAAATCAAAGCAGGAAGCCGGCCTTCCTGCTTTTTTATATTAATTGTTTAAGCAACATTTGCAGATAATATCGTTTTAGATTAATAAAGGATGGTGATGTTGGGCCGGGATATCACTTGGGCAAAACAGCTGAAGTGTGCGACGCAAGGATGCTGAATAAATATTCTGATGCAGGTAACCACAATAATCTTTCCCTGTTTTAACACTTCTGTTATATGGAAAGCATTTATCTTGCAAAAAAAGTTTTGATGAAAAATATTTCTACCATAATTAGTTCGGTTTGTCTGGTTCTGATCTGCGTATTGTTTTATCTGTTCTATAACCATACTGAACAGATAAAAGTAATTTCGGAAAAAACAGATAAACAAACTGCATCGACTTTCCGTATCGCTTATTTCGAACTGGATTCATTAGAAGCGCACTATAATTATTTTAAGGATGCCCTGAACCAACTGAAGGAAAAAGAGACTTCGATGAACAACAAGCTTGCAAAGATTTCCCAGGAAAATCAGGGTAAAATTCTGGAATGGCAAAAAAGAGGAGCAAGCATGACGCAGGCTGAAAGCCAACAGGTGCAGCAGGAATACGCACAAATGCAACAGGAATTTTTAAATGAAAAACAAAAAATGCAGGATGAATTAGCCAAGAATAATTCTGATATAATGACCGATATAAAAAGCAAAATTGAAGGCTTTTTAAAAGAATATAACAGGCAAAAAAATTTTTCATTTATTTTTTCATACGACCCTACTACTTTTATTTATTATAAAGACAGCGCCTTCAACATCACCACTGATGTAATCTCAGGTTTAAATGCCGGTTATAAAAAGAAATAAGATTAATGTCAGACAGACATTATTGTAAACTGCTTACGGTATTTTCCATATCGTTGTTCCCATTTGCCATGATTTACTTATCTTCCCAAATAATTAATTTTTATGGCTGAACAAACAACTGCTTTCAAACCTTCACTGGGGTTATTGGATGCTACCATGGTGGTAGCCGGTTCCATGATTGGTTCAGGGATATTTATTGTGAGTGCGGATATTACCAGGCATGTGGGAAGCGCTGGCTGGCTGATTGCAGTGTGGGCCATTACCGGATTTATGACTGTTATTGCTGCGGTAAGTTATGGAGAGCTGAGTTCGATGTTTCCGAAGGCAGGCGGACAGTATGTTTACTTGAAAGAAGCGTTCAGCCCGCTTACCGGTTTCTTATATGGCTGGAGTTTTTTTGCAGTAATACAAACAGCAACCATAGCAGCGGTGGGTGTTGCGTTTGCCCGGTTTACCGCTTATTTCATTCCGACTTTCAGTGAAAAAAATATTTTAATCGGCGATGCTTCAGGCTTCAAAGTTTCCGCTGCACAATTGATCTCAATTGCTGTGGTTGTATTACTAACGTATATCAATACACGCGGAATCAAGACTGGCAAAACAATTCAGACCATATTTACCTCTACAAAACTGCTGGCGTTATTTGGGTTAACCATCTTCGGCTTCCTGCTGGCAAAAGAAAGCTTTTGGAGCGCCAACTGGAATAATGGTTTTGTTGCTGCACAGGATTTCGGGACTAAAGATAACAGCGGCGCATTAATACCAACAAACTGGCAGGCTATCGGAGGAGTTACATTATTAGGCGCCATCGCAGCATCGATGACCGGCTCCATATTCAGCAGCGATGCATGGAACAATGTAACATTTATTGCCGGCGAAATTAAAAACCCAAAACGCAATGTAGGATTGAGCTTATTCTTTGGAACACTGATTGTGTCGATTATTTATATCAGCACAAACCTGATGTATATACATGTGCTACCAATTAATAAAGTTGCATTTCCACAGGAAGACCGGCTTGCAGTTGCAGCAGCGAATGTAATATTCGGTAGTGCAGGCCGCTCAATCATCGCTATATTAATTATGATCTCAACCTTCGGCTGTATCAATGGGCTGGTACTTGCAGGGGCAAGGGTATATTATACCATGGCGCTTGACGGATTGTTTTTCAAGCCTGCTTCGAAACTCAATAACAATGCAGTTCCTCAATGGTCATTGTGGGCACAATGTGTTGTTGCGGCCTTATTATGTTTAAGCGGAAGCTATGGCCAATTGCTGGATATGATCTCATTTGTTGCTGTTGCATTCTACGTAATCACAATTGCCGGGATCTTCGTTCTTCGCAAGAAACGTCCGGATGCAGACAGGCCTTATAAAGCGTTTGGCTATCCCTTTCTTCCTTTTCTGTATATATTGATGGGCACGGCTTTTTGCATACTTCTGATTGTTTACAAACCATTATATGCTGTATTAGGATTGCTGATAACGTTGATAGGTATCCCAATTTATTTTATAGCAGTATCCGGAAAGAAAGATAAAGTTGCCGATAACGTGATCCATTAATATTCCAACTTCCAGGAAACAGACGGAGATGGTGACCTGATGGTGATGGCCCTTATATTTCCTTCTTTGTTATTTGAGATTTGTTCAGCATTATTACAGGTGAATTTTTGTAAGTTGAAACCCGAAGGTTCATAAATATATATCGTATAATCATCACCGTTAGTCATTTTGCTGATGCCTTCAAGGTAATTGTTGTTCCACGACACATTTTGTAATTCAAAAGCGCCGCAGCTGATATGCCTGCTGGTTGCCAGTAATTGCGGGTTGTTCTTTTTTTCACGGATGCAAAAAACCTGGCAATGGTAACTGCTGTCGATAACGCCGGGAAAAAACTCATGTTGAAATTCCCCGATAAATTTCTTTGTCCAGAATTCGAAACATAAATAGGTTTTCTGGTCATTCAATCCAAGGTCTTTGAAACTGATCTTCTGGTCACGCTCATCTAACCTTCCCAATACCATCCAGTTTTCAAAAGTCTTGTTCACTTCCAATAAAAACAAACCGGTTGTTGTGGTTGATGAAGCATCAAATACGCGTGGCCCGGAGCCGCTCATTTCCACATCTGCCATTTCTATACGGGCTGATCTTGAAGGGTCCACATCATACATTTGCCCCGGTTGTGTATATAAAACCGGGATACTTCTTTTGGCCGCCTCGATCAATGAAGATTCATATTTTTCAGGTTTGTCTGTAAGCATGAATATGGAGCCGGTTAACGAAGTGGCGGTGCACGAACGATATGCTTCTTTATCGCTTAATTCAATATGGTCCGGATCGTTGCGCCAGATGATATTATTATAGGAATTGAATTGTGCGAGGCCTGCATAACTGTACCCATCGTTGCCGATACGGCAACCATCAGCAAGCCCAACCAGTTCGGGACGGATGCCCCAGCATGCAAGAAGAAAATTTTCATTCCCGATTTCTTTACGTACTGTTTTTACAAAATTGCGGAATGCTTCATCCCTGTTTATTTTTTTGTTTGCAAAATATGCAGCATTGGAATTATATCCTTCATACTTCAAATGCCTCAGTGCATCTAGTTTGAAATATTTCCAGCCTTGTTGGTTTAATGCATGATAGACCGGTGAGACAAGTTTATCAAGTGTTGTTTGTTGCGAAGCATCCATCACATAACCCACCCAATTGCCTTTTGCCGGTTCATTTTTTTTGCTTTTTACAAACAGGTTTTTGTTGCTGTAAGCTGCCGCTGAATCTGCAAAAGATACATTGGTCCAGATGCCGGGCTTCAACCCTTTTTTTGAAATGTAGCCGGCAAGATTTTGTAAACCCGATGGAAATTTTTTATTCGGCTGCAGCCAAGTTTCGGGTAAACCAATCGGCGTTTGCTGGTAACCGTCGTCGATCTGCAGATATTCCAGGCCGAATGGTTTTAATTTTTCAGAGAGAACGTCTGCCGTATGCCTGATCTTTTCTTCATCAATCTGGTTGAAATAGGCAAACCACGAACACCACCCGTTAATAGGCTTATCCGGTACTATATATGTCGAAGGGTCAAAATAATGTAACCCCCTGTGATTTTTATAATAATGCGGCCTGATGCGAATAATAATTTCTTCTCCGGCAACTGAAAATGCATGCCGGATGTTATTGTTAGAAAGAACTATAGGTTCAACAGAAATTTTATTATATACATCATCAAAAGAAATCAGCCAGTCGTTTTTTCTTTCATACACCGCCTGGTTTCGAAGGTTGTGACTTGGCCCGATTACCTGGCGGACAAACTTCAGGCCGTCTTTCGGATCAGATTCGCAGGCGATAGATTCATTGGTTCCCAGAATATTCCCGGATAGTTCTATTTTCTGATCGGAATTAATCACGATAGTTTGATACACCCTGTCGCCAATGGTCTCTTTTTTTATATTGATGGTATAAGTACTGCCATTTTTTTTTAGTAATGCTTCGCCTATTTTTTGTTTGTGGTAGAAGATCAGTACGGAATCCTGCTTAATACTGATATCGGCAGTATCGGCAGTTTGGCAAAATGTTGATGAGTAACCGAGAAATAAAATGCAAATGGCTATTGCTTTTTTCATCCTGACAATAATATATGTTGTTTTAAAATGAATATCAGTTATAAAACCTCCATGCGGATTTGAAATCTTTTGTCAGCGGCTGATTAGTAAGTATAGCCCTTATCATTTCAATCGGCATTGAATTCAAATGCATGATGGCATCATGCATTTGTTTATAAGTCATTTTGCCGCTGTCAACCAATTCTTTTTTCAAAGCATAAAACTGCCTGCCGCCGGTAAGATAAGCAAGCTGATATAATGGAGGATACCTTCCTTCAAATGAACGGCGCACTTCGCCTTCTGCATTGGCTCTTTCATGGTTCACTCTTTCCACTAAAAAATCTATGCATTGTTGTGGTGTCCATTTTCCCATGTGATAATTCAGTGAAAAGATAATTCTTGCACAGCGGTGCATGTGCCAAAACAACATGCCAATACGGTCTTCAGGGCTTTTCGGAAATTTAAGGTCCCACAGCAAAAGCTCCCAATATAAGCTCCATCCTTCCACCCAAAAAGGTGTGTTGAAATTTCTATAAGTCCTGTAACGCTCATTCATGAAAAATTCAAGATTATGTCCTGCAATCAGTTCATGGTGCACCGTAGCTCTTGAAAAATGTGGGTTATTCCCACGCATGCTCATCAGTTTTGCATCCTCATCCATCGTGTTGGTAGGGTAGGAGATGATAATACTTTCTCCGCCCAGAAAAAATGGGTTGACCAATTGTCTCTCCGGCGACATCATATACATTCCCCATGTTTCTTCAGCAAGTGGCGGAATGGTGATCAAGTCATTCTTTTTCAAAAAATCAACCGACTCATTATACAAACCCAAAATCATTTCAGGTTGTTTTCCCGCAGGCACAAATGTGTTCTTCACTTTTTCTTCAGCAGCTTTCCAGTTGTCGCCAAAACCCATTTCACGGCTTGCTTTCAGCATCTCTGCATCGCACCAGGCAAATTCTTTATTCGCAATGTTAATCAGTTCTTCCGGTGTGTAAGGAATCATTTCATATTGCAATTGCCTCACCAATTCATCCCTTCCCACCGGCTGACCGACAATGCCGCTTTTATCAGGTGTTGCAAGGTGCTCTCTTTTTTTCTTAAATGCATTTGCATAATCGCCTAAAAGGCTATCGAGCGTTTTGTATGTTTTCGGCACCCACCAGGTGAATATCGGGTCGTAACCATTGTAAAATTGATACACACTTTCTGTAGAGGCCTTGATCAGCCTGATATTATCTGCTGCGTCATAAGTGTTTTCAAAAGCAATCGTTTTGTCGTCTTCCAGTTTTGCTTCCAGTGATTTTATTTCATTCGAAATATCAAACCATTCCTTCGCAATTTTTTCTCCATCAACCGAAGCGCCGCGGCGGCGCAATTTTTCGAGTGCAAATATTTTATCGGCAAACGGCATCCATTGTTTATTTTTTTCATAACCGGCTGCTTTCACCGAAGATGACTGCAGGTTTGCATTCAGGTCTCTTTTAAATAAGATATAATCAACCTTACATTCCTGCGGCAATTTGTCGAAATCAATCTGCGAAAGTTTTTGAAGATATTCTTTATACAATTTGTCTAATCGCTCTCTTTTTTCCGGTGAAGCTGCTCCGTTATAATCGCCGCCTCCATAGCCAAAAGGCGAATCATTGTCCGCAGGCGTATAAAATCTTTGCAGTGCATTATAATCAGCATTGTATTGCTGCATGATGTATGGCATCTCGCTGCAGGGAACATAATCGTAGTTCGTTTGTGCGAAGCTGTTGGTTATGCCGATCAATAAAAAGCAAAAAATAGCGGGAAGAAATTTTCTCATCATAGCAGTTTTTATTAATAATTCGGGAAGAAATATTTTGATACCGGCATTGGTAATTCTTTTCAGCATCCTTGCGTCGCAATCCGTTCATCGGCATTACTACTATTGAGCGACGACAAGTTTCGAGTTTATAATCTTGGGCTTTCAGTCTCTTATCATAAAATGTATTATTAAACGTATAATCACAGTTACACAGAAGAACTATAAACTGCAAACTTGAAATTTATATCACCTGGAACCCATGCGCATACGGATCATCATCGTCAATGATTATATTATTATACCCTGTAACGATTGCCCAGCCTTCAATACTCGGATAAATGGCAGGCTTTCCTGCAATGGTTGCCTCTTCTTCAATGCGGCCGATGAATTGTGAGCCGATGATGCTTTCGTGCACAAATGCATCTCCTTTTTTTAGTTTGCCTTTTGCATGCCACTGCGCCATGCGTGCTGATGTCCCTGTTCCGCAAGGCGAGCGATCAATGGCTTTATCGCCATAGAAAACAGCATTGCGGGCAGTCGCTTCCGGGGAAATTGTTTTGCCCGTCCATAAAATGTGGCTCAATCCTTTGATGTGTTCATTTTCCGGGTGAACGAATGTATATTTTTCATTCAATCTTTGGCGGCACGCCCTTGCCCAGGATATTAATTGATCGGCTTTGAAATTTTCAAGCCCGCTGAAATTTTTTTGCGGATCAACGATGGCATAAAAATTTCCGCCATAAGCAACATCCACTTTTAATAAACCCAGGTCAGGGCATTCTACTTCCAGGTCCTCAGCATACAAAAATGATTTTACATTGGTAAGCTTTACAGATTTCACTTTCTTTCCTTCCTGCTTATATTCTGCCAAAACAAGGCCTGCCGGCGTTTCTAAGCGAAGCCTGCCCGGTTTTTTCGGAATGATCAACCCTTGTTCAATAGCAATCGTCACCGTTCCGATTGTTCCGTGGCCGCACATCGGCAGGCAGCCGCTTGTTTCGATAAATAAAACCCCGATATCATTTTGATCATCATGTGGTGGATATAAAATGCTTCCGCTCATCATATCATGTCCTCGTGGTTCGAACATCAGCCCTTTTCGTATCCAATCGTATTCACGCAAAAAATGAAGGCGTTTTTCCATCATGTTGTTGCCATGCAATACCGGGCCGCCGCCTGCCACAAGGCGGACCGGGTTCCCGCATGTATGTGCGTCTACACAAAAAAAAGTTTTCGAAGACATCTGCAAGGTTGAAATTAATAACTAAAATTAATCGTGAATGGTCAATAATGAACCATTAATATTTTCTGACTTATCATTCACCATTGACCATTCACGAAATGATTTCTTGTTTTTTACGCTATACTTTTCAGGTGCAAGTATTCTGGCAGAGTTGGCCTTTTGGCCAATGCATTGTCAATAACCTGCTGCACTCTTTTTCTTTCTTCCCCTTCTAATACCAACCTGGGGGCACGCACATATTCGGAACCAATACCTGTTGCTTTTGCAGCAAGTTTAATGTACTGGACCAGTTTCGGGTGAATATCCAACTCAAGCAATGGCAAAAACCAGCGATAAATTTCCAGCGCCTCTTTAAATCGTCCGGCTTTAATCAACCTGAAGATCGCTACGGTTTCTTTAGGAAAAGCGTCCACCAGTCCGGCCACCCAGCCATCTGCGCCGGCAGCAAGGCTTTCATAAGCCAATGGGTCAACACCAGTCAGTATTCTGAACCGGCTTCCAAACCGGTTATGCATACGCGTTACATTCGAAATATCTCTTGTTGATTCTTTCACGGCCTGCACTGTCGGTAATTTCGCAAGTTTTTCAAACATATCCAGGGTGACCAGTATTTTATAATCAACAGGATTATTGTAGATCATGATCGGCAAAGGGCTTGAAGTGGCAACAGCTTTGAAGAACTCCAGCGTTTCCCGGCTGTCTGCATTATAACGCATCGGTGGCAACAGCATCAGGCCATCGGCGCCATTTTTCGCTGCATCTTTTGCGGCATGTACCGCCGCCTTAGTTGCCTGCTCCGCGATGTTTACGATTACCGGAATTTTATTTTGCAATAACTCTTTGCTGTAAACTACCAATTCGTTTTTTTCGCTGTTGAGCAACGTGCTTGCTTCCCCAAGTGAACCGCCAAGCACAATACCATCAATACCAGCTTCTACCTGCGCATGCAGGTTTTTGGCGAACAGGTCAAAATCTATTTCTTCGTTTTCTTTGAAAGGCGTAAGCAGCGCGGGATATACGCCAAGCCAGTTTACATTTACCATAAAATCTTTTCATTAATTAATTGTGTGTGCAAAATTAACATGCTGCCATTCAATAAGGCCATCAATGATTAATTTGTTATTTACAGATATTGACCTGTTCATCGGGTCATATCAAGGGATTGTTCCCTGAACTGCCGGATGTATATTTTTGGCGCCACGCCTGTTACCTGTTTAAAAACCCGGTTGAAGGTAACTGTATTCCCAAAGCCCGACTGGTAAGCGATAGAAGCAATGCTGTCATACTCGCTTGCAATCATTCTTTTGCATGCCTCGCTGATACGGACCTCATTTAAAAAAGTTACAAAAGTTTTCAACGTATGTTTTTTAAAATACCTGCAAAACGCCTGTGGCGTCATGTGCGCAACAGATGCGATTTTATCGAGGCTGATATTATTTGTATAATTTTTCATAGTGTATTGGTAAATATTATTCATGCGCAATCCTTCAGAATCAGTGATGGCATATTCGATATTTTCCATGGAAAGCATCTTCCAGTTTTTAAGCCCGGCAAATAAATGCAGCAGATCAATGAAAGCAGTAACCTGCCGGACATTGTTTTTGTTTTTCACTTCGTTTATAGCTTTGGTAATAGCGTTATAATATTTATAATCAGCCTGGAGGCCGTTCGGTGTTAAAGCAAGAAATTTTTTGATTGATTTCATCTCCGGCAGGTTAAACATTTGTGCAAGTAGCCCTTCGGTATTAAAAAAAATCATCAGTGAGCGAACCTGCTTTTTTCTGCGCTTGTCAAAATATCCCGGGTCGTTTTTAAAAACATGGGGTTGGTTGGCGCCGATGATATATATCTCTCCCGGCTTGAACCGCTGCATATTATTGCCTGCAATCATTGTTCCTTCTCCTTCCATAATCCACATCACCTGCATTTCTTTATGGCGGTGAAGGTGCGGATAAAAATGGGACAGTACATCCTCCTGAACAATCACGGAATGGTTTTCTGCGACCGGTATGGTAAACTGCACCACTTTCATATTACAAATATTAACTTATTTTTCTGCATTATTCAAAGCTGTGGGTTAATATCCGTAAATAAATCATCAATGCCAAAAGCCTGTTTTTTTGAATTAAAGCTAACTTTGGAAAACATGAATCCTTGCTTAATTAAAAATTGGTGTATTGCATGAAAAAAGTAATTGTTTGTTTGTTATTAGTAATGATAAATGCAGGGGCATTAAATGCCCAATCAATGCAGCAGTTACAGCCTGTAAAATTTTCGCAGGTCAATATTAACGACAGTTTCTGGAAGCCTAAAATCGACAAAGTGGCAACGGTTACTATTCCTGTTTGTGTTGATCAAACAGAAGTAAAAACCCCGCGCATCCGGAATTTTGAAATAGCTGCACATTTGAAGAAAGGAAAATTTGTTGGTATTTTTTATGACGACTCGGATGTATACAAAGCGCTGGAAGCAATCAGTTATTCCCTCAGCCATAATCCCGACAGTGCACTGGAGAAAAAAGCAGATGAATGGATTGATATTATTTCAAAAGCACAGTTGCCCGATGGGTATATCAACACTTATTTTACGTTAAATGGACTGGATAAGCGCTGGACCGATATGAGTATGCATGAAGATTACAACGGCGGCCACCTGATCGAAGCTGCAGTAGCTTATTATGAAGCCACTGGCAAAAGAAAATTATTGGATGTGGCTATCAGGTTTGCCAATCATTTTGATTCATTGTTCGGCCCCGGGAAACGCCATTGGGTAACCGGTCACCAGGAACTGGAATTGGCACTCGTGAAATTATACCGGGTTACTCATGATAAAAAATATCTCAACCTCGCTGATTGGTTATTGAGTGAAAGGGGCCATGGATATGCTTATGGTTACACCTGGACTGATTGGAAAGATACAGCTTATGCACAGGATGTGGTTCCTGTAAAGCAACAACAAAAAATAACTGGCCATGCCGTGCGTGCCATGTATATGTACACCGGCGCTGCTGATGTTGCTGCACTTACCGGTGATACTGCTTACATGCATGCCATGAAAACGGTTTGGCAGGATGTGGTGTACCGAAACATGTACCTTACAGGAGGTATTGGCTCATCAGGTAATAATGAGGGTTTTTCAAACGATTATGACCTCCCTAACGGTGAAGCCTACTGTGAAACCTGCGCATCGGTAGGTATGGTTTTCTGGAACCAACGCATGAATTTGCTTACGGGTGAAAGCAAATATATTGATGTGCTGGAAAGGACATTATATAACGGTGCGTTAGACGGCATTTCTCTTGATGGAAACCTTTTCTTTTATGGCAACACACTCGCATCAGCTGGAAAAAATCATCGCAGGGAATGGTTCGGCACCGCTTGCTGTCCTGCAAACATTGCAAGGCTGCTCGCTTCGCTGGGCAATTATATTTACGGCTATAATGACAATGGCATTTGGATAAATTTATTTGTCGGCAGCAGCACCTCCGTGGAGGTTGGCAAGCAACAGGTGCGTGTTGACCTGCAGACAAATTATCCATGGAACGGCGAGGTGAAACTTGGTATCTCTCCTGCAAAAAAATCAAAATTTACGTTGCATTTGCGCATTCCCGGTTGGATAAATGGTGAGGCTGTTCCTGGTGGCCTATATCGTTTTGAAGATAATGTTGGTGCAAAATATTCTATTAAAGTAAATGGCCAGGATGTTCATTATGAACTGGAAAAGGGATATGCCATAATTGACCGTGAGTGGAAGAAAAATGATCAAGTGGAAATATCCTTCCCGATGGAAATAAAAAGAGTGGTCAGCAGGCCTGAATTAAAAGCCGATGAAGACAGAGTGGCCATCCAGCGTGGACCATTGGTATACTGCGTTGAAGGTGCAGATAACGACAATCAAGCCTGGAATTTTGTTTTGCCCGAAACGGCATTGCTTTCAACGTTCGATAAAACAATCGGCAAGGAACATGTAATTGCCGTAAGGGGAGAAGTGCCTGCCATATCAATTAATACTGATGGCAGCGCCGTGCAGACTGTAAAAAAGGAAATGGTAGCCATACCTTATTATGTGTGGTGTAACCGCGGCCAAAATCAAATGCAGGTATGGTTACCCGTTAGAATCAAAGATGTGAAGGTGAATAATTAAGGAAGCGATGAGCTTTAAGCTTTGGGTTGTAACCGAACTTTTCCAAAACCCGATTTGCTTCATCGAAGTTTGAAAGCAACTTGAAGCTTTGGAAAAGTTATTAAACACTGTTCGGGTCAAGAAATAAAATTTCAAAAAGAGACCTAAAATTTATTAATCAGCAATGAAAAAAAATATTCTGATTGTTTTGTTCACACTTCTGTGCTTTTCTGCCTTCCCGCAGTCTTATGTTCCTGAAAAAAGCAATAGTGCGGTAAAAGTAAAACCCGTCGCAAATTTACAGGCTTATGCATTTAACCTGAAGGATGTGCGGTTGCTCAATAGCCCTTTCAAAAACGCAATGGAAAAAGATGCCGCTTATTTGTTGTCGATTGATCCCGACAGGTTATTATTCCGATTTTATGAATATGCGGGATTGCCAACGAAGGGCGAAGTATATGGGGGTTGGGAAAGTGAAGGATTATCCGGTCACACCCTTGGTCATTATCTTTCTGCATGCTCAATGATGTATGCTTCAACCGGCAACAGAAAATTTTTGGAAAGGGTGAATTATTTGGTGGATCAGTTGGCAAAATGTCAGGATGCCAAAGGCACGGGTTATATCGGGGCAATCCCCAGGCAGGATTCCATTTTCGGAAAACTGGCTCTCGGTGAAATTAAAACGAGCGGATTTGATTTAAACGGCGGCTGGTCGCCCTGGTACACTGTTCACAAGGTAATGGCCGGTTTGTTGGATGCTTATCTGTATTGTGATAATCAAAAAGCGTTAGGCATCGACGTTAAAATGGCTGACTGGACTGAAAATACTTTAAAGAAACTCAATGAAGAGCAATTACAAAAAATGCTTGCCTGCGAATTTGGTGGCATGAATGAAGTGCTGGTGAATATTTATTCCCTTACGGGGAACAAAAAATATCTTGGCCTTTCTTATAAGTTCCAGCATAAAGCAATTTTGGACCCGCTGGCTGCAGGTAAAGATCCATTGCCCGGCAAGCACTCTAACACGCAGATCCCGAAAATTATCGGTTGTGCAAGAAGATATGAATTGCAGGCTGATGATAATGATAAAAAAATTGCAGAAAATTTCTGGGATATTATGGTCCATCATCACAGTTATGTAATCGGAGGAAACAGCGACCATGAATATCTTGCGGAGCCTGATAAGCTCAGTGATTTTTTAAGCGAGAGCACCTGTGAAACATGCAACACTTATAATATGCTCAAGCTTACCCGGCATTTGTTCTGCTGGCATCCGGACAGTAAGCTGGCTGATTATTATGAACGTGCTTTGTACAATCATATTCTTTCATCTCAAAACCCGGAAACGGGCATGATGTGTTATTTTGTTCCCTTGCGCATGGGTACCAAAAAACAATTCAGCGACCAGTTCAATACGTTCACCTGTTGTGTAGGCAGCGGAATGGAAAATCATTCCAAATACACTGAAAGCATTTATTACGAAGGAAGCGATGGCAGTTTGTTTGTTAATCTTTTTATTCCTTCAGTGCTGAACTGGAAAGAAAAAAAAGTTACAATAGAACAGGAGTCGGCGTTCCCATATTCCGACACGGTGCATTTTACTTTTCATAATAAGAAACCTGCTGTATTTTCATTTCGCATAAGGAAACCATGGTGGGCTAAAAATAAGATAAGTATTGCCGTTAATGATAAACAGGTAAATATCTTAAAAGAAGAAAACGGGTACATTATTATCAGCCGAAACTGGGCGAATAATGACCGGGTCAGGGTAGTAATGCCCATGAGCGTGTACACTGAAAGCATGCCGGATAATCCCGGCAGGATTGCTTTTTTATACGGCCCGCTGGTACTTGCCGGAGACCTGGGGCAAAAAGCATTATCTGATATTCATGATGTACCTGTTGTCCTCACCGGCAACCGGAATGTAAGCGACTGGATAAAACCGGTAACGGGTCAGCCATTAACTTTCATTACAAAAGATGTTGGAAAACCTGCTGATATAACCCTCACTCCTTTCTTTACAAATTATAATGATTATTACAGTGTGTATTGGGATTATTTTACAAATGAAGACTGGGTAAAACGGGAAGCCGGTTATGAAGCGGAAAAGAAAAGGAAACAGGATATAGAAAACCGTACTATCGATGTGTTGCGCATCGGTGAAATGCAACCTGAACGCGATCATGACTTGAAATCTGAAAACAGTTATTTGGGAGAAGAACAGGGAAAAAAATCCCGCAATGCACATACCCTTGGATATTTTTCTTTTAATATGAAAGTGGACAGCACCAAGGGGAATATTTTATTGGTGACATATTGGGGCGGGGATAATAACCGCATCCATGATATTCTTGTTGACGGAACAGTAATAATCACACAGGAATTGAAACACGATCACCCCAATAATTTTTTCGATATGGAGTATGCCATTCCTTCTGAATTGGTAAAAGGCAAGTCGTTTGTGGTGGTAAAATTTCAGGCGCATGAAGGCAAAACTACCGGAGATATATATGGTTGCAGGGTAATCAAAAAATGACATGACAGGATTTTTAAACCCTTAATCACTGATTTTTCTTATTATTATCCATTATTCACCACACGCAATTGTGCTATATTGCAAACTGAAAAAACCGGTGCATGAATTTTCAAAGGCTATTTCAGCAATTTAAAAAAATCAAGATTGTGGTTGTGGGCGATGTGATGCTTGATACTTACTGGTGGGGGCATGTAGAACGGATTTCGCCGGAAGCGCCTGTTCCCATAGTTAGTTTTGACAGGCGGGAGCACCGCATTGGCGGGGCTGCAAATGTTGCCCTGAATGCAGCTTCACTCGGTGCACAGGTTAATATTTTTTCAGTGATTGGAGATGATGATGACGGCATCTTACTGCAGGCATTACTTTCAAAAAATAATATTAATTCCTCGCATTTGCTGAAAAGTGAAGCGAGAATTACAACTAATAAAATGCGTGTCATCAGCCGCAATCAGCAAATGATGCGCCTTGATGCGGAAACAATAAAAGACCTTGATATCGATGATGAAAAAAAATTAGTTGATGCTGTAAAAAAATATATCGAGAAGGAAAAACCTGGGGTATTGATTTTTGAAGATTATAACAAAGGAGTTTTGACGGAAAATGTCATTCACAAAATCATAGCGGTTTGTCAGAAGAACAACGTGGTTACCGCTGTAGACCCCAAGCGAAAGAATTTTTTTACTTACAAAGGGGTTGATATTTTCAAGCCTAACCTGAAAGAAGTGAAGGAAGGGTTGAACATTTTGCTGGAGGATATCAATTTACCGGCGCTAAAAAATATCCATGCACAATTATATTTAAAACTTCATCACCAGATTTCATTTATCACACTTTCTGAAAAAGGTGTTTTTTACCAGGACGGGAAAGAAGGAATGATTGTTTCTTCGCACCTGCGTAATATTGCTGATGTCTCAGGTGCAGGTGACACGGTAATTGCCGTTGCTGCTTTGGTGTACGCGGCTACAAAAGATGTTCGCCTGATGGCGGAAATTGCAAATATAGCAGGAGGATTGGTTTGTGAAGAGGTAGGTACTGTTGCCATCGACAAGGGCAGGCTCATTCATGAATGTAAACTGCTGCTGACCTGAACTGTTTACAATATAGCCAGCTAAAGTAATCCTGTTCATCTTCTGTTGTGTCACTCACTTGTACGGCAACAATTCCATTGAACATTATTCCCGGGTAGAAGGCTTCATTTTTTATTAACTGGATTTTTATACTTCTTCATCAATTGTCCCGCGGTTTCATAGCGCAGGCTTGCATGAATAAACCGGTCATTATTTTCCGGTCTGTGGTTATTTGGGAGATCAACTGCATTATTTTTTTCTTGTTTATTAATTCAGTGGATGCTCATAAATTTATTTCCTATATTCGGCAACCCGTTCATCTATCATTATTGTTCGCCAATGACGATCCTCATAGTTCTGTTCTGCATTCTTCTTTTGGTACTGCTCATTACGTGGGGCAAAATAAATTCGTTCCTTGCTTTTCTGATAGTGTCTTTGCTTGCAGGCTTGTTGCTTGGAATGCCCGGAAATAAAATAGTCGGTTCTGTGCAACATGGTATTGGCGATATGCTTGGTTCACTTTCCATAGTAATATGTGTAGGCGCGATGTTGGGAAAACTGGTTGCGGAAAGCGGCGCTGCCCAGGTGATAGCCGGATCACTCAGAAAAAAATTTGGGGAAAAAAATATTCAATGGGCAATTGTCATTACAGGTTTTATTGTTGGCCTGCCACTTTTTTTTGATGTAAGTTTTGTGTTGATGGTACCCCTTGTTTTTTCAATAGTATATCAATATAAATTACCCGCAGTGTATATCGGCATTCCAATGATGGCTGCTATTTCAGTAACCCATGGTTTTCTGCCTCCTCACCCTGCTCCTGTTGCCCTGGTTTCGGCCTTTCATGCAAACATGGGAATTACACTGTTATATGGTATTACTATCGCTGTCCCAACTGTAATAGTTGCCGGTCCTTTATTTTCCGGGACCTTGAAAAATATTAAATCCACGCCGCTGCAAACTTTTCTTCCTAAATATATTCCTGCGGAAAAAATGCCGGGCACTGCAAATAGCCTGATTACCTCTTTATTACCGGTGCTGCTGATCATGCTATTTACATTGATAACGTTTATGGATAAACGTAGTGAGCCGGAAAAAAACATCATAGCTTTTTTAGGGAACCCTGTTGTAGTTATGATCATTTCATTGGCTGTGGCCACCTATTCATTAGGTATCAGGCAAGGAAGAAATATCAAAGAAATAATGGAACATTATGCTGAAGCGGTAAAAGATATTGCCATGATTCTCCTCGTAATTGCAGGCGCAGGGGGGTTAAAGCAAGTATTCATTGACAGCGGTATCAGCACACAGGTAGCAGGGGCCTTGCACAGTTTGTCGATAAATCCATTAATATTAGGCTGGCTCGTTGCGGCAATTATCAGGGTTTGCGTAGGTTCTGCTACAGTTGCCGGTTTAACAACAGCCGGAATGATTGCTCCATTGGTTGTTCAGGAACATGTTAATCCGAATTTAATGGTACTTTCGGTTGGTGCGGGAAGTGTGGTATTCTCTCATGTAAATGATGCTGGTTTCTGGATGTTTAAAGAATATTTCAACATCACGGTGAAAGAAACTTTTTTGTCATGGTCATTGATGGAAACCATCGTATCTGTGATGGGATTGGCTGGAGTATTAATTTTGAATTCTATATTTTAAAAGCGAATATTATGTCTGCAGAACAAAGTTTTAAAAACCTGGGGCTGGAGCTTCCCCAGGCGCCCACACCTAAAGGCGTATATAAGCCCGTACTAATTGACGGCAAGCATTGTTATATTTCAGGCCAGGGGCCATATCTTCCTGATGGCAATCTGATTACCGGTAAAGTCGGGAAAGATTTGAATGCCGATGAAGGAAAACATGCGGCACAGCAGGTGGGCCTCACCATTATCGCTACATTAAAAGAATATCTGGGGTCGCTGGATAAAATAAAAAGGGTGATCAAAGTTTTGGGAATGGTAAATGCAGCGCCTGAATTTGAAAAGCATCCCTATGTTATTAATGGGTGCAGTGAATTGTTTGCAAAAGTATGGGGAGAAGAAAATGGCATCGGGGTAAGAAGTGCGGTTGGTATGGGTTCTCTGCCTAATAATATTTCTGTTGAAATAGAGGCATTGTTTGAATTGGTGTAGTCGTGGATAAGCAATTGCCAAAGGGGGGCTGATTTGATAAAACTGATGCATAGGTGAATGACTAAATTTTTAATGAATTATTGGCCATTGGTAGTTGCACATTCACTAAAAATATTTTTATGATTGAACAAATAAATACATGGTATGCTATCAGCAATATTGACGAAGTGGATTCTCCTGCATTGGTGATTTATCCGCAACGTGTAAAAGCGAATATTCATACAGCCGTTAATATGGTTGAAAATGTGCAACGGTTGCGTCCACACGTAAAAACAAATAAATGTGTAGAGGCGGTGGTGTTGATGATGGATGAAGGTATTCACAAATTCAAATGTGCGACAATAGCAGAGGCTGAAATGATGGGGATGTGTAAGGCCGATGATGTGTTGCTCGCTTATCAGCCTGTTGGCCCCAAATTAAAACGTTTCATTGAGTTAACCAGGGAATATCCGTCTACTCAATATTCTTGTCTTGTTGATCATGTGGCGGCTGCAAATGAAATGGCATCAGCTTTCTCTGCCAACAATTTAACGGTTCCGGTTTACATCGACATTAATGTTGGTCAGAACAGGACCGGTATTTTACCTGAACATGCACTCGGATTATATATCCAATGTTCCCGTTTGAAAGGCATAAAGCCGGTGGGCCTTCATGCTTATGATGGGCACATCCGTGATGCCGATTTCAATATAAGAAAACAAAAATGTGATGAATGTTTTGAAAAAGTTGCACAACTAAAAAAGCAAATCATGAACTCGGGTTTTGCGGAACCTGTTATCGTTGTCGGAGGGTCACCAAGTTTTTCCATTCATTGTAAAAGGGAAAATGTGGAATGCAGCCCCGGAACTTTTGTATACTGGGATAAAGGCTATACGGATTTGTGCCCCGAGCAGAATTTTTTGCCTGCAGCATTGGTAATATCGCGTGTTATATCCTTGCCGGCTGAAAATAAATTATGTCTTGATCTGGGGCACAAATCAGTGGCTGCAGAAAATGAAATTACTAAAAGGATTTATTTCCTTAATGCCCCGGAACTGAAAGCGATTGGTCAAAGCGAGGAGCATTTGGTAGTTGAAGCCGGAGCAGGGCATCATTATCAAGTAGGGGATGTGCTATATGGTTTGCCCATGCACATTTGCCCAACAGTTGCATTGTTTGAAAAAGCGATCACGGTAAATGATCATTTTGCAAACGGAGAATGGAAAACCGTGGCAAGGGACAGGAAAATAAATATTTGATGGAATAAATGCTCTGTTTTTCAGAGAGATTAATTAAAGAAATAAATGTTTGAAGATGTCTTCATTTAGATTGGCAGCATTTGGCGAATTTTTATTAAGGCTTCATAGTGCTGGCTCTAAACGTTTTTTGCAGGCGGGGGATTTGCATCCTTATTTTGGGGGCGCTGAAGCTAATGTATGTGTATTGTTATCGAGATTAGGCGCTTCAGCAAACTACATTACCTGTATTCCGGAAAACGATTTGTCGGTTGCAGGAGTACAACAATTAAGAAGTTATGGAGTTGGCGTCAATGACATTATTTATAACGGCGATAAACTCGGCCTTTATTTTACAGAGGCTGGGAACCACATGAGGCCTTCAAGGGTTATTTATGACCGGGCTTTTTCATCTTTTTCTTTTTTAAAACCCGGAACAATAAACTGGAAAAAAATATTCAATGCTGTTGAATACTTTCACTGGTCAGGAATCTCACCTGCAGTATCGCAAGGAGCGGCGGATGCATGTCTTGAAGCGATTACAGAGGCTAAAGCAAAAGGCGTGGCGATTTCTTCAGATTTTAATTACAGATCCACTTTGTGGAAATACGGTAAGCATCCCCGTGAAATTATGCCGGTATTGCTGAAGCATACTGAAATTGCAGTGGCAGATCTTGATTCTGCGCATGTTTACTTTGGTATTGAAACAGATAAAGCCGCATCTTATGAAGAAAGATTCCGGCAATGCTGCGACGGGTTACGGCAGAAATTACCTCACCTCAAAACCCTGGCCATGAGTTTCAGGCAAACAAAAGGGGTTATGCATAGTTACTGCGGTGCACTGATGCAAAATGGTAAATACTATTTTTCAGTTACTCACGAACTTCCATTTATTACTGATCAGATTGGCAGCGGAGATGCGTTTACCGGGGGGGTGTTATTTGGTCTCCTCAATAAATTTGAGCCGCAACGCGTGATTGATTTTGCGATTGCCTGCGGTTCTTTAAAACAAAGCATTGTAGGAGATTGGGCAATTATCAACAGAGACGAAGTTGAGCAATTTATACAAAACGGCCCATCGGGCCGGATTATCAGGTAATCTAAGGTTTTTTTCTTCTAAAACTGTATGAAATAAATTCAGGAATTCATGTTTACTATTGATGCCCATCTTGACCTGAGTATGAATGCCATGGAATGGAACAGGGACTTACGGTTACCCATAACCGAAATCCGGAATCGGGAAAAAGAAATGACTGACAAACCCGATCGCGGGAAAGGAACTGTTTGTTTTCCCGAGTTAAGAAAAGGAAATATCGGATTGGTGGTAGCCACGCAAATTGCGAGATATACTGCGAAGGGTAATGCATTGCCAGGCTGGCATTCACCGGAACAGGCATGGGCACAAACACAGGCGCAGCTGGCATGGTATAAGGAAATGGAGCATGCAGGGGAGATGTCACAGGTTTTTGACTTGAATTCTTTAGACAAGCATTTGAAATACTGGAGCGAAAGTAGCATTGAGAAAAAAAAGATTGGTTATATACTCAGTCTTGAGGGTGCTGATTCGATAGTTGAAGTTGGATATCTTGAAAGGGCTTTTCAATATGGATTACGTGCAGTTGGACCGGCGCATTATGGCCCGGGCAGGTATGCCAATGGAACAGATGCCGCAGGCAAAATGAGCGGTAATGGTTTAGAGCTGTTAAAAAAGATGGAAGAATTAAATATTATTCTTGATGTTACTCATTTATGTGATGATGCTTTCTGGCAGGCACTCGACAATTTCAAAGGCCATGTTTGGGCAAGCCACAATAACTGCAGGGCGCTGGTAAATCATAACCGGCAATTCAGCGATGATATGATCAAAGCATTGATTGAAAGAGGGGCTGTAATTGGAGCAGCAATGGATGCATGGATGATTGTACCTGATTGGGTACGGGGAAAATCGACTCCTCAAATTATGCAGTGCAACCTTGAACGCATTGTTGACCACATTGATCATATTTGCCAGGTTGCCGGAAATGCTTTGCAGGTCGGTATTGGCTCAGACCTTGATGGCGCTTTTGGTAAAGAGCAGTCCCCTTATGATCTGGAAACGATTGCTGATATCAATGGAATTGCCTTGATATTAAAGAAAAGAGGTTATTCAGAAGAAGATATTGAAAACGTTATGCACGGTAACTGGCTGCGCTTCTTAAGAACAGCATGGAAATGACTTCGGTTATTTGTAGACGTTAGTGATGTTGCCGAGAGGAATTGTTGAAGTACAAGTGTGCGACGCAACGAGGGCTGCATAGAATTCCTGCCGGGCGGAATAAAATACAACCCGGACCTTCAAATATTGTCCGGGTTTTGACAAAATTTTGCGGTTCATTTACATATTTGAATGCAGGTAATCCTTCAGGTGAGTGATGGTTTCTTCATGTGTGCGTATAGTTTCTTTAACCAGGTCGTTAATGGAAACGATGCCGATTAATTTTGCATTATCGAAGACAGGGAGATAACGAATGTTTTTGTCAGACATCAGTTGCATGCAAAAGTCAACAGTATCGTAGGGGTTTACTCTCGGCAGGTCATCAGACATGATTTCGGAAACTTTTGTATCTGTTGAGGATTTGCCTTTTAATATTACTTTTCTGGAATAATCTCTTTCTGTTACAATACCGAGATAATTGTCATTTTCAATAACCATTACTGAACCGATATTTTTGTCGGCCATAATTCTTAAAGCTTCGAGAACAGTAGTATTTGGTCCAACAGTTATTGAAGCTGCTTTGTTGCCTTTGTGTTTGATAATGTCTGCTACTTTTTTCATTTGCCAAGTTTTGATGAACAATCGTTTACTACTAATTTACAAAATTTCCAAATCTTAAAGAATTATTATTATTTGGAAGATAAAGTTCTGCACGTTTATTTTGCACCCGGAGGGATGTCAGAGCGGTTTAATGAGGCGGTCTTGAAAACCGTTGACTGTAACAGGTCCGGGGGTTCGAATCCCTCTCCCTCCGCTGGAATAGGAAACAAAAAAATGTAAAGCGCTGCAGATCAGCGCTTTTTAATTTTCAAAATGTGAACAACTGCGCTTAACTTTATATATTTTAGTTGTAATTCCTATGACATTTTACTGCATTTTTTTGCATTTCCTTGCGCAATGCTGCAACATCAAAATATCACCTGCTTATTGTGTCCAATACTTAAATGTACTGCTACAAAAATCAACAAAAATGTTTCCTCTAATCAGTTATCAGAAGACAATTTTAACTGTATTTTCAGTAACGTCCGTTCACATGAATATTCATTGTCAGAATTTGACCAATCCTGCAGAAAAATACCGAGATGCATATAAAAAATACCTTAATGCAAGATGCCCTATTGATGATTGCAGCATTAAGAACTTCGTTTACTTTTCAACTGACCGAGAATCCATTCGAAATCATCCATTTTTGAAAATGCCGCAATTTGCAGGCGCTCAAATCATGTACTCGTGGCGTATGCTCGAACCTGAAAAAGACCAGTATGACTTTTCTAAAATTATTGAAGACGATGAGTATTTAAAATCCAAAGGCAAAGTGCTGTTTATTCAATTGCAAGACGCAACGTTTAACTCTCAATGGAAAGCAGTGCCGAATTATTTGCTTACCAAAGAATACGATGGTGGTGAAGTGATGCAAATTGATGACCATGGAAAACAAGCAGGTTGGGTCGCAAAACGCTGGAATGTCAATGTACAAAAAAGGTTCATCCTTTTGCTGGACTCACTTGGAAAATATTTTGATGGAAAAATTGAAGGGATCAACTTACAGGAAACGGCAATAGGGGTTGGTCACAAACAAGATCAAAAGTTTTCACCCGAATTGTACGCGGAATGTATAAAAACCAATATGCTTTCACTAAAAAAAGCATTCCCGAAATCTACTACGATGCAATACGCCAACTTTATGCCGGGGGAGTGGCTTCCCTGGGAAGACAAAGGCTATCTTAGAGGTGTATTCCGATATGCTGAAAAAATAGGTGTTGGTCTTGGCGGGCCAGATCTGATGTTTAAAGCAAAAGGACAATTAAATCATATTTTAGCATTAATGCACGAGGGAAGCTATATAGTTCCCCTGGGAATTGCTGTTCAGGACGGGAATTATATTGGGAAAACAAATTCAGAAGAAAATATTAAAAACCATACCAATATTGTTCCACAACTTTATGCTTTTGGGAAAGATTTTTTAAAAGTAAATTATATTTTTTGGAGTTGTCAGGAGCCATATTTTACAAAAGATGTTATCTCTTGTTTCTCTAAAAAATGAGCCTCATGGAAAAGTGCTGGATAAAACATCCGGTTTGCCGTAACGCTGGCAAAAGAAACAGTATTCAGCTAAAATCATCAACCTGACTTTTGCAATTTGGGGATGATTATAAAATTACAGCTCAGCGACAAGCTTCAGTAGTTATTGGTAGCCTTAATCATTTTGTAAGATTGAAATTGGAATTACTTTCCCGTAATTCCTTTTCATAGCATTCTCACCGGTAAGCAAATTGATGTATGACGAAAATTTGATCTGCTATAAAGAAGTCTTATTGTTTTCAGAATTTTTCTTCGGTATCAGAAAAGAAACACAATTGACTGATACGGCTTCTTGCCAGTGATGCCACTTTTCCTCAATTTATTATTTGATTTATCTTGTGTTGAGAAATGATAAATAATATATGAAGAAAAGAGAAGGCTATATTTCCTGGGACGAGTACTTCATGGGAGTCGCATTGCTTTCGGCCAAACGCAGCAAAGACCCTTCCACCCAGGTAGGTGCCTGCATTGTCAATGATAAAAATAAAATAGTAGGTGCCGGATACAATGGTCTGCCTATCGGCTGTAATGATGATGATTTTCCCTGGGCGAAGGAAGGTGATTTCCTCAGTACAAAATATCCTTATGTATGTCACGCAGAACTGAACGCCATTTTAAACAATATTGGTATGGACCTGCATGGCTGTAAAATTTATACGGCTTTATTTCCCTGTAACGAGTGTTGCAAAGCCATTATTCAATCAGGAATTACAGAAGTCATTTACCTTTCCGATAAATATGCGCATAACGATGTGTTTAAAGCCTCAAAGCATATGCTTGACACTGCCGGCGTAAAGTATCGTAAAGTGCATACCGGTATCTGTACATTACAAATCTCATACAGGCAAGAAGATGTTTGATGAATATTAATTCATTTTCAGAATGCCTTTACATCTTTCTTGCTCCAATATATTTGAGCAACATACAAAATGCGTACTGTCCTTTTTTCAAATCTGAAATACGCATGAACTCATTGTGTGAATGATAATTCTCATCTTCCTGCAAAAAACCGAATGAATACATGGGTAGATTCAATTGTTTCATCATAATGGCAAGTGCAGCGTTACTGCCACCTGTTCCCATTAGCAAAGGCTCCTTCCCGTATAATCTGGTCAGTACGGTATACGCTGCCTTAAATGATAGGGTATTGGAGGGAAATTTTGCAGCATCGATTGCTCCGCCACCGAGGTCTTTATAGGTTAATGTTACACCCTCAGGCAAATGAGCGGCAATATGTTTTTTGATGAGTTCAAGAATTACTTCGCTCTGCTGATTGGATACCAGCCTGCACATAAGGCGGCAATGTGCAGAGGCAGGTACGATATTCAGGAAACCATCTTCTGCAGTATACCCGCTCCATATTCCCGTAATTTCAAGCGTGGGTCGGTACCAGACACGTTCAATAGAGCTATATCCTTTTTCTCCGCTGTAAACCGAAGCGCCATATTCCTGCATTTCTTTTTGTTCATCGTAAGGTGCATTGGCGGCCATAGCCCTTTCTTCTGCGGTCATCGGAATTACTTTGTCATAAAACCCTTCAACAGCAACTTTTCCATCAGGGCTGTGGAAAGTTGATATTAGTTGTGCAAGTATTTGCGCAGCATTGGGAAGCTTGCCACCAAATACACCTGAATGCAGGTCGCGGTTTGCCGTTTTTATACTAAACTCCATAGTGCAGCCGCCTCTTACACTCATCACCATTTCAGGTTCCGTATCGCTTTTCTGAAAGGCATCTACACTATATGCATAATCTGCTTTCAGTAAATCTTTGTGTTCAGTAACAAATTTTCCGAGGTGCGGACTGCCGATTTCTTCCTCGCCTTCAAAAAATAATTTTACATTCACCGGCAACCTGCCATCTGTTTGCAACATGGTTTCTATCGCCCAAATGGCAACCGCTACTCCACCTTTGTCATCCGATGCCCCACGTCCGTAAATCCTGCCGTTTTCTTCTTTGGGAATGAAAGGTGCGCTCGTCCACATGGATTCCTGTACAGGCTGAACATCGTAATGGCCGTATATGAGAACAGTAGGTTTACCTTTTGCCTGGTTCCATTCTGCAAATACCACAGGATGGCCATCTGTTGCCAGCACCTGGGCGTTCAACAAACCTTTTGCCTGCAACTTATTTCTGAGCCATTCAGCGCAATGCTGCATATCATTTTTATGCGCAGCCAGTGAAGAAAGACTGGGGATGGACACAAATTCAATAAACTCCTGCACATTTTTCTGCAGGTTATCATCAATGGTTTTTTTGTAAGCGGAAATATCTGTAGTGTCGCCTGCAAGTGCATATAATCTATTCGTAAAGAAAAATGCACATAAAAAAAGCAATGCGCTTGTAATGAAAAGCCTTTTCATAACCAGTATAGTTTTGATACAAGATATAAAAATATTGATGCGCGAACGGATAAAATTTAAAATGATTTTCTCCTAGAATAGCATTACATTATTGAATCGGAGAACTAATAAGCTTTTCTGCTTGGGCATCTTCGTCTCATTTATTTTTTCGGCCTCCGCCGATATAAGCGCCGATTTTAAGCCCTAAATAAGCAGCGTCATTGGCTGCAAAATTGTATTCAATACCCAGTCTGAAATGGCCGACTTCAATACCTGCCCTTGCCATAAATCCGAATTGGGAAGTAGTGGGTACTGAACGGCTGTTTGAGTTAACAGTATTCGAGTCCAGGATCCCCGTCGTATAAATTCCACCGCCGGCTCCTATAAAAGGACGAAGTTTTGTTTTAGTAAAATAATAATCTGCAGTAAGGAGGTAAGAGAGATTAGCTTTGCCATTACTATTGTTCGAATTGTTACTGTTGCTACTGGTGTTTTTGTAAACATGGCCAGTCACGGCAGCTTCAATTCTAGCGCCGACGGATAATGGGTCGATCACTGCGAATTTTGGTTCAATAGCAAATAAAGCTCCGCCATTGTAATCAGCTCCTGACGAAGAACTTTTCGGGCTGGCATAACCAATAGCAAGGTCTACTTTGAATTTTTTAAAAACACGGCCCGTTGAATCTTTGTTTTGCGCCAGGCAGGCCTGGGTAATGCAAAATGCCAGTATGCAGACAAGAAAATTTCTCATAAAGTAATTGTTGGTTTTGGTAATGAATTAAAATCAATACGGTAGGGTATATAGTTATCATTGAACTTCCCGAATTTGAAAAGGGTGTGTTAGTTACAAAAGAGCTGTTTGGTAATAAGCTGACAGTTGCTTTATATTCTATGAATTTTAGACTTCAGCCGCAAGCCTGGAAATACAGGGGTCCTCGCATGTAAAATTCTTAGTTAAACTCAAGCTATATAGTTTAGTGCATTTTTGAACAGTACATTTTGTTATGCTAATGTTAACGCATATGATGGTTTAAAAAGGGATGTGCTTTTTAAACGGAATTACCTGTTATATTCGCTGAGCCAGTGAAATTGTTTTTCTGCCAGTTGAAAATGCCTGTTGCTTTTTTTGAGTTCAATATATAATGAATCTTTTCTTTGTTTCCCCCAAAGCAAAACGGTGCTGGAGTCCGGTAATGCATAACGAAAGCTCACTATGTCAATACTGTCACCCTGCATTTTTTTTAATCTGAGTAAATGTGAGGCAGTGTCGCCTGCATAGGCAAAGTAGCCTCTTTTATAGCGTTGCCTGAATAAAGTATCAGAGGTTTTGATGCTGCCATAGCCAAAATGGTCAAAGATGATATCCTGCCAGCGGAGTGAATCATTGATTGAAAAGGGAATGGTGTCTTTATTTACAGCAAAAACGGGGACATCATAAATGCCGATCGGGATAGGTTTAACGGATGTATCTATTTTGGTCGATTTATAATACTGTATCATATTGTAAAACTGGAGGCCAACAGCAATCGCAATAAAAACTATTTTTAAAACAATCCTGCTGATACGCATCCATCTTTTACTGAAAATAAAATGGTATATACCGCATGCTGCTGCCTGTTTATTCAATATAAAGAAGCTGATGATCCTGTCGTATTCATTGGCCAGTAAAAAAAAGCACATCATTACTATATGGGCCGAAAAAATTTTGACAGGAATGTCGTAACACAGGTTCAGCATCATTACATTCAGGAAAACGGCAGTGCCTATTAGTGTGCCAAAGGTTGCGGTCCTTTTGTAAAGCAACAATAGGCCAACTATAGTTTCCATTACCCCTGAAAAAACCTGGTAAGGGGTTGAATAACCGATGAACATCCATGAAAGCCGCATAGGTAAAAAATCACCAAGTGGAGTGGATAGCTGGCTCAGGTTCGGGAATGGCATTTGCAACGCAAAAAGTTTTTCTATGCCATAAACAAAAGCGATTAAAGCGATATAGTATCTTGTAAAAACACATAACCAATAATTCAATTGCTGATAAGCTCTTCTTTTTTTATCAACTAACGACCATACCAGCGTGCCGGCAACAGCAAGACTCAAAAAAAGCCATACCTGGGCCCATCCATAAGAAGTATCGCCACTGCCATTCAATGGCACCAGTACTTTTCGGACATGAAATATATGATCGTTGCCAAAGTTTACGGCCTGGTCCATCAGTTTCGAATAAATGTCGTTCAGGTAACTGATTCCCGGAATATCACCAAGCCATGTCCATGGCGAAATATTCAGCGCCAGGTAAATAAAAAAAAACCGGAATATGATCCTTCTCCATATAGGCCAGTCTTGTTTTTGTGGTGTTTGGTCAATTACCATATTTGCAGGTTTTAGTTTTTAAAGATAAGCAATGAAAAAAAACTGGGATAGCCCTGTGAGCGAAATAATTGCGGTGATCCTGCAATAATTATTTATTGAAGAAAGCCCGATCATTCCGGTATATAATGTTGTAAAAATTGTCAGTTATAAAGGGCAGATACCCTAGGCGTGAATTGCATTACGCTAAGGACAATGATCGCAGATAATGTGAAATTTAATTTCAGGGAATGCACTAATATTGTTCTCTACAACAAGGCCAATATGAAAGATATAATGATAATATTGCTTTTGCCTTTTATTCTCTCCGAAGTAATAGCTCAAAAAAGTAATTTGAAAGTAAGTGTTATTGATAGGCCTTCTACGGCCATCTCCAATAAATATTATACCGGCAATCAAGCGCCCTTATTGCCAGTATACTTTATCAAAATACCAGTGGGCGGCATCGCTCCGAAAGGATGGATTTTGAAATATCTCGAACTGCAAAGAGATGGATTGACAGGGCATTTGGGAGAGATCAGTTCATGGCTTGATAAAAATAATAATGCATGGTTCAGTGGTACTGGAAAGGGGGATCACGGTTGGGAAGAAGTACCGTATTGGTTAAAAGGTTATGGCGACCTTGGATATATTATGAAGGATGAAAAAATAATTGCAGAAACAAAACTATGGCTGGAAAAAGTTTTTGAAAGCCAGCAGGCCGATGGTTATTTCGGGCCCAAAATTATTGACAGCAGCTTTCAGCGAAATACAGGAACATCTCCTGATCTCTGGCCAAACATGCTGATGCTTTGGTGCATGCAATCGTATTATGAATATAGCAACGACCCAAGGGTGCTCATGTTCATGACTAAATATTTCAAGTGGCAGCTTGCCTTGCCTGATGATAAATTACTGAAACTATATTGGGAAAACAGCAGGGGAGGGGATAATCTGCTCAGTATTTACTGGCTTTATAATTACACCGGGGAAAAATGGTTGCTGGGGCTCGCTGATAAGATTCATCGCAATACTGCAAACTGGTCGCAGCAAAATAATTTGCCTAACTGGCACAATGTCAATGTGGCGCAATGCTTCAGGGAGCCTGCTACTTATTTTATGCAATCAAAAGACAGCCTGTTTATGCATGCCTCATATAATGATTTTTATCTGATCAGAAATTTATATGGGCAGGTGCCTGGAGGAATGTTTGGTGCGGACGAAAATGCAAGAAAGGGCTATGATGATCCCAGGCAAGCAGTTGAAACATGTGGTATCGTTGAACAGATGTCTTCAGATGAAATATTAACACGGATCACCGGCGATGGAATGTGGGCTGACAATTGCGAAGATGTTGCGTTCAATACGTATCCTGCTGCGGTAATGCCTGATTTTAAAGGGCTGCGATACCTGACTGCCCCAAACATGGTGATGAGTGACAGCAGAAACCATGCACCGGGAATTGAAAATGAAGGGCCTTATTTAATGATGAACCCTTTTAGCAGCAGGTGCTGCCAGCATAACCATGCACAAGGATGGCCTTACTATGCCGAACATTTGTGGATGGCTACACCAGACAATGGTATTGCTGCAATGTTGTATAACAGCAGTACGGTTACGGCAAAAGTTGGTAATGGGAAAACAGTTGTACTTGAGCAGACAACGAACTATCCGTTTGATGATCATATCATGATAAAAGTGGTGAGTGCTTCAAAAAATGTTTTCCCGGTTTATTTGCGGATACCCGGTTGGTGTAACCGTGCAACAGTTTTGTTGAATGGTATAGAAGTTATTTCATCAGCCGGAGGAGGAAATTATGTGCGTATAGAAAACGAGTGGAAAAACGGGGATGAGATTGAATTGGTTCTTCCGATGAAACTGATGTTACGCAAATGGGAGAAAAATAAAAACAGTGTAAGCATAAATTTCGGGCCGCTTACTTTTTCTTTAAAAATCGATGAGTCATATAAGAAGATGGATAGTAAAGAATCAGCATTACAGGAAGCGAGGTGGCAGGCAACAGCGGATCCTTCGGCGTGGCCATCTTTCGAAATTTATTCTGCAAGCATGTGGAATTATGGCCTGGTAATAAGTGATAAGCCATTAGAAGATCAGTTTGAAATAACAAGACGAAGCTGGCCGGCAAATAATTTCCCTTTTGAACCATCCGCTGTGCCGTTAATACTGAAAGCAAAAGGTAAAATAATCCCTGAATGGACCCTCGATAAATATGGTTTATGCGGTACGCTTCCGCAAAGCCCGGTAGAAGTTTCTACATCCGAACAAACTGTTGAATTGATTCCGATGGGCGCCGCAAGACTCAGAATATCTTCTTTTCCTGTAGTAAAATAAGCTTCCCCGGATTACCTTTTTTAGGATATGCATAACCGTTAGTAAACAAAAATACTTTTGGATGAGCTGATTAAAGCCGGGTTCTTTTCCAGCTAATTATATTTGGCGTTTCTATTAATGTGCGAAACTTCTTAGTTGATATCAACATTATTATTTTTTGTGGCATAGTTGTTGGTTTTTAGAAATATACTTCAACTCTAAGTGCAGTAGGAAAAGGCGTTACCGGTAATTATCATTTGTTCATTTTTAAAAAATTCATTTTATGAGAATTACTCCATTTAAACTGGCAGTACTGTTTATTGCCGTAACCTTTATGCTGCTCGCATTCGTCAATACCCAGTCTGGTTCAATAAAAGGGAAAATAATTCCCCAAAATGCGGCATCGAAAGTATGGGCTATATCAGGTACAGATACCGTTAAGGGGAATGTAGGCCAGGGTTCGTTTGAACTTACATCAGTAAAACAGGGTGAATATAAATTAATAGTGGAAGCTGTGCCGCCTTATTCGAATGCTACCAAGGAACCGGTTCATGTAAAAAATGGTGAAGCTACTGATATTGGAACCATTACGCTCACTCAGGTCAAATAAAATACTTAACTAAGTATAAACGCAGAAGCATAGTCAATCAACTTTTGTATAGTTTTCTGCATTTATTAGGCATATCGTCCGCATAGAAATAAGGACGATATGTTTTTTTGCAGGATGCATATAAAAGCTGGTCTGAAGTTTGATTTATTGTATTCAACTGAGATACCCAAAACAACTCCTTTTTTTTCACCAGCTAAACTATGATGTATGATTTCAGTTGTAATACCCGCATTAAATGAAGAAAAAACAATCCGCAAAGTAATTCAGAAAGCGAAACGAAATAGTCTTGTTTCGGAAATTATTGTTGTGGACGATCAGTCTTTCGATAACACAATCAATGAAGCTAAAAAAGAAAGCGCAAAAATAATAACCAGTACGGAGCTTGGTAAAGGCCGCTCTATGCAGGAAGGAATGCTGGTTGCTAAAAATGAAATCATTGTTTTCCTGGATGCTGATATTCCCAACTATGCTGCCGATGTTGTTGAGAGGCTAACTGCGCCGCTTATTAACGATGAGGCGGATTTTGTAAAATCATATTTCGAAAGACAGGCGGGCAGGGTGACAGAAATCCTGGTAAAACCACTGCTGGAATTTTTCTTTCCCCACCTTTTACAGTTTAAGCAACCATTGAGTGGCATGATTGCTGGGAAAAAATCTTTCTTTGAAAAAATTGAATTTGAAAATGATTATGGGGTGGATATAGGAATACTTATTGATATGGATGTTGTACAGGCACGGATCTGTGAAGTTTGTATTGGGAAAATAGAAAATGATATGCAGCCTTTACAGGCGCTTGGCCGAATGGCCAGGCAGGTAGCTAATGCAATTTTTAAACGTGTGAGGAACCTGAGTTTATTAAAGCAGGATCATGGCCCTGTTACAGATAAGCCGACACCGCAGGCATTACGCTTTTCTGAAAAAAAGATTTATTCCAGGCCACGAAAGCTGGTGGTGTTTGATATGGATAATACTTTATTACGCGGAAGTTTTATTCATACGGCTGCTGAAAAATTTGGATTTAAAAAGCAGTTGCAGGAAATTAGTAGATCTGAAGATGCGTCTCATATAAAAACAAAAAGAATAGCAAAGCTACTTGAAGGAAAGGCTTTTTATGAATTGATTCAGGTTGCCGAATCTATTCCTGTTATTGGCGATGCGGTACAGGTGGTGAAAGAGCTGAAACTTCGCGGATATATCTGTGGAGTTATCAGTGATAGCTATGATTGTATCGCCAGTCACATAAAAAATATTATTGGGCTAGATTTTTCACTTGCAAATGAACTTGAATTCAGGAAAAGTATTGTTACCGGGGAGGTGCGGATCCCATCGCTGTCAGTGAAGCAATCTTTCAGTATGTGCACACACGATTATTGTAAGTTGAATATGTTGCTTCATACATTAGCACAACTTGGAGTATCTATTAAAAATGCGATAGCAGTAGGAGATGGGCTCAATGACTTATGCATGTTGAAGCATGCAGGTAAAGGAATTTCATTCAATTCGGGCTACAGCGAGTTAAGAGATGTTGCAGACTATGTGGTCAAAGAAGAATCGCTTACTTCATTACTTGAAATAATTGAATAGCGATATGCTGCTGTATAAAATTTTTACCCAGAAGTTTTTAGCAGGGAATTATTTATGGCAGATATCAGTTCTTTTTCTGAAAATGGTTTAACCAGATAGCCTGATGCGCCGAGCGATAACCCATATTGAATATCTTTCTTCTCTGAACGGGCTGTCAGGAAAATAAAAGGAATTGATTTTGATTGTTCATTTTTCTTCAGGTGCTTTAAAACCTCATAACCGTCAACATCAGACATCGAAACATCACACACGATGATATCAGGTTTTTCGAGCATCGCAATCTCAATGCCATTCGTGCCATTTGAAGCGGTAATTACTTCAAAACCTGTAAGCGATAATAACTCTTCAACATTTTCCCTGATATCATTATTATCCTCAATTATTAAGATTTTTTTTGGCATAGCTTATGGTTGAGGAAGGAATATTTCAAAAGTAGTGCCCGGTTTTAATTGCGTCTTTAAAGAAATGTTCCCTCCCATTAATTCTATGTAGCGTTTTACGATATATAATCCAAGGCCAGTGCCTTGAATGTTTCCAACATTACCAGCCCTGAAAAATCTTTCAAACAAATGTTCCTGGTCTTTCTCAGGGATTCCGATGCCGTCGTCTGATACAGTAATGGTTAAACCTTGTGCATTTCTGTGAAAATGTATTTTGATCATCGATTTTTCCGGGGAGTATTTTGCTGCATTTGACACGAGGTTGGTAAGAATATTCCTGAGCAGTTTTCTGTCAAGCGCCAACGATGTATTTTGTAACGAATGATGAAATTCAAGCTGGTGCGCTTTCCGGAATGATTGAATTATTTCCTGAGCAAGGGTCTCTGTTTCTGCGATCATATCCTGCGCGTCGATTGTCTCACGTGCTACTTCCACCAAACCTTCCTCCAGTTTTCCCAATGATAGAAAATCATCCAGGATATAACCAAGGTTTCTGACTGCATTTTGTATTTTTTCAATGTGTTTCTCGCGTTTGTCAGTATCTTCTGAAGAAGTATATCTTTTTATTAGGTCAACAGATGAAAGTATAGTGCTTAACGGAGTCCTGAATTCATGTGAGGCCATTGAAACAAATCTTGATTTCAGGTGATTGAGTTCTCTTTCTTTTTCATATAAATCTTTTAGTTCTTGCTGCGATTGCTCCAATGCTGTCAGCGTTTCTTTCAGCATCTCCGTTCTCATCGTTACTTTTTTTTCAAGATCTTCATTCAATTGCCTGATTTCCCCTGTTGCTTTTTCCAGTTCCGAATTTTTCTCCAATAGCTGGAGTTCATTTTGTTTACGTGCAGTTGCATCAACAATTAATGCAATGACATAAGTTTCACCATCCAGTTCGTAGTTGCTGAGACTTATTTCGGCAGGGAATTCAATTCCGTCTTTTCTTAGCGCGAAAAGATTTAGGCCTGCACCCATCATCCTCGTTTTGGGACTTTTGTAAAAATGAGCCCTGTCTTCTACATGCTTGTTATGAAATCTATGCGGGATTAATTTTTCAATTTTTTCTCCTATTAACTCATTCTGCACATATCCAAATTGGATTTCGGCAAACTTATTAATGCCGATTATCTCACCATGTTGGTTGGTTATTAAAATGCCAATAATAACGTTATTAAATAAAGCTTCAAATTGCCTGGAGTTTATTCTCGTATTTCCCGAATGCTGTGTTTGAGATTTATGGTCTGCGTGCATTTTTATAAAGATTTATCAGTTCCTGAAACTGTCTTCACGAGAAATGAAAGGATAAAATGGAGAATAAGGTGTTGTTATGATAAGGAGTATTCTGAAATGATATTAAGCTGTAATAAAACCAGGTGCTGTGCTGTATTATGTTTTGCTAAATTATTCTTTAATCAAATGTAACATTTTTTACAGAACACTGCTGTAGTAAAAAATGGAATTAGGTATTTTGCCGTTTGATTAGGAAGATTTATTAAGTGATGTGATATTAAATGATGTGTCAATGTCAGGCCCTAAATTATTTATATCAGGAATATTATTCCAAACAATTTTGTAATATATTATTTTAATTATGTGTTTTCAGCCTGCCTTTGGAATAATTGTACAAACAATTTTTTTATTCGTGTAATTCAATACTTATCAAAGGTCATTCCTGCCTTGTTGTTTATGGTTTTCAGGTCGAGCGGCCGTTTATTGTGTTTTCTGATATTATGGTAAAAGAACTATCGTTATTATGACTGAAATATTATGTTGTAAGCACACTTTCCCCATCACCGGAAATCAAAAATAGCCCGAATGGGTTATTGGTATCTGTAATAAGCGTTTTTAGGTTTGATGGAAAATTATTTTTATGAAACTGTTTATGAAATCATCGTTTGTAGCACTTACATTTTCCTTGTTTTTTTTATCGTCTGAAGCGCAATTGTCTATCGGCCCCAAATTAGGCCTGAACATATCAATGGTAAAAACCAATGACCCCAATATTGTGATTGACCCGTTTATACCTGCACTGAATTTTGGTGCCCTTGTTAATTACAAGTTTAAGATACCCGTTGCCATACAGACTGAAATATTTTTTTCTGGGGAAGGCACCAGGCTTAAACAAGTAGGAGACAAAACGGTGTATAATGAAAAGGATGGTTATTTAAATATACCCTTGTTCATACAATTCAGGCCAGCGGGTGGCTTTTATATTGAAGCAGGCCCGCAGCTTGGATTTTTGCTTTATGCCAAAGAAGAAGCGAATGGAACGACGACTGACGTTAAGAGTGAGGAAAATTCAACAAAATTCAGCGGTTGTATGGGAATTGGCTTTCAATTTAAACACGGCTTTGGAATAGGGGCACGATATGCAATTGCTTTTAACAACGTGAACAAGGACGCCACTTATACTTCAAAAGGGAACGTATTCAGTTTAAATATTTTTTATGCATTTAAGCTGAAGAAGAAATAGCTGGTATAAAAATTCGCATATGATCTCAGTCGTTAAGAAATTATTTTATAGCAGAAATATTTCTCTTTGAATAAATATTTCAATTAGTTCAAAAACCTGCTG
>DATKNN010000025.1:0-9981 GCA_035541355.1 Puia sp. | reverse complement strand
ATAAAACAATTGGATCAGTCTTTCTTTAATGAAAGCCAGGTAGCAATCAGTGATCTTACACTCGCTGCTGCATTGGCAAGCCTGCAGGACGAAGACCACCGTCTTCAATGCAAACAAAAAAATGCTGAGGCGAGGGATTATACCATAAAATCGCTAAAAGAAATGAATATTACAGCTATTCCTTCTGTAACCAATTTCATCTTATTTCCACTCGGTAATTACAGCGGTAATTTTGCAGATTTCATGATGACCAAAAATATTTACCTGAGATCAAACACTTATCTTGCTGAAAAATATTGCAGGGTTAGTGTAGGCACCATATCTGAAATGCAACAATTTATTAAAGTGATGAAAGATACATGGAAACAATCATGAATTTTCTGTAACACACATTGCTTGAATTGCACGGTCACTAAAACTTTACATTTTCATTTCATTCTGCTAACTTAGCATTTGCTATTACGGAGACAGGGTGTGTTTTATTCTAATGCAGAGCCATATTCCCTCCCCATTCATGTAAAAAACTGCCATGTCAGTTACTAAGGAGATTAAAAAGGTTACTACCCATACATTGCAAAGAATGAAGCAGAATGGAGAAAAAATTTCCATAATCACTGCTTATGATTATTCATTTGCAAAAATTTTTGACGCTGCTGGTATTGATGCCATACTTGTTGGCGACTCAGCGTCAAACGTAATGGCAGGGCATGAAACAACATTACCAATCACTTTGGACCAGATGATTTATCATGCCGCTTCAGCTGTTCGCGGTGTAAACCGCTGCCTGGTTATAGTTGATATGCCCTTTGGTTCTTACCAATCAAATTCTAAGGAAGCATTAGTATCGGCATTCCGGATTATGAAAGAAACAGGGGCACATGCTGTTAAACTGGAAGGCGGTGAGGAAGTTCTTGAATCAGTTAAAAGAATAATCGCAGCAGGAGTTCCGGTAATGGGCCATTTGGGGCTGACCCCGCAGTCAATTTATAAGTTTGGCACTTACAATGTAAGAGCAAAAGAAGAGGCTGAAGCAGAAAAATTAAGAAGGGATGCAAAGCTATTGGAAGAAGCAGGTTGTTTTGCAATTGTCCTGGAAAAAATTCCGGCAACACTGGCAAAAGAGGTTTCAGAAAGCCTGCACATTCCTACAATAGGTATTGGGGCTGGGAAATATTGTGATGGCCAGGTACTCGTTATGCATGACATGCTTGGTATTAACACTGAATTCAAACCTCGTTTTCTCCGCCAGTATTTAAACCTACATGAGCTTGTTACCGGCTCAATAAAACAATATATTCTTGATGTGAAAGCCAATGAATTTCCTAATGAACAGGAACAGTATTAGCCTGAATATTTAAGTCGCTTAGCTGTTTAGAACTACTATAATCTCAAGATGTAAATCAATATGTGAGATTTTAAAAAAAAGAAAATATTTTTGCAAGAAATTATAACCTCACCAGCAGAAATGAATGATTTATCGCCTGATATCTGCATCCAGGATATCGTATAAAAAAATAGTTTTGTTTTTGTTTTTCAATCTTTTGTACATACTTCTGCAATCAATGGCATCTGAAAAAGAATCTACTACTTCCAGTTTATCATAGAAATATGATTTCATATGTCTTTTTTCTTTTTCAATAACCCTGTTGGCATAGGAAATATCGGAGTTAAAACTTTTATTGTTCGTCCTTTCAGCCAATAAAGCAAAATTCTTCTGGCGCCGGATATTTGTTTGTAAAATTAATATCTGACAACTGCAAATCTTAATGCTTTTTCTGATGGGATGGGCAGCAGTATCAGGTTTTCTGGATATTGCAAGTAACCCTGAAAAAGATATTTTATGTGGTAAAACAGCCTGGGTTGTTGCAAACAGGATATTATTGCAACAGAAAAGAACAATGATGAATAGGTATTTACGTAAAAAAAATACCATGTCCTACGATTAATTGAAAAGGGCTAAATAATGATCAGCGGGATGTTTGTACGGAATTATTTAAACTTCACAGGGTACTGTTAGCTCAAAAATAAATTGAAGTACAAGCAATTGAGCTGATAAATTCAAATTAAAAACGAAAAAGAAGAGAAAATATTTTAAACGATATTAATTTAAATTATATTATTTTATTTTTCATGTAATTAATTGGTATTGAAAGACTGTTTTTTCTACTGATTAACATCTTGAAATGCATTTATTACGTTAAATTGCATGTTAACCAAATAATTCAATTATGAGAAAATCCCTCCTATTTGTTTTAGTATTTATTGCCTCAACCTCAGTTTTTGCGCAAAATTTAATTACCGGAGTCATTAAAGATTCAAAAACAGGTCAGCCTTTATCCGGTGTTTCTATAAGAATCAAATCAACGAAAAAAGGGACCAGCTCAAACAATGAGGGAGTATTTAAAATTCAAGTTAATACAAATGATATTCTGGAAATCAGTAATGTAGGATATAAAAATCAAACGATAAATATAAACGGCAGTTCTGAATTAACCATATCATTAGAATCTGCTGCATCTGAATTACAGGAAATAGTTTTTGTGGGTAACCGTGGTGTCGCCAGATCCAAAACAGAATCTCCTGTTCCGGTAGATGTGATTAAAGTTAATCAAATCGGGGAAACCACAGCCAAGCCTGACCTGATGTCTCAACTGAATATGTCAGTTCCTTCTTTTAACTATAATAAACAGAGTGGTGCCGATGGATCGGATGCCATAGATTTTGCAAGTTTACGAGGTTTGGGTTTTGATCAAACCCTTGTTTTAATTAATGGTAAACGCAGGCATCTTTCTGCATTCGTAAATGAGTTAGGCACACGTGGCCGCGGAAACAGTGGAACTGACTTAAATGCCATACCGGAAGCTTCAATTGACAGAATTGAAATTCTGAGGGATGGTGCATCTGCTCAATATGGATCAGATGCCATTGCCGGAGTAATGAATATTATTCTCAAAAAAGATATTAAGAAACTTAATTTCAGTATTGGAGAAAGTGGTTATTATGACCATAAGTATAATACATTAAATAATGTGGATCCCAGCCAGTATTATACCAGTAACTGGGTTGATGGAAGAACTTTTAATGCCGCTATTGATTATGGTTTACCTATTGGAAAAAATGGGGGCTTTATAAATATCGGGGCGAATTTTATGAACCAAGGGAAAACTTTCAGGGCTGTGCCTGATACCAATTGGAGCACTAATCCCAAAGCATTAAGTACTGCCAGCTGGAGAAGAGCATTCGGGGACGGTTCAGTAGTATCAGGAGGCGGAATGTATAACCTGGAAATTCCTATAGGAAATTCCAACACTAAATTTTATTCTTTTGGAGGATTTAATTACAAGCATTCCAATGTTTATGCCTGGACACGCAATTTCTCTGGCAGCCCACAAAAATTTCCAACCAACCCTGATGGCAGCCTGATTTTTGTTCCCGGAATTATGAAAGTTGCCGGGTCTTCAGATGGAAGTATCAATGAAAATAATGTTTTTTGGAATCCACAGGAGGACGTATATATCAAAGATGAATCAATTGCTGTTGGCATTAACGGCACTACTAAAAGCGGCTGGGATTGGGACATCAGCAACAATTTAGGATATAATGATTTCCATTATTTCGGCAATAAAACATTTAATGCAACTCTTCCTAACCAATACCCTGATAATATTAAAACAAGATTCGACGACGGGGGCTTTAATTTCTTGCAGAACTCGGCTAACCTGGATTTAAGTAAACATTTCCCAAAAGTTGCGGAAGGATTAACTTTCTCGGTTGGTGCTGAATTCAGATATGAAAAATATAGACTTTATGCAGGAGAACCTGACTCATATGGATATGGACCTTACGAAAGATATTTCCCTAATGTTGATGACACCATTTCATTAGCTTCCGGATCAGAAGGCTTCCCTGGATTTACACCGAATGATGCCGTTGTTTCACACAGGACAAATATCGGAGGTTACATTGATTTTGCTTTTGACTTTACTAAAAACTGGTTGGTAGATGTGGCTGCACGTTTTGAAAATTATTCTGACTTCGGATTTGTAAATACTTATAAATTGGCAACGCGATACAAAGTGGCGTCCAATTTTAATGTACGTGGTTCAATCAGCACTGGGTTCAGAGCGCCCACTTTACAGCAGATTAATTTCAGTAATACCAATACAAATGTTTTAAAAATAAATGGCACACCTACTTTAGTATACGCCAAATTAGTGCCGAATTACAGTTCAATTGCAAGAGCGGTTGGTATACCTGCACTTAAACAGGAAACTTCTGTAAACTATAGTCTTGGGTTTACATGGAAACCGGTAAACAATTTAGTAGTTACATTAGATGGTTACCTCATCACTATGAAAAACCGAATAGTGATAACAGGCAACTTTGGTTCTGACATACCCGTTTTAGCACCTGTTCTTGAAAATAATAATCCGCCTTTATATTCAGCCAGCTTTTTTGCCAATTCGGTAAATACAACAAATAAAGGTGTGGATATTGTACTCGATTACACAAAACACTTAGGTGGCAAAAAAAGTTTCCATGCTTTGTTAGCAGGTAATATACAGGGGGTAACTATTAATAAAATAAATATTCCTGATGCGTTGAATACAGATGTTGCTCACCAACAAGCCTTTTTCAGCACTCGAGAACAGGCCTTCTTAATTGCTTCTGCACCAAAAGCCAAATTCTCCCTGAATCTGGAATATAATGTGAACAAATTTGCTCTTGGTACACATATTACATACTTTGGAAAAGTGACTACACAAGGTTACGGATATGATACCGCTGTAGGTTCTGTTGCAGGACAATTAGGCGGTGCGGGTGTATCGGATCAAGGTCAGGGCTGGGATCCTTATGTAGCAAAAGATGATGGCTCAGGAACAGTGCCTGAAAACTTCGTTCACCATGCAAAGGTCGTAACGGATTTGTATGCGTCCTATAAAATCTCGAAAAATGTGGCATGGACTTTAGGAGTAGACAATCTTTTCAACGTTCATCCTGATTTATCAGTTACACCGGGAGCAGTTCAGGAATCCTGGGGTGATAGTGAATCTGGCGGGCCATTCGATGCCATTCAAATGGGCTTTAATGGAACACGGCTATTTACAAAACTGGTATTTAATTTCTGAAAATAAAAAGGTCATTAAAAAAGCCCACGTTATCAAGCGTGGGCTTTTTTAATGAATTTACCGATTTTTCCGCTGCATTCATCTATTTACTAAGTAAAAACAGCTTTCCCTCTTGTTCTCAACCATATTCTTTAAAAAAGAACAATAGTTTTGTTTTATGTAAATTGTAAGCAGGAAATCGTAATGAAGTTGAATAAAATCATACTACAGGTTATTGTGCATGTTGCAGCATGGCTTTGTTTTCTGATGCTTCCATTTGTGTTGTTTTCAAGACCCAGAGATGGAGCGTTCATCCCGGAACAATTTTTTTCAACATACTTTGTACTCACCAATCTTTTATACATTAGTTTTTATTATCTGAACTCTTACTTGCTGATACCTAAATTGCTCGCTAAACAAAAAGTAATTACATACTCTTTTATCATTATCAGCTTTTTTATTTTTTTCGGAATGTTTCCGAGAATGTACCGTCATCTCAGTGATCATCTTCATTATATGCCGCCAAATCCATGGTTATCAAACAGACCAAGAAACTGGTCTCCCCCACTTTTATCCGGAGGATCGATTGCTATATTTTTATTGGTTTTTGTGATTAGCACCGGGGTCAAAGTAGTATCACAATGGTTTATATCAGAGCAAAAAAATAAAGAAATAGAAAATGAAAAATTAAGTACGGAGTTATCTTTTTTAAAATCGCAGATCAATCCCCATTTCTTATTCAATACGCTTAATAATATTTATGCACTTGCAGAAGCCCGTTCGGAAAAAACCGGGCCGGCAGTAATGAAGCTGTCGAGCATCATGCGCTATATACTTACTGAATCCAAGAACGACGTGGTTCCCCTTGAAAAAGAAATTGAGTTTACCTCGAATTATATTGAAATGCAGAAAATGAGGCTTACCAACAAATCTAAAGTTGATTTTGTGATCAACGGTGATCCGATCGGCAAAAAAATTTCTCCGTTATTATTTCTGCCTTTTGTAGAGAATGCTTTTAAGTACGGTGTGAGCACCAGGGAAGAATCCCCAATATGCATTCAGCTTAATATCGGGAACGACAATCTTAATTTTAAAGTAAAAAACAATAAACATTTAAGTTCATTGCTAAAACCTGCAGAAACAACAGGTATTGGCATTGGCAATATTAAAAGAAGGCTTGAGCTTCTATATCACAACCGCTACAAGCTTAACCTGAATGATGACCATAACACTTATACCGTCAACTTAAATATTTCTTTATAATGCTTACCTGTATAGCTATTGATGATGAACCGCTGGCGCTTGAAATACTAAAAAAACATATTGCCAAAATATATTTCCTTGATTTAAAAGGAGCTTTTACCGATCCTTTTGAAGCAAGAAAAATACTGGAAGAAACAAATATTGATATTGTATTTCTCGACATTCAGATGCCTGATATCAGCGGCATTGAATTCTCCAAGCTGATTAATAAAAAAAATACCGCTGTAATTTTCACTACTGCTTTCAGCGAGTATGCCGTAGAAGGGTTTAATGTAGATGCTATCGACTACCTGCTAAAGCCCATCGAATACGACCGTTTTTTGAAATCGGTATATAAAGCAAAAGAATACATTGAATTTATTAACAACCAGGAACTGCAGGACGGGTACATTTTTGTGAAAAGTGATTATCAAATGACAAAAATCAATCTTAAAGAAATCCTGTATATCGAAGGGTTGGATGATTACATCAAAATTTATATGCCGCAAAAATCTATTTTAACATTGATGACACTAAAAACAATTGCACAAAAACTTCCTTCTAAAGAATTTATCCGCATTCATCGCTCGTATATTGTTCCTATCAATAAAATAGAAAACATTAGTAAAAGCAAAATAAAGATAGGCGATAAGGAAATCCCGATCGGCATCAGTTACAGTGAAAGTTTTTTTGCCGTAATGGATAAGAAGATGAATTAGCTTGTGGATTATTCAAACGCAATAACAATTGTTAATTTGCTGATTTCTCCGGTACATTTTCGCCGTTCGCCTATTCGCGGTTTCATTAACATTTTTTGGGCAACCTGAAGAATATCTGTAGCGTAATTTACATCGGATGCTTTTTTCATAAGTAGGTTTTAAGTTTAGGAGCTTGACCATTCTTTAATGGTTAATTGCTAAATTGCTTGCGATTTCAAAAATCGTAAGCAATTTTTTTATGGAATTCCTCAAGCAATTAAAAATACACGACCAGAACAACGGAACTGCAACCGGCATTAACCGGGTTTCTTCAAAAGGCACAATGATTCATTCTTTTTCTCCAGTTGATGGAAAACTTATAGCTTCTGTTATTGCTACAGATAAAGATGCATATGAAAAGGTGATTGAACAGGCGCAAAAAGCATTTGCTCACTGGCGTATATGGCCAGCACCAAAGCGCGGTGAAATAGTCAGGCAAATTGGCGAAGCATTAAGAAAAAATAAAGAACCGCTTGGCAAACTGGTTTCTTATGAAATGGGCAAGAGTCTTCAGGAAGGATTGGGGGAAGTTCAGGAAATGATCGATATCTGCGACCTTGCTGTTGGTATGTCAAGACAGTTAAATGGATTGACCATGCACAGCGAAAGGCTTGCGCACAGAATGTATGAACAATGGCACCCGCTTGGAATTGTAGCCATCATATCAGCTTTCAATTTCCCGGTTGCTGTGTGGAGCTGGAACAGTATGATAGCCTGGGTTTGCGGTAATGTAAGTGTGTGGAAACCTTCTGAAAAAGTTCCTTTGTGTGCTATCGCTTGTCAGCAAATCATTGCCGAGGTTTTTGAGAGAAATAATGTTCCTGAGGGAGTCAGCGGGCTAGTGGTTGGATATAGAGATGTGGGAGAATGGATGGCAAATGACCACAGAATTCCTCTTGTTTCCGCAACCGGTTCAACAAGAATGGGAAAGTCCGTTGGTGCTGCCGTTGGGGCAAGACTGGGCAGATCACTACTTGAACTAGGAGGCAATAATGCTATTATTATATCTGAAAACGCAGATTTGAATATTGCAGTTCGTGGTGCTTTGTTTGGCGCTGTCGGCACTGCCGGTCAACGATGTACCTCAACAAGAAGACTTATTATTCATGAAAAGGTATATGATGAGGTAAAAGAAAAATTAATCTCTGCATATAAACAACTTAAAATCGGGAATCCACTCGATGAACGCAATCATGTTGGCCCGTTAATAGACAAAGATGCAGTAAAACTCTACTTACAATCTATTGAAGAATGTAAAAAAGAAGGGGGAAAATTCATAGTGGAGCCAGGTGTACTTACTGGAAATGGATTTGAAAGCGGTTGTTATGTAAAGCCATGCATTGTTGAAGCAAAACCTGAATATAAAATCGTGCAACACGAAACCTTCGCTCCAGTTCTTTATTTGCTGAAATACAAAACCATTGAAGAAGCTATTGAAATTCAAAATAACGTACCACAAGGTTTATCATCCGCTATTATGACACTCAATCTCCGTGAAGCCGAGAAATTTTTATCTCATGCCGGAAGCGATTGTGGAATTGCCAATGTGAACATTGGTACATCAGGCGCAGAAATTGGCGGCGCATTTGGCGGTGAAAAAGAAACCGGTGGCGGACGTGAAAGCGGAAGCGATTCCTGGAAAGCGTATATGCGCAGACAAACCAATACGATAAACTATTCAACAGAATTACCACTGGCACAAGGAATAAAATTTGATATTTAAGATAGCATGGAGATTGTGAAGCCACAAAAGTGGAAAAGAATTTTGCTATTACAGCTCGTAGTTCCAAACTTCCTGAGTTTCGGACTTTCTGCCAAAATAATCCCCTGCTTTAAACGTTATTAGCTGATGGTATAGCTTTTATACTATGAAAAGCAGTGTGCTTATGAATAAAAAATTACCCCTCCTACTTTCTTTTGTAATTGCCGTTTCCATATCACATGCACAGATAAAACTCGGCGGTTTTATCGGGGTTCACTCAGCAAACGTCATCGAAAATAATAATACAACGGGATGGCTCACAGATACCAAACCTTACTATTCTTCAAAAACAGGCATACAACTCGGCATGATGGGGGATATTCCATTGGGGCAAACTGGATTTCATTTTCAACCTGGTATTTTTTATAGTGCAAAAGGACGCCAGTTCAACAAAAACTACGATACTTCAAATATGACCGGTCACACTATTTACCCGGTTTATCAAAACACAGTTCTGAAGCTTGATTACATAGAAATACCCCTGAATATTGCCTATAAAATTTTCCTGACCCCCACTCATAAAAGTAATTTCTTTATTAGTGCCGGGCCATATGTTGCGTTTATGTATAGTTCCAAAATGACCAACCAGTCGCTTTCAGTACAGGACGATTCTAACTATACCTATAATAATGGTATAGACGACTTACCAATTGGCAATGGCCCCACCAAATACAAAACAACAGATATCGGAATGAATGCAAGGGTGGGCTTTGAGTTTGGCAATGTTATTTTAAGCGCTTATGGCAGTAAAGGATTCACCAATTTTTTTACCCCACAGGGTTATCAGGGTACTTATCATCACCAGTTGATCGGGGCTTCAATTGGAATCTGGCTGACCAAAACCCAATCTACTTTGTCTCAAAAACCAGTTAAACCGGTTACGATTAAGCCTGCAGATACAGATATGGATGGTGTTGCCGATAATATTGACCTTTGCCCAACTATACCTGGTCTTACCAAATATAATGGTTGCCCTGTACCGGATACCGATAAAGACGGCATTAATGATGAAGAAGATTCCTGCAAAACAGTTGCGGGTGTGGCTAAATATCATGGATGCCCGGTACCTGATACAGATGGTGATGGCATTAATGACGAAGAAGACTCCTGC
>DATKNN010000024.1:0-22936 GCA_035541355.1 Puia sp. | reverse complement strand
AACCATCCCGGCCGTACTTCCGGTTACTTTGACATATTTTAATGGTTACCCGAGTAATTGTAATGCAATTTTGAATTGGGAAGCTGCTACGGAAACAAATACTGATCATTACGAGGTTGAATACAGCACGGATGGAGTATCTTATCAAAAATTAGGAGAAGTAAAAGTGCAGGGCACTGGTCATCTATATCAGTTTGACTACAGGCCTGATTATAGCAAAGGCTATTACCGTTTGAAAATGATGGATAATGATGGAAGGTTCAATTACTCAAACGTAGTTGCCATCAGCACCGGTTGTGATCCCAGCCGTATTGTGTTATCTCCTAACCCGGCAAAAGACAAAGTATTTGTATTTGTTGGACTCAAAAAAATATCTGCAGCAAACCTGATTGACGGAAATGGCAGGGTTATTCAGAAAGTAAAGGATCAGTTAGAAACCGGTATCAATATTTCAGGCCTTGCGCAGGGTTTCTATTATATCCAGATGGCAGACTCAAACGGAGTGGTTGAAACTTTGAAATTTGTGAAAGAGTAAAACCTGCATCAATAATATTTAGTGCCGTGACCAAAACATGTGTTCAAAAGACTTAGCATTTAGAGAGTAACAGCAACGAAAATTCCCGGCTATTCCTGGCCGGGTTTTTTATTCTGCAAAATATAACGCACAGTATATAAAAGGATAACCGAAAACCAGGTGTTAAACAATTTGCTTTATAAGATTTACCGGCTGTTTTTAAACTGCTTATTTTTGAATAAACAAAATTGTAACGATTATGCCTGTCCGAATATTCATCACCGGGGGTACTTTCGATAAAGAATATAATGAACTGACCGGTGAACTTTTCTTCAAAGAAACACATCTTCCGGAAATGCTGAAGAGAAGCAGGAGTACGGTTGAAGTAACTGTACGCACCCTGATGATGATAGATAGCCTGGTAATGACAGCGGAAGACAGGGAACTCATTGCCCATCAATGCCGCGCTGCCACCGAGAAGCAGATTGTCATTACACATGGAACTGATACTATGGCGGAAACAGCAGCAATGCTTGCTGAACAAGTGAAAGAAAAAACCATTGTACTGACAGGGGCTATGATCCCTTACAAATTTGGAAGCTCCGACGGATTTTTTAACCTGGGCAGCGCTCTTGCATTTGTTCAGGTGTTGCCACCCGGCGTATATGTAGCAATGAACGGCCGTTATTTCAATTCGGGACGTGTAAGAAAGAATAAGCTGACAGGACAGTTTGAGGAAATAGAATAATGAAATTTTACATGGATATTTTGCAGAACCCCTGGAATATGCCCGATGCTATTTTGATTTCATTTTTGATATCCATTCCTGTATTAATCCCACCCCTTCTTTATGTATCAACGTGCGGCCCAACTCGGGCATGGCAGTACCGGGTTCTGTGCTGTTCATGCGGTATGCTAAAATAGAATGTGGGAAATCTTTTGGAATTATATCGAAGTTCATGCCACCGGCACCACCACCTGCTGAAACGGGCTCTTTCATTACACCTACATGAAACGGATCGGCTTCTTCATAATTTAAAAACAGTCCTGTATTATAAGCATCTCCGCCTTTAATATGGCAATGTGCGCAATTCACATCAAGATAAGCCCTTGCCCTTTGGTCCAAAGAAAAATGAATGCTGTCTTTCCAATTCGGAAGCCGGGGCACTTTATTTATTTCCGGCAATCCCAACAGCCATCCATTTGAAGCCCATTGTGCAAGCTGGTTGTTAGTTTGCGCAGAAAGGATAAAATTCAGGTTCCTGGCTTTGGGCCCGATAGGTGTCAGCACATTATTGTTATTGTGGCATCGTTTACAGTCATTAGTGTTTGGCACTTTGTACACGGTTGAAATGAGCCGGTCATTATCATCTCTTAATTTTACTGGGATGGAAGCGCCGATAATTGTTTTTGCAGCATCAGTTTGCTGATCATTCCATACATAATCCATCACTTTCCATGAACCGTCGGCAGGATCTTTCACAAGCATCCTCGTTTCAATCATCATCTTGTTATGTAATGAATCATTGTACGCAAAATTTTTCAGGATGATCGTGGAATCGGGAAAATCAAGCACTCCGGTTGCCGTGTATTTAATTTGTTTTCCAGCAGGCAGTACAATGAAACGATCTTTCACGGCATAATCTGTGAACAAAGGAGTAATCAGTTCATAACGTATTACCCTGCCGGCCGGATTAAGTTTCTTAAGTTCACCCCTGAAGAATCCATATTCGGAAAGTTTTTCTTTGAATTCGAAACTGCCTGAAGAAGCTGCATGTTTATTGTCAGCTTCCCTGCAGCTTTGAATAACTAAAGAAAAGAAAATAATAAAAGCAATAATGAACCCACTGTATAAAAAAATTTTTTTCACTGTTCAGCATTTAAAAATATCGCACAATAATTCATCGCACATCAAATTATTTGCAAACGTAAGGCGCCATATTCGTATCAGGATGCCATTTTGCCGGGTTGGAAATATTAAGCAGGTCTGCATTTACAAACAAATTATCTCCCTGCTGGGAAATGCAGATAGAATCAGGGTTTGCTGCAGTTTGCTTTGTTAATATATTCTTCGAAATGCCATCATACATAATATAGGGGATGCGCAGATTTTTCCTGGCAGTATCCCGGGCTTTCAGTTTTTCTTCAACGCCTACCAGCAATTTGCCGATGTGGTGTTCATAAGCCGGCTCAGGAAATTTGCTTCCCATTTCCATAGTATTGTTGTATATTTTCACATTGGAAGAAATAGGAAAATATTGATCATTGATTTTCTCCGCAGCTTTGTCGTCTACAGCAAACCCTGATGCGATAATGATCGAAGATGAATTGTTGTTAATGATCCTGTTTTCATACAATTCAATATTAGATGCAGCCAATATCACCACGCCACTTCCCGGAGGTGCATTCCCAACCCCCCAGTAAGTGCCAAAGCTCCCTGCCTTGGCAAAGTTTTTAAAATTATTATCATGAAGATAATTATGATATGCTTTGGTATACCCGCCTCTTTGTGAAAGGCCCGGTAAATCAAAGATGAGGAACCCTGCCGTATTATTATAAAACTCGTTATCGTAAACCTGTGCATGCATGGTATTTTCGATCTCACAGCCAGCCACATTTTTTGCAGCCTTGCAGTTTCTTACAATTGCGGAATCCGTCTGGCCAACATAAATTCCTGCGTCAGAAGAACCTTCTACATAACAGTTTTCAATCAGCACATTTTTGCAGAGCACAGGATAAATGGCATAACCGCCGCTTGTTGAATCCGCCGTTTTCCATGTTGCATGTACGTCCGATATTATAATATCCCTGCACTTGTTCAATTTAATCAGGTCGCCCTTTGAATCATGAATGGTCGTACCCGCAATGGTAAATCCCGTTACACCAGTTACACGTATCCCTTCACCGCCTGTAGTTTGAGAAGAAAAATCGAGAGAGGTTTTATCAAAGCCTTCTCCTTTAATCAGGATATGGTTGCCCTGGGCGATGCTTAAGTTGTCAAACCTGTATATACCCTCTTTCAATATAATTTCTGTACTGTCTTTGATTGAAAGGAAAGCTTCCATGATTTTTTTCTCATCTCCCGGAGAAAAAGTCAGGGTAGTAGTATAACCATTATTTTCTTTTGGCTGTCGGTTGCAGGAGCAAAAGCCGATAACAACCGTCAACGTTAAAATAAAAATTACAGCGTGCAGGAACTTCATTGTGTCTACTTTTAAAAGTTTATAAATCAGAAAATGTTATAAGCATAGGAAACATAATACACAGCCCCGATATCAGGATTGGCAATGCCTGTTGAATAATATTTGTTAAAGATATTGGTGCCGCCTAAGCGGATGCCGCTATGTGCTTTCAGTAATTTATAACTGATTTGCGCATCAACTACGGCAGATGACGGAACATTGCCCTGGGCCAATCCGCCTGATACTACATAAAAATAACCCGGTTTATACCGCATAGTCATATCATAAGACCAAACCTGTTTTTTTCCGAAACCAACGTTGCCAAAATCGAAATTGATATGATAATGCGGCGTGTTGAAATTGTTAATCTGGCTGTTGTTCCTGTTTTTCAGATAATCAGAATAATAATTCACTTTAAAAAGGTAATTGTGTCTGAGGTCGATACTCACGCTGGCTGCATAACCATAGGTATTGACGGTCTGTGCACCATTGAATGCAATATTGTATACCACGTACTTGCTGTGATCGTTGAATGCAGCCGGATCATTTGTGCCGGGGGTATTGGCTACATCTGCATAGCCAATAAAATTTTTCCATGTAGAAAAATATCCAAGCACATCAATCATCACTCTTTTTCCGATTATAGTAGCATAACCCAATTCAAATGCATTTACTGATTCTGGCTTGATATCATTATAAACAAAACGTTGCAAGGAATCCGGGTTGCCCGAATTCTGATAGGCGGTTACACTGGCTAAAGTATAAGGCGGATACTGATCGAAATGATAAGTGCCATTCAATAATAAATCAGAGCCGCCTGAAGAATAACTGTTATAACCGTTCAATGTATTTTGCAAAGACTGGATGTTGGAAGGAAAACTGTAAGCATTCTGGTAAGAGAACCTGATGAAATTATCTTTGGCCGCTTCATACACAACCGAAGCCCTTGAGGTAACTTTAGGTGAAGAAAACAAAGTGTTTTTGTCGTAACGGAAAGATGCGCTGATGTCTAACTTATCGCCGAGTACTTTTTTGGAAAGTTGCACGTAAGCACTGTATTCGTTCACGCTAATGGGGCCATTCATATCCGGAAACAAAGTGTTTTTACTGTTTAGCCGGTACAAGCGCCAGTTTAAGCCGGCAATCACTTTCATGAACTTAACAAGGTCTGAAAAATTATACTGAAATTCTGAATTGTACAATTTACTCCTGTCTAAAAATAAGGTGCCGCCAGATGAAATAGGTGTTGAAGAAATACTGTCTTTAAGGTGGTTGAATAAAGTACTTCCTAGTTGTGCCCTGCCTTGGTCAGCAAAAGCACGTGCAGCAAGGTTTGCATCAGTAAAGCCGGAACCTGTTGCAAGCGATGTAAGCAATTGCGTAGTATAATCCGGATACCACCCGGTGCCGGAATTGGCATCATAACTTGGCTTCCATGCTTCGTTAATATATTGTGCAGTGGGGCCTGCCACAAGCGTATGTCCGGAATTTTCTTCAGTGGTATAAGCACGGAAAAACCACCTGCTGCTTTTTAGTTCTATCCGGTATTGCCCTACTTTAAAATCTTTGATCTGGTATCGTGTATCATTTGTGTACACTACATTACCAGTTCCAAAAGTTCCTGAAGCGATCAGTTCAAGTCTTGGCGAAAATTTATACCGGATTTCTGCGTTTGCTTTAAACAAATAAGCATTATTGTCAAGATATCCGTATTCAGGGTATCCTGTTCTCGAAACATAATACGGGCCGTTGTTCAATAACGGGCCGATAACCGGCGCCAGTGAAGGGTCTCCCTGCAGTGCTCCTTGCAGGAAAGGAGTAATGTCAACAGAAGTTGCCCCGCCATAATAATCCACCCCGTTATAATTCGGATCGGTATATTTTGAACCGGGACCGTTTTTGCTGGTGGTATCAGTTGCCACCCAGTCCGCAGCTTTTGTGTATTGGGCATTAATTTTGAATGCAAGTTTATCATTGATTTTTTTTGCCCACCGCAGGGTCCAATCATAATAAGGCGATGGCTTTACCGGGTCATTACTGTTACGGCTGCTGATATGATTAACCCCTTGGGTAATCAGCAGACTCAATCCCTGGTATTTGAACGGATCCTTTCCTGTCATCACCATGGTGCCATTCAAACCTCTTGATCCGTACAAGGCTGATGAAGCCCCGGAAAGTAATTCAATATTATCAACATCCAGTTGTGTTAACCCGATAGCCGTACCTAATGGAAAGTTGAGGCCCGGCGCCTGATTGTCCATGCCATCTACAATTTGTGTGAAGTTGGTATTGCCGCTCGTGTTAAATCCTCTTGTAGTAACTGTAGTAAAACCAATACTCGATACAGTAACATCAACACCTCTTAATCCCTGCATGATATCCATATAACTTAATTGAGGGGAATTGCGGACATCTTTATTGCTGAGCTGCTCGATAGTAACCGGCGATGTTAATTTGCGTTGCACGGTACGGCTGGCAGAAACCACTACTTCATCACCTAATGAAGGCGCAGGGTTTAATGAAATATCTATTTTTTGAGACAAATCTGTAATCGACAATTCTTTTGTTTCATATCCCACTGAAGATATGATGAGCGTAACCGGCTGTTCCTTATTAATGTGAAATTGAAACCTGCCCCTGTCGTCAGTATATGCGCCGTACAAAGAATTTTTTATTGTTACAGAAACACTGGGGATGCCTAATTGAGTAGAGGCGTCTGTAATGCTTCCTTTGATAAGATGCTGTTGTGCATACGTTGTTCCGTAATAAAAAATGAATATCCAGCTCAGTAGCAGTAAATGGCAAGTTCTCATGTTGCTTCAGTTTATGTTAGGTTAATATAACAATAGGCCGGATATTGGTTGAAATATTTTTTATGGTTCAGTTCTTTGCATTTTTTATTATCCATAGGATGCGTGAAATGCTTTTTGTAAAGCGCATTGCAGACATATTTAGTTCTATTGCTTTAAAGCAATACTTCCGGCAATTTTTTTTGCGTCCATTGCAATTTCACGGATTGCGCCGGTGGGGCTGATCCAGAAACCACAGAAATATAAGCCTTCGTTCCCGAAGTATTTTTGCTTGCCTGCACTTACATTCAGGTCATCAAAACGGGTTTGATCAACTCCCTTAAACATGCTGAAATCCTTATAATACCCGATACCCGCAACAATTGCATCGAAATCTTTTGACACACCATTTTTGAAATGCACAGATTTTCCTTCAATATGACTGACCTCCTCCATGATCCTTATATTTCCTTTTTTTATATGCGCAATGGTACCGATGTCAATTAAGGGTATGCTTTGATATTGATTGATTTCTACAAAAGGCCCGTAAGTTTTTTTTCTCAGCCCCAGTTTTGTTATATCTCCTACCAGCAGCCTGATCAGCGGGGCATTCATGGCATCGGCGAGGCGTGGCGGCAGTTTGCTCATGTAAATACTCAGTTGCAGCACTGATAAGCCAAACACTTCTTTCGGGATAACATTTACGGGGGAGCGCACTGACATATATGGCTTTGCCTGTTGCTCAACCAGGTCAATCGCAATTTCGCAGGCTGAATTGCCAAAGCCGATTACCAACACATCCTGCCCGGCAAAATCTTTCCCTGTTTTGTATTGGCTGCTATGCAAAATTTTTCCTGGAAATGTTTCCATTCCTTTGATGACCACCTGCCGGGCTGATCCATAAGGACCTGTGGCCATGATAAGAAACCTCGATTTAAAAATTTCGTTCGCCGTTTCAGTAATCCAGTAATCACCCTTTTTATAAACCGAACTTGCTTCGGTGTTGAAAACCGGGGTTATATCGAATGATTGCCTGTAATCATCCAGGTAGTCTATTACCTGTTGCCTGCTGGGATATTTAGGTATCTGCCTGCCGAATTTTTTGTAAGGAAGGTTTGAAAGATGTTTGCTGGTATGCAGGTGTAACCGCTGATAGTGGTTCCTCCACGGAGTAGCTACCTGTTCATGTTTTTCGATAATAATATAATCGATGCTTTTATTCCGAAGGCAAGCTGCGCAAGCAAGGCCGGCTACACTGGCGCCTATTATCATCGTGTTGGTTTCTTTCATATCGCGATAATCAAACCGGAGACAATATCGTAATTTGATTTTAAAAATATCAATTTTTCAAATATCTTAATAAAATATTTGAAAAATAATTTTTTATTTTTATGCCTTATATAAATTATTTTACGAACGGCCTGTTGCAGGCGGCAGGTGGGGTAAAATGATGTAATTTTGTTTAAAGCATGTACGGGCATGACTAAAAAGGAGGCAATAAAGAAAAAGATAGGTAAAGCAGCGATGCAGTGTTTTGGCAGGTACGGTTTGGAAAAAACAACGCTCGATGATATCGCTCATTCCGTTGGGTTGAATAAGGCGTCTTTGTATTATTATTATAAAAACAAGGAAGATATATTCCTGGAAACAGCGGTTGAGGAAGGCAAGCAATTTCTGGCGATGTTACAGCAAAAGACCCTGATGAAGAAAGGTATACGGAATGAAATATGGTTCTATATGCAATCGAGATTTAATTATTATGCAAAGGTACTTAATATGAACCGGGTTTCTGCAGCTACACTGAACAATATACTTCCCCGTTTTTTTGAACTGTATGACGATATGATCAAGCAGGAAAAACAATTCCTGAAAAAAATTATTGACCAGGCCATCAGAGAAGGCTCGCTCAAAAAAATGAATTCCGCAAAGATCGCTTCCGTACTCATCAATATCAGCGATGCCCTTAAACACAGCGAGGAACAAAAATGTATTTTGAAAGGTGATGACAGTATCAACTATAAACAAAGCATCGATGACATGAAATTTTTTGTTTCCCTGATTTTTTCCGGATAAACTTCAAAATTGCTTAGGGATTTAAATTCCCGGTAATTTTTTCCGTTTTTTAACGTCAATAAAGCCTTACTAACAGGAAATGACTTTTGTATCCGATGCACCGATTACTCCCTGGCAGGCATCGGTTTAGTTCCATCTTTCAGATATGCCTGTTGCAAATATGATATTTAATCCAATGCTCAATGCGGTGATGAAGCGGGGAAAGTGTGGCAGCGATGGCTACCAGGCAAAGAAATATCATTACCTGGTTATTATGAAAATGTTCTTCGAAATAAGGATGAGCCAGGAAACTGATAAATTCAAAGGCCATTAATATTGAAAATACACCGAGAAATTCAACAAGCCTTGGCTTTACTTTTCGTTTACCCAGGTAAACCACCGTTGTGAAAAAGCAGGGTATGAAAAGAGCTATTGCCGAAAGCTGGATATTTTTTACCCTGGCCTTTTCCGATTCTTCCTTAATGAACCGAAGTTCACGTTGATGTTGTTTTTGCAGACTGATATAATTATTTATTGCAGACAACGAATCCTGGCTGCGGATTGTGCTTTCCAGATTAAAGGTTAATTCCAGATAGTGTAAAGCGGAGTCATTATTCCCTGCCCATTTGTAATTTCTGTACAACCCGGATACTGAGCTGTAACGTAGATTGGGGAATCTGTATCCAGCCAGTTCCATAGCTTGACGATAATAGTTGCCAGCAGTATTATACAAAGATTGGTCTTCATATAAATCTCCCAAATAGTTTAAAATCCTTACCATAGAGTAGTTGTCGCCATTTTCTTTTGAGATTGTAAAGGCGTCAGAGTAATATGATAATGCACTTTCCCAGTCTTTTTCAGTAATGGCAATCTTTCCGAGAATTGACAATGCTGCAGTTTCCCGGTTTTTGATTTGCAGGTATTTTGCCAACGCCAGGGCTGAGTCTGCATAATATCTTGCGGAATCTGTTTTGTTCATTGAAAAATAAGTGCTGGCAAGGCCATCTTCAATATATAATTTTGCTGCACTACCGCCGGTCCCTTTCAATATATTCCAACCTTTTGTAAGGTAATAAAGACTGGAATCGTTATGTCCCATATGGCTATATACCACCGACATGCCATCGTATTCTGTGGAAAGGGAAAAAATATCTCCTGTCTGTTCATCAACTTCTGCTGCATCAATATAATATTTTATAGCGGATGGATAGTTGCCCATCTCAACATTGCAACTTCCCATCAGGCGAAGACTGGTCGCTTTGCCTTTCAAATACCCCGTTTTTTCTGACAACTCTTTTGCAGAAAAAGCATAACCTAACGAAGCGTCAACGTCGTTATACAACAATGCATCAGAAAGGCTGATCAATAGGGTTACTTTGCCGGAATCTTCGGGAATATACAGCAACCTCTCTTTCCAATATGCCACTGAATCTTGTTGTGCATTCGAATGCAATGTTGCACATAAGATGGTAATCAGCGTGTAGATTTTTTTCATGAGCAGTAGTTTGATGTTGGTGCATATGAATTTACAAAATATACACTCACATTGTGCAAACGATTGAACATAAAATGGCAGCCGATTGTATTTAACTACTGTAAAAACCTTATTTTAGGTATAAGAGCTAAGCAGGATTGTGAATTGACTATTTCGAAACCTTTTTGTCAAGAAGGTATTGGTTGTTGTCGGCACCTGATGCTCCGGCAATGCACTCACTGTTCATATCAGGCTTTCTGCAATTGGTGCCCGCTATACTAATTTATAAATTATATAACCTCAATGCAGGCAGGTCATGAAATTTTGGATACACTCAATTATAACGCACAGTAACTTTCTGCATATTTCCGTTTTGATACGAAATTTGGTTTTCGCATTAACAGCAAAAGTAAAAAGCATAAAAGAAGTGAGACCTTCCTTCTCGATTTGCAAAATGTTACCAACGAAAAAATATTTTTTTGAGGCAATACAACAATGCTAAATCAACAATGGTGCTGGTATAACCAAGCGTTTTTTCCTGGTATTTTGTACAGAATAGAACTTTACGGTAAGCGGCCAAATAAAACCGTATTTGGCTGACTATGTAAAAAAATTTGCGTAGCCATATAACTACGCATATATTTGTAGGCAAATAGCTACATAATGAATTTACGAAGGGATGTTTTCCAGGCCATCGCCGACCCTACCAGGCGGGCAATACTTTTGCTGGTCGCTTCACAATCCATGACTGCCGGCGCAATAGCTGCCAATTTTGAAACGGCAAGGCCAACCGTTTCAAAGCATTTACAAATTCTTACCGAATGCGAATTGCTGGAGCAGGAGCAAAATGGCAGGGAGATACATTATTATATCAATGTAAAAAAAATGAAAGAAGTAGCTGATTTCATTGAGCCATTCCGCAAAATGTGGGATGACCGTTTTAACAGGCTGGAAGCGGTAATGAAAAAATATAAATCAAAAAAATAAACATTATGAATAATGGCATCAAAACCGTTCTTTACCCGGTAAAAGACATTGTGCAGGCAACAGCTTTATTCCGTAAATTCTTAGGAGTTGATCCGTACGCAGAGCAGCCTTATTATGTGGGTTTTAAGGTTCATGACTAGGATATCGGGCTGGTGCCTGATAATGCGGAGGCCGGCGTGACTGCTTTTTTTCATGTTGATGACATTAAAGCCAGTTTGCAAATTCTTATTGATGGTGGTGCTGTTATTATCCAGGGCATAAAAAATGTCGGGGGAGCAAGATTCATCGCGAGTGTAAAAGATAGGGATTCAAATTTAATCGGCCTTGTGCAAGGTTAATGAAACAAAAAGTATGGAACAAAAAACAAAAGTGAACGCCGAAGATGGCAAACAGGATTTATGGATAATCAGAGAATTTGATTTGCCTGTAGAACTGCTTTTCAAAGCGTATGAAGAGCCGGAATTACTTGAGCAATGGATGGGGACAAAAGTGCTGAAGCTTGAAAGTAAAAAGCATGGCAGTTACGAAATGGAAACCCGCGATCCCAAAGGTAATATTGCATTCCGCGCCCACGGAGTGATCCACGAATTTATTCCCGGCAAAAAAATTACCCGCACATTTGAAATGGACAATGCAGCTTTTGGTGTACAACTGGAAGTATATGAATTTGAAAAGCTCACTGATGGTGCCAGTAAACTCAGGATGCATCTGGTATACGAATCGGTAGCACAAAGAGACCGGCTGTTGAAGTTGCCTTTTGCATGGGGCATAAATATGGCGCATAACAGGTTAGAAGATATTGCTAGCAAATTAGTTCGTTAGCCAAAAAGTGGAAAAGAAAAATACCTGATGCCTTGGCATATTCGTGGCTCTCGGTTTGCGTAAACAAATTGCAGCATTTATTCCTTTTAACAAAACTACAACCTTATGTGATGTTGAAAGAATTTTCATAGTAAGAAGAAGTAGTAAAGAGGCTGTTATAAACACGACGATTGTATACTCCTAAATTCATTTTCATGAAGGATTAATAATGAATTTGTCAATCCGCAATTTGATTATTACTGAGATGAAAGTGGTTGATTTGCCGAACCTGTTTGTGATGCCAGGTGCATAAATCATTAAAAGCTCAGCGGTCTTAATTCTGGTTACCTGATGATTGTCAATGTTCCCGTAATAAAAGACTGAGTAAAGGGATTTGAAAATCGGCGTAGGTTTGCAAAAGCCTTTACGACGTATCGCCTTTGTGGCAATAACATAAACAACCTTGCATATTTATGAATAACATGAACCCTAAAGTTGATTTCTTTTTTGTGAAAGATTCGAAATGGCAGAAAGAATACGAACAGTTAAGAAAAATTGTTTTGAGCTGCGGGCTTGCAGAAGAATTGAAATGGGGCTGCCCCTGTTACCAGTATGAAAAAGCGAATGTGGTACTGATACATGGGTTTAAAGAATATTGCGCCTTACTGTTTTTTAAAGGAGTATTGTTAAAAGACACAGATAGGATACTTATTCAGCAAACAGAAAATGTGCAGTCGGCGCGACAAGTGCGGTTCACCAACCTGAAGGAAATAGTGAAGCAGGATAAAATTCTGAAAGCATATATTTACCAGGCCGTCGAAGTGGAGAAAGCCGGACTGAAAGTGAAACTTAAAAAAACTTCTGATTTTAAAATCCCGGAGGAATTTGAAATGAAATTAAAGAAAAATTCAACGCTGAAAAAAGCTTTCAACATGCTAACGCCGGGCAGGCAACGGCAATATCTTTTTTATTTCTCCCAGCCCAAACAATCCAAAACCCGTGAAGCGAGGGTGGAAAAATACCTCGATAAAATTTTGCATGGAAAAGGATTAGAGGATTAGGACAATAGCAGTAGTGCTGCTCTTTGCGAAAATAGAACTGATTGTATTCGGAAGTATGTTAATTTCTCTTCGGTATTATGTTTTGAAATCATCATTCATCACTTCCATTGAGCTAACAATAATTGGATGAGCAACAAAAAAAATAAATTATCAGCTTCGCAAGTTAAAGAACTGCTCAGCATATTACAGGAGCGTTTTTCGAAAAACATGAAACGTCATCAAAACATTCAATGGACTAAGGTTCAGGAACGGTTAGGATCAAATCCTGAAAAATTATGGTCGCTTCATGAAATGGAGAAGACCGGCGGAGAGCCGGATGTGGTTGGCTTTGACAATAAAACAGGCCAGTATATTTTTTATGACTGTGCTGTTGAAAGCCCTAAAGAACGCAGAAGCCTTTGTTATGACCGTGCAGCATGGGAATCCAGGAAGGAAAATAGGCCTTCCGGTAATGCAAGAGATATGGCTGCAGCAATGGGCATTGAAATATTAACGGAAGAAGAATACAGGCAATTGCAAAAACTGGGCAGCTTCGATGCAAAAACATCGAGCTGGATATTAACGCCAATGCCTGTACGAAAACTCGGCGGCGCTTTTTTTTGCGACCGGCGATATGATACGGTCTTTGTATATCACAATGGCGCCGAATCTTATTATGCTGCAAGAGGGTTTCGCGGATCGGTAAGGATTTAAATTTTATATCGGAAACTTTTGGTTCATGCAATTGAAGTATATTTAATGCGCTCAACCAAACAATCTTAAAATACTATCATGCGTTCTTTCATCATTATGGCACTGGCCCTTTTTATCATTTCCTGCGGGCAGCAAAAATCGCCTTCAGCTGTTTCTGTAAATGATTATTTCAACTATGGAGACCCGCTGGAAGCCGGAGGGGTGCGGATGGTACCGGTTAACACCCCTGCGGGCAATTTTAAAGTATGGACAAAACGTTTCGGTAATAATCCTAAAATAAAAATATTGTTGTTGCATGGTGGCCCCGCCATGACACATGAATACATGGAATGCTTTGAAACATTTTTTCAAAGACAGGGTTTTGAATTTTATGAATACGACCAGTTGGGTTCTTATTACAGCGACCAGCCGAAAGACAGCAGCCTATGGACAACAGAACGGTTTGTTGAAGAAGTGGAACAGGTGCGTACGGCTATAGGTGCGGACAGCAGTAATTTTTATGTGTTGGGTAACTCATGGGGCGGCATGCTTGCCATGGAATATGCATTAAAATACCAGCAACACCTGAAAGGTTTGCTGGTGGCCAATATGGTAGCCAGCGCACCCGAATACGGAAAATATGCAGAAGAAGTATTGGCTAAACAAATGAAACCTGAGGTGCTTGCCGAAGTTCGAGCCATTGAAGCAAAAAAAGATTTTGATAACCCCCGTTACATGGAACTGCTGATCCCGAATTTTTATCATGAGCATTTATGCCGTTTGCAGGAATGGCCTGATGGGTTCAACCGCGCCATGAAACATGTTAACAGTGAAATATATACCATGATGCAGGGGCCGAGTGAATTCGGCATCAGCGGAAGGCTTGCCAAATGGGACATCAAAAACCGCTTAAAGGAAATAACAGTTCCTACCTTGATGATAGGTGCCCGGTTCGACACAATGGATCCCAAGGCTATGGAAGAACAAAGCAGAATGGTAAAGAAAGGCCGGTATCTTTATTGCCCGAATGGCAGTCACCTGTCGATGTGGGATGATCAGCAGGTTTTTATGACCGGTGTTATTCAGTTTATTAAAGATGTAGATGCGGGAGCTTTCTGAAAAACCAACGAAAGAAAATTTTGTGGCTGTTTGATTTGGTTTGAATGTGTCAGGAAAGATTATTATTCCTGCTAAATTAATTTGGTATAATAACGGTAAAGTGTTTTTTGATGTAAATAGGCGCTTTCTTATTTTTGATTCAAACTAACAGCTTTGTGCATCCGCATTTCTCTTCTGGTCAATTTCGGTTAACAGTATTTGTTTTATTGGTTGTTTGCTTTCTATCCTGTAACAGCAGGGATCATCTGTTTGAACAAATTTCATCTTCACATTCCGGCATTACTTTTAATAATAGGATTATTGAAAATGATTCCATCAATCCGCTCACCTTGGTAAATATCTATAGTGGCGGCGGTGTTGGTATCGGTGATTTTAACAACGATGGGCTGCAGGATATTTTTTTGACAGGATGTATGGTGCCTTCTAAATTATATATTAATAAAGGCAATTTTAAATTTGAAGACATTACTGAAAAAGCAGGTGTTGAGGGGATGGGAAGATGGGCAAGAGGCGTATCGGTGATCGATATTAATAATGACGGGCTGATGGATATTTATATCTGCAACACCCTGTATAAAGATTCTCTCAGGAGAAGAAATATCCTGTACATTAACCTCGGAACAGATAAGGAAGGCATCCCTCATTTTAAAGACATGGCAGCTGAATATGGCCTGGATATTCATGTTCAATCGACAATGGCCAGTTTTTTTGATTATGACAATGACGGGGATCTTGACATGTACCTGACCGTTAATGAAGCTTCAAGCGGTTATATGCAATCGGTTTTTATAGGGCAAAACAACCCAACAGCAGGGCCAAACAGGGGAAGGCTTTACCGGAATGATATGGACTCAAAGCTTGGTCACCCTGTATTTCATGATGTTTCTGATGAAGCGGGAATCCGGTTCGAAGGTTACGGGCATGCGGCAAGCATCTGCGATATTAATAATGATGGATGGAAAGATATTTATGTGTCTGATGATTTTATATCAAATAATATTCTTTACATCAATAATCATGACGGCACGTTTACCAACATGGCCAAACAATATTTCAAACACACTTCTTATAACAGCATGGGGCAGGATGTGGCGGATATGAACAACGACGGGCTTCCTGATGTGATAGAGCTGGATATGAATGCAGAAGATAACTATCGAAAAAAGATGATGCTGGATGCCAACAATACCAACACCTATCAGAATTTTGAAAATTACGGATACCTGTATCAATATGTGCGTAATACTTTACAGTTGAACCAGGGGCCGGCAGTGGGGCAGGATGATTCAATAAGTATCCCGGCATTCAGTGAAATAGGTTTTATGAGCGGGATGTCGCAAACTGACTGGAGCTGGACACCGCTGGTGGTTGATTTTGATAACGATGGTTACCGGGACTTGGTTATTACCAACGGCTTTCCAAGGGATTGGTCTGATCATGATTTCATAGCATACCGGCAACAAGTAAACGGGCTTGCAGGTAATATGCAAATGTTAAACAAGATACCACAGGTGAAACTGCACAATTATGCTTTTAGAAATAATGGCGCCGCAGGGTTTGACGATGTTACTGACCACTGGGGGTTGGGTGTGCCTTCATTTTCTAACGGTGCCGCATATGCGGACTTTGATAATGACGGTGCTATGGACATGGTTATTAATAATATCAATGATGAAGCATTATTGTACAGGAATACTTCAAGGGATAACAACAGAGTTTCTGCGCAGCACTATCTGAACATACAATTCAAAGGCGGGGAAAAAAATATAAATGGCATAGGGGCAACAGCTAATATTTATTATGATCATAATAAACAGCAGGTATACGATAATAACCCCTATCGCGGGTACCTGTCGTCTGTAGAATGCATGGCGCATTTTGGTTTGGGGAAAACGTTTCACATAGACTCTGTTATCATAAAATGGAACAACGGAAAAAAACAAACGCTGAAAAATATCAAAGCGGATCAGACAATTGCGGTAAAGATCACTGATGCAAAAGAAGATAACAGTTATCAGCAGCCGTTGGTTGCCGAACATGCTTTGTTCAAGGAGATAACGGCGGATGCAGGAATCAAATACATGCACAATGATTTTCCTGTAATTGATTTTAACATTCAGTCATTACTGCCGCATAAGCTTTCGGAATATAACCCTGCTTTGGCAGCAGGGGATGTTAATGGTGATGGCCTGGATGATTTGGTAATCGGTGGCAATGCAAACAATCATGCACAACTTTTTTTACAACAAAAAAATGGAAAATTCATTCAGAAAGAATTACCAACGGGCTCATTCGGCCAGGTAAACCAGGCAAAAGATGAAGGCATTTTACTTTTCGATGCCAATGGAGATGGCAAGCCGGATTTGTACGTGGCCAGAGGGGGCTATTCAATGGCATCAGACAGTATCTACTATCAAGACAAATTATATATTAATGATGGCAAGGGAAATTTTGCCGAAGACTCTTCAGCTTTGCCCCTTAACCATGCCAGTAAATTATGTGTAAGGGCTTTTGATTTTAATAATGACGGTAAATTAGATTTGTTTGTATCAGGCCGTGTTGCACCGGCACAATATCCGAAACCCGTCAGCAGCTTCATTTTTCGTAATGATTCCGAAAACGGCCATGTAAAATTCACAGATGTTACTGCGGATATCGCACCTGGTTTGAAAAATATAGGAATGGTTTGTGATGCCCTTTTTACTGATTTTGATAATGACGGGCAAACTGACCTTATTGTTGTAGGCGAATGGATGCCTGTAACATTTTTTAAAAATACCGGAGGCAAATTTAAAAACGTAACATCTGCATCAGGGGTTGCTAACAAAACAGGCTGGTGGAGTTCTGTTGCTGCTGGTGATTTCAGGCACACAGGAAGGACAGACTATATTGTGGGTAATATCGGGTTAAATACATTTTATAAAGGCGACGAACAGTTCCCGCTTTATATTACCGCAAAAGACTTTGAAAGGAGCGGAACTTTTATATGCATACCTTCTCTCTATTTGCCTGACCAGCAAGGGCAGAAAAAAGAGTTCCCGGCTTTTGGGCGGGATGATGTTGCCAGGCAGTGGCCCCTTATCAAAAAGAAATTTGCCACTTATAAACCATTTGCATTGGCAACGATGGATGACATAATTACGCCTGAACAACGCAGCGGCGCCATTCGCATGCAGGCAAATATGCTTCAATCCTGTTATTTGCGAAACGATGGCGGGGGAAAATTTACGATGCTTCCTTTGCCAATAGAAGCACAAGTGTCGGTGATTAATGCAATGGTTGTGGACGATTTTGACGGGGATGGCAACCTGGATATACTGATGAATGGGAATGATTATGGAACCGAGGTGGGCACAGGCCGTTATGATGCACTGAATGGCCTATTGCTGAAAGGGGATGGAAATGGAAATTTTATTCCTCAGTCAATTTTGCAAAGCGGCATTTATATTCCGGGTAATGGCAAGGCCCTCGTAAAGTTATTTAGTCCATCAGGCGGTTACCTCGTTGCTGCCAGCCAGCACCAGGATGCTTTGAAGCTTTATCAATTGAAAAGAAAAATAAAAAATATAAGCATTAGGCCGGACGATGTCAGCGCAGTAATAAAATATAAAAACGGGAAGAGCAGCAAAGAAGAATTTTATTATGGCAATTCCTTTTTGTCGCAGTCTTCAAGGTTTATTTCGGCAGGTAGTAATGTTGAAGAAATAACCATAATAAATTCCAAAGGGAAATCCCGTTTAATAAGGACCGTGCAATAACATGCCGGGAAATGAAATAGTATTAAATATTAATCAATACCTATTGCATTTGGATATTAATTAAAGGTTTTTATAAACTTTCCTCAAAAAAAAATCTTCAGGTGTTTAAAAAGTGCAGCGGGAAAGTATTGCGGTATTAATGTGGGTTAATCATACTAAAATAATATATATTGTTCAGCATAAGTATTTATTGCTGTCCGTGTAAAAAACCCTTCAAATTTTAAATGTAATAAAGACACTTAATATCAGATAAAATTGGTAGCTTTATTTTTATTGATTGCTGTATTACGAGGCCGTTATATTGCGGCATAACCAAAACGGTGTTCCCGGGTCATATGAAATTCATCATACACCTGTGCTTATTATTTTTATCAGCCAATTGTTTCGGTTCCGATTCAGTGGCGCTAAGATATTTGGGAATTGACCAGGGCCTTTCCAACAATGCAGTTACATGCATTCACCAGGACCATCATGGTTTTATGTGGTTCGGAACTTATGACGGGTTAAACAGGTACGATGGTTATTCTTTTCATGTTTTCAGAAATATAATCGGGGATTCTGCATCTTTGCTGGATAATCATATCTATTGTATCAACTCCGATAACGAAAATAAGATATGGGTCGGTTGCGCAAAAGGCGCCAGTATTTATGACCCTGTCCGTTCTGTTTTCTTCACTCCGCAGTTCAGAAAAGCGGATGGCTCGGAAATCATTCCTTTGTATGATGCCGCATTGTCTATAAAAAACATCGGCAATAAAATGTTGGTGGGAACCGCCCAAAGTGGTTTGATTGTTTTTGGTGATAGTAAAAGATTGGGCAAACAAATTGCCTTTCCCGGCAAAGCCAATGGCTTATATAATGTTTCAGATGTTGAATACGATTCGATAGGGCATGTTGTTTGGGTTTTTATTAATGGGTATGGGTTATATAAGTATGATATTGATAGTGAAAGATTATATCCGGTCGCATCAGGAATAACACAATGCGTTTGCCTTTTTGCGGCATCAAATGGGGAGGTTTTAGTTGCAAATGATTCTGGCATATTCAGGCTGAACAAAAAATCGTTTATTCATTTTGATCCAATTCCTGATTTCACAATAAGGCATATTGCAGAAGATGCAAACCATGGAATATGGATAGCCACGGATGGTAATGGTTTGTGGTATCTGTCTCCGGAAAGGAAAAAAGCTGTTCCGTTTTATTTGCAGGGGGCAACCGTTAACAGCAATTCCATTTATGATCTGTATATTGATGCAGAAGGCCGAAAATGGATTGGTACTTTGCGGGGCGGGGTGAATGTGGTTGAAAAAAACACTGATCTGTTTAAAACTATATCTTATCATAATGGTAATGTTGAAAATGCCAATGATTTTATACTATCTTTTTCGGAAGACGATCAATCCAATCTATGGATAGGAACAGATGGTGCAGGGCTGCGTTATTGGAACAAACAAAAAAACACTTTTACCAAATATGTTCATTCGCCAGACTCTGGTTCGATCAGCAGCAATTTCATTACTTACATAACGAGGGATTACAAAAACGATATCTGGATTTCTACGTGGTTTGGAGGTATAAACAAGCTGAATAGATCCAACAACAGTTTTAAGCATTATAACTGTTATAATCCGTTTCAAAAAGCAGATGAGAAGAACGTTTGGCAGGTTTATGAAGATTGTCACAAACGTTTGTGGGCATGTGCCAGTAACCAAGGGCATTTGTATTTGTATAACAGGCTTGCCGACAGGTTTGAACTTTTTGACAATTCACTTTCTGATTTCCAGGTTTTAACAGAAGATAAGGCGGGTAATTTGTGGGGCGGCAATTACAATTCCTTGATAAAGGTTGACCCTGAAAAAAAGAAACACAAAATTTTTTTTATCGGCTATCCCATCAGAAGTATTCATGAAGATAACCATCATCATTTTTGGGTGGGTACAGAAGGGGGCGGTTTATTATTGTTTGACAGGGAGCGAGGGGATTATACAAGGATAACTACAAAAGAGGGTTTGCCCAACAACGCTATATTGAAAACCCTGGAAGATAATAAAGGCAATCTTTGGTTGAGTACCTATTATGGCTTATGCCGTTTTAATCCTGTTTTGAAAACATTTAGAAATTTTACACAGGCTGATGGATTACAAAGCAACCAATTCAGTTTTAATGCCGCAATGATTTCGAAAAATGGGGAGTTTTTATTTGGAGGCATTAAAGGATTTAATATTTTTTATCCTGACAGTATTTACGACAAGAAATATGTCACACATTTATTTCTGACGGGAATAAAAATTGATAACTCGCCGGTTGAAACAGAAACAGCATATGTTACTTCCCGTGATAAAGATATTGTCACCAGCATAACTGTCCCGTTCGATAAGGCGATTCTTTCATTTGATTTTACTGCATTGCAGTATTCAAATGCAGCCAATCTCAAATACGCTTACTTTTTAAAGGGGTGGGATAAGGATTGGGATATTACAAATAATGTCAGAACGGCTAACTATAGTCATTTGCGGGAGGGCGATTATAAATTTTATGTCAAAGTGATGAATGCAGATGGTATTTGGAATGATGAAGTGCAATTATTAATGATTAAAGTATTGCCCCCCTGGTATAGAACATGGTGGTCATATTTATTGTATGCCGCCTTTGTAATTGGTGCTATCTATATTTTTCTTTATTACTATCGTCGCCAGGAACGGTTAAGGTATGAGATAAGGCTTGCGTTGCTTGAAAAACAAAAAGAAAAAGAATTGACAGAAAGAAAGATTTCTTTTTTCACACATATATCCCATGAATTCAGGACACCACTGACATTAATCGTAAATCCTTTGAAAGAACTGGTTGCTGAAACAACCGCTGATAAATTGCATAAAAAGCTGGTAACTGTTCAGCGAAATGCCAGGAGGTTATTGAGCCTGGTAGATCAACTATTATTATTCAGGAAAGCAGAGTCTATAGACCAGCAATTGCATGTAACGAATTTTGATTTAAAAGAGGCCTGTAACGAAGTCTTCCTGAGTTTTTCCCAGTTAGCGGTTTCAAAAAATATCAGTTTCATTTTTCGGCAACCTGAAAATGAAATTTTCTTTTGCGGTGACAAAGAGAAGATTGAAATTATTTTATTCAACCTTATTTCCAACGCACTGAAATATACCCCTGCAAATGGCAGGGTAGAATTATCGATTCATGAAGAAAAAGAGCAATTATTCATAACCGTTAGTGATTCAGGTTGCGGTATTGCAGGCAATATTAATAATCGGTTGTTCGATGCGTTTTACCAGGCAAATAATACGGAAAAAGCTTCTCAGGCCGGATTTGGAATTGGGCTCCATGTTTCGCAGAAACTGGCGATGGTTCATGCGGGGAAACTGTCATATACAAGCAAAGCAGGAGAGGGGACAACATTTACATTAACACTTCCGGCAAATAAAACCCGGCTAAATAAACCTGCAACCGATGAAACAGCCGATAAGCGCTCAAGTATAATTCACGAATTGGTAGAGGATATCCAGGTGAATGATTCCGCCGATACGGATCATGCGGCAAATAATAAATCCAAAGTGATAGATAAAATCATTTCGGGGTTGCCAACAATGCTGGTTGTAGACGATAATGCTGATCTGAGAAATTATATAAAAGACATTTTCAGTGAACAATTTAATATTTATGAAGCAGATGATGGCATACCGGCCTTCGACGTCATCAGCAAGGAAATGCCTGATATCGTGATCAGTGACCTGGTGATGAAAAAAATGGATGGAATTGAATTGTGCCGGAAATTAAAGGCCAACACTGGAACAGCACACATTCCCATCATACTTTTAACAGGCAGTTCTTCCGAACAATCAAAAATTAAAGGAATTGAGTGCGGTGCAGAGGATTACCTGAATAAGCCATTTAGCAGGGAGTTGATTGTTGCGCGCGTTCAGAATATACTAAGGTCGAGAAACCGGTTGCAACAATATTTTTTCAATACTGTCACCCTTCAGCCGACATCCGGCATTGATGCAGATAATAAGGAATTCCTGGAAAGATGTATGAAGATTGTTGAAATGCATATGGATGACGCTGAGTTCACAGTTCAGACTTTTTGTAAGGAGATCGGGATGAGCCATCCTGCCTTGTATAAAAAAATTAAGGCGGTTTCCGGTTTAACCGTAAATGTGTTCATAAGGTACCTGCGTTTGCGAAAAGCGGCCGAGCTATTGATAAACACCAGTAAAACAATTGTTGAGGTAACTTATATTACAGGTTTCAACGACATCAAATATTTTCGCGAACAATTTTCAAAACTGTTTGGCTTAACACCCTCCGAGTATGTTAAGCGTTACCGTAAGCCGTTCGGCAATAAAATTATAAAGAAAGAAAATTAGAGTAATAATCTACGGGGGCTTGGCGGCGTCTGTAATTTTACCCCTTAGTCTTTAGGTATGTTGCTTACAATGATACCTTGGGCTGAAGCCCAGACTATAAGTTTCAATTAGCATAAACCGGATTAAATTTTGAATTACTGGAAATAAATGT